>NZ_BBJR01000061.1 GCF_000739875.1 Comamonas aquatica NBRC 14918
TACAGCGCGCTACAGAGCGGTTGGCGCCACGGCCCGGCCAGCAGCATCTGGTTGACTCAAAAAGTAGAGCAGGCTCTGCATGTTCCAAAAAAAATGCGATGCGATTGACGCTTGAAAAGCTTGTTTGATGCGCGCAGACAGCTATCTTTTCAATAGACATATAACCGCATGACAAAAACGTCACCCCCCAAAGCACAGACCACCCCCAAGAAGTGACATTTCACGCCGAATTGCAAGCAAATTTTTCAACAACAAGGACTAACGCCCCATTTTCCGGCCACCCCTCGCTGGCACGGCGTTTGCAGCAAGTCCTGCGGATTTAATTTTTCTTCACTCCAAGGAGCTTTTCATGAAGCGTACGATGCAACAGGGTTTCACCCTGATCGAACTGATGATCGTGGTGGCGATCATCGGTATTTTGGCGGCGGTGGCCCTGCCAGCTTACAAGGACTACACCTTGAAGGCAAAGATGTCTGAGGTGATCCTGGCCGCTTCCGGCTGCCGCACTACCATTACGGAGGTGTACCAGACCGGTACATCCGCTGCCATGCCGACCGAGGGCAACTGGGGCTGTGAGACTGCGTCGGGCGCTTCCGCACCCAGCAAGTACGTAGCCCGCGTGGCAACTACTGACAACGGTCGAATCATTGTGACCGCGCAAGGCTTCGGAGAATCCAATATCGACACCCACCAAGTCATTTTGGAGCCTCGCGATGCATCCGGTGATCCCTTGGTCGCGACAGCGGCACCAGTACAAGTCAACCAATGGGCATGCGGCGCAACATCTGGCGATGCGATCCTGAAGTACCTGCCTGGTTCGTGCAAGACCCCCTTTTAACGCCCCTTAAACGGTTAACGAACACTTAAACAAAGAGCGTGCTATGCACGCTCTTTTTCATTTACTCAGCCATGGCATACATTTTCAGCGGGTGCATATTTTTAGGATGGTTGGCCCCCAACCATTACTTCCCCTGGCTGTCCGCATGGAATGAAGCCATCTCCATCGCTGGGCTGCTGCTGTTTGCGATTTTTAGTCTGCGCACCTCTGGGCCTTCGCCCAGCACTTCTCGCCCCATCGCTTGCTTCTTTGCGCTGACCGCCGCGCTCCCATGGCTACAACTGGCGACGGGCCACTTGTTTTTCATGGGGGATGCCGTCATGGTCAGCCTGTACGCGGCCTTAGGGCTGCTAGCTGTCTGCCTAGGACATCGGCTCTCCCCAAACCAATACCAGCAACCTAATGGGGAGCTGCGAGCATTCACCAGCGCCTGTGCCATAGCCGCAATCTTGAGCACGGGGGTCGCGCTGGTGCAATGGACTAGCGCCCTGTCCCTGGGCATTTATGGTGCCGAGCTACCACCTGGAAGCCGCCCCTTTGGGAATGTGGCCCAGCCCAATCACTTAAACACCCTGTGCTTTATGGGCCTGTGCGCCCTGTTCTGGCTGTATGAGCAGCGGCAATTGAACAGAACCAGCTTTTGGATCGGTGCGCTCTTTCTGGTATGTGGCATGTTGCTGTCGCAATCGCGCACAGGATGGCTACAGATTGGACTCTTGGTGACATGGGGATGTATCCAGTCCCTGCGCATGCGTGGTCGCATTACCGTCATCTGGCTGGTGCTACTGGGCAGCGTGTTTGCGCTGGGTGTTGTGCTGTGGCAGCCACTGAATGAGCTGCTGCTCCTCAACCCTGGCCGTGACTTCAGCAGCCAAATGCACTCCGGAACTCGCCCAGCCTATTGGCTGACGATGCTGGATGCCATATCTCGCCACCCCTGGTGGGGCTATGGATGGCAACAAATTGGATCGGCCCAGCAAGCTGTAGCCCTGAGCCACCCACCTTCCATCGAATATTTCGAGCACAGCCACAATCTCATCTTGGATTTTGTGTTGTGGAATGGTTTGCCTATCGGCCTGCTGCTTACCGGGCTATTAGCTTGGTGGCTCTATCAACAAATACGTGGATACGAATCCCCAGCCACAGGGTGGCTGCTGCTGGCACTGATGGGCCTCGGCCTGCATGGCCTGCTGGAATATCCGCTGGAATATGCCTATTTTCTGATTCCTGCTGGCTTGCTCATAGGCTGCATCGAAGCCAGCACCTCGCAAACAAGCCAGCGACTGGTGCGTATCCCTAAGCCCCTGTTCACGACAGGCATTGCCATTACATCGCTGGCGGCCGCCCTGGTGGCAACGGACTGGCTGTCTGCCGAGGCCAATTACCGTACGCTACGCTTCGAATCTGCGCGCATCGGCATGCAAGCCATACCCAGCGAAGCCCCCTCATTGCGACTACTCACGCAGCTTCAAGCATTTTTGCAATTTGCACGTACGGAAGCCACACCCAACATGGCAGCTGAACAGTTGGAATGGATGCGACAGGTCAGCCAGCGTTTTGGCTATCCCCCTGTGCTGTTCCGCTATGCCTTGGCTGCAGGCTTAAACGGCTTCCCAGAAGAAGCAGGGAAAAGTTTGGCCCGGATCTGCCGCATTTACGGCGACGGTGCGCGCTGCACGGAAGTACGAGAGGGCTGGATACAGCTACAACAGCGCTACCCCCAGTTGCAACCTATCACAGCCCCGTGAAGCCTTACACCGGTCCTGCGGTCCAACTCCCCGACTTCCCCCCCCGCTTTTCCAGCACCCGCACGCCCTCCATCACCATACCCTTGTCCACGGCCTTGCACATGTCATAAATGGTCAAAAGGCTGATCTGGACTGCGGTGAGTGCTTCCATTTCCACCCCCGTCTGGCCGTGGGTTTCCAAGGTGGCGGTACAGCGTACGGCGTGGGTTTCAGGTAGTAATTCAAATTCCACGGCCACGCGCGTCAGAGCCAGGGGGTGGCACAGGGGAATGAGGTTACTGGTCTGCTTGGCCGCCATGATGCCGGCAACCCGGGCAATGCCCAGCACATCGCCCTTCTTGGCCGTGCCGCTCTGGATGATGGCCAAGGTGGCGGGCTGCATCACGATGCGCCCTTCGGCCACGGCAATGCGGTGGGTCGTACTTTTCCCACCCACATCCACCATGTGTGCCTGGCCATGGGCATCAAAGTGGGTCAGGCCTTGGTTGGGGTGCTGGTCGGGGTTCATAGCTCGGAGGGGTCCAGGGTTCATAAAAACCATCCTCAGCGGAAACAGCGCATGCAGGCAGACGCCGATGGGGGATGGATCTTGGGTGCAGCACCTCGCAAGGCTTGCACCGCGCACGAAGTCCGCCCGCTCTCCTGCCAGATTGGCAGGTAAAGCTGGGAACGGTGGCGCAATGCAGGCATCATAAGAGTCTGTCCCCGCCTCAGACGGCCTTGTGCCTTTACATCGCCAATGACATTTCCGCTTTCTCGCCGGGCAACGCCTGCCCTGTGCCATGCGCTGCTGGTGCTGGCCCTTGCCTCCCCTTTGCTGCACCTTCCCACGGCGTCAGCCCAATTGGCACTCCCCAACATGGGCGATGGCGCTGACATCACCACCAGCGAGGAGCGCCGCCTGGGCGATCGCATCATCCGCTCGCTGTACCGTGACCCGGACTACATCGACGACCTCCAGCTGCACGCCTATGTGATGGACATCTGGCTGCCCCTGGTACAGGCCTCCAAAGACCGCGGCGACATGTCGCAGGAGCTGCAGGAGCGCTTTGCCTGGCAGGTCCTGCTGGGCCGGGACAAAAGCATCAACGCCTTTGCGCTGCCCGGCGGCTACCTGGGGGTGCACCTGGGCTTGATTGGCGCCGTCACCAGCCGCGACGAGCTGGCCTCGGTCATGGCCCACGAGCTGACACACGTCACCCAGCGCCACATTGCACGCATGATCGGCGAGGAAAAGAAGAGCACGCCCCTGTTGATTGCCGGGATGATCCTGGGCGCCCTGGCCGCCAGCAAAAGCCCCGACGCGGCCAATGCGATGATCGTCGGCGGCCAGGCGGCCGCCATCCAGAACCAGCTGGGCTTCTCCCGCGATATGGAGCGCGAGGCCGACCGCATTGGCTCCAGCCTGCTGGCACCTGCCGGGTTTGCCCCCCAGGGGGCTGTCAGCATGTTCGAGAAGCTGCAGTACGCCAGCCGCCTGAACGACAACGGCAGCTGGCCCTATCTGCGCAGCCACCCCTTGACCACCGAGCGCATTGCCGACATGCAGGCGCGCATCCCGCACGGCCAGCAGCAGGCGGCCCAGCCGACCATGGAACACGCCATGATGGCGGCGCGCGCCCGGGTGCTCAGCCGCCCGGGCTCGGACAAACTGCGCCAATGGAGCCGCCAGCCCCAGATGCCGGAGTTCGCCCAGCTGTCAGCCATCGATCAAGCCGGACAGCTGTACGCAGCGGCCCTGAGCCAGATCCAGCTCAAAGACTGGAGGGCCGCGCGCCAGGCCTGGGCCCAACTGGGCCGCCATGCGCAGGCCCAGGGCGACCGTGCAGCCCAGCAACAAGTGCGATGGCTGGGTGCCGAGCTGGAGCTGGCCGCACAGCAGCCCCAGGCGGCCCTGCGCGCCCTGGGTGATACCAACCTGCGGGGCGATGTGCCGCGCCCTCAGCTGCTGCTGGCCGGCCAGGCCTTGCTGGCCACCGGGCAGGCCCAGCCCGTGGCGGAACGCCTGCAGACCTGGGTGGTCACACACCCGCACGATGCCGCCGCCTGGCGCCTGCTGTCGCAGGCCTGGCAGGCGCAGCACCAAACGCTGCGTGCCATCCGTGCGGAAGCCGAGGCTCATGCGGCGCATTACGACTACGCGGCGGCCGTGGACCGCTTCAAGGCCGGCCAGGATGCCGCGCGGCGCAGCCAGGGCACCGCCGACTACATCGAGGTTTCGATTATCGACACCCGCCTGCGCGCCGTGGAAGCCTTATTGCGGGAACAGGCGCGCGAGAAGTGAGTCGATGGCCATGCCCAACAGGGAGAACAGAATCGCTCCCCAGACGGCGGCCCAAAAGCCCGTCACATGCAGGCCGCCGAGCAAGCCCGACGCGGCCCACAGCATCAGTCCGTTGACGACAAAGAGGAACAGGCCCACGGTCAGCAAAGTCACCGGCAAGGTCAGCAAGACCAGCACGGGGCGCACCAACGTGTTCAGCAAGCTGATCACCACCACGGCCCACAGGGCCGAGGCATAGCTCGCCACCTGCACGCCACTGAAGACTGCCGCTACCAGGAGCAGGGCCCCGGCATTCAACAACCATTTGAGCAAGAGTTTCATGCACCACAGCATAGCAGCGTGGTGCATGCCACAAGCCTGGTCCCTGGACACACACCAACCGCCCCCCGCAAGTGTTGGCGCGTGATCCCAGGCCCCAAGCGGCCGCTTGGGCTCGGCACGGCCAGGCGACAAAAAAGCCCGGCGATGCCGTCACGGCATCCCGGGCTAGCACATGGGCGCTGGAGGCTTAAGCCGCCAGTGTCTCGCCGATCAACACGCTCCACAGCGCGCCAATGCCGGCCAGGGTGCCGGCCAGTTTGCGCAGCATCGGTCCCTCGGCCTTGGGGGCGGCCACTTCCAGCTTGGGACGGCGCAGGTCCACGACCTGTGCGGCCGTGCCATGCTCGGCTTGCAGCTGGGCCAGCACGTCCGGCAGCGGTCCACGCGCCAGCATCGTGCTGACCTGCAGGCCACTGCCCTGGGCCAGCGCGGGCGCACAGGCTTCGAACAGCTTGTCGGCCCACTTGTTGCGCCAGTTCTCGCGCGCGGTTGCTGACAAAGCGGCTGACGCGGTGCGTGATGCGGGGCGCGCATGCCACCAGCACGCAGTGGCGGCGGTCCGCACCCGGTGCCTGGGCCATGGCCTGCAGCAATGGTTTGGCGTACTCTGCGTCATCTACGTAGACGATGATGGTGTCCATGCACCCCTCCTTGGTGACTTCGTAAAGAAAAAACAACCCTGCTGGGACTCACAAATGGGCCTGAGGTTCCATTTGCCGCCACCAGCAGGGCTGCGGGGATCTGCTCAGCAGCCCGCACACGGGGCTGCCGGCCTATCACAGGGCTTAGTGGGCCGCTTCAGACTTCTTCTGCTTGGCAGCCACCATCTTGCCGATGGCGAGCACCAGCAGTGCACCACCCACGTGGGCCACCCAGTAGATGGGCATGGACGCGTTGAACACGGCCATCTTGGTTTCAGCGTTGTAGTCCAGCAGCTTGGGCGCCCAGGTCCACTGGTCGGGGTTCACAAACAGCGGGTCGGTCACCAGCATGCCGCCGGCAATCCAGCCCAGCAGCATGCCGCCGGCGACGATGATCAGAGGGTAACGTTCCATCAGCTTGATGACCAGCTGCGAACCCCACACGATGATCGGGATGGAGATCAGCAGACCCAGGATGATCAGCAGCAACTGGTGCTCGCCCGAGCTCTGGGCCGCGCCGGCGATGGCGATCACGTTGTCCACGGACATCACCAGGTCGGCCACGATGATGGTCTTGATGGCGGCGAACAGCTTGTCGCTGCCTTCGATGTTGTCGTGGCTTTCCTCTTCGGGGGCAATCAGCTTCATGCCGATCCACACCAGCAGCAGCGCACCCACCACCTTCAGGAACGGCAGCTGCAGCAGCACCATGGCGAACGCGATCAGGATGACGCGCAGCACGATGGCACCGGCCGTGCCGTAGATGATGCCCTTGCGGCGCTGCTCAGGCGGCAGCTTGCGGCAGGCCAGCGCGATCACGACCGCGTTGTCGCCACCCAGCAGGATGTCGATGATGATGATTTGCCCCAGCGCAATCCAGAAAGGGGCATGGGTCAGGAAATCCAAATCCATATAAAACCTCTGTAGAAGACCGCACGAACGCAAGCGCCATGCGGCAGTTATTACGCATGGCTCACCAAAGAGAAGCGGGAGTCACCCCGGCGGAATGCCCGGGCACTGTGGGAGCTTCTTGGGAGACCATATGTAGTCAGTCGCCCAAAGGTCTTGCCCGCAAGTTCCCGCAGAACCTTGCCTGACAAGCCGGAAGCCATGGGCTTCGTACTGACGACCTGTCAATCTGCCGGGGAGCGGCCGAATTGCGCCTCCCAGCAGGGAGCTACTCCCCTTTGAAGCCCGCAATTTAAACACAAGTCAAAGTCCTGTGGGCACAAATGTGCATGTGGATTTTGCGGATGCCGCCAGCGGACGGCCTGTGCCTGGCGTACGCTGTCGCCGTCATGGAAAGCATTCACATCACGGATCTGGAAGCCGCCATCAATTACTGGCGCGATCGCAGCCCTGCGGGCACCGGCGCGGCACTGGCGCCGGCCACCACCCACCTGGCCGAGGTGTATGCCGGCATGATTTGCGCCAAAACCACAGCGGTTGCCATCGAGGACCTGCCCGACGCCGCGCTGCAGGCCTGGCTGGCCTGGTACGACACGCAGCCGGACACGCCCTGCATCGCGATCTGCTCGACCAGCCAGGGCGATGACCAGTGCAAGGGCTGTGGCCGCAGCTTTGCCGAGGTGCAGCTTTGGCCCGGGTTGAGCCCGTACGCCAAGCGCGCCGTGTGGCGGCGCATCACCGACGAAGGCCAGGCCTGGCGCTTCACGCGCTATGCCGAGCGTGCCGTCGAGGGGCGGACTTAAAAGGTATAGCTGCCTACGCACACCCTGCAGTCATTTTCAAGGCTTTCAGCATTGAAATGCTGGATGGAAGCGCGCTGGCAGCTCTTTTTTCTGAAGCGACGGCTACCAGCCCCAGCCAATGTGCAGCGGCAGGTACACGGCCATGCCGATCACGATGGTGCCCAGGATGCCACGCTGCCACCAGAAGTAGGCGGTGGCGCACAGTGCGGCAGGCAGGCGGGCATCGGCCAGCCTGGTGATGAGGGCGCCCTGCTGCATCACCAGCTCGGGCGCAATCACCGCCGCCAGCGCCGCCAGCGGCGCGTACTTGAGTCCGCGCTTGAACCATTCGGGCATGGGCACTTCGCGCTCGGGAATCATGAAGAAGGCGCGCGTGACCAGGGTCACCAGCGCCAGGCCGACGGAGGCCACCCAGGGCTCCCAGCCCGTCATCACAGCGGTGCTCATCGCGGCTCCTTGGTGTCGGCATGCCCGGGCAATGGCATGACAGGGTGCTTTTCGCCCCGGGCGGGGTCGGGCGGGCGGATGGCTGGCTGCGGGCGCAGGCGCTGGGCGCGGCGCTCGGCCGCCTCCATCAACAGCCCGGCCGTCACGGCCGCGGCAATCGCCACCAGGATGTTGAGCTTCAGTGGCAGCGCAAACGCCGCCACCGCCGCGCCGCAGGCCACCACGCAGGCCATCCAGGTGGCCGCATCCTTGAGCATGGAGTACAGCACGCCCAGCAGCGCCAGCACGCCGGCAAAGCCCAGGCCCCACTCCAGCGGGATGGCATGCGCCAGCAGGATGCCGGCAATCGAGGCGATCTGCCACGACAGCCAGTTGACCGTGGCCGCGCCCCAGAAGAAGGGCAGCTGCTCCGGCGTTTTCTCCGGGGTGCTGAACCGCTGGCTGAAGGCCACGAAGATCACGTCCCCGCTGAAATAGCCCAGCGCCAGGCGGTGCGGACGGCGCAGGTGGCTGAAATAGTGGCGCCACATGCTGCTCAGGATGACGAAGCGCAGGTTCACGCAGATGGCCGTGAACCACACCACCCACAGGGGCGCGCCCACCACCATCAGCGGCAGCACCGCCAGCTGGGCACTGCCGGCGTAGACGGTCAGCGACATGAAGATCGCCAGCGGCACCGACATGCCGCTCTTGACCATGGCCACGCCCGTCACCAGGCCCCAGGCGGCAATCCCCAGCATGGTGGCCAGCACGGCCTGCACACCCTGGCGATAGGCCGGATCGCGCGCAATCCCCTGCACGCGCTGTCTCATGGAATGCACCGACATGTTCAGGCGTCGGCAGGCTGGGTCAGCACCGCGCCCACGGGCAGCTCAAAGCCGCGCAGGAAGTCCGCCGCCGGCAAGCGCTTGCCGCCCGCGCGCTGCAGTTGCGTCAGGCACAAGGCCCCCTGGCCGCAGGCGACCACCACGCCATCGGCATCCGCGGCCAGCACGGTGCCCGGCAGGGCCGATCCGGCATAGGCCTGGGGCACGGCCGCCCACAGCTTGATGACCTCGTCGCCCGCTTGCGTGGCGCCCCCCGGGAAGGGGTTGAAGGCGCGCAGGCGGCGGTCGAGTGCGTCGGCCGACAGGCGCCAGTCCATCCAGCTTTCGGCTTTCTCGATCTTGTGGGCATAGGTCACGCCCTCGGCCGGCTGGGGGGTGCGCGGCAGGCCGCCGCAGGCGCTCATCTCCAGCGCCTCGACGATCATGCGCCCCCCCAGGTCGGCCAGCTTGTCGTGCAGGCTGGCCGTGGTGTCGCTGGCGGTGATCGGCAGGCGCTCGATCAGGCACATGTCGCCGGTGTCCAGGCCGATGTCCATCTGCATGATGGTCACACCGGTCTCGGCGTCGCCGGCCTCGATGGCGCGGTGGATGGGTGCCGCCCCGCGCCAGCGCGGCAGCAGTGAGGCGTGGATGTTCAGGCAGCCGCGCGGTGGCAGGTCCAGCACCCATTGCGGGAGGATCAGGCCATAGGCGGCCACCACCATCACATCGGCGCGGGCCTCCAGCAGGGCCTGGCGCGCGGCAGTGGCGTCCTCGGGGTATTTGCCGTCCAGGCGCAGACTCAGGGGCTGCGCCACCGGGATGCCGTGCGCCTGGGCGCACTGCTTGACGGGCGAGGCCTGCAGCTTCATGCCGCGGCCTGCGGGGCGATCGGGCTGGGTCAGCACCAGCGGGACCTCAAAACCTGCCTGCAGCAGGCGTTCCAGCGCCACACGCGCAAAATCGGGCGTGCCAGCAAAAATCACTCTCATGCGTTCCATCCAAGGCAAAACTGCCAGTTGCCGCGCTACCGGGCCGACCACCGGTGCAGCAGGCGGAGTCTTCAAGGGCGCGTATCGTCGTCCAGGCGCCGCTCGTCGGTGAACATGACGCGGCGCACCACGCCCTGCGGATCGAGGAACACGTGCGCCTGGCGGTCGATGCCATTTTCGCGAATCCGGTAGGTCCAGATATCGCCTTTGAAGTTGGCGACACCCTCGACCAGCGCAGGGCGTCCGAAGAAATCCAGCACGCTCTGGCGGTCGTCCACCCCCACGCGCAAGCGCTGGAAATAGGCCTCCTGCAGCACCTGCTCCACGCGCAGCAGGCGCTGCTGCCCATCCATCACCATGTGGTAGACCTGCTGGCCCGCCGGCTGGAAGCTGTAGACCCAGCGTTCGCCGCCATCGACCAGGGGCACCTGGACCTGCGGCGCCCCCATGCCCTGCGCAATCTGCGCGGCCGGTGTGCCGGGCTTTTGCCACTGCGGCACCATGCAGGCGGACAAGGCCATGCAGCCGGCCACCACCCACGCCCAGCGCCACCCTTGGGCCTGCCCTGGGCGCACCGCCATCAGTGGGCCGCCTGCTTCTGCATCTTGACCAGCTTGGTCTTGATGCGGTTGCGCTTGAGGGGCGACAGGTATTCCACGAACACCTTGCCCATCAGGTGGTCCATCTCGTGCTGGATGCAGATGGCCAGCAGGCCTTCGGCCTCGATCTCGCGGCTGGCGCCGTTTTCGTCCAGGGCCTTCACCTTGACGGCCGTGGAGCGCTCCACACCGTCGTAAATGCCGGGCACGGACAGACAGCCTTCCTCGCCCACCTGCTTTTCGTCGCTGGCCCAGACCAGCTCCGGATTGATCAGCACCAGGGGCTGGTCGCGGTCCTGCGAGACATCGATGACGATCAGGCGCTCGTGGAAATCCACCTGCGTGGCCGCCAGACCGATGCCGTTGGCGTCATACATGGTCTCAAACATGTCCTCGATCTGCTTGCGGATGCGCGCGTCCACCTGCTTCACAGGTTGGGCGACCTTGTGCAGGCGGGGATCGGGGAAGCAAAGAATCGGAAGTAAGGCCATGGCAAGTTCAGAAAATTTGTCGCTATTTTCGCCACTTTCTTGAAATGACGCAGCCCCTGGCACCGATATGCATTGCCCAATCAAGGCCTTGGAATGAGAATCTGCCAGGATGATTCGTTGCACAGCAGCCAAAAGCCTGCACCAAGGAGAGGGAAGAAACATGAAGGGAACTGCCACCACTTGGATCTGGGCCATCGGCACCCTGCTTTGCGGTGCCACGGCTGCGACACAGGCCCAACCCTCCTTTCCGGTCACCGCGGCGCAGCGCGCCACCGCCCAGCAAGTGGCACAGCAAGGCGTGCCCCTGGCCGCGCTGAACCCGAACGCCCCCGACAGCTACACCGTGCAGTCCGGCGACACGCTGTGGCGCATTGCCGGGCTGTACCTGCGCCAGCCCTGGCGCTGGCCGGAGCTGTGGGGCATGAACCTGCAGGCGATTGCCAACCCGCACCTGATTTACCCCGGCCAGGTGCTGTACCTGGAGAAATCCGGGGGCTATGCCCGCCTGAGCAGCACGCGCGGCACCGGCACCCCCACCGTGAAGTTGACCCCCCGGGTGCGCAGCGAGAGCCTGTCGGACCTGGCCCTGCCCACGCTGCAGATGCACCTGATTGAGCCGTTCCTGACCGAGCCCCTGGTCATCAACACCGACACGCTGCAGCGCGCGCCCCGCATCATCGCCGGCGACAACGAACGCATCATGCTCTCGCCCGGGGATCGGGCCTATGCCCGCGGCCCGGTCGATGCGCCCCTGCTGCACAGCCCCGGCACATCGCGCAGCTACCGCCTGTTCCGCCAGGCCACGCCCGTGCGCGACCCGATCACCAAGGAAATCCTGGGCTACGAGGCCCAGTACCTGGGCCAGGCCGAGCTGGAGCGCAGCGAAACCCCGGCCCCCCCGGCACCCGACAAGGCCCAGCGCAGCCCCACCCTGCCGGCCAGCGTGCACATCACCAGAATCAAGGAAGAAATCCTGGCCGGTGACCGCCTGCTGCCCGAGCCGCCTCGCCAGTACCTCAGCTTCGTCCCACACGCCCCCAAGGAGCCAGTGACCGCCCACGTGGCCTCGCTGTACAGCAGCACCGCCGTGCGCTACGGCACCCAGCACCAGGTGGTGGCCATAAACAAGGGCACCCAGGACGGGGTGGTCCCCGGCATGGTGCTGTCGCTGATGACCCAGGGCCAGACCATGGTCGACAAGACCGACCCGCAACGCGCCACCGTCAAGCTGCCCGACGAGGAAAACGGGCTGGCCATGGTGTTCCGCAGCTTCGACCGTGTGTCCTACGTCCTCATCATGGACATCCAGCACGGCGTGCAAATCGGTGATCGGCTGACCTCTCCACAGTGATGCCCATGGCCGCCGCGCTTCCGCCCCTGGAACACCCGGAGCTGGAAGCCTGGCTGCGCCTGTCCCTCACGCCCGGCGTGGGCAACGCGGCCGCACGCCGCCTGCTGACACGTTTCGGCTCCGCACCCGCCATCTTCCAGGCCTCGGTCGCCGAGCTGCAGGACTGCGTCAACCTGGCCCAGGCGGCCCAGCTGCGCCACGCGCCCGAAGGATTTGCCCAGGCCCTGTCCACCACCGGGCAGTGGCTGCAGGGGGCTGCCGAGGGTTTCAGCCACGCCCTGGTCACACTGGGCGACGTCCGCTACCCGGACAGCCTGCTGCACATTCCCGATCCCCCGTTGATGCTGTATGTGACCGGACCGGCACGCTGGCTGCAGCGTCCACAGCCATTGACACACAGCGCCCGCAGCCTGGCGATGGTTGGCTCCCGCAACCCCACGCCCCAGGGGGCTGACAACGCCCGGCAGTTTGCCCACAGCCTGGCCGGCATGGGCTGGTGCATCGTCTCGGGCATGGCCCTGGGCATCGACGCCGCCGCGCACGCCGGCGCCCTCGCCGCGGACACCACGGAAGTGCCGACCATCGCTGTCATCGGCACCGGGGTGGACCGGGTCTACCCGCGCCAGCACAAGCAGCTGGCCCACCAGATTGCCGCGCACGGCCTCATGCTCAGCGAGTTCCCGCTGGGCACACCACCGATTGCCAGCAACTTCCCCAAGCGCAACCGCATCATCTCGGGGCTGTCCTGCGGCACCCTGGTGGTTGAGGCGGCGCTGGCATCCGGCTCGCTGATCACGGCACGCACCGCCTCCGAGCAAGGGCGGGAGGTGTTCGCCATTCCGGGCTCCATCCACGCCCCACAGTCCCGCGGCTGCCATGCCCTGATCCAGCAGGGCGCCAAGCTGGTCACCTGCGCGCAGGACATCCTGGAGGAACTGCAGGGCCCCAGCAGCCAGCGCCCCCCAGCAGCGAGCGATGCCACGACCAGCGCCCCCGCTGCCGCCGAGCACCAGCTGCTGCAGGCCATGGGCTACGACCCCATCGGACTGGATGCCTTGTCCGCCCGCACCGGCTGGGGGGCGGCCGAGTTGCAGGCCCAGTTGCTGGAGCTGGAGCTGGAGGGCTGGCTGTCCCGCCTGCCTGGCGGGCTGTTCCAGCGCACGGCGCACGGCTGACACGGCCATGAAAAAAGGCACCCTAGGGTGCCTTTTTGCTGTCGATGACCGGTGGGCCGCCGCGGGATCAGACCACGGCCCCGGCGTTGGGATCGTTCGGGTCCTGCTCCTGCTTGGTCGGCTTGACCAGGTCTTCGCGCTTGACGCCCAGCCACATCACGATGGCGGCGCCCACGAAGATGGACGAATAAATGCCGAACAAGATGCCGATGGTCAGCGCCAGCGAGAAGTAGTGCAGGCTGGGCCCCCCAAAGAAGAACATGGCCAGCACCATGGCTTCGGTCGACGCGTGGGTGATGATGGTCCGGCTCATGGTGGAGGTGATGGCGTGGTTGATCACGGCCTTGGTGTCCATCTTGCGCTGCTTGCGGAAGGTTTCGCGGATCCGGTCGAACACCACCACCGACTCGTTGACCGAGTAACCCAGCACCGCCAGCACGCCGGCCAGCACGGGCAGCGAAAACTCCCACTGGAAGAACGCGAAGAAGCCCAGGATGATCACCACGTCGTGGAAGTTGGCGAAGGCGGCGGCCACGCCGAACTTCCACTCGAAACGGAAGGCCAGGTAGACGATGATGCCCAGCATCACCACGCCCAGAGCCAGCAAACCGTTGGTCACCAGTTCCTCGCCCACGGAGGGGCCGACGAACTCGGTGCGACGCAGGGTCACCTCGGGGTCCTCGGCCTTCAGCGCCACCATCACCTGCTCGCTCTGCTGCGCCGAGGTCACGTCCTTTTGCACGGGCATGCGGATCATCACGTCGCGCGCCGTCCCGAAGTTCTGCACCGTCACGTCGGTGTAGCCCTTGGCCTGGATGGTGTTGCGCACCTTCTCCAGGTCGGCAGGCTGGCTGTACGCCACCTCCATGACCGTGCCGCCGGTGAATTCCACGGACAGGTGCAGCCCCTTGGTCACCAGGAAGAACACCGCCAGCACGAAGGTGACGATGGAGATCGCGTTGAGCACCAACGCGTGCTTCATGAACGGAATGTCTTTGCGGATACGGAAGAGTTCCATGTCTTCCTCCTTTACTTCGCTTCTTCGACGGCCGAGCCGTCAGGGCGCCAGATGGTGCCGATGGACACGCTCTTGAGCTTCTTCTGGCGGCCGTACCAGAGGTTCACCAGACCGCGCGAGAAGAACACGGCCGAGAACATGCTGGTGGCGATGCCGATGCAGTGCACCACGGCAAAGCCACGCACCGCGCCGGAGCCGAAGGCCAGCAGGGCCAGGCCCACGATCAGGGTGGTCAGGTTCGAGTCCAGGATGGTGGCCCAGGCACGGTCATAGCCGGCGTGGATCGCCGCCTGCGGCGACATGCCCGAGCGCAGCTCTTCGCGGATGCGCTCGTTGATCAGCACGTTGGAGTCGATCGCCACACCAATCGCCAGCGCCATCGCGGCAATGCCGGGCAGCGTCAGCGTGGCCTGCAACATGGACAGGATGGCCATCAGCAACAACACGTTCACCCCCAGCGCCACGGTGGAGAACACCCCGAACAGGTGGTAGTAGATGCACATGAAGATGGCGATGGCGATGAAGCCCCAGACCACCGAGTTGATGCCACGGTCGATGTTCTCGGCACCCAGGCTGGGGCCGATGGTGTATTCCTCGATGATCTCCATGGGCGCTGCCAGCGAACCCGCACGCAGCAGCAGCGAGGTGTCATTGGCTTCCACGGTGGTCATGCGGCCCGAGATCTGCACGCGGCCGCCCCCGATTTCCGAGCGGATCACCGGTGCCGTCACGACCTCGCCCTTGCCCTTTTCGAACAGGATGATGGCCATGCGCTTGTTGATGTTCTCGCGCGTGATGTCCTTGAAGATGCGCGCGCCCTTGGCGTCCAGCACCAGGTTCACCGTGGGCTCCTGGGTCTGGCTGTCGAAGCCGGGCTGGGCGTCGGTCAGGTTCTCGCCGGTCAGGATGACCTGCTTCTTGACGATCACAGCGTTGCCGTTGCGGTCCAGGTAGCGCTCAGAGCCAAACGGCACATTGCCAGAGCCCATCTCGGCGGCGCGGCCCTCGGTGGATTCGTCGACCAGACGCAGCTCCAGGGTGGCAGTGCGGCCCAGGATGTCCTTGGCCTTGGCCGTGTCCTGCACGCCCGGCAGCTGGACCACGATGCGGTCCAGGCCTTGCTGCTGGATCACGGGCTCGGCCACGCCCAGCTCGTTGATCCGGTTGTGCAACGTGGTGATGTTCTGCTTGAGCGCCTGCTCCTGCACCTTGCGCAGGGATTCGGGCTTGATGGTGGCGCGCAGGCGGCCATCGGCGCCGGTGCTGGCTTCGGCCACTTGCAAGTCCGGGAACTGGTCCGCAATCAGGTTGCGGGCCGCCGTCATGCTGGCGTCGTCGCGCAGGCGGATCTCGATCGCCTGGCCATCGCGGTTGATGCCGCCGTGGCGGATGTTTTTGTCGCGCATCATGGTGCGCAGGTCACCAGCCAGCGAATCGGCACGCTTGGTCAGCGCGGCCTGCATGTCCACCTGCAGCATGAAGTGCACGCCACCGCGCAAGTCCAGACCCAGGTACATGGGGTGTGCGCCCAGGGACGACAGCCACTGCGGCGAACGCGACACCAGGTTCAGCGCCACGATGTAGGTGGGGTCGGATGCGTCGGTGATCAGCGCACGCTCGATCACGTCCTTGGCCTTGAGCTGTTCGTCCGGCGTGTTGAAGCGCGCGCGCACGGATGTGCCTTCCAGGCTCAGGATGTCGGGCGACAGCGAGGCCGCCTGCAGCGCGCTTTGCACGCGGGCTAGCACGCCCTCGTCGACCTTGACGGTGGATTTGGCCGAGGACACCTGCACCGCAGGGGCCTCGCCGAAGAAATTGGGCAGGGTGTAGATCACCCCAATGAGTAGCGCGACCACAAGGATCGCGTACTTCCAGACCGGGTATCGGTTCATGATCGCGCTCTATCTCTCACGCAGGAAACAGGGCGCGGCATGCCTGGGAAAGCCCACCGGCCCACTCGATCAGCGAATGCGGCTGATTACTTGACGGAGCCCTTGGGCAGCACCTGCACCACGGCGCTGCGCTGGATCTGCACCTTCACGCCGGACGCGATCTCGATGAACAGGAACTGCTCGTCCAGGTCCACCACGCGGCCCAGGATGCCACCGGCGGTGGCCACTTCGTCGCCCTTGGCCAAGGCTTCCACCATGGAGCGGTGCTCCTTCTGGCGCTTCATCTGGGGACGAATCATCACGAAGTACAGCACCACGAACATCAGCACCAGGGGCAGCATGCCGGTCAGCGAGGACATCATGTCACCGCCACCAGCGGCAGCAGCAGGGGCGGTTTGGGCAAAGGCAGAAGAAATAAACACGGACGAACTCCAAAGCGGAATGGGTCAAAAAAAGAACAGGCCATCCGGCCTGCCAAGCGCTACAGCATAGCCGAGCACAAGTCAACGAAGCATTGTATGCGTGCGCCTTGGGAGCAGCCGGGGCTAAACCTGAGTCCGGGCCGGTGTTTGCCGGCCCGGGTTTTTCAAGCCAAATCGTGCTCTGACGCGCATCCAGCATGCGTGAGCAGCTATGGTTTAAATATTTTCAGCCGGCACGGCCACGCCGCCGTCCGCCGGACGGGGCACGGTGCCCCCCGCGCCCCACCCGTTTCAGGCCCGGTGCTGGGCGCCGGGCTGCGGGGCCTGCCACTGCTGCATCAGGCCCTGCCATTTGCTGCGCGCCGCTGCCAGGTGGCGCTCCTTCACGTGGCCGTAACCGCGGATGTCCTCGGGGATGCGCGCAATCTGCACCGCCAGCTCCAGCTTGTCGGCCGTCAACTGCGGCAGCAGCTGCGTGATGCAGTCGCGGTACTCAACGATCAGCGCCCGCTCGGTCCGGCGCTCGGCCGTGCGGCCAAACAGGTCCAGCGGGGTGCCACGCAGCCCCTTGAGCTTGGCCAGCACGCCGAACGCGCTGCGGATCCAGGGCTGGTAGGACTTTTTCACCAGGTGGCCCTGAGCGTCTTTGGCGGCCGACAGCGGGGGCGCCAGGTGGTGCACCAGCTTGTAGTCACCGTCGAACATGTCGGCGATCTTGGCGGTGAAGGCCGGGTCGGTGTGCAGGCGTGCCACCTCGTACTCGTCCTTGTACGCCATCAGCTTGAACAGGTAGCGGGCCACGGCCTCGGTCAGCCGGGTGGAGCTGCCCAGCCGCCCTTCCGCCGCCTGCACCTGGTCCACGAAGCTGCGGTACTGCGCCGCATAGGCCGCGTTCTGGTAGCCCGTCAGGAACTGCTCGCGCTGGGCCACCAGCTCCTGCAGGCCGGTCTTCTTCACGAACTGGATGACCTGGGCCGTGCGGTACAGGGCCTCGACCTCGGCCAGGTTGTGGGCGCAGCGGCGCCCCCACTCGAAGGCGGCCTGGTTGTTGGCCACCTGCACGCCGTTGAGTTCCATGGCGCGCATCAGCGCGGCGCGGGTCAGTGGCACCCGGCCCTTTTGCCAGGCATAGCCCAGCATCAGCGGGTTGGTGTAGATGCTGTCACCCAGCAACTGCACGGCGGCCTGCTCGGCGTCAAAGCAGCCGACCAGACCCGGGCCCACGGCCCCGGCGATCGCCGCCTCGCAGCTGCCGCCGGGGAATTGCCAGTCGGGGTTGTGCACGAACGCCGCTGTGGGCGTGCCGTGGCTGTTCAGCGCCACGAAGGTGCGGCCGTTCTGCATGACCGCCAGCGAGGCCTTGTTGGCCGCCACGATGGGGTCGCAGCCGATCACCAGGTCGGCCTTGGCCATGTCGACCTTGGTGGTGTAGATGGCCTCGGGGCGGTTGGCGATCTGGATGTGGCTCCAGGTGGCGCCGCCCTTTTGCGCCAGCCCGCCGGCGTCCTGCGTGATCACGCCCTTGCCCTCCAGGTGCGCGGCCATGCCCAGCAGGGAGCCGATGGTGATCACGCCGGTGCCGCCGACACCGCCGACCACGATGCCCCAGGCGGTGTCGGCCTTGGGCAGCTGGGGTTCGGGGATGGCGGGCAAGGACGACAGATCGCCCTTCTTCTCCTTCTTGGGCTTCTTCAAGGTCCCGCCTTCGACGGTGACGAAGCTGGGGCAGAAGCCGTTGACGCAGGAATAGTCCTTGTTGCAGGTGTTCTGGTTGATGCGGCGCTTGCGCCCGAACGGGGTTTCCACGGGCTCCACCGACAGGCAGTTGGATTGCACCGAGCAGTCGCCGCAGCCCTCGCAGACCAGCTCGTTGATGACCACGGTCTTGTCGGGCGTGGCCAGCGTGCCGCGCTTGCGGCGGCGGCGCTTTTCGGTGGCGCAGGTCTGGTCGTAGATGATGGCCGTGCAGCCGGGGATGGCGCGGAACTCGCGCTGGATGCGGTCCAGCTCGTCGCGGTGGAACACTTCGATGCCGGCCGGCAGGTCGTTGATCAGCTCCTGGTGCTGGGCACGCGCCGGGTTGGCGTCGATGTGGTGCGTGCGGCCATGGTATTTGCTGGGGTCGTCGGTCACCACCACCAGCTTGACCACGCCCTCGGCGCGCAGGCTGTGCGCGATCTGCGCCACGGAGTGGCCCTCGGGCCGCTCGCCCACGGTCTGGCCGCCGGTCATGGCCACGGCGTCGTTGTACAGGATCTTGTAGGTGATGTTCACCCCGGCCGCAATGCTCTGGCGGATGGCCAGCAGCCCGCTGTGGAAGTAGGTGCCGTCGCCCAGGTTGGCAAACACATGGGCTTCCTGCGTGAAGGGCGACTGGCCAACCCAGGTCACGCCCTCGCCGCCCATCTGTGTGAAGGTGCTGGTGTTGCGGTCAGGCATCCAGGTGGTCATGTAGTGGCAGCCAATGCCGGCCACGGCGCGCGAGCCTTCGGGCACGCGGGTGCTGGTGTTGTGCGGGCAGCCGCTGCAGAACCAGGGCGTGCGGTCATTGCCGCCAGCAGGCAGCTCGGCCAGGGCCCGCTCGCGCGCGGCGATCACGGCCAGGCGCTGCTCCATGCGCGCCTCGATGTCGGCCGGCACGCCCAGCTTCTTCAGGCGCTTGGCAATGGCCTGGGCAATGATGGCCGGCGTCAGGTCGGCCTTGGGGCGCAGCAGCCAGTTCTGGCTGGGGTTGGGCATGCTCCATTCGCCGCCGGAGTCGTCGCCGGGCTGCTCGTCGAACTTGCCCAGCACGTTGGGGCGCACGTCGGGCCGCCAGTTGTAGAGCTCTTCCTTGAGCTGGTATTCGATGACCTGGCGCTTTTCCTCGACCACCAGGATTTCCTGCAGGCCCTGGGCGAAGTCGCGGGTGATCGACGCCTCCAGCGGCCAGACCACGTTCACCTTGTGCACGCGGATGCCCAGCTGGCGGCAGACCGCATCGTCCAACCCCAGGTCGACCAGGGCCTGGCGCATGTCGTTGTAGGCCTTGCCGCTGGCGATCAGGCCAAAGCGATCGTTGGCGCCCTGCACCACGTTGTAGTTCAGCTTGTTGGCGCGCACATAGGCCAGCGCGGCGTACCACTTGTAGTCCATGAGCCGCGCTTCCTGCTCCAGCGGCGCATCGGGCCAGCGGATGTGCAGGCCGCCGGGCGGCATCTGGAAGTCTTCGGGCAGGACGATGTTCACGCGGTCCGGATCGACGGCAATGCTGGCCGAGGACTCCACCACCTCCTGGATGGTCTTCATGCCCGACCACAGGCCCGAGAAGCGGCTCATGGCGAAGGCGTGCAGCCCCATGTCCAGGATGTCCTGCACATTGCTGGGGAAGAACACCGGCGTGCCGCAGGCCTTGAAGATGTGGTCGCTCTGGTGGGCAGCGGTGCTGCTCTTGCTGATGTGGTCGTCGCCCGCAATCGCGATCACGCCGCCATGCTGGGCCGTGCCCGCCATGTTGGCGTGCTTGAACACGTCGGAGCAGCGGTCCACGCCCGGACCCTTGCCGTACCAGATGCCGAACACGCCGTCGTATTTCTTGGTCTGCGGGTACAGGTCCAGCTGCTGCGTGCCCCAGACGGCCGTGGCGGCCAGTTCCTCGTTGACGCCGGGCTGGAAGACGATGTGCTGGGCCTCCAGGTGCTTTTTGGCCGCCCACAGCGACTGGTCGTAGGTGCCCAGGGGCGAGCCCCGGTAGCCGCTGATGAAACCGGCGGTGTTCAGGCCGTGCTTGGCATCACGCTGGCGCTGCAGCATGGGCAGGCGCACCAGGGCCTGCACGCCACTCATGAAGGCGCGGCCGCGCTCCAGGGTGTATTTGTCATCGAGCGTGATGCTTTCCAGCGCCCGGCGGGTGACGTCGTCCAGCGGGGCGTTCATTGCACACCTCCTGCGCAGGGGTGTGCACCGTGGTGCCATAGGTCGCCAAAGCGGGCGGGGGCGTGCGCGCGCAGCGCGACGTCATTGCGTGGGGCCTTCATCTGTGTCTCCTGGTGTGAGGCCTGGCTCATGACCGGCCTCTTCTTGTGTCTGTGTCGATGACGTGAATCAAGTGTAGAAGTCCCGTTCGGGTAAGTGATTGCTTTTTTTGCCCTTCAAATCCACTATTGAGCAAGAATCTTGCTCAAACAAGGGTTAACGTGAATCAATTGGACAAATTTGACCTGGCCATCCTGACCCACCTGCAGGCCGACGGACGCCTCACCAACGCCGAGCTGGCGCAGCGCGTCGGCCTGTCCGCCGCCCCCTGCTGGCGCCGTGTGCGGGCGCTGGAGGCGGCCGGCTACATCCTGGGCTACCACGCTGCCATCGATCGCCACAAGATCGGCCTGGGCGTGCTGGCCTTTGTGCGCATCGATGCGGAAATCAGCTCCGGCGCCCGCACGCGCGAGATGGAAGAGGCGATTCGCGCCATCCCGGAGGTGGTGACCTGCCACTACATCAGCGGCAAGGGCATGTTCGAGCTGCAGGTGGTGGCCAAGGACCTGGAGAGCTTTTCGCAGTTCACGCGCCGCGTGCTGCTGAACCTGCCGAACGTGAAGGACATGCACACCAGCTTTTCGCTGGGCGAGGTCAAGGCCAGCCCCGTCTGGCCAATGCCCCCCGTGCCCTCCGGGCTATAGCGCCCCAGGGCTTGGACCCTGTCCAAACCTGGACTGCAAGAAAATGCCGCTGCCGCGACAATCGCCGGTGATGCCAGACCACCAAGCCCCTCCGTCGCACACGCCCCAGCCGGGGCGGATTCTTGAAGAACCGGGTGCCACGCCCAGCACGCAGGCTGCCAAGCCCGTGTCCACCTGGGCGCCGCTGGCGGCCTCGCCCAGCTTCCGCATGCTCTGGGGCGTCACGCTGGCCGCCAACATCTGCATGTGGATGAACGATGTGGCCGCAGCCTGGATGATGACCTCGCTGACCACCTCGCCGGTGCTGGTGGCCCTGGTGCAGACGGCGTCCACGCTGCCGGTCTTTTTGCTGGGCCTGCCCAGCGGCGCGCTGGCCGACATCCTGGACCGCCGCCGCTACGTGATTGCCACGCAGTTCCTGGTGGCCACGGTGGCGGTGCTGCTGTGCATCACCGTGGCCATGGGCTGGATGACGGCGCCGCTGCTGCTGGCCCTCACGTTTGCCAACGGCATCGGCACGGCCATGCGCTGGCCGGTGTTCTCGGCCCTGCTGCCGGAGATGGTCAGCAAGTCCCACCTGCCCTCGGCCATGGCCCTCAACGGCGTGGCCATGAACGCCTCGCGCATCATCGGCCCGCTGGTGGCCGGCGGCATCATCGCCAGCCTGGGCAGCGCCTGGGTGTTTGTGCTGAATGCCGTGCTGTCCATCATCTCGGGCATCGTGCTGGTGCGCTGGAAGCGCCACCAGCCCGAGAACCCGCTGGGCCGCGAGCGCCTGCACAGCGCCATGCGCGTGGGCCTGCAGTTCGTCAAGGAATCGCCGCGCATGCGCGCCGTGATCGCGCGCACCGTGGCTTTCTTTTTCATGTCCACGGCCATCATGGCGCTGCTGCCGCTGACGGCCCAGCGCTTCGAGGGGCACTTCGTCGGCGGCGCCGGCACCTTCACCATCCTGCTGGCCTCCATGGGCGCGGGCGCCATCGTCAGTGCCATGTTCCTGCCGCGCCTGCGCCAGGCGCTGGGCGAGAAGCTGGTCATCGTCGGCACCTGCACCATGGCGCTGGCCACCGTGGGCATCGCCCTGGTGCCGCACCTGCTGCTGGCCATCGCCTGCATGATGGTCGCGGGCATGGCGCTGATCTCCACTGCCAACAGCCTGGGCGTGAAGGCCCAGATGGCCCTGCCCAACTGGGTGCGCGCGCGCGGCATGGCGGCCTACCAGATGTCCATCATGGGCGGCACGGCCATCGGCGCGGCGCTGTGGGGCAAGGTGGCCTCGCTGACCAGCGTGCCCACCAGCCTGCTGTGCGCCGCCGCCACCGGCGTGCTGGTGATGCTGCTGGTGCAGCGCCTGGTGACCGAGCGCCAGGCGCTGGAAGACCTGAGCCCCTCCAAGGCCTGGACACCGCCCACGCACGACCAGCCCGAAAGCGGCCGCGTGGTGGTGCAGATCGAATACCGCATCAACCCGGCCAAGGCCAAGCGCTTTCGCACGCTGATGCAGGAAAGTCGCCGCAGCCGCCTGCGCCAGGGCGCCGTGGGCTGGAGCCTGCTGCACAGCATGGAGCAGCCCGAGCGCTATGTGGAGCAGATCGTGGACGAGTCCTGGACCGAGCACCTGCGCCGCTTCGAACGCGTCACGGCCGCCGACGTGGCCCTGCGCGAGCGCAAGCTGGCCTTCCACGTGCTGGACCAGCCGCCGCGCGTGAGCCGCTTTTTCGAAACCGACTGAAGCGCACCCGGTCGCCCCTGCTGGCCCAGCAAGACACCAACGCCACCCGCGCTGCGCGGCGGGGCAGCAAGCTCGTACGGTGCCTGCCCGCCGGCTTGCGGCTTGCGGCTTGCGGCTTGCGGCTTGCGGCTTGCGGCTTGCGGCTTGCGGCTTGCGGCGCCATCGTGACCACCTTCCTGCGGTGCGCATGGCCGCGCGCCGCGCTGGCGCGGCACATAAAAGGCTGCCGAAGCAGCCTGGGTGCAGAGGGGGAAAGATTCGCAGAAATGAGAGCTGGCAGCGCTCATCCCACAATGCTTTCAAATACAAAACACCTTGAAAGTATCAGCAGACGAGCGCCAGCTGCTCTGTTTATTGCTGCGGCACCGGCAGGCCCTTGGGCCACAGCGCCCACAGCCGCAGCGGCTGCTTGATGCGCCCGGCCAGATCCCCGGCGCTCTTGCCCCAGCCCATGAAATAGTCGGCCCGCACCGCGCCCACGATGGCGCTGCCCGTGTCCTGCGCCATCACCAGGCGCTTGTACTCCACCTCCATGCCCTTGGAATACAGCCACACCGGCGTGCCATAGGGGATGCTGCCGCGGTCCACCGCGATGGAGCGCCCCGGCGTCAGCGGCACGCCCTGCGCGCCCTTGGGGCCGAAGGCCGCGTCCAGGCCCTCCAGCGGCTCTTCCTTGAAGAACACATAGCGCGGGTTGCTCCACAGCATTTCCTGCACCCGCCCCGGGTTCGCAGCAATCCAGGCACTGATGCCGGGCCAGCTGGCGTCGGTGATCAGGCCCCGGTCCAGCAGCCAGCGGCCCACGCTCTTGTAGGGTTGGTCGTTGGTGCCCGCATACGCCAGACGGATCTGGCGCACGCTGCCATCGGGCTCGGTGATGCGCAGCCGGCCCGAGCCCTGGATGTGCAGCACCAGGGCCTCGACCGGGTCGTTCAGCCAGGCGATCTCGCGCCCGGCCAGCGCGGCCTGGGCCTCCGGCAACGTCTCGATCTGCTGGCGCGTGTACCAGGGCTTGCGTGTGCCCAAGCTCTGCGGCGTGCGGTACAGCGGGATGTTGAACTCGGCCGTGCGCACGCGCGAGCCGACCATCTCGGGCTCGTAGTACGAGGTCAGCATGCCTTCCGAGCGACCATCCAGCGACTCCACGCGGTATGGCTGCAACTGCGTCTGCAGCCAGTGGCGCTGCTCGGCCGGGCTGGCAATGCTCAGGCGGCGCACGTCCTTGCACAGGCCCGCCAGGGCGGCGTGGGGCCGCTCGCAGTTGCGCAGCCAGGCGTTCCAGGCTTCGTGCAGCGCGTCGTCGTCAAAGCCCGGCAGCTCCGCCCAGCGCACCGGCAGCCAGCGGCTCTTGGCGCGCAGCGAAGGGGGCCCCAGCGGGGCCGTGTCGATGACCGCACCCGTGGGAAAACTGGTGCTCGGACCGCCTGGGGACGTGGAAGCAGGGGGAACGCGGGGGCCGGAGGAGCAGGCGGCGAGGGTGCCTACAATCAGCGCCATCGACACACGAAGCAGGAGAGATACGGTCATGGGCCTGATTTTGCTTGAAGCTTTGCTAGCTTTGGTGATTTTGCTGGGCATTGTCTGGTGGACCATGTTCCAGGGTCGCAGCAAAGGGGAACTGCCCCCCCAGGACGCCCCCCGCGACCCGCACTGAGGCCGCGCCGCAAGGGCAAATTCCTACGCTCGGCATCTGGCGTGACCGATAGACCTGGTCGTGGCGATTCGCACAATGGTCCCACGCACGGCGCGACACCGCCGTGCCACCATGAAAAGGAATACAACCATGCGCAAGAATCTGACCCTGGCCGCCACCGTGGCGGCCGCCCTCATCCTCTCCGGCTGTGCCGCGGACGGCACCTCCGGCATGAATGACACCCAAAAACGCACCGCCATCGGCACCGGGGTGGGCGCACTCGCCGGCGCCGCCATCAGCGCGGCCACCGGGGGCAAGGCCGGTGTCGGCGCCGTGGCCGGCGCCGCTGTGGGCGGCATCGGTACCTACATCTGGTCGCAGAACCAGGAAAAGCGCAAGCAGGAAATGCAGGCGGCCACCCAGGGCACCGGCGTCAACGTGGTGCAGACCGCGGACAACCAGCTGAAGCTGGAGATCCCCAGCGACATCTCGTTCGACACCGGCCGCTACGACATCAAGAGCAACTTCGCCCCCATCCTGGACCGCTTTGCCGAAGGCCTGCGCACCAGCCCGAATGCCGAAGTGCGCATCGTCGGCCACACCGACAGCACCGGCTCGGACGCCATCAACAACCCGCTGTCCCTCAACCGTGCCAACAGCACGCGCGACTACCTGATGATGCGTGGCGTCAGCGGCAGCCGCATCCACACCGAGGGCCGCGGCTCCTACCAGCCGATTGCCTCCAACAGCACGAACGAAGGCCGCGCCCGCAACCGCCGCGTGGAAATCTTTGTCGGCGAGCGCGCGCAGTAACACGCCAAAAAGCATAGCTATTGGCGCTTGATAGACAAGCACCAGACAGCAAAAAGGCTCTGAATGCATTCAGAGCCTTTTTTGATGGCGGGGTGCACAACCACCACCGCCCGACGCCATGGGACGTCCCCGCAGCGAGGGGCGCAGGGGCGCCTCCGGGCCGCGTTACAGCTGGCCGTGCGCCCGCAGCAGGTTGGCCAGTTCCACGGCCGATTTGACCTGCATCTTGTCGAACACGCGGGCGCGGTGCACTTCCACCGTGCGCACGCTGATGTCCAGCTGGTCGGCAATCAGCTTGTTGGGCACGCCCTCGACCACCAGCTGCATCACGCCGCGCTCGCGGTCGGTCAGCTCGCCCAGACGGCTGAGCAGCACATGGCGCAGGGCCGTAGCCTCCAGGTACTGGGCCGACTGCTGCAGCGCCTGCTCGATGCGGTCGACCAGCACATTGTCCGAAAACGGTTTTTCACAGAAGTCGAAGGCGCCCTGCTTGACGGTCTGCACGGCGGTCGGCACATCGGCGTGGCCGGTCAGAAAGATCACGGGCACGGTCTGGATCAGGCCCTCGCGCTGCTTGAGCAGGTCGAACAGCGACAGGCCGGTCATGCCCGTCATGCGCACGTCCAGCAACAGGCACTGGGGATGGCGGGGCACGGGGCGCTCGGCCAGCATGGACAGAAAGTCTTCGGCGCTGGCAAAGCTCTCGCTGTACAGGCGCCGCGAACGCAGCAGCCACGCCAGGGCGTCACGCACATCCGCATCGTCATCCACGATATACACCGTGGCATTGGTCACAGGTTCCATGGGAATCAGCTTAACTGGTCTTGAAGGCCCGCCACCGGCAGGCTGAAGGTAAACACCGTGCCCCGTGGGGCATTCGCGGCATGGCGCAATTCTCCACCGTGCTGCTCCAGCACGGTGCGGCACATGCTCAGCCCCAGGCCCATGCCCTCGTCCTTGGTGGTGAAGAAGGGGGTGAACAGCTGCTCGGCCACCTCGGGCGGAATGCCGCAGCCCTGGTCCTCGACCGCGAACACCACGCGCTGCGCGGCGTCGTCCCACAAGGCGCGCATGTGCAGCGCCTTGTGCGCCGGCGGCGCCTGCTCCATGGCCTGCATGGCGTTGCGCGCCAGGTTCAGCAGCACCTGCTCGATCATGGTGGCGTCGCAGACTACGGGGGGCAGGCGCGGCTCGATGTCCACCTGCACCTGCACGCCCAGCTTGCTGGCCTGCATGCGCACCAGGGGCATGACGGCATCCAGCAGCTCGGTGGCGGTGATGCCCTCGTGCGTCTGGCTGCGGCGGCGCACGAAGTCGCGCACGCTCTTGATGACCTTGCCCGCACGGTCGGCCTGGAAGGCGATGCGCTGCATGGCCGAGCGCAGCTCGTGCAGGCGCTGGCGCAGGGCGCCGGCCTCCAGCCGCTCCAGGTCGCCATCCTGCGCCAGCAGGTTCAGCGAACCGTTGGCGTAGCTGGACATGGCCATCAGCGGCTGGGTCAGCTCGTGGCTGAGCAGCGAGGCCATTTCCCCCACCGTGGCCAGGCGCGCCGTGGCCTGCAGGCGCTCGTGCGAGGCCCGGGTCAGCTCCTCCATGCGGCGCTGCTCGGTGATGTCGATGAAGGCACTCATCCAGCCGGTCTGCTGGCCCTGGGCATTGATCAGCGGGGCTTCGAAGATCAGCACCGGAAAGCGCGTGCCATCCTTGCGCATGAACACCGACTCATGGCCTTCGCGCGCCGCCGGGATGGCCCCGGCCAGGCGCCGCGCCTGCCGGCGCACGTATTCCTCGGCCAGCTCGGGCGGCCAGTAGGGGGCAAAGCTTTGCCCCAACAGCTCGTCGGCGCTGAAGCCCACCATGGCGCAGAACGCCGGGTTGACGTAGCTGATGCGGCCCTGCAGGTCGCGCGCGCGCAGCCCGGTGATGAGCGAGTCCTCCATCGCCTTGCGGAAGGCCAGGGCGTCGCCCAGGTCACGCTCGGCGCGCAGGCGGCGACGGTTGTCGCGCACCAGCACCACCAGCACCGAGCCCAGCGCAATCGCCATGCCGGTGACCAGGGCCGTCAGCACGTTCGGGAACACGCTGGGCGCGCGGTGCCAGCTGTCCATGCGCAGCACCATGGTGTTGCCCGGCAGGTCCAGCAGGTGCTGGGCCGTGAACACGCGCGAGCCGCGCCAGGCCGCGCCGACCAGCGCCAGCCGCGTGCCGTCGGGCTCGGTGAACGAGACTTCCTGGCTCTGTGTGAGGTTCTTGCTGACCTGGGTGGTCAGGATGTTCTGCAGCGAATAGGTGCCCACCATGTAGCCCTTGATGTGGCCGGCCTCCATCTGCGGCAGGCACACCTCCATCAGCTCGGCGCCCATGGCCTCGCCCAGGATCTGAAAGTAGCTGGGCGAATACGACGGGCTGCTGGTGCGCTTGGCGTTGGCACAGGCCGTCACCGCGTGGCTGAAGGATTCCTCGCGCAGGTCGGTGTCCCACACCACCGAGCGGTAGGGCGTTTCCGCCACCTGACGGATGTCCATGTCCTCGCCGCGCCACTCCACGCGCAGCAGTTCACGGCGCACCTGCAGCATCTCGGCCACGCGCACGCTCCACTGCTCGGGCGTGACGTGCAGGGCGTTCACCGCCTGCAGGTCCTGCAGGTTGCGCCCCAGCGCGGAGCGGATCTCGACCACAGCCTGCGCGGCGTCGCGCTCCAGCTTGTCCTGCACCTGCGAGGCTTCGTAGCGCCCGGCCAGCCAGACCATGATGATGAGCATGCCGGCCACCAGCACGACCAACAGGGTCCACAGGGACCAGCGGCGCCAGGCGCTGTGCCAGCGCTGCCAGGGCCAAGGTTGCAGCGGATTTACAAACAACGGTGCTCCAGGGCAGGCAGGCGCTGGCGCACCTGCTGCAAAAATGAGAGTTCCAGGACGGCGTAGCTGATGCCAGGCCCGGCTTGTTCCTGCTGGGCCACGATCTGCCCCCAGGGATCGACCACCATGCTCTGGCCCCAGGTCTGGCGCCCGTTCGGGTGCTTGCCGCCCTGGGCGGCCGCCAGCAGCCAGCACTGGTTTTCAATCGCCCGCGCGCGCAGCAGCACCTCCCAGTGCGCCTGGCCCGTGGTGTGGGTGAAGGCCGCCGGCACCAGCAGAATGTCGGCCCCCAGGGCCGCATGCTGGCGGTACAGCTCAGGGAAGCGCAGGTCGTAGCACACGCTCAGCCCCAGCGTCCAGGTCTGGCCGCTGCGGTCCGTGATCGCCGCCACCACGGGCGTGGCCCCGGGCTCGATCACGGCGGTCTCGTCGTAGCGCTCGCTGTCCGTCGCAAAGCGGAACAGGTGGATCTTGTCGTAATGCGCCACCTGCCTGCCTTGCGGGTCGTACAGCAGGCTGGTGTTGCGCACCTTGTGGACGTCCGCGCCGCGGATCGGCACCGTGCCGGCCACCAGCCACACGCCGTGCGTGGCGGCCATCTGCCCCAGCGCCTGCTGGACCGGCCCGGTGCCCAGCGGCTCGGCCCATGCCAGCTTGTCGGTGTCGCGCCAGCCCATGCCGCAAAAATACTCGGGCAGCACCAGCAGCTCGGCCCCTTCGCTGCTGGCCTGGGCCACCAGCTGCTGCGCCGCACGCAGGTTCTCCGCGACGTCGGGGGTGGAAACCATTTGCAAGACCGCGACTTTCATGGGCGTCCTCCGGGTGGGGTGGTGGGGGCCTCACTGGCCGCCGGGGCGGCGGCCGGGCGTTTGCGCACGGGATCGACCACGGGGTCGCTCCAGGTGCCGTGCAGGTGGAAGGTGCGCGTGGCCGCCTCCATCAGCGGCCCGCGCAAGAAGACCTGGGCCAGGAAGCTGCCCAGACCGATCACCGGGTTGATGGCCGTGGCCGCCAGCGACGCCGTCATGGCGTTGATCTCGGGCACCACCACCACGGTCACGTCCTGCGTCTCGTCCACCAGGCTGGCCTGGCCTTCCATCAGCACGGCGGCATTCAAGCCCTTCATCTGCAGGTTGTTGGTGCGCGCCACGCCCTGGACCACGTTCACGTCGCCGCGGATGAAGTCAAAGGCAAAGCCCTGGCTGAAGACATCGCGGAAATCCAGGGTCACCCGCCGCGAGAGCGACTGCAGGCTGAGCACGCTGAGCAGCTTGCCCATGCCGGGCTCCGCCTTCAGGAACTGCCCCTTGTCCACCTGCAGGTGCACCGCCCCGTCCATACTCGGCCAATGCGGCGTGATGGGCGAGCCGCGCCAGGCGATATGGCCACTCAACTGGCCACGGCCATCGCGGATCACGCCCTCCATGCCGAAGCGGTCCAGCAGTTGCCCGGCGCTGTCCATGTCCAGCAGAAAACTCAGGTGCGTGGTGCGCGCAGCACCCGGGCGGGCGGCGCCCCAATAGCCATTCGCCTTCCAGCGGGCCTCCTTGGTGGTGAGCTGGAATTGCTCCAGCAACCACTCCCGCCCTGCCTCGCCGGCGCGGTTGCGGGCCTGCAGCGACAGCTGCCCCAGTGCCTTGCCCGCAATCTCCAGACGCTCCACCTGGATGTCCAGGGCCGGCAGGCTGTCCGGATCCACATCGTCCGGCGGCGCCTGGTCCAGGCGCTGCGCCTCGGCCTTGGGGATCGACAGGTGGGACAGGCGCGCAAACAGGCGCCCCGTGCTGCCGCCCGCGCTGGCGGAGCGGTATTCGACATAGCCGCCAAACTGCTGGGCCTGCAATTGGCCGCGCCAGGTGTCACCGCTGTGCACCAGGTCGGCCTGAACACCGACCAGCTCGCGCTGGCGCAGCAGCAGGCGCGGCACGCGCAGCTCCAGGCGCTGGGGCAGGTAGCTCTGGACCTGCGCCGGCACGGCGCTGGCGCCACTGCCGCCGCCCGCGTCCAGCACCGCCAGCCAGGCATCGGCATCCAGCGTGGGCCACTGCACCTGCGCCACCACCCCGCTGTCGGGCAGGCCCTGCTTGGGCCACTCGCCCAGCACGATGCGCCCGGCGAGCACCCGGGCCGGTTCGACGGACACGTCCTGGGCATACACCACCTGGCCGCGCCCGGCCACCTCCACCCGCAGCTCTTGGCGATGGGCGGCATCCAGCGTCTGCGTCACTTCCAGCCCCAGGCTGTCCTCGGCAGGTTTGTTCAGCGGGGCGGGCAAACGCAGGGCCAGGCCGCGCAGGTCCGAACGTACGACCACCGTCTGCTGCCCTTGCCTGGCCACCACGCTGACGCTGTAGGCGGCCCGGCCCTCGGCATGCTCCGCCAGCTGCGTGGCCACCGGCAAGCTGCCATCCTTCTTCAGTCCCTGGGCCGTGGCCTGCCCCTGGGCCTGGATGCGCACGCCGTCCTTCACCGAGGCCATGCCGCCGTCCAGCTTGATTGGTCCGCCCAGCGACTGCCCCTGCACCCCAGCCAAGGCAAAGCCCTGGTCGCTGAAGCGCACCTCGCCCCCCAACTGCTGCAGCAGCGGCGTGGAGGCGGTCAATTGCAGGCTGTTGCCGCGCAAGCCCAGGCGCCCCTGCACCCGGGTGCGCTCCAGGTGGTCAATCGGCAGGTCCAGCTCAAACGCCAGGCTGGCCGGACCCTGGGCCTTGGCCGTGTCCAGCGCATGCTCGGTCATGGCGGCCAGGGGCGAGGTCTGCACCACCCCCAGCAGCGCCTGCAGCGGCGCCTGGCCTGCGACCTTGAGCGTCAGGTGCGGGTGGTTCAGATCGGGAATGCGCGCCTCGATGCTGTCCATGCGCAAGGCGCCCTGGCCCTGGAAACCGGTGCGCGCCTGTTGCACCACCATGCTGTTGCCCTCGAACACCAGCGTGCCGCTCAGGTCCTGCAGCACCGGCCACGGAAGGTGGCCCGCCCCCAGCAGCCGCTGCGGGGCGAAGTCGTAGACCACGTTGCGCACCGGCGCCTGGATGTAAAAGCGCCCGCTGCCCGGCTGCTCGAACGGCATGTCGTGCAGGTTGCCGCGCACCTCGAACTGGACTTTGCGGCCCTCGCCCTGGCGCACGCTGTCGCGCACATAGTGGCGCGCCAGCTCCGGCACCTCCAGCGGCAAGTAGCGGTGCACGCGCGCGCCATCCGCCCGCTCCAGCTCCCCGGTCAGCTGCAGATAGCCGGGCAGGCGGTCTTCCGGTGTCTCGCCCATGCGCCAGCTGCCTTGCGCCTGGCCCTGGGCATCGGCATTGGCAAAGCGGAGGGTGGGCACATCCAGCCGGAGGTGGCCACGGTCCACCCGCCAGCGCACCTGCGCCTGCAGCATGTCCATCGGGATCGCCGGCTCCTCGAACACCCCGGGGAAGTGCAACACCCCGGACTGCAGATCCAGGCTGGCCTTGCCACCGCGCTCGTCCAGCTCAAAGGTGGCATTCAAGCCCTCGACCCCGGGCAATCCGGTCCCGTGCTCGGCCGGCTGCGGCTGGACCACCAGGCCGCTGACACGTCCGCGCGCCTGGTAGTCGGTGGGCGAGACCCATTCCAGCTGCAGTTGCCGCACGGCGCCTTCGGGCTTCCAGCGCTGCAATGGGGCCAGCACCTCGGCCGGCACCGGCAAGGCCTGGACCACCTGCGCGGCCATGGCGATGTCGGCATAGTCCAGGGACACCTGGGTGCGCGGTTGTGCCGCAGGCCCCGAGGTGCGCACCTCCCAGTTGCTGCTGGGCCAGTGCTGGCCATCCACCTGGACAAAGCTGAAATTCTGGCCGGACAGCCGCCAGGCCTGGCCCTGCCAGTCGGCCTGCAGCCGGCCGTGCAACTGCTGCAGCTGCAAGGCCGGTACCTGGCTGTCGCGCCACTGGATCTGAGCCTGGGGCAGGGCCACGTCGGCCGACACGCCCACCGGTTGACCGCGGGCCACATCAACCCAGACGCGCACCGCGCCGCGGGCCTCGATCGCCTGGATGCCCCAGGCCTGGGGCCAGGGCAAGGCCGGTACCTGGCGCATCTGCAAGGCGGCATACCACTGGCCATTCCAGCGCTGCCACGGGGGCAGGGACGAAGGCAGCAGCGGCTGGCGGAATTCGCCCACCACCTGCATGCGCTCGCCCTCGCCTGCCACGGGGGTGGCGTCCATGCGCAGCACGTGGTGCCAGTGGCGGTTGCGCACCACCACCTCCACATCGCGCCATTGCGTGGTCTCGGGGGACTGCTGTTCGTCGGTGAACTGCACCACGCCACGCTGGATCACCAGCTCGGGCTGCTCCAGCAGCCACTCCAGGGCCCGGTTGTCCTGCGTGGCGTCGCTGGACACCACGTCCAGGCCCGCGACCTGCCAGCGCCCGTCCTGCAGACGGCGCACGTCCAGCTCGGGGGCATCGATATACAGCTGCTCCAGCCCCAGGCGCAGCACCGAGCGCGCCGACACCGTCACCACCACCCGTTGCAGCATCAAAGCCTGGCGTTGCTGCGGGTCCATGATGGACACACCGGACAGCTCGATGGTCGGGAACAGGCCTTCCGAGCGCGCCGTGAGGGCATCGATGCGCACCGGAGCCCCCAGGGCCTGCGTCGCCAAACGCTCCACTTGCACGCGCCACTCCCCAATTCGCGGCACAATGAATCCGTGCAGAGCCCCCCATACGCCCATCAGCACCAACCAGAACGCCAGCACCAGTCCCAAGGTCCAACGCGCCACGCGGGCCACGAGATGCAGCTTTCTTGAAGGAGGGGGAGGGCTCAGATCGATCATTCGTGGGTTCACCAGTGGCTGGAATTATCGCCCGCTTGCTCCGACCAGGGCAGGACATCCCGGGTAACGTCCACAGGACGCCGTGAACTCGCACAACCAGCGCCAAGCATGCAGATCGCAGACCCTATTCCGACGCCCGCGACAAGCCCCGCCGCCCATTCGCGCTTCTGGCAGCGCCTCCACCGCCGCTATGGCGACGTCCTAGCGTTGCTGCCCCCCGGCCCGCCCACGCGGCAGACCCTGGAACAGGCCCTGCAGGCGCTGCAGGCGCAGGGCCACCCGCTGTCGGCCGCCCTGCGCATGCTGCGACAACTGGCGATGGAGCGCCTCATGGCGCTGGACTGCAGCCAGCAGGCCGACCTGGCCACCATCACCCAGGGAGTCACCGCCCTGGCCGAACTGGCGCTGGACCGCGCCTGCCAGCAGACGCGCCAGGAACTGGACGAACGCCATGGCCCGCTGCTGGGCGCCGACGGCCAGGCCGTGCCCCTGTGGATCATCGGCATGGGCAAGTTTGGCGCCCGCGAGCTGAATGTCTCTAGCGACATCGACCTGATCTATGTCTACGAGCACGAAGGCGAGACCCAGGGCCAGCCCGACGGGCGCGGCAAGATCAGCAGCCATGAATACTTCGGCAAGGCCGTCAAGGCGATCTACAGCCTGATCGGCGACACCACGGAACATGGCTTCGTCTTCCGTGTGGACCTGGCGCTGCGGCCCCACGGCAACTCCGGCCCGGCCGCCATCAGCCTGTCGGCGCTGGAGGACTACCTCCAGGTCCATGGCCGCGAGTGGGAGCGCTTTGCCTGGCTCAAGAGCCGCGTCGTGGCGCCGACCGCCAGCATCAAGGAACCCAATGTCCAGGCCCTGCGCTCCGTGGTCCTGCCCTTCGTGTTCCGCCGCTACCTGGACTACAACGTCTTTGACGCGCTGCGCAGCCTGCACCGCCAGATCCGCGAACATGCGGCCCGCCGCAGCGCCGGGCACCCGGAGCGTGCCAACGACGTCAAGCTTTCGCGCGGAGGCATCCGGGAGATCGAATTCACGGTCCAGCTGCTGCAGGTGGTGCGCGGCGGACAGTTCCCGGAACTGCGCTGCCGCCCCACCCTCGAAGCGCTGCAGCGTCTGGCCCGCGCCAACCTGATGCCGCAGGACACCGCCGACCAGTTGGCCCAGGCCTACACCTTCCTGCGCAACGTGGAGCACCGCATCCAGTACCTGGACGACCAGCAGACCCATGTACTGCCGACGCGGGACGAAGACCTGGAATGGATCGCCCACACCATGGGCTATGCCGACACCCGCAGCTTCCTGCTGCAGCTGGATGCCCACCGGGAACTGGTGGCCCAGGAGTTCGACACCCTGCTGGGCAGCAACCAGTCCGACGGCTGCAGCAGTGGCATGTGCGGCGGACCGCGCGCGCCACAGAAGGCCCCGGCCCCCGAGCTGGACACCCTGATCGAACAGATTCCGCCGCTGATGGCCGCGCGCGTGGCCGAATGGCGCGAGCACCCCAAGGTGCGGGGCCTGCGCGACGAAGCCCGCAGCCGCCTGTTCCGCCTGGTGCAACAAACCGCCCAGCGCGTCACCCAGGGGCAGCTGGAGGAAACGTCCGCCATCCGCTTCATCAACTGGCTGGAGCCCTTGCTGCGCCGCGAAAGCTACCTGGCGCTGCTGCTTGAGCGCCCGTCCGTCATCGACCGGCTGCTGCACCTGCTGGGGGCCGCCAAATGGCCGGCGCGCTACCTGCTGCAACACCCTGGGGTGATCGACGAGCTGGCCAGCGAGCAGCTATTCACCGAACGCTTTGTCGCCGCCGACTTCGAGCACGAGATGGCGCTGCGCCTGGCCGCCCTGGAGAGCACCGGCGAGGACGACGACGAAAACCTGCTGAACCTGCTGCGCCGCGCCCACCATGCGGAAACCTTCCGCACCCTGGCCCGCGACGTGGAAGGGGCCATCACGGTGGAGCAGGTGGCAGACGACCTCAGCGCCCTGGCCGACAGCGTGCTGCGCGTGACCGCCCAGTGGTGCTGGAAGCGCCTCAAGCAGCGCCACCGCGACAGCCCCAACTTCGCCATCGTGGGCTACGGCAAGCTGGGCGGCAAGGAGCTGGGCTACGGCAGCGACCTGGACATCGTCTTCATCTTCGACGATGCCGATGAAAACGCCCCCGAGATCTACACCGCCTGGGTGCGCAAGCTGATCAACTGGCTGACCGTCAAGACCGGCGAGGGCGACCTGTTCGAGATCGACACGGCGTTGCGCCCCAACGGCAATTCCGGCCTGCTGGTCAGCAGCTTCCAGTCCTATTCCGACTATCAGCAGCAGCGCGGCAGCAACACCGCCTGGACCTGGGAGCACCAGGCCATGACCCGCGCGCGTTTCGTGCTGGGCAGCGATGACCTGCGCCAGCGCTTCGATGCCGTACGCGAGGCCGTGATCACGGCCCCCCGCGATCCCCAGTCGCTGCAGGAAGAAATCGTCAGCATGCGCGAACGCGTGCGTGGCGCCCACCCGGTGCGCAGCGCCCTGTTCGACGTCAAGCACAGCCCGGGCGGCATGGTGGATGCGGAATTTGCCGTGCAATACTTGGTGCTGTCCCAATCCCGCCAGCACCCTGAATTGATCGGCAACGTCGGCAATATTGCCTTGTTGCAGCGCGCCGAAGCGGCTGGGCTGCTGCCTGAAGGGGTGGGCCAGCACGCCGCCACCGCGTACCGCGAACTGCGCCGCATCCAGCACAAATCGCGCCTGGACGAGGGCAATGGCCAGGTCCCCGAGGCCACCGTGGCCCAGCACCGTGACGCCATCCTGGCGCTGTGGCATGCCGTCTTCCAGCGTTGAAACCTGGGATTGCGGGGTCTGCCCGCTAAAGACGCCCGTCCAAAAATGTAAAAATATGTTCAACCCTGTTTGTTGTTGCAATGAAACTCGTTGAACTCAATTTAGCGACCATTCCTTTTGGTCAGCCCATCCCGTTCGCACTGCGGGGCGTTGGCGGCAGCCTGCTGGCCAACAAGGGCTTCGTCATCCGCTCGGCCGAGGATCTGCGCATCCTGCTGGCCCGCGGGCAAACCTTGTTCGTCGACACCGACGAGTCCGGCGACAGCTACCGGGCCTTTCTGGCCCAGATCCAGTCACTGCTGCTGTCGGACAAACCGCTGAACCAGATCGCCAACATGACCATGCAGACCACCGCGGCCCCCGTGGAAAGTCTGCGTGATTCCGGGCCTCCGGCCTGGCGCGAGTGGCAGTTGGGCCTGACACAGCTGCTGCGCAACCCCCAGCCCGGCGACTTTGCCCAGCGCTTTGAAGACCTGTTCAGTGCACTGAACCAGTACCTGCTCAAAACCACGGACGGCACCTTGCTGGCCCTGATGCAGATGTCGGCCGAGGAAACGCGCTACTACAGCGCCACGCATGCCATGCTCACGGCGGTGGTCTGCATGACGGCCGCCCGCGAAACCCTGCGCTGGCCCGACAATCGGGTGCTGCCGCTGGGGCGCGCCGCGCTGAGCATGAACATCGGCATGGCCCAGCTGCAGGATGACCTGGCGCAGCAAACTGCGCCGCTGAGCCCGCAGCAGGCCCAGGAGATCGACACCCACTCGGACAGCTCGGTCGCCATCCTGCGCAGCATGGGCATCAGCGACCCGCTGTGGCTGGACGCCATCCGCGCCCACCACCACCGCGCGCCCGGCAAGCTGGCGGAAAAGACCCTGGGGCAGCAGATGGCCCGGCTGATCCAGCGCGCCGACATCTTCGGCGCCCGGATCGCCCCGCGCGCCAACCGCGACCCCATGTCCGTCACCTCGGCCATGCAGGCCAGCTACTACGACGAGACCAAGTCCATGGACGAAGCAGGCGCCGCCCTGGTCAAGGCCCTGGGCATCTACCCACCCGGCGCCTGGGTCCGGCTGGCCAGCGGGGAGACCGGCGTGGTCATCCGCCGCGGTGCCTCGGCGGCCACGCCGCGCGTGGCGGTGCTGCTCAATCGCGATGGCATGGCCACCGGAGAGCCGATCCCGCGCGACACCGCCCAGGCGGCCTGGAAGATTGTCAGCCCCGTCGCACACAAAGAAGTGCGTGTT
>NZ_BBJR01000060.1 GCF_000739875.1 Comamonas aquatica NBRC 14918
CGCCATCCACACCAATAAAAAGGCAACCCGAAGGTTGCCTTTTTATTGTCAGCACTTTCTAGAAAGTGCGCTTACTTCCGTGCCGGCGGCACATCCGTGCACGACCCATGCGCCACTTCCGCTGCCATGCCGATGCTTTCGCCCAGCGTGGGGTGCGGGTGGATGGTCTTGCCGATGTCCACGGTGTCGGCGCCCATTTCGATGGCCAGGGCGATTTCACCGATCATGTCGCCGGCGTGCGTGCCGACGATGCCGCCGCCCAGGATGCGGCCATGGCCGTGCGCCTCGGGGCTGTCATCGAACAGCAGCTTGGTGAAGCCTTCGTCGCGGCCATTCGCGATGGCGCGGCCGGAGGCGGCCCAGGGGAACAGGCCCTTCTTGACCTTGATGCCTTGGGCCTTGGCCTGGTCTTCGGTCAGGCCCACCCATGCCACTTCGGGGTCTGTGTAGGCAACGCTTGGGATGACGCGGGCGTTGAAGGCGGCCGCGGCCAGTTCCTTGTTGCCTTGCAGTTCACCGGCGATGACTTCGGCGGCCACATGCGCTTCGTGCACGGCCTTGTGCGCCAGCATGGGCTGGCCCACGATGTCGCCAATGGCAAAGATGTGCGGCACGTTGGTGCGCATCTGGATGTCCACGTCGATGAAGCCACGGTCGGTCACGGCCACGCCGGCCTTGTCGGCGCTGATCTTCTTGCCGTTGGGCGTGCGGCCCACGGCTTGCAGGACCAGGTCGTAGGTCTGGGGTTCGGGCACGGTGACGCCGTCCTTGGCAGGGGCGAACGTGACCTTGATGCCTTCGGGCGTGGCTTCGGCACCCACGGTCTTGGTGTTGACCATGATGTTGTCGAAACGGTGCGCGTTCATCTTCTGCCAGACCTTGACCAGGTCGCGGTCCGCACCCTGCATCAGGCCGTCCATCATTTCCACCACGTCCAGGCGGGCGCCCAGGGTGCTGTAGACGGTGCCCATTTCCAGGCCGATGATGCCGCCGCCCAGGATCAGCATGCGCTTGGGCACGCCCTTGAGGTCCAGCGCGCCGGTGGAGTCCACCACGCGCTCGTCCTTGGGCATGAAGGGCAGGTGCACGGCCTGCGAGCCCGCAGCGATGATGGCCTTCTTGAACTGGACGACCTTCTTGGTGCCGGTCTTGTCTTGGCCCTGGCCGGTGGTTTCTTCCACTTCCAGGTGGTGGGCGCCGACAAAGCTGCCGTAGCCGCGCACGATGGTGACCTTGCGCATCTTGGCCATCTGGCCCAGGCCGCCGGTCAGCTTGCTGATGACCTTTTCCTTGTGACCACGCAGCTGGTCGACGTTGACCTGGGGCGCGCCGAACTGGATGCCGGCCACTTCGAGGTGCTTGACCTCATCCATGACGGCGGCCACGTGCAGCAGCGCCTTGGAGGGGATGCAGCCCACGTTCAGGCAGACGCCGCCCAGGGTGGCGTAGCGCTCGACCAGCACGACCTTGAGGCCCAGGTCGGCGGCGCGGAAGGCGGCGGAGTAGCCGCCAGGGCCACCGCCCAGCACCAGCACGTCGCAGTCCAGGTCGACCATGCCGCCAAAGCTGGCGGCGGCCGGTGCGGCCACGGTCGCAGGTGCTGCAGAAGCTGTAGCTGCTGGTGCAGATGCAGTCTGGACTGGAGCCGGATTGGGCGCAGCAGCTGCAGGGGCAGCCACAGCGCCCTCTGCCGCTTCCAGGGCGATGATGATGGAGCCTTCGGCGACCTTGTCGCCGATCTTGACCTTCACCTCTTTGACCACGCCGGCGTGGCTGGAGGGGATTTCCATGGATGCCTTGTCGGACTCCACGGTGATCAGGGACTGGTCCACGGTGACGCTGTCACCGGGCTGCACCAGCAGTTCGATCACGCCGACTTCGGCGAAATCGCCAATGTCGGGCACTTTGATGTCGATGATTGCCATGTGTGTCAGCCCCTTGGTTACAGCAGGATGCGGCGGTAGTCCGCCAGCACGGCGCCCAGGTAGGCGTTGAAGCGGGCGGCCGCAGCGCCGTCGATGACGCGGTGGTCGTACGACAGGCTCAAGGGCAGCATCAGGCGCGGCTGGAAGGCCTTGCCGTCCCACACGGGCTGGATGCTGGACTTGGACAGGCCCAGGATGGCCACTTCCGGCGCATTGACGATGGGGGTGAAGTCGGTGCCGCCGATGCCGCCCAGGGACGAGATCGAGAAGCAGCCACCCTGCATGTCGGCCGCGCCCAGCTTGCCGTCGCGGGCCTTCTTGGCCAGCTCGCCCATTTCCTGGCTGATCTGCATGATGCCCTTCTTGTCGGCATCCTTGAGCACGGGCACCACCAGGCCATTGGGCGTGTCCGCCGCAAAGCCGATGTTGAAGTACTGCTTGTAGACCAGGGCGTCGCCGTCCAGGCTGGCGTTGAACTCGGGGAACTTCTTCAGCGCAGCGACCACGGCCTTGATGACGAAGGCCAGCATGGTGACCTTGACGTCGCTCTTGGCCTTGGCCTGCTCGGCGTTGGTGGAGACGCGGAAGGCTTCCAGGTCGGTGATGTCGGCCAGGTCGTTGTTGGTGACGTGGGGGATCATCACCCAGTTGCGGTGCAGGTTGGCGCCCGAGATCTTCTTGATGCGCGACAGGTCCTTGCGTTCCACGGGGCCGAACTTGGCGAAGTCCACCTTGGGCCAGGCCAGCACTTCCAGGCCACCGACGTTGCCGCCGGAGGACTTGGGCGCTGCGGCCTGCTGGGCCAGGGTCTGCACCGCGCCGGCCATGACGGACTTGGTGAAGCCCATCACGTCTTCCTGCGTGATGCGGCCCTTCTGGCCGGAACCCTTGACTTCCGCCAGCGGCACGCCCAGCTCGCGCGCAAACTTGCGCACAGAGGGCGAGGCATGGGGCAGCGCGCCCGTGGGGGCCACGGTGGGGTTGTGGGCCGGTGCGGCCACGGCGGCTACCGCGGCAGGAGCAGCGGGCGCAGGCGCAGCAACGGCAGGGGCCGTATTTTGTGCGGCAACCGGTGCGGCTGCGGGGGCTGCACCCTGCACGCTCATGGCGCCGACCACGTCGCCGACGTTGACCTTGTCGCCGATCTTCAGCGTCAGGGCGGTGATGGTGCCGGCGGCGGGCGATGGGATTTCCATCGAGGCCTTGTCCGACTCCACGGTGAACAGCGACTGCTCGGCCGTGACGGTGTCACCCACCTTGACCAGCAGTTCAATGACGGCCACGTCCTTGAAGTCACCGATGTCGGGGATGGCGATGCTCACGCTGCTGGGTGCTGCAGCAGGAGTAGCAGCCTGCGCAGGCGCAGCGGGCGCTGGCGCCACATTTTGTGCCGCAACAGGCGCAACAGCAGCCGGTGCGGGTGCCGCCGCCGCAGCGGGGGCCGAGGCCACATCGGCGGTTTCGATCACGGCGATCACGGCGCCCTGCGCCACCTTGTCGCCCAGCTTGACCTTGAGCTCCTTGAGCACGCCGGCGTGGCTGGAAGGGATCTCCATGGACGCCTTGTCGGATTCGACGGTGATCAGCGATTGCTCAACCTTGATGGTGTCGCCCACGTTGACCAGCACCTCGATCACGCCGACGCTGTCGAAGTCACCGATGTCCGGGACCTTGATTTCTGTCAATGCCATGTGTGTGTCTCCGGTGCTCGATTAGGCGTACAGGGGGTTGATCTTGTCGGCTTGGATGCCGTACTTGGCAATGGCTTCGGCCACCTTGGTGACGGGCAGCTTGCCCTCTTCCGCCAGCGACTTGAGCGCGGCCACGACGATGTAGTGGCGGTCGATCTCGAAGTGCTCGCGCAGCTTGCGGCGGAAGTCGGAACGGCCGAAACCGTCGGTGCCCAGCACCTTGTAGGTGCGGCCCTTGGGCATGAAGGGGCGGATCTGCTCGGCGTAGGCCTTCATGTAGTCGGTCGATGCAATCACCGGACCTTGCGAGGTCTGCAGCTGTTGCGTCACGAACGGCACCTTGGCGGTTTCCAGCGGGTGCAGCATGTTGTGGCGCTCGGCGTCCTGGCCGTCGCGGGTCAGTTCGTTGAACGATGGGCAGCTCCACACGTCGGCGGCAATGCCCCAGTCCTTTTCCAGCAGCTCTTGCGCAAAGAAGGATTCGCGCAGGATGGTGCCCGAGCCCAGCAGTTGCACGCGCTGGCCGGATTGCGGCACCTTCTGGCCGGGCTTGACCAGGTACATGCCCTTGATGATCTGCTCTTCCGTGCCTTCGGTCAGACCGGGCATGGGGTAGTTCTCGTTCAGCAAGGTGATGTAGTAGAAGACGTTTTCCTGGTTCTGCACCATGCGGCGCAGGCCGTCCTGCATGATCACGGCCACTTCGTGGGCGAAGGTGGGGTCGTAGGAGATGCAGTTAGGGATGGTGTTGGCCAGGATGTGGCTGTGACCGTCTTCGTGCTGCAGGCCTTCGCCGTTCAGCGTGGTGCGGCCCGAAGTGCCGCCCAGCAGGAAGCCGCGCGCCTGCATGTCACCCGCTGCCCAGGCCAAGTCGCCAATGCGCTGGAAGCCGAACATGGAGTAGTACACGTAGAACGGGATCATGATGCGGTTGGACGTGCTGTAGCTCGTCGCGGCCGCAATCCAGCTGCTCATGCCGCCGGCTTCATTGATGCCTTCCTGCAGGATCTGGCCGGCCTTGTCCTCGCGGTAGTACATGACCTGATCCTTGTCGACCGGGGTGTACTGCTGACCGTGGGGGTTGTAGATGCCGACCTGGCGGAACAGGCCTTCCATACCGAAGGTACGGGCCTCGTCCACCAGGATGGGCACCACGCGGGGGCCGATGTTCTTGTCGCGCAGCAGCTGCGTCAGGAAACGCACATAGGCCTGGGTCGTGGAGATTTCACGGCCTTCGGGCGTGGGCTCCAGGATGGCCTTGAAGGTATCCAGCGACGGGGCGGTGAACGCTTCGTCGGCCTTCACGCGGCGGTGCGGCAGGTAACCGCCCAGGGCCTTGCGGCGCTCGTGCAGGTACTTCATTTCCGGCGTGTCGTCGGCCGGCTTGTAGAAGGGGATGTCCGCGATCTGGCTGTCGGGGATCGGGATGTTGAAGCGGTCACGGAAGGCCTTGATGTCCTCGTCGCTCAGCTTCTTGGTCTGGTGCACGGTGTTCTTGCCTTCACCGATCTTGCCCATGCCGAAGCCCTTGACGGTCTTGACCAGCAGCACGGTGGGCTGACCCTTGGTGTTGTTGGCGGCGTGGAAGGCGGCGTAGACCTTCTGCGCGTCGTGGCCACCACGGCGCAGGTTCCAGATCTCGTCGTCGGACATGTGCTCGACCATCTTCAGCGCGCGGGGGTCGCGGCCGAAGAAGTGCTTGCGCACGTAGGCGCCGTCGTTGGCCTTGAACGACTGGTAGTCCCCGTCGTTGCACTCCATCATGATCTTCTTGAGGACGCCGTCCTTGTCCTTGTCCAGCAGCTCGTCCCAGCCACGGCCCCACAGCAGCTTGATCACGTTCCAGCCGGAGCCGCGGAATTCGCCTTCCAGCTCCTGGATGATCTTGCCGTTGCCGCGCACCGGACCGTCCAGGCGTTGCAGGTTGCAGTTGATGACGAAGATCAGGTTGTCGAGGTTCTCGCGTGCTGCCAGGGAGATGGCGCCCAGCGATTCGACTTCGTCCATTTCACCGTCGCCGCAGAACACCCAGACCTTGCGGTTTTCGGTGTTGGCGATGCCACGGGCGTGCAGGTACTTCAGGAAGCGCGCCTGGTAGATGGCCATCAGCGGGCCCAGGCCCATGGACACCGTGGGGAACTGCCAGAACTCGGGCATCAGCTTGGGGTGGGGGTAGCTGGACAGGCCCTTGCCGTCGACTTCTTGGCGGAAGTTCAGCAGTTGCTCTTCGGAAATGCGGCCTTCCAGGTAGGCGCGGGCGTAGATGCCGGGCGAGACGTGGCCCTGGATGTACAGGCAGTCGCCGCCGTGGTTTTCGCTTTCGGCGTGCCAGAAATGGTTGAAGCCGGCCGCAAACATGTTGGCCAGCGAAGCGAAGGAGCCGATGTGGCCACCCAGGTCGCCGCCTTCCGGTGGGTGGTGGCGGTTGGCCTTGACCACCATGGCCATGGCGTTCCAGCGCATGTAGGCGCGCAGGCGGCCTTCGATCTCCAGGTTACCGGGGCAGCGGGCTTCCTGGCTGGTTTCGATGGTGTTGACGTAGCCGGTGTTGGCCGAGAACGGCAGGTCCACGCTGTTCTGGCGGGCGTGTTCCAGCACTTCTTCAATCAGTTGGTGCGCATATTCGGCACCTTCGCGGTCGATGACGGCGCTCAGCGCCTCCATCCATTCGCGGGATTCCTGGGGATCCAGGCTGGGCTTGGCGTTGGCGCCGGCCTGAGGGTCGGTCTGAGCGGTCATATGTGTCTCCTGTTCAAGAGGCTGCAGGGGGTGGTCGGGAATTGCATCCATCGAACGCGCTTGTCTGCGGCCACAGTTGAAGCGGTGTGTGCCGAGCCTTCAGCTTAGCGGAAGCCCACACCGTGCCTGCGAAACAAATACGCCCAATTTGGCGACCTTTCGGCGCGCAGTTTCGCACATTTTTTCCATTTTTCAAATGATGCATATAACTCTCACAGTATGAAAAATTGCTGCAACTGCACATTGAAAACAAGACGTTGCCATCGTCACGGGGATGACCCGCGCCGCCAGGGAATCCCCCTACACTGCACACATGGTTTCCCCTGAACAAAAGTCCCCGGCCCCGGTTGCCTCGCCCGCCTTCACCAGTGCCGATCCCACGCAATGGTGGCGCATGTGGTGGCGCAGCCTCTCGCCGACCCGCCAGGACCGCTTGGCCGCACTGGCGCCGCTGGTGTCAGTGGCACTGTTCATGGCAGCAATCATTGCGGCTTTCTGGTATTTGCGCGCAGAGGAAGTCGATCGCGGCGAGCAAGCCCTCAAGCGCGATGTGGAATATGCCCAGCAGCGCATGCGCCTGCGCCTGCTGGAACGCCAGGAACAGGTGATGCGCATTGCGCGCGACCTCAGCTACGGCGACATTGGCACGGTGGAATTTGGCAACCGCGCCGAGGTGCTGGTCACCCAGTACCCCGAACTGCAGGTGCTGACCTGGGTGGACCGTGACGGCCGCATCATCACCAGCTATGCCGCGCCCACCGTGCCACGCGAGCAACTGCGCATGCCGGCAGAGCGCCTGGGCAACGACAGCGCGGGCGAGAGCTTCCAGCAGGTCAAGGACAGCTACCAGTCGGTCTACCACCAGCCGGTGGTGGTGCCCGGCCAGAACCCACCGCTGCTGCAGTTCCATGCCCCGGTCATGGGCACCAGCAGCTTTGGCGGCACGGTGATGGCCGAGTATTCGGTCGACAGCCTGATGCGCTATGCCACGCCCAGTGAGTTGCTGGCCCGCTACGCCATCACCATGACCGACGCCCAGGGTGTGCTGATTGCTGGCACGCCGCTCAAGCGCCCGCACACCACCGAGCACTGGTACCAGATCGCCAAGCCCGAGGCCAGTGAATACCAGATCCCCATCTCCCCGGTAGGCAACTCGCTGCAGATCAAGGGGCAGGCCTACAGCACCTCCTTGAGCATGGTGGGCAACGGCATGTTCTGGCTGGTGGCCTCGCTGAGCATGATGACCGCCTGGCTGCTGCTGGGCACCTGGCGCCACACCCGCAAGCGCCTGCGCGCCCAGGAAGCCCTGGTGGCGGAAACCAATTTCCGCCGCGCCATGGAAAACTCGCTGCTGACCGGCATGCGCGCGCTGGACATGCAAGGCCGCATCACCTACGTGAATGCCGCCTTCTGCCAGATGACCGGCTGGAGCGAAAGCGAACTGGTGGGTCAGACACCGCCCTATTCCTACTGGGCGGAAAGCGACTACGACTACCTGCACAGCAAGCTCAACGACGAGCTCAGCGGCAAGACCCTGCAAGGGGGCTTCCAGGTGCGCGTGCGGCGCAAGAACGGCAGCATGTTCGATGCGCGGCTGTACATCTCGCCACTGATCGATGCCCGCGGACAGCAGACGGGCTGGATGTCGTCCATGACCGACATCACCGAGTCCAAGCGCATCCGCGATCAGCTTGCAGCCTCCCACGACCGTTTCACCATTGTGCTGGAAGCGCTGGATGCTTCTGTTTCTGTAGCACCACTGGGCAGCACCGAGCTGCTGTTCGCCAACAAGCTGTACCGGCAGTGGTTTGGCTCACAGACCACGGGCCACCTGCAGCTGGTGCAGCAGGCCGGCCTGCCGGCCGAGCGCAGCGAAACCGTGGACGACGAAGACGGACTGATGGGCTTTCCCACCGATCCGCTGACCAGTGCCTCCAGCAACAACGCTGAAATCTATGTGGGAGAGCTGGGGAAATGGCTCGAAGTGCGTTCGCGCTACCTCAGTTGGGTCGACGGCCGCCTGGCCCAGATGGTGATTGCCACCGACATCACCCAGCGCCGTCTGGCGGAAGAACAGGCAGCGCGCCAGGCCGAACAGGCCCAGAGTGCCAGCCGCCTGATCACCATGGGCGAGATGGCGTCCAGCGTGGCCCACGAGCTGAACCAGCCCCTGACCGCCATCAGCAACTACAGCAGCGGCATGCTGACGCGCCTGGCCAACGGCACGCTGACCGAAGAGCAGATGAAGTTTGCGCTGGAGAAGACCGCCCACCAGGCCCAGCGCGCCGGGCAGATCATCCAGCGCATCCGCTCCTTCGTGAAGCGCAGCGAACCCAATCGCACCATGGCGCAGGTGGAGTCCATCGTCGACGAGGCGCTGGAGCTGGCGAACATCGAAATGCGCCGGCGCAACGTGCGGCTGAGCCATTTTGTGGCGGCCCGCATACCGCCTGTGCTGGCCGACACGATTTTGATTGAGCAAGTGCTGATCAATCTGATAAAAAATGCGGGCGAGTCCATTGACCAGGCACAGCGCACCACGGCGCAACGGCTGGTGGAGTTGCGGGTCGTCCCCAAAGAGGTAGAAGGTCAGTTGGGAGTGGAATTCTCCGTCCAGGATTCCGGCAAGGGCCTGGCACCTGAGGTCCAGGAGCGTTTGTTCGAAGCCTTCTTCTCCACCAAGAACGAAGGCATGGGCATTGGTCTGAATCTGTGTCGCTCGATTGTGGAGTCTCACGATGGCCGGATGGCGGCGGAGAACCTCTACAATGGTTCCGAGGTGGTTGGCTGCCGGTTTTCCTTCTGGATTCCGCTGGCCACGCCCCAGGAAAAGGGAGACAACCTTTCTACGGTTATTAATCCAAATACAAGGAATCCTGCATGAGCTTGACACCCAAAAAAGGAACGGTTTACGTCGTGGATGATGACGAGGCCGTGCGCGACTCGCTCCAGTGGTTGCTGGAAGGCAAAGACTACCGTGTGCGCTGCTTTGACTCGGCCGAATCCTTTCTCGCACGCTACGACCCCCGCGAGGTCGCCTGCCTGATCGCCGACATCCGCATGGGCGGCATGACCGGCCTGGAGCTGCAGGACAAGCTGCTGGAACGCAAGTCTCCCCTGCCCATCGTCTTCATCACCGGCCACGGCGACGTGCCCATGGCCGTGAACACCATGAAGAAGGGTGCCCTGGACTTCATCCAGAAACCCTTCAACGAGGATGACCTGCTGAGCGTGGTCGAACGCATGCTGGACCATGCCCGCGAAGCCTTTGCCGGCCACCAGCAGGCCGCTAGCCGCGAGGCCCTGCTGTCCAAGCTAACCGGGCGGGAATCCCAGGTGCTGGAACGCATCGTTGCCGGCCGCCTGAACAAGCAGATCGCCGACGACCTGGGCATCAGCATCAAGACCGTGGAAGCCCACCGCGCCAACATCATGGAAAAGCTGGGCGCCAACACGGTAGCCGACCTGCTCAAGATTGCTTTGGGCTCCAGTGCTGCAGGCGGCAAAGTCCCAGCATAAACTCCAGGGGTTTCCCTAAAACTGCCAGCCACTTGGAAACAGGTCGCTGGCAGTATTTTTATTTCTGACGCAGATACACCATGACAGCCCAAATCATCGACGGCAAAGCCCTCTCCGCCCAATTGCGCACCGAAGTTGCCCAGCGCGCCGCCAGCCTGACCGCCCAGGGCACCAAGCCCGGTCTGGCCGTGGTGCTGGTGGGTGACAACCAGGCTTCGCAGGTGTATGTGCGCAACAAGGTCAAGGCCTGCGAAGACGTGGGCTTCCACTCCGTGCTGGAGAAGTACGACGCCTCGATGACCGAAGCCGAATTGCTGGCCCGCGTGGACGCGCTGAACAACGACCCCAGCATCCACGGCATCCTGGTGCAGCTGCCCCTGCCCAAGCACATCGACGACCACAAGGTCATTGAAGCCATCTCGCCCCTGAAGGACGTGGACGGCTTCCACGTGGCCAGCGCTGGCGCGCTGATGGTCGGTGAAGTCGGCTTCAAGGCCTGCACGCCCTACGGCTGCATGAAGATGCTGGAATCCATCGGCATGAAGGACCTGCGCGGCAAGCACGCCGTGGTGATCGGCCGCTCCAACATCGTGGGCAAGCCCATGGCCATGATGCTGTTGGCCGCCAACGCCACGGTCACCATCACCCACAGCGGCACGGCCGACCTGGCCGCCATGACCCGCCAGGCCGACATCGTGGTGGCGGCCGTGGGCAAGGTCAACGTGCTGACTGCCGAAATGATCAAGCCGGGTGCCGTGGTGATCGACGTGGGCATGAACCGCAATGCCGAAGGCAAGCTGTGCGGCGACGTGGACTATGACGGCTGCAAGGATGTGGCCGGCTACATCACCCCCGTGCCCGGCGGCGTGGGCCCCATGACCATCACCATGCTGCTGGTCAACACCATGGAAGCGGCCGAGCGCACCGCGGCAGCCCGCTAAAGCGCCTGCCGGCCCGCGGCCGGGACTGCGGGCCGGCACCATGGTCTCTGCATTTCATAGCTACCCGCGCCCTCTGCGCGGTCGCTCGCTGACTATTTGACACAGATGCAGCCCCCCAGTGGTTGTTCCCAGGGCCACAGGCAGACGCGTTTTGTATGCACAACGCTCTGTTACAGTGGTTCAGCGAATACCGAAACAGAGGAGCAAGCATGCAGCCAGACTCCATCGCACCCACCGCGGGCGTCCACTGGATCGTCCGGATGAACTGGAAAAACCGGTCGATCATCTTCATCCTGCTGGCGCTGACCGTGGCCTCGCACATGGCAGACCGGCAACCCAGCCCCATCGCCTGGCTGCTGCTGGTGCTGCAGTTCGTGGTCTACCCGCAGGTGCTCTACCTGCTGACCCGGCGCCTGCCCCAGCAGCGCCAGCGGCAGGTCGAAGTGCGCAACATGCTGCTCGATGGCCTGGGCTTCGGGCTGTGGTGCAGCTTTCTGGGCCTGCCGCTGTGGATCACCTTCACCATGTACATCGGCGTCAGCATGAACCTGCTGGTGTTCGAAAGCTTTCGCGGCTGGGTCCAGGCCACGCTGTGCATGGCGCTTGGCATCGCTGTGATGCACGGGCTGCGTCCCACCCCCTGGCAGGCCGACACCAGCTTGCTGACCACGGGCCTGAGCATGTTCACGCTCGGCCTGTACATCCTGGCCTTCGCCTACGACGCCTACCTGCGCGCCACGTCCTTGCACCGCCACCGCGCCCAGCTGCGCCAGCAGCTCGAAGCCAACCACCGACTGCAGGCCCAGCTGACGGAGCTGGCCCTGCGCGATCCGCTGACCGGGCTGTACAACCGCCGCCACCTTGACGAAACCATGCAGCTGCAGCTGCAGCGCTGCGCCGTGATGGGCTCGGGTGCGGCCGTGCTGCTGCTGGACATCGACCATTTCAAGCAGATCAACGACCGCCACGGTCATGCCGTGGGCGACCAGTTGCTGCAGACCCTGGCCCAGCTGTTGCTGCGCAATTGCCGGGCGGGTGATACGGCCTGCCGCTATGGCGGCGATGAGTTCCTGCTGCTGCTCACCGAAGTCACGCCGGACGCCGCGCTGGCGCGGGCCCAGCAATTGCGCCAAGACTTCGCCGTGCAGCAGTTGAGGGTGCAGGACCAATCCCTGTCGACCACCCTGTCCTGCGGGCTGGCGCTGTTCCCCGCCCATGGCACCGAACCCGCGCGGCTGATCCAGCGCGCGGACCAGGCGCTGTACCAAGCCAAATTACACGGACGCAACGCCGTGGTCGTGTTCGAACACCACCTTGAAACCTGTACGGATGGCGCAAAATAGCAGGCATGACCAATGCTTTGCTTGAAACTGCCAGCCTGCCGCTGTTCGACCGCATCACCCCGTCGGACGTCGCTCCCGCCATTGAGGCCTTGATGGCACGTGCCAGCGCGGCCCTGGAAACGGTGACGGCCCCCGATTTCCCGGCCGACTGGAATGCCATCGCCCAGGAACTGGATGTCGCCACCGAGAAGCTGGGCATGGCCTGGAGCGCGGTCAGCCACCTGTCCAGCGTGGCCGACAGCCCCGAATTGCGCGCCGCCTACAACGAGGTGCTGCCCAAGATCACCGAGTTCTGGACCAATCTGGGTGCCGACGAGCGCCTGTATGCCAAGTACAAGGCCATCGACGTGAACCGCCTGACGGCCGAGCAGAAAAAGGCCCACGCCAACGCCCTGCGCGGCTTCGTGCTGTCGGGTGCCGAACTGCAGGGCGCGGCACGCGAGCGCTTTGCCAAGATCCAGGAGCGCGCCGCTGAGCTGGCGCAAAAGTTCAGCGAAAACACCCTGGATGCCACTGACACCTGGGCCTACTACGCCACCGAAGCCGAGCTGGACGGTGTGCCTGCCGACGTGGTCCAGGCTGCCCGCGCCGCCGCCCAGGCCGAGGGCAAGGATGGCTACAAGCTCACGCTGAAGATGCCTTGCTACCTGCCGGTGATGCAGTTTGCGCACAGCACCGCCTTGCGCGAGAAGCTCTACCGCGCCTACGTCACGCGCGCTTCCGACCAAGCCGAAGGCGACGCCGTGCAATACGACAACGCCCCCCTGATCAAGGAAATCCTGGCCCTGCGCCTGGAAGAGGCCCAATTGCTGGGCTACGCCAACTTCGCCGAAGTCTCGCTGGTCCCCAAGATGGCCCAGTCGCCCCAGCAGGTCATCGGGTTCCTGCGCGACCTGGCGCAACGTGCGCGCCCCTACGCCGAAAAGGACGTGGCTGACCTGCGCGCATTTGCCGCCAAAGAACTGGGACTGAGCGATCCCCAGCCCTGGGACTGGACCTACATCGCCGAAAAACTCAAGGAAGCGCGTTACGCCTTCAGCGAGCAGGAAGTCAAGCAGTATTTCACGGCCCCCAAGGTGCTGGATGGCTTGTTCAAGATCATCGAGACCCTGTTCGATGTGAAGATCAGCCGTGACACAGCCACCGTCTGGCACCCTGCCGTGCAGTTCTACCGCCTGGAGCGCCAGGGCCAGACCGTGGGCCAGTTCTACCTAGACCAGCCCGCGCGCAAGGGCAAGCGCGGAGGCGCCTGGATGGACGATGTGCGCAGCCGCTGGCTGCGCCCCGACACCGGCCTGCTGCAAACGCCCGTGGCCCACATGGTCTGCAACTTCGCCGACGGCGTGGATGGCAAGCCCGCGCTGCTGACGCACGATGACGTGATCACCCTGTTCCACGAATCTGGTCACGCCCTGCACCACATGCTGACCCAGGTGAACGAAAAGGACGTCTCCGGCATCAACGGCGTGGAATGGGATGCGGTGGAGCTGCCCAGCCAGTTCATGGAAAACTTCTGCTGGGAATGGGATGTGCTGCGCCACATGACCGCCCATGTGGAGACAGGCGAGCCCCTGCCGCGCGCCTTGTACGACAAGATGATCGCCGCCAAGAACTTCCAGGCGGGCATGGGAACGCTGCGCCAGGTCGAGTTTGCGCTGTTCGACATGCTGTTGCATACCGAGCACCAGCCCGACGCTGACTACAACGCCCTGCTGCAACAGGTGCGCGCTGAAGTGGCAGTGCTGCCCACGACCGCTTACAACCGCTCCACCAACACTTTCAGCCACATCTTTGCTGGTGGCTACGCCGCAGGTTATTACAGCTACAAGTGGGCCGAGGTGCTGAGCGCCGACGCCTATGCGGCCTTCGAAGAAACCCAAGGCCCCGACGGCAGCACCAGCCAGACCACGGCGCAGAAGTACCTGCACAACATTCTGGAAATGGGCGGCAGCCGCAGCGCCATGGAGAACTTCAAAGCCTTCCGCGGCCGCGAACCCCAGCTGGACGCCTTGCTGCGCCACCAAGGCATGGCAGAGCCTGTGGCGGCCTGAAGCGCCCGCGAGGACCACACGCACAAGGGAGGCACCAGCCTCCTTTTTTCATCGCAGCATCTGTCGCACAGGGCTGTGGCTTGCAGGCAGCCGCATCCCCCGCTGCTTTTCAAGCCCTAATCCCGCAGATGGCTGGGACACCAAGACGCCAGTCACTCCGTACCGATTCCTTTGCCTGCGGTGACAGTGTTTGCGGGCAGCACATCCCCAACTAGGACGAGACCGCACGCCAGCCAAAGCTGGCGGCGCGCCGCGGTTTGACCCGTCTTCCTTCACCGCGCCTTCAGTAGGCCGTTGACGATTGCGCCGCCCAGAGGTGGGCCCCCACGAGCGCACGCCATGGCGAGAATGGGGCCAGCCAGTCCTCGGCCTCTTGCTGGCTGACCTTGTCCGGCCGCCCCCAGAGCGTTTGCAGGCCTCGGCGTACCGCCGCATCGCCATGCAGCGACCCATCCAGCCAGCCATAACCGCGCAGCAAGGTGTAGTTCACGGTCCAGGGGCCGATGCCACGGATGGCCAGCAACTGTTCCCTCACGGCTTGCTCACCGGGAAAGCGCAGCGCCCAGGCGTCCAGCGGCACCGCACCCTCAGCCACCAAATGGGCCACCGCCTGCAAGGTCTGGGTCTTCGCGGCCGAAAACCCCGCCTGGCGCAGCGCTTGCGGCGGCAGCGCTGCGATCTGTTCAGCCCCGGGGTAGCAGCGCAAGCCGCTGCTGTGGCGCAGATTGGTGGCCAAAATCAGCTTGCGGCGCAGCGAGACCGCCGCAGCCACGCTGATCTGCTGGCCGGTGATGGCCCAGGTCAGCGCCTCGAACGGGGTCGCGGCCACCGGCACACGCAAGCCCGGGTGGCGGGCGATCAGCGCCCCCAGCTGGGGGTGCTGCGCATGGCACTGCTCAAACGCCTCCACCTGCTGCGGCAGGCCCAGCATGGCGGCCAGCAGCGCCTGGTCACTGTCGGGCGCTATGCCATCGACGTGCAAGTCGGCATGCACCTGCTGGGGTGTGAAGCGCAGCGACAACCGGGCGGCCGTGGCCCGCCAGAGCAGGCCTTTTTCCAGTTCAGCATCGCCCACCCGTTCCGCGGTGTGCTGCGGATCGCGCCGGTGGAAGGCCAGGATGTCCTGCGGCCGAAAACCGGCGGGCAGTGCCAACGTGAGGGTGAATGCGGTGGACATGGGCAGCACGGGGTATGTGGAAAGTGGGAATGGAGCGCTGCCCTAGGCGGCGTCGTGAAAGATGATGCCCAGCGCATGGCGCACCCCGGAGCGGATGCGCGACACACCGTGCCGCATCCGGACACGGTGGCTGCCGCGCGTGCCCGCCACGGGGCGCTGCTGCACCGCAAACACCACGACATCGCCCTGGCACAGGGGCAGCACGTCAACGCGCGACTGCATCCGCGGCCGCTGCTCGGTCAGCACCAGTTCCCCGCCCGTGAAATCCTGGACCGGCTGCGCCAGCAGCACCACCATCTGCAGGGGGAAAACGTGCTCACCATACAGATCCTGGTGCAAGCAGTTGTCATCACCGGCCTGGTACTTCAGCAGCAGGGGCGTCGGTCGCCACTGCCCGGCCGCATGGCAGCGCGCCACAAAGTCGGCGTGCGCTGCGGGAAAGCGCGGCGCCAGGCCCATCCGGGCGTACCAATCGTTGGCCACCGGTGCCAGCCGGGCGTAGACGTTGCTGCGCAAGCTGGCCACCAGATCCGGCAAGGGGGCCGCAAAGTACTTGTACTCCCCACTGCCGAAGCCATGGCGCTGCATCACCACGCGGCTGCGGAACGGCGCATCCTGCGCATACAGCGCCGCCAAGGCGCGGCAGTCCTGCGGCGCCAGCAACTGCGGGATCACGGCGCTGCCGTGGAGGTGCAACGCTGCGCCAAGTGCCGCCCAGTCCACCGCGGCCAGGCGCTGCGAAAGACGCTCCACCGCCCCCGCACTCATTGCTTGGCCTCCCGCGCCAGCAAGGCGCGCTTGCGCTCCACCCCCCAGCGGTAGCCCGACAGGCTGCCATCGGTCCGCACCACCCGGTGGCAGGGAATGGCCACCGCCAGCGCATTCGCCGCACAGGCCCCGGCCACGGCACGCACGGCCTGGGGCGCACCAATGCGCTGGGCAATGTCGGTGTAACTGGCGGTCTGCCCCACGGGAATATCGCGCAGCGCCTGCCAGACGCGCTGCTGGAAGGCCGTGCCGCGCACATCCAGCGGCAGGTCCAGGCCCAGCTTGGGCATTTCGACAAAACCGACCACCTGGGCCATCCATTGCTCGAATTCGGCATCGCCGCCGATGAACTCCGCCTTCGGAAAGCGGTCCTGCAGGTCCCGTGCCAGGGCGTCCGGATCGTCGCCGATCAGGATGGCGCAGAGGCCGCGCGCGCTGGCGGCCACCAGGATGGCCCCCAGCGAGCACTGGCCGATGGCAAAGCGGATCGTGACCTGCGCCCCGCCAGCCCGGTAGGTGGACGGCGCCATGCCCAGCAGTTGCTGCGAAGCGTCGTAGAAACGGCCGCTCGAGTTGTAGCCCGCCTCATAGATGGCCTGCGTGACCGAGCTGGCACGCCCCAGCTCCGCCCTCACCTTCTCGGCGCGCAGCGCGGTGGCATAGGCTTTGGGCGTCACGCCGGTGACTGCCTGGAACACCCGGTGCACATGGAAAGTACTCATCTGGGCCAGTTGGGCCAGCTCCTGCAGGCTGGGCGGCGTCTCGGCCACGGCGATGTGGCGGCACAGCCGGGCCACCAGCTCCGCGTGCTGAACCCGCTGTGGCGGCTGCTCGGGCTTGCAGCGCTTGCAGGGGCGAAAGCCGGCCTGCTCGGCCGCCGCGCGCGTCTGGAAGAAACCCACGTTCTCGGGCCGCGGTGTGCGGGCGCCGCACGAGGGACGGCAGTACACCCCCGTCGTCTTGACCGCGTAAAAGAACTGCCCATCGGCCTGCCGGTCGCGCGCAACGACCGCGGCCCAGCGGGGATCGGACACCACGGCCTGTGCCAGGGCCTCAGTCTGCTTCGACATGGTCACGCCTTTCTTCCAAAAACTGCATGTCGACACTGTAGATGCGGCGCCCGCCTCCAGCACTCCGGGTCTTGCTTTTGAATTCGCCAGCCCACAGCGATCAGCGCAGGGGGATGGGGGGGCTACAGACATCAGCGGTGCATCGTGCGTGCGCTGGCAGGCCCTGGGTATGCAGCCGCAGGGCGGGACATGGCCCGGTCCATGGCCGATGCGGGTGGCGGTGGCCATGCAGCGCCCTCCGGGGCGCCGAGTTCGCTGCGAGCCGCGCCGCGGAGGCGGAACTTCCCAAACCTGGGGTGGTGGGACCTGGGATGATCGAGCCTGGCGCCGTGCCCTTCGGCAGCGGTGCGCTGGCAGACCTGGCGCTTGCCCACCAAGCCGCAGACCACACAATCCCAATTTTGATAGCTGCAAGCGCTTGCCAGGTCTGCGCCAGCAGCCATTTTCTTTACAAATTCAACGCCCTCCGGCGCTTCACTGCTCGGGGACGATGGCTTCGGCCCAGTCGTAGAGCGCACCCAGGATGTCTTCGGAGCGTTCGTCTTCCAGGGTTTCCGACAGGGCGTCGATCTGGGCAAACATCTGGGCGGCTGTGCGGGCGCCGCCCTGCCCATCGATCAGCGCAGCAGCGCAGCGCTGCTGCCAGCGGGCAGTGTCCTGCTCGCTCAGGCTGTCAGGCCAGTTGCGGGCGCGCCAGCGGAACACCAGCTCGGCCAGGCGCGCATCGTCAAAGCCGGTGCGGTCCACGGCCAGCTCCTGCGGCTTCAGCGCGCGCAGCTGGGTCAGGCGGCGGCGGTCGGCCGGGCCGACAAAGCCGTTGTACAGGTCCTGGTCCACATCCTGCGGGCCATGGCCTTCGAGGCGGCTGTAGACCTGCTTCCACAGCGCGCTCATGTCGGGCAGCGCCCGCGCGGTGGCGGCATGCGCCAGGCAGGTGTCCATGTCGATGCCCCAGCGTGCCGCCATTTCGGGCGTCAGCGTCTTGAGGTTGCGCACCACCATGGGCGACTTGTTGATGTGGATGCCCTTGATCGGCAGGCGCGTGACGCCCTCGGGCAGCTCGGCCGCCTTGGTGAACATGCGCAGGCGCAGGGTGTCGGCATCCAGGCTGGCCAGCTCGGCCGGGTCGGCGTTCAGATCCCAGCAGATGACCTCGTTCTTGTTGGTCGGGTGCTGGGCCAGCGGCCACATCACGGCAATGCAGCCGCGCTGCGGCGGGATCATGCCGGAGACATGCAGGAAGGGGCGCGCGTCGAACTGCTCGGCCGGCAGACCCATTTCGTGCAGCACCTTGTCTTTCTTGCGCAGGCCGAAGGCAAATTCAAACAGCTTGGGTTGGCGCTCGCGGATCAGCCGCGCCAGCGCGATGGTGGCGCGCACGTCGCTGAGTGCGTCATGGGCCTGGTCGTGCAGCAGGCCGTTGGCACGGGCCAGGTCCTCGAGCTTGAAGCTGGGGCTGCCGTCTTCCTTGGTGGGCCACTGGATGCCCTCGGGGCGCAGGGCGTAGACCATGCGCACCACGTCCAGCAGGTCCCAGCGACCACAGTCGTTCTGCCATTCGCGCGCATACGGGTCGATCAGGTTGCGCCAAAACAGGAAGCGCGTCACCTCGTCGTCAAAGCGGATGGTGTTGTAGCCCACGCCGACGGTGCCGGGGTGGCTGAAGGCGCCCTCGATCTGGCGCGCAAAGGCGTCCTCGGGCAGGCCTTGCTCCAGGCATTGCTGGGGGGTGATGCCGGTGATCAGGCAGGATTCGGGGCTGGGCAGGTAGTCCGGCGCGGGCTGGCAATAGCACATCAGCGGCTCGCCGATTTCGTTGAGCTCCAGGTCCGTGCGGATGGCCGCGAACTGCGCGGGCCGGTCATAGCGGGGGTTGGCACCAAAGGTTTCGTAGTCGTGCCAGAGGAAGGTGTGTTCAGCCATGCAGCGAGTATGCCGCATGCCGGCTTCTGCCAAAGAGAGAGCGGCCTGCGCTGGATTTATCTGGCTTTCCGCGCCTTTTACGCCGGAAATCCTTATTTAACAAGCGCAAGAAGCTCCTGGATGAATAGCAACCACTACAGCAGCGGCGAACACAGCCGCGCCAACGAATCGCCCAGGCGCTGCACGAAGTGCTGGGGCCGCGCATAGCCCACGCGCCGTGCATGCCGGAGGTCTTCGTAGAACTGCTGCTCCAGCTTGGCGGCAAAGCTTTCGCCATAGACCACGGCGCAGACCTCGTAGTTCAGACGGAAGCTGCGGTTGTCGAAATTGGCCGTGCCGATGATGCCCACCATGTCGTCCACCAGCATGGTCTTGGAGTGCAGCATGCTGGCGTGGTATTCGTATACCTTGACGCGGCAGGCGATCAGCTCATCAAAGTAGGAGCGCGCCGCGGCGGTGACGATGCGCGAATCCGATTTTTCCGGCACCAGCAGGCACACGTCCACACCGCGCAAGGCGGCGTTGGTCAGCGCCAGCATGGCCGCCTCGGTGGGCACAAAGTACGGCGTGGTCAGCCATACGCGTTGGTGTGCGGCATGGATGGCTGCAACGTGCGCGCGGTGGATGGCCTCCATGTTGCTGTCCGGGCCCGAGGTCATGATCTGCACCACCTGGTCGCCATCGGGCAGCTCGGGCAGCAAGGCCTCCCAATCGCTGGGCTCGGTCTTGCGGTCGTAGTCCAGCGCATAGGCCCAGTCTTCGAGGAACACCGTCTGCAGCCAGTTGACCACCGGCCCCTCCAGCCGCACGTGCACGTCGTGGTAGGCATCGGACTGGATGCGTTTGTCCTCCTCGTCGGTGATGTTCACGCCGCCGGTGTAGCCGATACGCCCGTCGATCACCACGATCTTGCGGTGGCTGCGGAAATTGATGACCGGCCGCACGCGCCGCCCCAGGCGTGTGGGGTGGAACAACGCCACTTCGCCGCCCGCGGCCTCCAGCGGCGCGTAATGCCGGCGCGCCAGGCGCTTGGAACCCAGGGCGTCCACCAGCAGGCGCACGGCCACGCCTTCGCGCGCCTTCTCACACAGCGCCGCGATCAAGCCCAGCCCGGTCCGGTCGGGCTCGAAAATGTAGTACTCCAGATGGATGTGCTGGCGCGCCTGGCGCACGGCCGCCAGGATGCTGTCGAAGGTGGCAGCGCCGCCCACCAGCAACTCGACGCGGTCGGCGGTGCTGACGGGGAAATTCGTGGCCGCGGCCACCAACTTGACCACCTGGTGCAGGCGCTCGGGGGCTTGCGGCACCTTCTCCTTGAGCCGCGCCATGCTGCCGCGCACGCGCGAACGGCGGCGGCTGCGCAGGCGCCGCAAACGCTGGCGCTTGAGCCGCCGTGGGCCCAGGAAGTAATAGATCACCAGCCCCAGCACCGGAATCACCGCCATTGACAGCAACCAGCTGAGCGTGGCCACCGGCGCGCGGCGCTGGAGCACGATCCACACCCCGACCACGGCCACATAGGCAGGCCAGAGGATGGACAGCAGCCCGACGACATGCTCGCGCGTCAACCAGGGTGATATCGCGTCCACATCTCCTCCTTCTGATATGGGCACAGACTGTAGCCGGACTGACCGGTAGCCACCGCCTTGCCGACACAAAAAAAGCCGACAGTGCGAACACTGTCGGCTTTTGGCTGCGCGCCAGACGCTCAGTCTGCAGCGGCCGCCTCTTCAGGCTCGGCGGGCTCGGACTTGGTCTCCGCCTGCGGCACGCTGCTGATCTCCAGCAGCACATCGCCCACGCCGTTGTTGGCGGCAGCATCCCAGTCCACTTCCAGGCGACCACCGTTGACCAGACGACCGAACAGCAGTTCGTCGGCCAGCGAGCGGCGGATGGTGTCCTGGATCAGGCGCTGCATCGGGCGTGCGCCCATCGAAGGATCGAAGCCCTTGGCCGCCAGATGCTTGCGCAGCTTGTCGGTGAAGGTGACTTCCACCTTCTTCTCGGCCAGCTGTTGCTCCAGCTGCAGCAGGAACTTGTCCACCACGCGCAGGATGATCTGTTCGTCCAGCGGCTTGAAGCTGACAATGGCGTCCAGGCGGTTGCGGAACTCGGGCGTGAACAGGCGCTTGATGTCGCCCATTTCGTCGCCGGGCTGGCGCTGTGTCGTGAAGCCGATGGTCGCCTTCTGCATGGTCTCGGCCCCGGCATTCGTGGTCATGATGATGATCACGTTGCGGAAGTCGGCCTTGCGCCCGTTGTTGTCTGTCAGCGTGCCGTGGTCCATGACCTGCAGCAGCACGTTGAAAATGTCGGGGTGCGCCTTCTCGATTTCATCCAGCAGCAGCACCGAATGCGGCTTCTTGGTGATGGCCTCGGTCAGCAGACCACCCTGGTCGTAGCCCACATAGCCCGGAGGTGCACCAATCAGGCGGCTGACGGCATGGCGCTCCATGTACTCGGACATGTCGAAGCGGATCAAGTCCACCCCCAGGATGTAGGCCAGCTGCTTGGCGGCTTCTGTCTTGCCGACACCGGTCGGGCCGGAGAACAGGAAGGAGCCAATTGGCTTCTCGGGCTTGCCCAGGCCGGAGCGCGCCATCTTGACGGCGCTGGCCAGCACTTCCAGGGCCTTGTCCTGACCGAACACCACGCTCTTGAGGTCGCGCTCCAGCGTCTGCAGCTTGCTGCGGTCGTCGTTGGAGACGTTGGCAGGGGGAATCCGGGCGATCTTGGCCACAATTTCCTCAACCTCCAGGCGGCCGATCGTGCCCTTGCGCTTGCTGACTTCCATCACGCGCTGGGCGGCACCGGCCTCGTCGATCACGTCAATGGCCTTGTCGGGCAGGTGGCGGTCATTGATGTACTTGGCCGACAGCTCGGCTGCCGCCTGCAGTGCCTCGGTCGCGTACTTCACGCCGTGGTGCTCTTCGAAGCGGGGCTTAAGGCCCTTGAGGATTTCAATCGTCTCTGGGACGGTCGGCTCAACCACATCCACCTTCTGGAAGCGGCGCGACAGGGCCGAGTCCTTCTCGAAGATACCGCGGTACTCGGTGAACGTGGTGGCGCCAATGCACTTGAGCTGGCCGCTGGACAGGGCGGGCTTAAGCAGGTTGGATGCATCCAGCGTACCGCCCGAGGCCGCACCGGCACCGATCAGGGTGTGGATCTCGTCGATGAACAGGATGGCATTGGGCTTTTCCTTGAGCGTCTTGAGCACACCCTTGAGGCGTTGCTCGAAGTCGCCGCGGTACTTGGTGCCCGCCAGCAGCGCGCCCATGTCCAGCGAATAGACCACGGCTTCGGACAGCACTTCGGGCACCGTGCCCTCGGTGATGCGCCAGGCCAGGCCTTCGGCAATCGCGGTCTTGCCCACGCCAGCCTCACCCACCAGCAGCGGGTTGTTCTTGCGGCGGCGGCACAGGATCTGGATGGTGCGCTCGACCTCGTAATCGCGGCCGATCAGCGGATCGATCTTGCCTTCCTTGGCGGCCTGGTTCAGGTTCAGCGTGTACTGCTCCAGCGGCGACGCCTTCTCGGAACGCTCGTTGCCCATGGATGCTTCTTCGCCCTCCATGCCGTTGTCGGACTTGGCGGGTTCGGGCGGATCGCTCTTGCGGATGCCGTGGGCAATGTAGTTCACCACGTCCAGGCGCGTCACCCCCTGCTGGTGCAGATAGTAGACGGCGTGGGAGTCCTTCTCGCCGAAGATCGCGACCAGCACGTTGGCACCCGTCACCTCCTTCTTGCCGTTGCCAGTGGACTGCACGTGCATGATGGCGCGCTGGATCACTCGCTGGAAACCCAGCGTGGGCTGCGTGTCGACCTCTTCCGTGCCGGCGACCTGGGGGGTGTTGTCCTTGATGAAGTTGCTCAGAGAGGCACGCAGGTCATCAATGTTGGCGGAGCAGGCGCGCAGGACATCGGACGCACTGGGGTTGTCCAGCAAGGCCTGCAGCAGGTGCTCCACGGTTATGAATTCGTGACGTTGTTGACGCGCTTCAACAAACGCCATGTGCAAGCTGACTTCCAGTTCTTGGGCAATCATGCGTTCGCTCCTTTGTGCTTGCGGGTTACTTGACTAACTTGGTAGGTCGGGGCAATTGCCATTTATTCAATAGGCTCGCTGACAGCTTGCAACGGATGACCCGCCTGCTGGGCTGCTTGCATCACCTGGTCCACCTTGGTGGCTGCAATGTCCCTGGAATAAACACCACATACGCCCCGTCCATCCATATGGATTTTGAGCATGATTTGCGTCGCCTGTTCCCGGTCTTTGCCAAAGAATTCCTGTAACACCACGATCACGAACTCCATCGGTGTGAAATCGTCATTCAGCATGACTACTTGGTACATCGGGGGTGGCGCCAGCTTTTGCGTGCGCCGCTCCAGCACCACGGCCTGGTCATCGTCCTCCCGAGAGATGGGGTCAGGCGAGGCGGGGCGGTGCGGGATTTGTGGGGTAGCCATGAATTTCATTCTAGCGATCTGCCCAAGCTCATTCTTCCTGGGCTGAGTTGGGAGCGATTAGGGATATTTCAAGAAACATCATGTAGGACACTGCAAGCTGCAGGCCTACATGGGGTCTGAGGACGGCGGCCTCAAGCGTTGCGCCACACCAGTTGGCAGCTGGCCGTGCCGACTTCGGCACGCCATGCCGCCAGGGCCGCATCGCTGGGGTAGAACTTGTGCTGCTCGCCCAGATCGACTTCGGCCAAGGCCGCCATCCCATCGGCCTCGCAGCGCACGCCCAGGCGCACGCGCAGGCCACGCCGCAGTTCGCCCTCTGGCGTGACCTCGCGCTGCGCCGGGAACTCCCGCAGCAGGCGCTGCACATCCGGCAGCTTGTGGGCAGCATCCACCTGCAGATAGCGCGCAAAGCGGCAGCGCGCATCGGCCAGGCTGAACACGTTCTGCGCCTTGATGCGCAGGCCACCACTGAAGTGGTCGTGCTGCACGCGACCGCTGAGCACCACGAACTCGTCGTCCTTGAGCAGATCACTGTGGGCATTCAGCGTGGCCTCGTCCACCGAGGCCTCCAGCACCGCACTCTTGTCGTCCAGCTTGAACAGGCACAGCTTGCCGCGCTGGCCGTTGATCACGCGCAGATCACTCACGATGCCGGCCAGCAACTGCGGCTCGCGACTGTCGCCCAGCTCGCTCAACGGGGTGCGCAGGAAGTTGCGCACTTCGTGCTCCACCTCGTCGAACAGGTGGCCCGACAGGTAAAAACCCACCGCCAGCTTTTCCTGCGTCAGGCGCTCCTTGACGCCCCAGGGCAGGACTTCGGCCAGGGCCGGCTCCTGGGTGCTGGAGCCCTGGGCATCGTCGCCCATCATGTCGAACAGACCGCCCTGGTTGGCATTCGCCAGTTGGGCGTTCGCGTACTCGAACGCATGGTCGATCGATGCCACCAGCGCCGCGCGGTCCAGGTGGATGCTGTCGAAGGCCCCGGCCTTGATCAGAGCCTCCAGCGTGCGCTTGTTCAGCTTGCTGCGGTCCACGCGCGCACAGAAGTCGCACAGGCTCTTGAAGGGTCCCTTGACATGCCCGTCCGGACCCACGCCCTGACCTTCGCGCGCGGCGATGATGGCTTCGATCGCCTGCTGACCCGTGCCCTTGATCGCACCCAGGCCATAGCGGATGACCTGGTCCGTGACGGGCTCAAAGCGGTATACGCCGCGGTTGACGTCGGGCATCTCGAAGCTCATGCCCATCTTCAGCGCATCTTCGTACAGCACCTTGAGTTTGTCGGTGTTGTCCATTTCCACGGTCATATTCCCGCAGAAAAATTCCGCCGTGTAGTGCACCTTGAGCCAGGCCGTGTGGTATGCCAGCAGCGAATAGGCGGCCGCGTGCGACTTGTTGAAGCCGTAACCCGCAAATTTCTCCATCAGGTCGAACACTTCACCGGCCTTGTGCTCATCGATGCCCTGCTTGGCCGCGCCTTCGCAGAAGGTGGCGCGGTGCTTGACCATCTCCTCCACTTTCTTCTTGCCCATGGCCCGGCGCAGCAAGTCGGCACCACCAAGCGAATAACCGCCCAGCACCTGGGCCGTCTGCATCACCTGCTCCTGGTAGACCATGATGCCGTAGGTTTCAGCCAGCACCTGCTCCACCAGCGGGTGCGGGTACTCGATCTGCTCGCGCCCGTGCTTGCGCGCCACGAAGGACGGGATCAGGTCCATGGGGCCGGGACGGTACAGCGCGTTCAGCGCGATCAGGTCTTCCAGGCGCGAAGGCTTGGCGTCACGCAACATGCCCTGCATGCCGCGCGATTCAAACTGGAACACGGCCTCGGTCTTGCCCTCCTGGAACAGCTTGTAGGTCGGGTAGTCGTCCAGGGGGATTTCCTCGAAACGGAAGTTCTCCTGGCCCTTGTGGCGCTTCATGATGAACTCGCGCGCAATCTCCAGGATGGTCAGCGTCGCCAGGCCTAGGAAGTCGAACTTCACAAGGCCGATCTGCTCCACGTCGTCCTTGTCGAACATGGCCACCGCCGAATCGCTGCCCGGCTGCTGGTACAAGGGGCAAAAATCCGTCAGCTTGCCCGGCGCGATCACCACCCCCCCGGCGTGCATGCCGATGTTGCGGGTCATGCCTTCAAGCTTTTGCGCCAGCTCGATCAGGTTCTTGACGTCTTCCTCCTGCTCGATGCGCTGCGCCAGCACGGGCTCCGCCTCGATCGCATAGGTGTACTTGTCGCCCTCCTTCTTGGGATTGGGCGGGTACTTCAGGGTGACGTGCAAGCCCGGCTTGTTCGGGATCAGCTTGGAGATGCCGTCACAGAAGGTGTAGCTCATGTCCATGGCCCGGCCCACGTCGCGGATCACCGCCCGTGCGGCCATGGTGCCGAAGGTCGCGATCTGGCTGACCGCATTGCGACCGTAGCGGTCCTTCACGTAGTCGATCACCCGGTCGCGGTTGGCCTGGCAGAAGTCCACGTCGAAGTCGGGCATGGAAACCCGCTCGGGGTTCAGGAAACGTTCGAACAGCAGGTTGTAGTGGATGGGATCCAGGTCCGTGATCTGCAGCACATAGGCCACCAGCGAGCCCGCCCCCGAGCCACGGCCCGGGCCCACCGGGCAGCCGTTGTTCTTGGCCCAGTTGATGAAGTCCGCCACGATCAGGAAGTAGCCGGGAAAGCCCATCTTCAAAATGATGCCCAGCTCAAACTCCAGGCGTTCCACGTACTGCGGGCGCTTGGCGTTGCGCACGGCGGCATCGGGGAACAGCAGCACCAGGCGCTCTTCCAGCCCCTCGAAGGAGGCACGGCGGAAGTAGTCCGCGATTGACATGCCATTCGGCGTGGGGAAGTCCGGCAGGAAATACTTGCCCAGCAGCAGGGAGACGCTGCAGCGGCGGGCGATTTCCACCGTGTTCTCGATGGCCGAGGGAATGTCGGCGAACAGCTGCTCCATGTCGGCGCTGCTCTTGAAATACTGCTCCCGCGTGAACCGGCGCACCCGCTTGGGATTGCCCAGCACCTCACCTTCGGAAATGCACACCCGAGTTTCGTGGGATTCGTAATCCGTCGGCTTGTAGAACTGGATCGGGTGCGTGGCCACCACCGGCAGGTGCAGGCGCGCCGCCAGCTGCACGGTCTGCATCACCAGCTTTTCGTCCTCGCTGCGCCCGGCGCGCTGCAACTCCAGGTAAAAGCGGTGCGGGAACATGCTCGCCAGCTGCAGCGCCATGTCCGCCGCGCCCTGGGTGTCCCCCCGCAGCAAGGCCTGACCGATCGGCCCGGCGTTCGCCCCGGACAGCAGCAGCAGGCCCTCGCCCAGTTCCTGCAACCACTCCCATTTGAAAAACGGCTGCGCCTGGACCTTGGAGACATTGCCGGTCCAGCCCCGCGCCAGGATTTCCGACAGGTTGTGGTAGCCATGCTGACTTTGCACCAGCACCAGCACCCGACTGGTGGGACCGCCCGCCGCTAGCCCTTCCATGTTGAGCTCTGCGCCCAGGATGGGCTTCACACCCTTGCCCCGGCCAGCCTTGTAGAACTTCAGCGCCCCGAACAGGTTGTTCAGATCGGTAATGGCCAGCGCGGGCTGGCTGTCCGCCGCCGCAGCGTTGATAACGTCATTGATACGACAAGTTCCATCGACGACGGAGAACTCGGTGTGCAGGCGCAAGTGAACAAACATATGGGGTTGATTGTAGAAAAAGACGGAGCCTCCTTGACCAAGCCGCCGCCATGCCCACAGCCATCCACGGATGGCCATGCGCTTTCGGGGGACCAGATTTAGCCCTATACAATGCACCTCACATTACGGATTGCGGGCTGTCCCTGGGCGGCCCGACTCGGAACTCGTTTCAACTTCTGCCCGAAAGCTGTTTGTCATGCTGCGTATTTCACGACCTGTTCTTGCTGCTGCGTTTGCAGCCGGCCTGCTGGCTGGTTGCTCTTCGACCAAAGAAGACCCCACAGCAAACTGGTCCCCCGATCGCATCTACACCGAAGCCCGGGACGAAGCCACGGCCGGCGCCTTCGACAAGGCCGTGCCGCTGTTCGAAAAGCTGGAAGGTCGCGCCGCGGGCACCCCACTGGCCCAGCAAGCCCAGATCGAGAAGGCCTACGCCCAGTACAAGGCCGGTGAAAAGGAGCAGGCCCATGCCACGCTGGACCGCTTCATCCGCTTGCACCCCACCAGCCCCGCCATCGACTACGCGCTGTACCTCAAGGGCCTGGTGAACTTCAACGACAACCTGGGCATGTTTGCCTGGCTGTCGCGCCAGGACCTGTCCGAGCGTGACCAGAAGGCCGCCAAGGACTCCTACGAATCCTTCCACGAGCTGACCAGCCGCTTCCCGGCCTCGCGCTACGCCCCCGATGCCCGCCAGCGCATGACTTACATCGTCAACTCGCTGGCGCAGTACGAAGTGCACGTGGCCCGCTACTACTACAACCGTGGTGCCTACGTGGCAGCAATCGCCCGCGCCCAGACCGCGCTGGCCGACTACCAGGGTGTGCCCGCCAGCCAGGAAGCGCTGGACATCCTCGTCAACTCCTACGACAAGCTGGGCATGAACGACCTGCGCGACGACGCCAAGCGCGTGCGCGAGGCCAACTTTGCGAATGCGCCCGACGCCACCAAGACCACCCAGAAAAAAGGCCCGTGGTGGAAACTCTGGTGATGGCCTGGGTGGACCGCCCAGCGCACCGCCCTTTTCCACTGGAAATTTTTGCGCATTTACCGTGAAGGCACTTAGAAAGCTGCTATAGTTTGTGCTTCGAACAAACACAGGCGCGTAGCTCAGTTGGTTAGAGCACCACCTTGACATGGTGGGGGTCGTTGGTTCGAATCCAATCGCGCCTACCAAATACCGCAAGCCCAACCCGCTTGCCCGAATGCCCGCTAACACGCGGGCATTTTGCTTTTTAGGCTCCCGATGACGACTGCGGAGCAAGCGCACGCCGCACAGCCGGGCACCGCGCAACTGCCCGTCAGACCTCCTCGACCGGCGATGCCCCCTCGGCCAGCCGGGCCAGGGCCTGGCGCCAGGCTGCGGTCGAGCCAATCCGGTGCATCGCCGGCAAGGCCTGGACGAGCCGCCGACCATAGGCCTTGGTGCGCAGACGCACATCAGCCACCACCAGGATGCCGCGGTCGGTTTCACGCCTGATCAGGCGGCCTGCGCCCTGCTTCAAGGCCATGGCCGCCTCCGGCAACATGTAGTCGGCAAAGGGGCTGCGACCGACCGCCTCCAGCTGGCGCGAGCGCGCCTCCACCAGCGGATCGTCCGGCGGCGGAAATGGCAGCTTGTCGATCACCACCAGCTGCAGCGCATCGCCTGGAATGTCCACCCCCTCCCAGAAGGTCGACGAGGCCACCAGCACGCAACCGCGCCCCTGGACAGTGCCAGCACGAAAACGCTCCATCAGCACATGCTTGGGGCTCTGCCCCTGGACCAGCACATCCACCGGCTCCAGCAGGCCCAAGCGCTGCTGCAGGTGCTGGCCAATGCTGTCCAACGCCTTGAGCGTGGTGGTCAGCACCAGCGTGCGCCCACCCAGCGCCAGGGCCCCTTCGGCCGCCAGCTGCGCCACGGCGGCACTGTGGGCGGCCTGCTGCGCGGGCTCGGGCATGTCTTCGGGCACGTACAGCACGGCCTGTCGGGCATAGTCGAACGGACTGTCCACCTTGAGCACCTGGGTCGAGCGCAGGCCGCAGGTTTCCGTGAACCAGCGCAGGTCCGCGTCATCCCCCAGCGTGGCCGAGGTGAAGATCCAGGCACGGGGTGCCGCCGGCGGCGTGCCCCCCTCTTCCTCCGCCTCAGGTTCCATGTGCGCGCGCATCAGCCGCGCAATGCTCAGCGGCGACTCCATCAGCTTCAGGTGCTGGCGCGTCACCTCCAGCCAGCGCACGGCGTCATCGGGCACCGGCTGGGCAAAGCTGGCCAGCTGGGACAGCAGGCGCGCACCGCGCTCGTACAGCGGCAACAGGGCGCGGGCGGTTTCCGCCACCTTGGCCAAGGCCAGCAGCAGCGCGCGCAGGGCCTGGCCCACGGCATGCAGCCCCTGGCGCCAGCTGGCCTCGGGCAAGCCCTCCGGCGCCATGCCCAGCCAGCGCAGGCGACTGCCGGGCGGGCATGCGCCTCCGACGGCACGCCAGGCGTTGATGGCCTGCTCCAGCTGTGCCAGCAGCTGCATCCAGTCGGCCAGCCCACGCGCATGCAGGGTCACATCCGCCAGCACATCCTTGATGTAGCCCTGCAGCTGGCGCGTGCCCAGGGTCCAGCCGGCAAACTGGATGCCGGTTTCATTGAGCTGGTGCGCCTCGTCCAGCACCACGACGCCGGCCGAGGGCAGCAACTGCGCCACGCCGGAATCGCGCACCTCCATGTCGGCAAAGAACAGGTGGTGATTGACCACGCACACATCGGCGGCCAGGGCCTGGGCGCGTGCGGTGTTGACGTGGCACTGCTCCCAGTGGGCGCAGGCGCTGCCCACGCAGTTGTCCTTGGTCGACGTCACCATGGCCGCGACGGTAGAGTTTTCCACCCAGCCCGGCAGCTCGGCCAGATCACCGCTGCGGGTGCCGTGCGACCAGTCCTGCACCCGCGCCACGGCGCGCAGCACCTGCGGGTCCAGCGGCACCCGGCTTTGGTGCACCTGGCCCAGGCGGTGCAAGCACAGGTAGCTGGAACGCCCCTTGAGCCGCGCCACCCGCAGGGGCAGGCCCAGGGCCTGGACCAGGCGCGGCACATCGCGCAGGAACAGCTGGTCCTGCAGCGCCTTGGTGGCCGTGGAAATGAGCACCCGCTGGCCGCTGAGCAGGGCTGGCACCAGGTAGGAGAAAGTCTTGCCGACGCCGGTGCCCGCCTCGACCACCAGCACGCCGCCGTCTTCCACAGTGCGCGCCACGGCCAGGGCCATGGCCGTCTGGCCGGGGCGTGGGCGAAAGTGCGGCTCTGCACGCGCCAGCCAGCCATCCTGGACAAAGGCGGCGACCACTTGGTCGTGCAGGTTCAGGGGCAGCAAGGTGTTTTCAATAAAAAGTGAGCTGGTTGCGCAAGTTTTTTAGGCGTTTCAAATATAAAACCATGTGAAACGCGCGATAGGCTTGCGCCAACAGCTCCTCTTTTTTAGGGCTGCGGCAAGCCCTTGGGAGTGGGCAAGGGTTCGCCACGGCGCGGTTCTGCGCCACGGGCGCGGCGCGCCTCGGCCGCCTTTTGCTTGTCCTGCAGCGCCTGCACGCGCTGGGCGCGCTCGGCCTCGGACTTGGCCTCGCGCTCGGCCACCCCGGCGGTGTGCGCCGCCTCGCGCTGCGCCTGGGCGGCAGCCCGCTGCTGGGCCGCAGTCTGGCGCTTCTGCTGCTCGCGGGCCAGCTCCGCCGGCGTCTTGACCGCCGGCTGGGCGCCCTGCTTGGTGCTGGAGGTCATGGGCGCCGGTGCGTGCTTTTCGCGCTGCTTTTGCTCGATGGCCCGCAGGCGCTCGCTGGCCTTTTCCTGGCGCTCCTCGCTGTTGATGCGCAGCTCGCGCTCGCGCAGCGCGGTGTCCTGCTCGCGCGCCTGGGCGCGGACCTCGCGCAGGCAGTTGTCCACCGCAAAGCGCTGCCAGCAGGCTTTCTCGCCCTCCACCCTGCGGGCGTCGATCTGGGACCGCGTGTGCAGGATGTCCTGGCGCTCCTGCGCACGCTGCTGTGCGCGCTGTTGCAGCTCCTGGGGGGACGGTGCGGCATCGGCCGCAGGCACAGGCTGGGCCTGGACCGAAAATGCCAGCCAGCCCAGGGTCAGCCAGCAGCCCGTACGCGTCAACAAGCAAGCAGATGTCATAGCTCTCAAATCAGGTCAGCCCGGTGTCCACCACCCGGCGCTCCAGCGCCAGGAACTCCTGGGATTGCATTTCGTTCAAGCGTGACACTGTACGCGGAAACTCGTGGGCCAACGGGCCTTCGGTGTACAGCTGCTCGGGCGGCACGGCGGCCGACATGATCAGCTTGACGCGCCGGTCGTAAAGCACGTCCACCAGCCAGGTGAAGCGGCGCGCCGGCGAGGCCATGTTGACCGGCATGTAGGGTACGTTGGACAGCAGCACGGTGTGGAATTGCGAGGCGATTTCCAGGTAATCGTTCTGCGAGCGCGGGTTGTCGCACAGCTCGCGGAAGTCGAACCAGATCACGCCACCGGCGCGGCGCAGGGGCTTGAGTTCGCGCGACTCGATCTTGAAGACCGGCTTCTCGTCGGGCACATCGGCCAGCTTCTCGAACGCATCCTTCATCGAGGCGTCCGCCTGCGGCCCCAGCGGGCAGTGGTAGAGCTGGACCATCTCCAGCGTGCGGCGGCGGTAGTCCGTGCCGTTGTCCACATTGACCACGTCCATGCGGGCGTTGAGCAGGTCGATCGCCGGCAGGATGCGGTCGCGGTGCAGCCCGTCAGGGTACAGGCCGTCGGGCGTGAAATTGGAGGTGGTGACAAAGCCCACGCCATTGTCGAACAACGACACCAGCAGGCGGTGCAGGATCATGGCGTCGGTGATGTCGGCCACGTGGAACTCGTCAAAGCAGATCAGCTTGTAGCGCTTGGCGATCTTGGCACCCAGCGCATCCAGCGGGTTCTGCGTGCCTTGCAGCAGGTGCAGCTCGCGGTGCACTTCGCGCATGAATTCGTGGAAGTGCAGGCGCACCTTGCGCTTGATCGGCACGGCATTGAAAAAGCAGTCCATCAGGAAGCTCTTGCCCCGTCCGACCCCGCCGTACATATAGACGCCGCGCGGAATTTCCGGCTTCTGGAACAGCTTCTTGATCGCATTCGAGCGCTTGGATTTGTAAGCCGCCCAGTCATCGGCGCAGCGCTGCAACGCATCCACGGCGCGCAGCTGCGCAGGATCGGCGGTAAAGCCCTTGGCAGCCAGCTCGGCCTCGTACGCTTGTCTCACATTCACCTTCTACCTCCAACACGGGTCCATGGCTCAAGCATGCACTCGCGTTCAGCCAAGTCTCAGGGGGAAGGAGGCGAGGATGGGGGCACGCGACACAGGTCCATCGGTGCACGGCGTCGCAGCAGGCGCGCGGACAGCAGATCCGCAGGGGCTTGTGGGTATCATGTCGAGCCAACGACAAACCTGCATTCTAGCTGCCTGCACAGGCGCTTGCGTGCCAGCACAGCGGTCGCTGCAGCGCCCCCTCTCCCGCCTTCCATGCACCGCCCCCATCTCCTGCGCCACACCGCCCTATCGCTCGCGGTCCTGCTGGCCGCGGCCAGTGCCAGCCCCTCCGCCTGGGCGACCGACGAACAGGCCTGCGCCCCCAGCACCATCGCCGCCGTGGCACGCTGGGCCGGCGTCAGCGGCCCACTGGTGCCCTGGGAGACGCCAGGTGGCCTGATCGCGGCAGCGGCCTGCAAGCCCTTGCCCGATGCGCCGGAGACCACCATCGCCGCCATCGCCTTCGACACCCTGCAGGAAGGCCCTACCCAGGGCGACGGCAGCAAGCTGCAGGTGGTGGCCCTGGTCAAGCACGGCGCGGTTGTCGCCGCCCACCGCTCGCAGATCGAAGAGGACGCCACCACCGCCGTGGGCCGCTACCGCATCGACACGGCGCGCTACAGGCTCAGCCCCAGGGTGCGCGCCTTCGGCACGGTGTTCCACAGCCACGCCCTGGGCGCGCGCTGCGGCGACGCGAATGCCGGCTCCGAGCTGACGCTGTGGGTGCGCGAAGGCCCGCAACTGCGCCCCGTGCTGGGCACCAACCTGCAGGGCTGGATCAGCATCGTGGGCACGCCGTGCATGCTGCAAGAGCGCTTGCAGCGCAGCGAAGAGGCCCGAATCACCCTAGCCGTGGAAAAGACCAGCCGCCATGGCTTCGCCGACCTGTCCCTGACCGCGCACGTTACTCAGTACGACGTGCGCGACGGTGCGGCCGGGCAGACCCGCCAGCGCCGGGTGCGCACCGTGCTGCGCTATGACGGCCAGTCGTATGGCAGCGACATGTTCCGCGACTTCTGGTACCCAGCCAGCCTGCGCCGCCCCTGAGACCTGCCCTGCGCACGCTGCAGACGCCAGCCTGCGGTCTGTACGGTGGCCGGATGTGTCCGCAAGGCATGCATTGCCGGAATGCCTGCTGCCCCTGGCCCTGCATCACTCAGCGCCCCTAAAAAAAATAGCTGCCAGCGCCCTATCCACGGGCGCTGGCAGCTATTTACGGCTTGAAACTTGGTTTAGAAGTTCAGCGTACGCTTGTCCACGGCCAGGGCAGCTTCCTTGGTCGCTTCCGACAGCGAGGGGTGGGCGTGGCAGATGCGGGCGATGTCTTCGCTCGAGGCCTTGAACTCCATGGCCACCACAGCTTCGGAGATCAGCTCGGACACCATGGGGCCCACCATGTGCACGCCCAGGATTTCGTCGGTCTCGGCATCGGCCAGGAACTTCACCATGCCGGTGGTGTCACCGAGGGCACGCGCACGGCCATTGGCCAGGAACGGGAAGGAGCCGGCCTTGTACTTCACGCCGTCGGCCTTCAGTTGCTGCTCGGTACGACCCACCCAGGCGATTTCAGGGCTGGTGTAGATCACCCAGGGGATGGTGGCGAAGTTCACGTGGCCGTGCTGGCCAGCAATGCGCTCTGCCACGGCCACGCCTTCTTCCTCGGCCTTGTGCGCCAGCATGGGGCCACGCACCACGTCACCCACCGCCCACACGCCGGGCAGGTTGGTCTTGCAATCGCCGTCGACCACGATGGCACCGCGCTCGTCCAGCTGCAGGCCCACGGCCTCGGCATTCAGACCGTTGGTGTTGGGCACGCGGCCGATCGACACCACCAGCTTGTCGGCTTCCAGCACCTGGGCTTCGCCCTTGGCGTTGGTGTATTCCAGCTTCACGCCGGCACCGGAGGTGTCGACGTTGCCGATCTTCACGCCCAGCTCGATCTTCAGACCTTGCTTGTCGAAGGACTTCTTGGCTTCCTTGGCGATCTGCTCGTCGACCGCCGACAGGAAGGCAGGCGCGCCTTCCAGCACGGTCACTTCGGCACCCAGGCGGCGCCACACGGAGCCCATTTCCAGGCCGATCACGCCCGCGCCGATCAACGCCAGCTTCTTGGGCGTAGCGCCCACGCGCAGCGCGCCGTCGTTGGACAGCACCTTGTCTTCGTCGAAAGGCAGGCCGGGCAAGGCACGGGCGTTCGAGCCGGTGGCCACCACGATCTGTGCGCCGACCAGGGTTTCTTCGGTCTTGCCGGCCACCTTGATCTCATAGCCGCCGTCCACGGCCTTCACAAACGAAGCCGTACCGTGGAAGAAAGTGACCTTGTTCTTCTTGAACAGGTACAGGATGCCGTCGTTGTTCTGCTTCACGATGGCGTCCTTGCGGGCGATCATCTTGCTGACGTCCATGGCCACTTCGCCCGTGCTGATGCCGTGGTCGGCAAAGTGCAGCTTGGCGTGTTCAAAGTGCTCGGACGACTGCAGCAGCGCCTTGGAGGGAATGCAACCCACGTTGGTGCAGGTGCCGCCGGGTGCGGGCGTGCCGGCCGTGGTCGACCAGGCGTCGATACAGGCCACGTTCTTGCCCAGCTGGGCCGCGCGGATGGCGGCGATGTAGCCGCCGGGGCCGGCGCCGATCACGATAACGTCAAATTGCTTGCTCATAACTCAAAATCTCTGTGTGTCAGGTGCTTGAAAAAACCCACCGCAGGGCGTGGCCGAGGGTGGGTTTTCGTCGAGGTTCGAACCCTGTGGGGATTACAGGTCAAACAGCAGGCGGGAAGGATCTTCCAGCGCGTCCTTCATGGCCACCAGGCCCAGCACGGCTTCGCGGCCGTCGATGATGCGGTGGTCATACGACATGGCGAAGTAGTTCATGGGGCGCACCACGACCTGGCCGTTTTCAACCACGGCGCGGTCCTTGGTGGCGTGCACGCCCAGGATGGCGGACTGTGGGGGGTTGATGATGGGGGTAGACATCATCGAGCCGAAGGTACCACCGTTGGAGATCGAGAAGGTACCACCGGTCATCTCTTCGATGCCCAGCTTGCCGTCGGCGGCCTTCTTGCCGAATTCAGCGATCTTCTTTTCGATGTCGGCAAAGCTCATCTGGTCGGCGTTGCGCAGGATGGGCACCACCAGGCCACGGGGCGAACCCACGGCGATACCGATGTCGAAGTAGCCGTGGTAGACGATGTCGTTGCCGTCCACCGAAGCGTTCAGCACGGGGTACTTCTTCAGGGCATGCACGGCCGCCTTCACGAAGAAGGACATGAAGCCCAGCTTCACGCCGTGTTCCTTGGTGAAGTCGTCCTGGAACTTCTTGCGCAGCGCCATCACGGGCGCCATGTTGATTTCGTTGAACGTCGTCAGGATGGCGTTGGTGGATTGCGACTGCAGCAGACGCTCGGCCACACGGGCACGCAGACGTGTCATGGGCACGCGCTGCTCGGGGCGACCCGACAGGTCTTCCTTGACGGCAGGTGCTGCCACCTGGGGCAAGGCAGCCTTGGGAGCGCCCGTGGGGATGCTGGCGCCCGCCTTGATGGCGGACAGGGCATCACCCTTGGTCACACGGCCATCCTTGCCTGTGCCAGCCACATTGGCGGCGGACAGGTTGTTCTCGGCCAGCAGCTTGGCAGCAGCAGGCATGGCCACATCGCCCTTGTTGGCGGCAGCGGCAGGCGCAGCAACCGGTGCAGCGGCGGCGGCAGGGGCTGCAGCCGCAGGTGCGGCAGCGCCGGCCACGGCTTCGGTGTCGATCTTGGCGATCAGTTGGTCAGCGGTCACGGTGGCACCGTCACCTTGAACGATTTCGGTCAGCACGCCAGCAGCGGGGGCGGGCACTTCCAGCACGACCTTGTCGGTTTCGATTTCGATCAGGATTTCGTCCACGGCGACAGCTTCGCCGGGCTTCTTCTTCCAAGTCAGCATGGTCGCTTCGGCGATGGACTCGGACAGCTGGGGAACTTTAACTTCTACGATTGCCATTTTTAATTCTTTCCAAAAAGTGGGGGACGCCCCTGCCTAAGCAGGGGTTGTGCCTGGATTACTTGGTCAGGACAAAGCCTTTGAGCTTGGCGAACGCGGCTTCCACCAGGTTCTTTTGCTGCTCAGCGTGCAAGTGGGCATAACCCACAGCTGGCGATGCAGAGGCTGCACGACCGGCGTAACCCAGCTTCTGGCCTTCTTGCATGTTCTCGTAGATGTTGTGCTGGATGAAGAACCACGCGCCTTGGTTTTGTGGCTCGTCCTGGCACCACACCAGTTCCTTGGCATTGGCGTACTTCTTGACTTCGGCTTCGAAGGCCTTGTGCGGGAAGGGGTACAGCTGTTCCACGCGGATGATGGCGACATCGTCCACTTCCTTCTCGGCACGCTTCTTCACCAGATCGTAGTAGACCTTGCCGGAGCAGGCGATGATGCGCTTGACCTTGTCGGCCTTGGCCACGACGGCGGCATCACGCTCGGGGATCACGGTCTGGAAACCACCGGAGGTGAACTCGGTCAGCGGCGATGTCGCATCCTTGTTACGCAGCAGCGACTTGGGCGTCATGATCACCAAAGGCTTGCGCAGATTGCGCACCATCTGGCGACGCAGCACGTGGAAGATCTGGCTGGCCGTGGTGGGCTGCACGATCTGCATGTTGGTGTCGGCTGCCAGCTGCAGGAAGCGCTCCAGACGCGCCGAGCTGTGCTCGGGGCCCTGACCTTCGTAGCCGTGGGGCAGCATCATGGTCAGACCGTTGACACGGCCCCACTTCACTTCGCCGGAGGCGATGAACTGGTCGATCACCACCTGGGCGCCGTTGGCGAAGTCGCCGAACTGGGCTTCCCAGATCACCAGGGTGTTGGGATCGTTGGAGGCGTAGCCGTATTCAAAGCCCAGCACTGCCTCTTCGGACAAGATGGAGTCGATGACGACGAAGGGCGCCTGGTTCTCGGCCACGTTCTGCAGCGGGATGTAGGTGCCTTCGTTCCACTTTTCACGCTTTTGATCGTGGATCACGGCGTGGCGGTGGGTGAAGGTGCCACGGCCGCAGTCTTCACCAGACAGACGCACGGGGTAGCCCGAGGCCACCAGCGATGCGAAGGCCATGTGCTCACCCATGCCCCAGTCCACGTTGACTTCGCCGCGGCCCATGGCGGCGCGGTCGTCCACCACCTTCTTCACCAGGGAGTGGGGGTTGACGGTCTCGGGCAGCGTGGTGATCTTCTCGGCCAAACGCTTCCATTCGGCCAGAGGAATCGCGGTATCGCCGGCATCGGTCCACTTCTTGCCCAGGAAGGGGCTCCAGTCGACCGCGTACTGGCTCTTGAAGTTGGTCAGCACCACTTCCTGGGTGTGACGGCCTTCGTCCATGGCAGCGCGGTAGGCCTTGGCCATGTCGTCACCCAGGGTCTCGCCCAGGCCTTGGGCTGCCAGCTTGTCGGCATACAGCTTGCGCGTGCCAGGGTGGGCCGCGATCTTCTTGTACATCAGCGGCTGGGTCAGCGCAGGCGTATCTTGCTCGTTGTGACCCAGCTTGCGGAAGCAGACGATGTCCACCACCACGTCCTGCTGGAACTCCATGCGGTAGTCCAGGGCCAGTTGCATGCTCAGTGCCACGGCTTCGGGATCATCACCGTTCACGTGCAGCACGGGCGACTCGACCATCTTCACGATGTCGGTGCAGTAGGTGGTCGAACCCTTGTCGCGGGGGTCAGAGGTGGTGAAACCGATCTGGTTGTTGATGATCAGGTGCACGGTGCCGCCGGTGGAATAACCACGGGTCTGCATCAGTGCCAGGGTTTCCTGGTTCACACCTTGGCCGGCGAAAGCGGCATCGCCGTGCACCAGCACAGGCATCACCTGCTTGCCTTCGGGGTCGTTGCGACGGTCCATGCGCGAACGCACCGAACCTTCGACCACAGGGTTCACGATTTCCAGGTGGGAAGGGTTGAACGCCAGCGACAGATGCACGGGGCCGCCGATGGTCGACACGTCGGAGCTGAAGCCCTGGTGGTACTTCACGTCACCTGCGGGCAGATCTTCGGGCGCAGTGTGCTCGAATTCGGTGAACAGGTCCTTGGGCATCTTGCCCAGGGTATTGACCAGCACGTTCAGACGGCCACGGTGGGCCATGCCGATGACCACTTCCTGGACACCCTTGGCACCGGCCGCATTGATCAGCTCGTCCATCGCCACGATGAAAGACTCCCCGCCTTCCAGCGAGAAGCGCTTCTGGCCCACATACTTGGTGTGCAGGTAGCGTTCCAGGCCTTCGGCCGCAGTCAGGCGGTCCAGGATGCGCTTTTTCTGGTCGGCATTGAAAGCAGGCTTGGAGCGGATGGACTCCAGGCGTTGCTGCCACCAGCGCTTTTGTACCTGGTCGGTGGTGTACATGTACTCGACACCGATGGTGCCGCAGTAGGTCTCGCGCAATGCGTTGAGCAACTCGCGCAAGGACATGGTTTCCTTGCCGAAGAAGGTGTTGCCCACGTTGAACACGGTTTCCTGGTCGGCATCGGTGAAGCCGTAGAACGCAGGATCGAGTTCAGGAATTTCAGGGCGCTCGGTGCGCTTGAGGGGGTCCAGATCGGCCCAGCGTTGGCCGACGTTGCGATAGGCCGCAATCAGCTGTTGTACCGCGGTGCGCTTGCGCCCCAGTTCGGAGTCGGCACCGGAAGCCACGACCACCTTGGTGCCGCCTTGCTTGGCGCGCTCAGCGAAAGCATTGATGACGGGCTGGTGGGGTATGTCTTTGGCGTTGGATCCATCGACTGCAGGAACGTGCTGCAGGGCGTCGAAGTATTCGCGCCAGGAATCGGGAACGCTGCCAGGGTTGGCCAGATAGTTCTCATACATTTCTTCGACGTAAGGGGCATTGCCGCCGAAGAGATAGGTGTTGCCTTGATAGGCTTGGTAGACAGTGGGCTGATCGCTCATATTCCGCTGACCTTCGCTTTCCTGGAGAAAGCTTTAGCTGGTTGGTAAACCTCCCGCGACACGGCTGTACCGATTGGCGGATGCGACTGTGGCAAAGGAAGGGCCTGTTGTTGCTGCGCCATTGTGCCATCGAAAGCACAATTCGTTTGTGAAGGTCTTATGTAAGAGTTGAGGAATTTCATCGTGCATTGCAACAAACACGTGCCTGAAATGTGTA
>NZ_BBJR01000059.1 GCF_000739875.1 Comamonas aquatica NBRC 14918
AACAACGACGACCGTGGCCCCCGTCCCGAGCGCAGCTTCGGCGACCGTCCTCCGCGCCGTGAAGAGGGTGGCTTTGGCCGCTCGGACCGCCCCCGCTTCAACGACCGCAACGAGCGTGGCCCCCGACCCGAACGCAGCTTCGGCGATCGTCCGCGTCGTGAGGACGGCGGCGCCGCTCGTTCGGAGCGCCCCAGCTTCAACCAGGACCGTGGTCCCCGTCCCGAGCGCAGCTTTGGTGACCGCAAGCCCGGCTTTGGCAAGGGTCCGCGCAAGGACGGCGGCGACCGTGGTGGCCGCGAGCCGCAGGGCGATCGCTCCTTCCAGCCCCGCGAGGGCGAAGAGCGCCGTTCGCTGGGTGGCATCCGCACCTACCGTGCGCCTGCATCCCTGAAGGGCAAGGCCGCCCCGGTCAAGGTGATCCGCCGTGAAGAGGACGACCAGTAAGACCTACTGAAAACATAGCGCCTGGCGCTGGTTTTTCAAGCCGTTCAAGGCCGAAAGGCTTTGAAATCAAGAAAGGGAGCGCACAAGCAGCTCCCTTTTTTATTGCTTGGACGCTGCCGGCTGCCAGAGCACCTGGGGCGTGATGGTTTCCACGCTGGCGCAGCCCAGCTGGGCCATGGCCAGTTCCAGCTCGGCCCGCAGCAGGTGCAGCAGGTGGGCCACGCCCAGCATGCCGGCCGTGGCCAGGGCGTGCAGCTGGGGGCGGCCGATCAGCACGGCCTGTGCACCCAGGGCCAGGGCCTTGACCACGTCCGTGCCATGGCGCACGCCGCTGTCCAGCAGCAGCGGCACGGTGGGCCCGACGGCCTGGGCGATGGCGGGCAGCACCTCCAGCGGGCTGACCACGCCGTCCAGTACGCGGCCGCCATGGTTGGAGACGATGAGCGCATCGGCCCCCAGAGCGACGGCCTGCTGCGCCTGCGCCGCGGACAGGATGCCCTTGACCACCAGGGGTAGGTGGGTCTGGTCGCGCAGCCAGCGCAGGTCGTCCCAGGTGGGCGCCTGCTGGGCCAGCGGCGTGCCGAACAGGATGGGGCCTTGCAGTGCGCTGGTGTGCTGCGTGGCCGGCATGCCGCGCAGGTTGGCGGCCTCCACCCCGGGCGGCAGGGGGAAGCCCGAGCGCTTGATGCTGGCGTCCACCGTCCAGACCAGGGCGGTGTAGCCGGCGGCTTCGGCGCGGCGCACCAGCTGCAGGCTGTGCTGGCGGTCGGGTTGCAGGTAGAGCTGGAACCAGCGCGGTGCGCCCTGGCCCAGCTCCTGCGTGGTCTGGTCGGCGGTGGCGGCAATGGCTTCCAGCGTGTGGCTGGACAGGGTGCTGACCACCATGCCTGTCTGCAGCGCCATGGCGGCCTGGATGGTGGCCAGCTCGCCCGCCGGGTGCACCAGCTGCTGGTAGGCCACGGGCGCCAGCAGCAGCGGGCAGTGCAGCGGCTGGCCCAGCAGCGTGCAGCGGGTGTGGGCCTGCTGCAGCTGCGCCAGCGGCTGGGGCAGCAGGCGCAGCTGGGCGAAGGTGGCGCGGTTGTGGGCCAGGGTCAGGCCCTGGTCCGTGCCCCCCTGGATGTGCTGCCAGGCCTGGGCCTCCACATGGTGGATGGCATGCCGCTCGTAATCGGCGGCATGGGCGATGTCCGGCGGGATCTGTGCGTGGGCGGGGCGCACGGCGGCGCCCAGGGCGTTGAGGGCGGCCATGGGTGTCAGGCCTCGGACCACATGCGCAACAGGTTGTGGTAGGTGCCGGACAGCGCGGACAGCTTGGCGTGGTCCGGGTGGTCCAGGCTGAGCTGCTGGATGGACTGGTCCAGGTCGAACAGCAGGCGTCGTTGTTCGTCGGACTTGACCAGGCTTTGCGTCCAGAAGAACGAGGCATAGCGCGTGCCGCGGGTGACGGGGTTGACGCGGTGCAGGCTGGTGCCGGGGTAGACGATGGCATCGCCCGCCGCCAGCTTGACGCTCTGGTGGCCGTAGGTGTCCTCTACGATCAGCTCGCCGCCCTCGTACTCCTCGGGGTCGCTGAAGAACACGGTGGTGGACACGTCGGTGCGTACCTTGATGGCGGTGCCGGGGATGACGAACAGGGCGTTGTCGATGTGGTTGCCGTAGGTGTCACCACCCTCATAGCGGTTGAAGCGCGGGGGCAGCACGCGCAGCGGCAGCGCGGCCGACAGGAACAGGGGGTTGCGGCCCAGGCGGTCCAGGATGAGGTGGCCCAGCTGGGCGGCGATGGGGCTGTCGATGGGCAGTTGCAGATTGCTCTTGACCTTGACGGCCAGGCTGCCCGCCGTGGTGCGGCCATCCTGCCAGGTGGCCTGTTCCAGGGCCTGGCGGCAGTCGCGGACTTCGTCCGGGGTCAGCAGGGAAGGGATGCGCAGCATCATGGGGTCAGCAGCCTTTCAGAAAATCCGCCCTCAGCGCGGTGGCGGAGGGGGACAGTATCTATGGCAAAGCCCCGCAGCAGCAGACGCTGGCGGGGCTGGAAAGCCGGCCGCCTGCGCCGGATGCAACCCGGGCGCAGGCGGTGTCGTGCCGGCTTAGTACGTGAACTTCAGGGTGGCGACCGCCGAGCGGCCAGCACCGATGTTGGCGTAGTGCGGCGAACGCACGCCGGTGTAGTACACCTTGTCGGTCAGGTTGTACACATTCAGCTGCAGCGCCAGGTTGGGGTTGAACTGGTAGCTGGCCATGGCGTCGTAGCGGCTGTAGCCGGCCACGCCCTTGGTCACGATGCCGCCATCGACGCTGGAGCGCACATAGCCCTGGGCGACATCGCTTTGGGCGTACAGACCCAGACCCAGTGTCAGCTTGGCCATGGGCTTGTAGCTGGCCCACAGGCTGAAGCTGTGCTTGGGCGTGTTGGGGAAGGGCAGGCCGTTGCCGACGTTGTTCAGGCCCAGATCCTTTTGCTCGCTGTCCATGTAGGTGTAGCCACCGAAGACGCTGAGCTGGGGCAGGATGCGGCCGCTGAAGCCCAGTTCCAGACCGTTGACCACCTTGTTGCCGCCCATGTAGGTGACGCCGTTTTCGGTGATGCGCACGTTGGTGACTTCATTGCGGAACAAAGCGGCATTCAGGCTCAGCTGCTGCTGCAGCACCTCCCACTTGGTGCCCAGCTCAATGGAGCGGGTCTTCTCGGGCTTCAGATCGGCCAGGGCATCGGTGGTGGTGCTCAGGTCTTCATTGCCGTTGCCCAGGGTGGAGCCGCCGGGACGTGATGAGGTGCCGATGCTGGCGTAGATGCTGCCGTTGGCCGCAGGCTTGTAGACCAGGCCCAACTGGTAGTTGAACAGGGTGTCCGAGCGCTTGAGGTCGTACGCTGGGTAAAGCAATGTGGCGCCACGCCGGCTTTCAGGGCCGGAGGTGCTCAGGCGGTAGTGGTCCACGCGCAGGCCGGCATTCAGCAACCACTGGTCGTTGAATTTCAGGGTGTCGAAGCCGTACAGGGCCGTGGTGTCGATCTGGTTGAGCGTGGGCTGCGCGGGCAGCGTCCAGGCAAAGTTCCAGGCCGCGTTGGCACCGCCGGGGTTGCTCAAGGTGGTGCACCAGGGATCGCTGACCGCTGTACAGGAGCTGCTGGAGCTTTGGATGGCGGCAGAGCGTACTTCCGCCTTTTCCTTGGACAACTCCAGACCGAAGGCATAGCTGTGCCCGACCGAGCCAGTCTGTTCCTTTCCGGTGAACTCGGTCACGTTTTGCAGCGTCGTGGTCTCCGAAACGCGGGCATTGCCACGGCGCCAGACGTAGCCGTTGATGACATTGCCCTTGCTGTCGTCAGGTTGGGTCCAGACGTAGTCCTGCTTGGATTTGCTATAGCGCAGGCTGTTGCGCAGCTTGTTGGAGTCCGTGAACTTGTGCTCGACCGAGGCGGTGAACAGGTCGCTCTTTTCCTTTTCGTAGTCACGGTTGGTCAGGCCGTACCAGTTTTCACGGCTGTTGCCGTAGGTGGGGCGCACGGTGCTACCGCCGGGCAGGTTGCCGGCCCAGCTGCTGGCTTTACCAGTAACTAGGCTGCTCGTGTATTGGTAGGGGACACCGCCGTCGGGCACATTGTCGGTCTGCAGGTGCTGCCACGACAGGGTCACTTCCGTGGGCGTGCCCATGCCGAAGGTCACGGTCGGTGCAATGCCCCAGCGCTGGTTCTCGGGGCCGTTGCGGCCGGGCACGTCGGCGTCGTGCGCCATGGCGTTCAGGCGGAAGCCGATGGTCTCGCCCAGCTTGCGGTTCAGGTCCAGTGTGGCGCGCTTGTAATTGTCGGTGCCCAGGCCCACGTCGCCGCTGATGAAGTTGTCGGCCTTGGCCTTCTTGGTCGTCAGGTTGATGGAGCCGCCCGCGCCGCCACGGCCGGAATAGGCCGAGTCGGCGCCCTTGATGACTTCCACCGATTCCAGGTTGAACACCTCGCGGGTGCCGGCGGCGATGTCGCGCAGGCCGTCGACGAAGGTGCTGGACTGTGCGTCGGCGCCGCGGATGAAGGGCTGGTCACCCGTGGGGCTGCCGCCTTCGCCATTGCCGAAGGTGATGCCGGGGGTGGCCTTCAGCGCTTCCTGCAGGCTGGTGGCGCCACTTTGCTTGATCAATTCTTCATTGATCACCTGGACCGTCTTGGGGGTGTCGAGCAGCGGGACCGTGAACTTGGCCGAAGGGGCGGTGTCGACCTTCAGGGACGGTGTGGCGCTTTCCTGCACCGTGACGGTGGACAGGGTGGCGTCTTGGGCCAAAGCGGACGCACCAACGACACACAAACCCGTGGCCAAGGCCAGCTGGGTGAGTTCGCAGTGCAGTCCGGCCTTGTTGTATGGTTTTGTGGCGTTGGACATGGGAATTTCGCGATGAAAAAAGCCCCTGGGCAGGGGGTGGCGCGAATTCTAAGCGTGATTGATAACAATTCTTTTTTACTTTCTTGTTGATCTTGGTCAGCGTTGCCTGGGGGCAACAGCTGCGGGCGCTATGGGGGACTTGAATTGCCACCAAGTGCCTGCATATGGGGTGCGAGCCGGGTTTCCGGCGTGGTGTGACGGATCGAAACCGAAGACGCAACTCGATAGAAAAACATGAGCAAGCAAACCCATTCCTTCCAGGCCGAAGTCGCGCAACTGCTGCACTTGGTGACGCATTCGCTGTACTCCAACCCCGAGATTTTTATGCGCGAGCTGGTGTCCAACGCTTCGGACGCCTGCGACAAGCTGCGTTTCCAGGCGCTGAACGACGCCAGCCTGTATGGCGACCAGCCGAACCTGGAAGTGCGCATCGCCTTTGACGAGCAGGCCAAGACCATCACCATCACCGACACCGGCATTGGCATGAGCCAGGCCGAGGCCATCGAGCACCTGGGCACGATTGCCAAGAGCGGTACCAAGGCCTTCGTCGAGCAGCTGTCGGGCGACCAGAAGCAGGATTCGCAGCTGATCGGCCAGTTCGGCGTGGGCTTTTACTCGGGCTTCATCGTGGCCGACAAGATCAGCGTGGAATCGCGCCGTGCCGGTCTGCCCGCCAGCGAGGCCGTGCGCTGGACCAGCGGCGGCACGGGCGACTTCGAGGTGGAAACCATCACGCGCGAGGCGCGCGGCACGAGCGTGATCCTGCACCTGCGCGACGATGCCCGCGAATTCCTGAATGGCTGGAAGCTCAAGCAGCTGATCACCAAGTACTCCGACCACATCAGCCTGCCCATCCTGATGGAAAAGGAAGAGTGGAAGGACGGCGAGAACGATCAGCCCGGCGCCATGGTCAAGACCGGCGAGTGGGAAACCGTGAACAAGGCCAGTGCCCTGTGGACCCGTGCCAAGAAGGACGTGACCGAAGAGCAGTACCAAGAGTTCTACAAGGCCATCAGCAACGACTACGCCGATCCGCTGACCTGGAGCCACAACCGCGTCGAGGGCAACACCGAGTACACGCAGCTGCTGTACATCCCCGGCAAGGCCCCGTTTGACCTGTACCACCGTGAGAAGAAGGCGGGTGTGAAGCTGTACGTCAAGCGCGTCTTCATCATGGACGACGCCGAAGCGCTGCTGCCCGGCTACCTGCGCTTTGTGAAGGGGGTGATCGACTCGGCCGACCTGCCGCTGAATGTCAGCCGCGAGCTGCTGCAGGAAAGCCGCGACGTGAAGCTGATCCGCGACGGCTCGGTCAAGCGCGTGCTGGGCATGCTGGAAGACTTGGCCAAGCACGATAAGCATGAAGCGTCAACCGATGCCGATGGCGTTACCGATGTGGTCAGCGAAGAGGACAAGGCCAAGGAAGGCAAGTACAGCCAGTTCTACGCCGAATTTGGCGCGGTGCTGAAAGAAGGTCTGGGTGAGGACTTCGCCAACAAGGAGCGCATTGCCAAGCTGCTGCGCTTTCCCTCGACCACCTCGGACGGGGTGACGGTCTCGCTGGCCGACTACAAGGCGCGCATGAAGGACGGCCAGGAAGCCATCTACTACATCACCGCCGAAACGCTGGCCGCTGCGAAGAACAGCCCGCAGCTGGAAGTCTTCAAGAAAAAGGGCATTGAAGTCCTGCTGATGACCGACCGCGTGGACGAGTGGGCGCTGAACTACCTGACGCACTTTGATGGCACCCCGCTGCAGTCCGTGGCCAAGGGCGCCGTGGATCTGGGCAAGCTGCAGGACGAGGCCGAGAAAAAGGCCGCCGAGGAAGCCGCCGAAGCCTTCAAGCCGGTACTGGCCAAGCTCAAAGAAGCGCTGAAAGACAAGGCCGAGGACGTGCGTGTGACCACGCGCCTGGTGGACTCGCCGGCCTGCCTGGTGGTGACCGATGACGGCATGAGCCAGCAGCTGGCGCGCATGCTCAAGCAGGCCGGCCAGGCGGTGCCCGCCAGCAAGCCCGTGCTGGAAGTGAACCCTGAGCACGCCCTGGTCAAGAAGCTGGACGGCAGCGTGCACTTCCACGATCTGGCGCACATCCTGTTCGACCAGGCCCTGCTGGCCGAAGGCGGTATCCCCGAAGATCCGGCCGCCTACGTCAAGCGTGTGAACGCCCTGCTGGTGTAAGCCGCCAGCCGCGCGTTCCCACCACGTCCGCTCCAGCAGCCCCGACTGTTGGAGCTTTTTTTATGCTTGAAAAGCGGCTTGACCCTTATCCATCAAGCGCAGGGTGCTATGTAATTTGCCAATCACCGTGGTGTGGTGTGACGGGGTGGGTGGCTGGCGCCGGCAACGCCGCCAATCCTGGAACACCGGCCCTGGAACACCGGCGTTTGGCAGGGTTTCGTGGGCCGCGCACAATCGGGGCATGCATACACACACCGTTTCTTTGCGCCGGCTGGGCCTGATGGGCGTGTTGGCCCTGACCGCCTGTTCCCCTTACGTGGGGGTGGGCGTGCCTGTGGGGCCGTTCAACGTGGGGGTCGGTGTGGGCTCGGGCGGTGTGTCGGCCGGGGTCGGAACGGGCGTCGGGCCCGTGGGGGTGGGCGTCGGTGTGGGCTCCAGCGGCCAGGTGACCGGGCATGCGGGCGTGGGCACGTCGGTGCCGGTCGGCGGCGGTGCGCACGTGGGCGCCGGGGTGGGGACGTCCACCGTGTTGCACGCCCCCGGGGCTGAGAGTGCCCCGCCCGCATCGCCCCCCGCGCCGGCACCTGCCGCGCCCGAGGCCACGACGCCGCCACTGCAGTGGCGGGATGCCCACGGCAACGTGGTGCCCGAATGCCGCGTGCGTGGGCGCTGCTAGGCGCTCGCCCGCCGGCTAGTCCTCGCTGATGATCCGGTTGCGGCCGCCGCGCTTGGCGCGGTACAGGCGGGCATCGGCCAAGGCCAGCAACTGGTGGCTGCCGGGCACTTCCTGCGGCGTGGCCGCGGCCACCCCCATGCTGACCGTGACGAAATCCGTGGCCTGGGCCTGCACATGGGGCATCTGCAGGCCGGCAATCGCGGTCTGGATGTCATGGGCCAGCTTCAGGGCGCCGGAGACCGGGGTGTTCGGCAGCAAACAGACGAATTCTTCGCCGCCATAGCGCGCCACCATGTCGCCGGGGCGCTGCAGGCACTGAGCGATGGCCTGGGCCACCAGCTGCAGGCATTCGTCGCCGCGCAGGTGGCCGTAGTGGTCGTTGAAGGCCTTGAAATCATCCACATCGATCATCACCAGCCCCAGGGGCTGGTTCTGGCGCTGCATGCGGCTGAATTCGCGCGACAGCATGGTGTTGAAGTAGCGGCGGTTGGCAATCCCGGTCAGCCCGTCGCTGTGGGACAGGCGTTCCAGCAGATGCCGCTGGCGCACCAGCTCCAGGTGGTTGCGCACGCGCGCCAGCAGCACGGCGGTGCGGAAAGGCTTGGCAATGAAGTCTGCGGCCCCCATGTTCAGGCCGACTTCCTCGGCGCTCATGTCCGAGATGGCCGTCAGGAAAATCACCGGGATGTGGGCGGTGCGTGGCTCGCTCTTGAGACGGCGGAACAGTTCGAAGCCATCCATGCCGGGCATCAGCACGTCCAGCAGGATCAGGTCGGGGTTGTACTGCAGTGCCAGTTGCAGGCCCTCAGTGCCCGAGGTGGCGGTCTGCACCTCGCACAAGGTGCTGATCACGCTGGCGATCAGCGTGGCATTCATCTCCACATCGTCAATCACCAGCACCTTCTGTGCGTGGGTGGTCGCCAGCAAGTGAGGGTGAATGGGCTGCAGACTTGCGTGGGACATGGCGGGGCTCAGGCTTGGGAAAAACACGCTGGGCAATAGGCGCGCAACTGTGCCACGCCATCTTCCGCGCAATCTGCAATTTGTTGTGACAGTGTGGTTGTTTGGGCGGCGTCGGCGGCCTTGAGCGCGGTCGACAGGGCGGACGACAGGAAGCCCAGGCGCATCAGCCCGAAGGTGGCCGCCGTCCCGGACAGCTTGTGCGCTTCGGCACGCATGGTCAGCCAGTCGTGCTGGGCAGCCAGGGCGGGCAGGCTGCGCGCCCGCTGAAGGCTGTCGTTGGCAAATTGGGTCACGAGCTGCTGCAGCTTGTCGGGATTGAACAGCTGTGCCAGGGCGTCGATCGCGGAGGCGTCGAACACCAGGGGTTGGGGCGGGCTGGGGGGCGCGGCATCGCTGCCGTCTTGGCGTTCGGTGGGCGCCCCAGGGCTGGCGGCCAGCCATTGCTGCAAGACGGCGTGCAAGGACGACTCCAGCAGAGGCTTGGACAGGTGGGCATTCATGCCGGCGGCCTTGCTGCGCTCCATGTCCTGCACCCCGGTGTGGGCGGTCATGGCGATCACCGGCACGGATTCGAAGCCGGGCATCTGGCGCAGTGCCTTGGTGGCGCTCAGGCCATCCATGTGCGGCATCTGCACATCCATCAGGATGCAGTGGTAATGGCCCGGGCCCACGGCCTGCAGCCGCAGCAGGGCCTGCACGCCGTCTTCGGCCGCCTCGGTCTGCAGGCCGGCCGCGTGCAGCATGCCCTCGACCACTGCGCGGTTCAGGGGGTGGTCGTCCACCACCAGCACGCGCTGCCCCTGCCAGGTGGTGGGCGTGGGGGCGTGCGTGCGCTGTACGGGCGTGCGGGCGGGCTCCAGCAAGGCGGTGAACCAGAAGGTGCTGCCCTGGCCCAGCTGGCTTTTGACGCCGGTTTCTCCGCCCATCAGCTTGGCCAGCGCGCGCGAGATGGTCAGCCCCAGCCCGGTGCCGCCAAAGCGGCGGGTGATGGAGTTGTCGGCCTGCTGGAAGGCCTGGAACAGCAGGGGCATGCGGTCGGCGGGAATGCCGGGGCCGGTGTCCTGGACGCTGGCGTGCAGGATGATGCGGTGCAAGGTGCTGCTGGGGGCCAGGTGGATGGCGATGCGGATCCAGCCGGAGGCCGTGAACTTGATGGCGTTGTTCACGTAGTTGAGCAGGATCTGCGCAATCCGGTGCGGATCACCGCGCAAGCTGTCGGGCACCTGGGGGGCGATGTGGTAGTCCAGCGCCAGGCCTTTGTGGTTGGCATCTTCGCGGCACATGCTCAGCACATCCAGCACCACGTCGTGCAGGCTGAAATCGGTGCTTTCCAGCTGCAGCTGGCCGGCATCGATCTTGGAGAAATCCAGCACTTCATTGACGATGCCGCGCAGGTGCTGGCTGGCGCGCAGCACGCTTTGCAACTGCTCGTGCTGCGTCTCTGGCAGGTTGGCCTTGAGCAGCAGCTGCGTCAGGCCCAGGATGGCATTGAGCGGGGTGCGGATCTCATGGCTGATGCTGGCCTGGAGGTTGGATTTCTCCTGCGCCACCAGTTCGGCCTGGCGCTTGGCTTTTTCCAGCGCCAGGGACTGCATCACCTCCTTGGTCACATCCAGCCAGACGCCGTTGAAGACCACGCAGCCATCGCCTTCCATGTGGGGGTTGGCGCGGGTCTTGATCCAGCGGGTGACGCCGTCGGCCATGCGCATCGAGACATCGAAGTCCACCGGGGTGAGCGTCTGTGCGCTGTCCTGGAAGTGTTGCCGCGCCGTGGCGGTGGCGTGGGCGTCGTAGTGCTTGATGATCTGGGCCACCGTGCCGGTCTGGGTGTCTTTGTCCTCGCTGGCGCCCATGCCCATTAGCTGGGCCCACTGGGGGCTGACGAAGGTCAGCCGCCACGCGCCATCGGGTGTCATGCGCATCTGGAACACCGCGCCCGGCAAAGCGCTGGTCAGCTGCAGCAACTGGTCGGTCAGCAACTGGTTGTTCTGGTGCTGGACCAGGGCCTGCTCCAGTTGCTCAGCCTCCTGCAGCGACTGGCCGAAACTTTGCAGGGCCCGTGCCATGGAGCCGATCTCGTCTTGCCGGTGTTGGTCGGCGATGGGCGTGTCGTACTGCTGCCGGCTCATGCGCTGCATGCTGCGTGTCAGCCGCCCGATCGGGCGCGACACATGCAGCCAGGCGATCCAGGCGGTGCCGGCGCACAGCAGCAGCAGGCTCAGCCAGCCAGCGCAGGTGGCCTGGCGGATGGTCTGGGCCGTGTCCATGGCCATCTGTTGCGTGCTGTGGGCCAGCACATGCTGGGCGTCCACGCGCAGGGCTTCCACTTCGGTGTGCAGCAGGCCGAGGGCCGGGTTCAGGCTCAGGGTCAGGCTTTGCAGGGCCTGATCGCTGTGCCAGTGCAGGGTTTGCTCAATGATGCGGCGGGCGATTGCAAAGCTGTGGCGCGCCTGCATGAGCACGGTATCCAGGCGGAGTTCATAGCCCGGCAAGGCCGGGTACAGGCTGTGCAGGGTGCGCTCGAACGATTGCTGGGTCTGGTCAAGCTGCTCGGCGCTGGCCTGTGCCTGCCCGGTGCCCGGGGCCCTCAAGCTGGCATGCACCAGGCTGGAGGCGTCGGTCAGGTGCTGGCGCACCTGGCTGACCTTGTCCGCCACCAGGACTTGCTGGTCCAGCAGGGCGTGGTACTGGCCCTCGATGCGCTGCATGTGCCATGTGGCATACAGCGTGATGATGCTCGATACCGCACCCAAGCAAGCGACCAGGGCAACGATTTTGGCAGTCAGGCTGGAAAAGGAAAGCTTCATGGCCAAGGGCGCGGCATGGGCGGATGGAACAGGGTGGTGCGGCAGACCCGCTGTCACAGGGTGGCGGACCTAATGGGGCTCAAGTATGGCAGGCACAGCCTGTCATGGGGCTGGCGATGGTGCCTGCTGCCGACGGACGGGGTTGGCCCAGCTCCCGCGATGGCCGTGGGCGGGCGCTGCGCGGACCGCGTGCCGGATCGGCATGCCCGTCGCCGTGCCTGCCGGGGGCGGCCCTAGGCCGTGGGTGCTGTGGCCGCTTCCGGGGCCGGCAGGATTTCCATGCGGTAGCCCAAGCCGTAGATCGCGCTGAGCTGGTAGATCTGGCCCTGACCATGGAACTGGCCCAGCTGCAGCTTGGTGCGCAGGCGCGAGGCGTGGATGTCCAGGGTGCGCGAAGGCGTGGGGGTGATGCTGCCCCAGACCGCTTCGGTCAGGTGGTTGCGCGACAGCAGGCGGCCGCAGTTCTGGAACAGGAACTCGGCCAGCTCGTACTCACGGTGCTTTAGCTCGATCGGCTGGTCGTGCAGGTACACCGTGCGTGCCACGGGATCAAGCCGGTAGGGCTCGAAGTCCAGGCGCATGGTGGTGACGTCGGGGTAGGCACGGCGCATCAGGGCGGTGACGCGGGCCATGAGCTCCTGCACGCGCAGGGGCTTGATCATGAAGTCGTCTGCCCCGGCATGGAAGGCGGCGACGATGTCCTGTTCCTCGTGGCGCTGGCTGGCAAACAGGATGGGCAGCTTGCTGCCGCCCGCTTCGCGCAGGGCGCGCACCACGTCAATGCCACTCAGGCCCGGAAGCAGCCAGTCGACGATCAGCAGGTCAAAGCTTTCGCGACGCATGGCGCGCAGCAGGTCTTCGCCCGTCTCAAACAAGATGGTGGCATGACCCATTTGGTGAATCGTGGCCTCCACCAGCCGTAAAAAAACCGTGTCGTCGTCGAGAACAGCAATGCGCATGGTGGCGTTTGTAACAAAAAATTTCACATGATGGTGTGCGGCAATGCAAATGAATGCAAAAACGCCAGGAACGCCCGATGCAGGGACCCTTTCTCAGGCCCCATTTTGGCCCAGGATGGGACGCTCGCCCGCCGAAGTGCACGCTTCAAGTCTAGCGAAAGAGTGCGTGCCAATTAAGTGGTGGGGGTGCTGGCGTGACCGGTGTGCAACTGCCCCAGGGCTTCAAAGGGCAATTGCTGCTTGACCAGGATGACGGTGCACGGGGCATCGCGGGCCACGCGCATGGGGACGGTGGCAATCAGGCGCTGCATGTGCAGGCCGTGCGTGGCTGCGCCCAGGATGATCAGGCCGACGCTGTTGCCCTCGGCATAGCGCACCAGGGCCTGGGCCACGTCGCTGGCTTCGAGCACGTGGAAGCTGATGCCGTGGCCGGCGCTGTCCAGACCCTGGGCCCACTGCTTGAGCTGGGCCAGGTGGGTGCGGTGCAACTGGGTTTCGCTGCGCCGGCTGTCGGTGCTGCTGCTGGCCGAGGGCGAGATCACGGTGACCACCGCCAGCCGGGCCCTGGGGCGGGTGGACAGCGAGCGTGCCACGGCCTGGCGCAGGCTGTAGAGGGTGGCGTCGCTGACGTCCTTGTGCGGCAGCGCCACCATCAGGATCGGCACTTCGGAGATCTGCTGCGTGGGCAGCGGGCTGGGGTGGTACGCCATGCCGGCCGCGCGGATCCAGCGGCGCAGCTGGCCCCACAACGGCAGGCCGCGCAGCCGCAGGCCACGGCGCGTGATCGGAACCTGTCCGGGATTGGCCAGGTCGAAGGCCAGCTCGGCCGCCGTGGCATAGCGGTTGGCGGCCTCGGGCTCCAGGCAGCGCAGGATGATCTCCTGCAGCCAGTCGGGCACGTCGGCGCGCAGGGCGCGCGGCGGCGTGGGGGCCATCCACATGCGCTGGCGCAGGCCGCCATCGGTGCTGGGGTTGCCGAAGGGCAGCTCGCGCGTGGTCAGCTCGTAGAGCATGACGCCGATGGCGAAGATGTCGCTGCGCAGGTCGCCGCGCACGCCCACGATCTGCTCGGGTGCCATCCAGGCGGGGGAGCCCACGGCCTTGCGCAGCTCTTCGGCCAGCAGGTCGGGGTAGTGGGCATGGCAGGACAGGCCGAAGTCCAGCAGCACGGCGTTGCCGTCGTCCTGGATCAGCACGTTGCCGGGCTTGAGGTCCAGGTGGCAGCAGTTCTGCTGGTGCAGGCTGTGGGCGGCCTGGGCCATGGCCGCGCCCAACTGGGCGATGGTGGCAATCGGTTGCGCGCCGGGCTGGTCCAGCCAGTGCTGCAGGGTGTGGCCGGGCATGTGCTCCATGACCAGGTAGGGCAGGCGCAGCAGGTCGCCGGCGGCGACAAAGCGGGGCACGTGGGGGCCGTGCAGGGCCGGCAGGATTTGCAGCTCCATCTCGAAGCTGACGATGTTCTCGGCCCCGTCACCGGCCGTCATGCGCGGGATCTTCATCACCATCGGGAAGCCCGGGCTGCTGCCGGGGCTGCGCGGCTGGGCGTAGGTGACGGTGTAGATGTGGGCCATGCCGCCGGCATGGATGCAGTCGTGCACCAGGAAGCCGTCGACTTCGGTGCCGGGTGCCAGTTTCTTCATGGCCGTGCTGTTCCCTGGTGCTTCGGGGATCTGTGGGGGGCGCCCAGGCCCGGGCGGCGGGGCAGGGTCTGCGTCCTCATCGGCCTTGCTCCAGGCGCTCGGCAAATTCCGGCGGCATGCCGCTGCGCTGCACGGCCTGCACGGCGGCCGCATGGTCGTAGGGCACGCGGTAGAAGGTCAGGGTGGCGGCGCTGTCGTCGTACAGGGCGTACATGGCGCGCAGGTCGCCGTCGCGCGGCTGGCCGCAGGCGCCGACGATGCCCAGCCACTGGCGGTGGCTGGGCACGGGAATGGGCACGCCGGGCTGCGGCACGAAGCGCATGAGCTTGGCCGTGGGCGTGCGGTAGTACAGCGCCTGCTGGTGCACATGGCCGCTGAAGACGTAGCGGATGCCGGGGTCCAGGTCGCTGGCGGCGGCCATGCTGCGCTCGGCCATGACGCTGTTTTCGACGTAGGGCCAGCGCTCGGGGTGGTGGGCGCTGGCGTGCACCAGCAGGATGCGGCCGTGCGGGGCCAGCAGCGGCAGGTGCTGCAGGAAGTCCTGGTGGTGGCGGCCGAGCTGGTCGTGCGTCCACTGCGCGCCCTGTTCCCCTTGGTGCTGGATGTGGCGGGGCGGGTGCAGCGCCACGTCATCGTGGTTGCCGCGCACGGCCCAGGCACCCTGCTCGACGGCCTGCATGACCGTGTCCAGCACCTCGGCGGGCGAGCCGCCGTAGCCGACCAGATCACCCAGGAATGCCAGCTGCGTGGCGGACTGGGCGCGGGCGTGGTCCATGCAGGCCTGCAGGGCCTGGAGGTTGGCGTGGATGTCGGAGAACAGGGCCAGTTTCATGGACGACATGCTGCGCTTCCAAGCTGGCGGCTGGCTTGCAGTGTGCCCTGGGGCTTTCCCGGGGATTGGAAAAGATAGCTGATTGCGCTGGCTCAATGCGCGTTTGCCATGCAAATGGCCATGAAATCCAGCCATGCAGCGCACAAGCAGCTCCTTTTTCTGAATCCCGAGGGGGCGGGGTTTGCTGGCACACTGCGCAGGCCATGCCGTTTGACCCTCCCGTTTTCACCCAGGCCTGCGAAGACCGCGACTTTACCGAATGGCACCAGGGTTGCGCCTGGTGCGCCGTCTGGGTGCTGTGGCTGCGCGCACCGGCGTTGGCACAGCGTGTGCAGCGGGCGCGCCAGGCCTTGGGGCCCCGGCTGTGGCCGGGTTATGCCCGCCAGCCGCATGCCACGGTGGCCTACCGGGGATTGATGGCGCAGGGTGCGGGCCCAGCGGCCGCCACCTTCGGGGTGGCGCAGTTGCGCGCCGACATCGCCCGCCTGCAGCATGCGCCGGCGTGGCCGCGGGTGCTGCGCGTGCAGGGCAGCGGCAGCTTCACCACCGTGCCCTACCTGGGGCTGGACCCGGCCGATGCCGCCGCCCTGCAGCCGCTGCACCAGGCCCTGGTGCCCGAGCCGCCGGCCCCGGCGTGGCACTACGTGCCGCACGTGACCCTGGGCCACTATGCCCAGAGCGTGCCGATGGCGCCCATCCTGCACACCCTGCAGGCCGCGCTGGCCGGCCTGGCGCCACTGGCGTGCGCGGCGCCGCAACTGTGGCTGGTGCGCTACCGCACGCACGCCATCGCCGGCCCCCTGGTTGCCGAAGGCTGCCTGGACCTGACCACGCGCCGCTACACCGCCTTGCCGGGGGCGCTGCTGCGGCCCTGAAGGCGCAGCCCCCGGTGCACGCAAAAAAGCCGGGCTGGGCCCGGCTGTGGGGAGTGGGTGCTGCGGGCTCAGACCAGGGTCAGCGTCACGTCGATGTTGCCGCGCGTGGCGTTGGAGTAGGGGCAAACCTGGTGGGCAGCGTCGACCAGCTTCTGGGCCTGTTCACGGTCCAGGCCGGGCAGGCTGATCTTCAGGCGGGCGGCGATGCCGTAGGCATTGGGGATGGTGCCCAGGTCGACTTCGGCGTCGATGGCCACGTCCTGGGGCACGGCGATGCCCAGCTTGCCGCCCACGGCCTTCAGCGCGCCGATGAAGCAGGCCGAGTAACCGGCGGCGAACAGCTGCTCGGGGTTGGTGCCGGTGCCGCTGGTGCCGGGCGAGGACAGCTTCACATCCAGGCGACCGTCATCGGTGCGCGAGGCGCCATCGCGGCCGCCGGTGGTGTGGGCGCGGGCGGTGTAGAGAACTTTTTCCAAAGAGGCCATGGTGTGCTCCTGACAAAGGGCTGAGGAATCGCTTCAGGACGAAGCGGGGGACAACGAAAGGGGGGCGGCCAGGCGGTCGCGCAGTTGCTGCACCTGGGCCGTCAGCGCCTGCAGCTCGGACAGTGTGCACTGGCTGTGCTGCAGCACGCAGGCGGGAATGCCTGCGGCCTGGGCCTGCAGGGCCCGCCCGGCGGGACTGAGCGTGACGCGCACGCGGCGCTCGTCGGCCGCGTCGCGCTGGCGCTGCAGCCAGCCGGCGGCTTCCATGCGCTTGAGCAGGGGGGTGAGCGTGCCGGAGTCGAGGAACAGGCGCTCGCCCAGTTCCGACACCATCAGGTCATCGCGCTCCCACAACACCAGCAGCACCAGGTACTGCGGGTAGGTCAGGCCCAGGCCTTCGAGCAGGGGCTTGTACAGCTTGGTCATGGCCAGCGACGCCGAATACAGCGCAAAGCACAGCTGGTGGTCCAGTTGCTGGGAGCGGGCATCAAGGCCGGGTGCGGTGGAAGTCATGGGGGTAAATGTAGTGCTTAATTAAATTGCGTGCAATTTAATTGTGAAATCCATGCCGACAGCAAGGTCAGCACAGGGGATAGGCCCCAGCACAACGGCCAGGCAGTGCGCCTGGCCGTTGGAGGGTAGAGCACCCCGCGCAGGGCGCGAGGGTGGGCCAGCAGGGGATCAGTAGGTGTACACGCCCTGGCCGGTCTTGCGGCCCAGGCGGCCGGCGGCCACCATCTCGCGCAGCAGGTAGCAGGGGCGGTACTTGCTGTCACCGAATTCCTTCAGGTAGACCTCCATCACGGCCAGGCACACGTCCAGGCCGATCATGTCGGCCAGGGCCAGTGGTCCGATGGGCTGGTTGCAGCCCAGCTTCATGCCGGCGTCGATGTCCTCGGCCGAGGCCGTGCCTTCGGAGAGCACCTGGAAGGCTTCGTTGATCATGGGCACCAGGATGCGGTTGACCACAAAACCGGGGGCGTTCTTCACGGTGATGGGCGACTTGCCCAGCTTTTCCGACAGGGCCTTGACGGCGTCGTGCGTGGCATCGCTGGTCTGCAGGCCGCGTATGATCTCCACCAGGGCCATCATGGGCACGGGGTTGAAGAAGTGCATGCCGATGAACTTGTCGGCGCGGCGCGTCGCGGCACCCAGCTGGGTGATGGAGATGGAGGAGGTGTTGGTGGCAATCAGCACCTCGGGGGCCAGCAGGGCGTCGAGCTGCTGGAGGATCTTGACCTTGAGGTCGTAGTTCTCGGTGGCGGCCTCGATCACCAGCTGGGCGCCCTGCAGGTCGTCATAGCTGGTGGAGGTCTTGATCCGCGCCAGAGCCTGTTCCTTGTCGGCGGCGGTGATCTTTTCCTTCTTGATCAGGCGGTCCAGGCTGCCGGCCACGGTGGCCAGGCCCTTTTGCACGGCGGCTTCGGAAATATCGACCATCACCACCTGGATGCCGGACACGGCGCATGCCTGCGCGATGCCGTTGCCCATGGTGCCTGCGCCAACGATGCCTACGGTTTGAATGCTCACAGTGTTATCTCCCCAGTTAATGATTGAAATGCGGGAAAGATGGTAGCGAATTTCCCGCAGCACGCCCGTAAAGTGCGCGTCTTCAGACCGGGGGAGCGAGCAGCATGGATGAAACCTTTGATTTCGTGGTCATCGGCGCAGGCTCTGCGGGCAGCGTGCTGGCTGGCCGCTTGAGCGAGGACGGTGCGCACCAGGTGTGCCTGCTCGAGGCCGGGGGCGCTGATGCCAGCGCGCTGGTGCAGTGCCCGGCCGGCATCGCGGGCATGGCCAAGACCGGCCAGTTCAACTGGTCGATCGACACCGTGCCCCAGCCCGGCCTGAATGGCCGTTGCGGCTTTCAGCCCCGCGGCAAGGTGCTGGGCGGCAGCAGCTCGGTGAATGCCATGATCTACCTGCGCGGACAGCCGCAGGACTATGACGCCTGGGCCGCGCAAGGCAACCCCGGGTGGTCGTGGCAGGAGGTGCTGCCCTGGTTTCTGAAGGCCGAGCACAACGCACGTGGCGCTGACGCGCTGCATGCCCAGGGCGGGCCGTTGCATGTGGCGGATTTGCAGCAGCCCAATCCGCTGAGCCTGGATTTTGTCGAGGCCGGGGTGCAGGCGGGGCTGCCCCGCAACGCGGATTTCAACGGCCCCTCCCAGGAAGGCGTCGGCTGCTACCAGGTCACCCAGAAGCAGGGGGAACGCTGCAGCGCCGCCAAGGCCTATCTGACGCCCCACCTCGGACGCCGCAACCTGCGGGTGCGCACCGGGGCCCAGGTGCTGCGCATCCTGCTGTCGGACACCCCGCAGGGGCTGCGTGCGACCGGGGTGGAATACCTGCGCGATGGCGCACGCCACGTGGTGCAGGCGCGGCGCGAGGTGCTGCTCAGCGCGGGCGCACTGCTGTCGCCCCAGTTGCTGATGCTGTCGGGCCTGGGGCCGGCGGGCCACCTGCAGGAACTGGGCATCCCGCTGCGGTGCGACCTGCCGGGCGTCGGGGGCAACCTGCATGACCATCTGGATGCGATCTTGCTGTGCGATGCGCCGGGGCTGACGCAGTCGTTCGGCCTGTCGCCCGCCGGGCTGTGGCACGTGGCGCGCGGGGCCTGGCAGTGGCACCGCCAGCGCACCGGCCTGCTGACGACCAACTTTGCCGAGGCCGGCGCCTTTGTACGCAGCCGTGCGGAGCTGGCGCAGCCCGATCTGCAGCTGCACTTCGTGGTGGGTAAGTTGCTGGACCATGGGCGCCAGACCGTCTGGGGCCATGGTTTTTCCTGCCACCTGTGCCTGTTGCAGCCGCACAGCCGCGGCCAGGTGCGGCTGCGCAGTGCCGATCCGCTGACCCTGCCGGCCGTGGACCCGAACTTCCTGGGCGACGCCCGGGACCTGGCGCCCATGGTGCAGGGGGTGCGCAGCATGCGCCACATCCTGGCCCAGCCGGCGCTGGCGCGCCATGGCGCCAGGGAGCTGCCGGCCTCCGCCGCGGCGCAGACCGAGGCGCAGATCGCCGATTGGCTGCGGCAGACTGCCGACACGATCTACCACCCGGTTGGCACCTGCCGCATGGGCCCTGGCCCCCTGGACGTGGTCGACAGCCAACTGCGGGTGCACGGGGTGCAGGGGTTGCGGGTGGTGGACGCCTCCATCTTCCCGCGCATCACCAGTGGCAACACCAACGCCCCGACCATCATGGTGGCAGAGAAGGCGGCGCACCTGGTGCTGCACGCTGCGCAGCATGCCGCAGCGGCGGTTGGCCTGGTCAGCATGGCGTAAGGCGCGGAGCGCGGGCTGGGCGTCAAGCCGCGGACGCCGGGAAGCGGGTGAAGCTTGATGCGAATCAAGGTGCGGAGGTTTGGATTTGGTGGTTGCGGTGGTTTTCCCGAGAATGGTTACTGGTAGCTACAGTTGTAACCATTAGGCCCCGAGATGAGCGAGACTTCACCGAACATACCGACCCGCCCAACCCATGGATCTTCCCCTGCCGAAGCCGCGCAGGCCCTGGATGACCAGGTGCGTGCCGCGCTGAGCGCCGGCACCATGGGCCTGTCCCCTGTGGCCCTGGGCCTGGCTGCCGCCGACTGGATGATGCACCTCGCCACAGCGCCGGGCAAACAGATGACGCTGGCCCACAAGGCGGTGCAACTGGCGCAACAGGCTGCGCAAGCCAGCCTGCAGCCCGGCAGCGAAAGCGATGCCCGTTTCAAGGACGCCGCCTGGCAGCAGTGGCCTTACCGGGCCGTCAAGGAACATTTCAAGGCGGCCGACAGCTGGTGGCGCGAGGCCGCGCAGGTTGACGGTATGACGCGCCACCACAGCCATGTGGTCGAGTTCTTCACCCGGCAGTGGATGGATGCCCTGTCGCCGTCCAACTGGGCGGCCACCAACCCCGAGGTGCTGGTCAAGGCCAAGGCCACGCAGGGCGAGAGCCTGCGCCAGGGCGTGAAGCTGTTTGCCGAAGATGTGCAGGCCGCGCGCAAGGCCAACGCCGACACTGCGGCCGACCAGCTGGAGCCGCTGGAATTCGCCGTCGGCCAGGATGTGGCGTGCACACCGGGCAAGGTGGTGTTCCGCAACCACCTGATCGAGTTGATCCAGTACAGCCCGCAGACCGAGCAGGTGCTGCCCGAGCCGGTGCTGATCGTGCCCTCGTGCATCATGAAGTACTACATCCTGGATCTGTCGCCGCAGAACTCGATGGTGCGCTACCTGGTCAGCCAGGGCCATACGGTGTTCATCGTCTCCTGGCGCAACCCGGATGCCTCTGACCGCGACCTGAAGATGCAGGACTACCTGAGCACCGGCGTGCTGGAGGCGATGGCAGCGGTGAAGTCGCGCACCGGCGCGGCCAGCATCCACACCGTGGGCTATTGCCTGGGCGGTACCTTCCTGGCGATTGCGGCCGCCACCCTGGGGCGCCTGCAGCGCAAGAAGACCCGCACGGCCAAGGAACAGGCCCTGGTGCCTGCCGATATGCCCCAGCTGAGTTCGGTCATCCTGCTGGCGGCGCAAACCGATTTTGCCGAGCCCGGGGAGCTGGGCGTGTTCATCGACGAGGACCAACTGGCCAACCTGCGCCAGCGCATGAACGAGCGCGGCTACCTGTCCGGCAAGCAGATGGGCGGCTCCTTCCAGTTCCTGGCCTCCAAGGATCTGGTGTGGTCGCGCAACACGCGGCGCTACCTGATGGGCGAAGACGATGCCAGCTTCGACCTGATGAGCTGGAATGCCGACCAGACCCGCCTGCCCGCGCGCATGCACAACGAGTACCTGACGTCGCTGTTCCTGAACAACGCGCTGGCATCGGGGCAGTACCGCTTTGCCGGGTCGACGGTGGCCCTGATGGACATCGCGGCGCCGATGATGGTGGTGGGCACCACGCGCGACCATGTGTCGCCCTGGAAGTCGGTCTACAAGATCCACCTGCAGACCGACACGCACGTCACCTTCGTGCTGGCCGCCGGTGGGCACAACGCGGGCATCGTCTCCGAGCCCGGCCGGCCACGGCGCAGCTACCAGATCGCCAGCGTGGAAGAAGGCCATGGCTGGACCGATCCCGACGACTGGGCCGCGCACACGCCGGTGGTCCAGGGTTCCTGGTGGGAGGCCATGGACGCCTGGATCAAGGCCCGCTCGGGCGCACCGATGAAGGCCCAGCCGATCCGGGCCGAGCACGTGGTGTGCGAAGCCCCGGGCGAGTACGTCATGGTGCGTTACGCCGACTGACGGCGGAGCGCATCCCCCATACGGGCCTGGCCACCGTGTGCCAGGCCCCCGTTTTTCATAGCTACAGCGCCCAGGCGCAAGAGAGGGAGAGAGGATGCAGAACAACGCAGCCCATGCATTCAGCGTGGCAGGTAAAAAAGGACTGGTGCTGGGTGTGGCCAACGATCGCTCGATCGCCTGGGGGTGCACGGCGCAGGCCCGCGCCCAGGGCGCCGAGGTGGTGGCCTCGTGCCTGAACGACAAGGCCCGCAAGTGGGTGACGCCGCTGACCGACCCCATCGGTGTCGACCTGGTGAACTGCAACGTGGAAGAGCCCGGCCAGCTCGAAGCCCTGGTGGAGCACGCCGTGCGCAAGCTGGGCAAGCTGGACTTCGTGATCCACTCGATCGCCTGGGCCCCGCTGGACGATCTGCACGGCGACGTGGTGGACAGCTCGCGCGAAGGCTTTGCCCGGGCGATCAGCGTCTCCTGCCACTCGTTTGCGGAGCTGGCCAAGCTGTGCGCACCGCACATGCCGGACGGCGGCAGCATGCTGTCCATGAGCTACCTGGGCTCCGGCGAGGCCGTGCCCAACTATGGCCTGATGGGCCCGGTCAAGGCCGCGCTGGAGTCCATGGTGCGCTACATGGCCATGGAGCTGGGGCCGAAGAACATCCGCGTGCACGCCGTCTCGCCCGGCCCGATCCTGACGCGTGCCGCCTCGGGCATTGCCGACTTCGATGGCCTGATGGCCTCGGCCCAGGCCAAGGCGCCGCTGCAGCGGCTGGTCACGCTGGAAGAGATTGCCCAGCTCAGCACCTTCCTGTGCTCGGATGCCGCCTCCGGCATGACGGGCCAGACCATCTATGTGGACGGCGGCGTCCACGCCGTTGACTGAAGATCCCCCTGGATTTTTGGCTTTTGTAGCACTGCACCGGCGCCCCCGGCGCCGGTCGACCGGAGAAACCCATGAACACCCAAGCCCCTGCGATGGAATGGATGGAAAACGTCACCTACGACGAGCTGGAAGTCGGCCAGAGCGCCCGTTTGCTGCGCACCGTGACGGTGGAGGACATCCAGGCCTTTGCGGCCGTGTCCGGGGACATCAACCCCGCCCACCTGAACGCCGAATATGCCGACGCCACCATGTTCCACGGCGTGATCGCGCATGGCATGCTGGGTGCGGCGCTGATCTCTGCCCTGTTCGGCACCCAGTTTCCCGGCCCCGGCACGATTTACCTGGGCCAGGAGCTGAAGTTCACCAAGCCGGTGCGCATCGGTGACACCCTGACCGTGGTGGCGACGGTGACCGAAAAGGACGACGAGAAAAAGCGCGTCAAGATGGACTGCCTGGTCACCAACCAGAAGGGCGAGGTGGTGCTCAAGGGCGAAGCCAAGCTGATGCCGCCGACGCAGAAGGTCAAGGTGCCCACGGTGCACGCACCGCAGATCCAACTGTTCGACCCGGAGGCCCGCCTCAAGGACTTGCTGGCGCGCGCAGAGCCGCTGCCGGCGGTGCGCTGCGCCGTGGTCCATCCCTGTGACGAGGGATCGCTCACCGGTGCCATGGACGCGGCACGCCACGGCCTGATCGTGCCGGTGCTGATCGGCCCCGAAGGCCGCATCCGCCGCGCGGCGGAGCAGGCCGGCATCAACCTGGATGGCGTGGAAATCCACGCCGTGGAACACAGCCATGCCGCGGCCGAGCTGGCGGCCAGCATGGCGGCCAGCCAGGAGGTGGAAATCCTGATGAAGGGCAGCCTGCACACGGACGAGCTGCTCAAGGCCGTGCTGGCGCAGCCGGCCCTGCGCACGGGCCGCCGCCTGTCGCACGTGTTCCGCTTCGATGTGCCGCTGTACAGCAAGCCCTTGCTGATCACGGACGCGGCCATCAACATCCGCCCCACGCTGCAGGAAAAGGCCGACATCATCCAGAACGCGATCGATTTTGCGCGCGTGCTGGGCACGGCCGTGCCCAAGGTGGCGATCCTGTCGGCCGTGGAAACCGTGACGCCCAGCATCCCCTCCACGCTGGACGCCGCGGCCCTGTGCAAGATGGCCGACCGTGGCCAGATCACGGCGGCGCAGCTCGACGGCCCGCTGGCCTTCGACAACGCCATCTCCATGGACGCGGTGCGCATCAAGGGCATCGCCTCTGAGGTGGCGGGGCAGGCTGACATCCTGGCCGTGCCCGACCTGGAAAGCGGCAACATGGTGGCCAAACAGCTGGAGTACCTGGCCGGTGCCTCGGGCTCCGGGCTGGTGCTCGGCGCCCGCGTGCCGATTGCCCTGACCAGCCGTGCCGACGGCCCGCAGGCCCGCGTGGCCTCGTGCGTGCTGGCGGTGCTGTCCGCCCACGACCGGCGCCAACAGCAGGCGGCCAACGCCTGGAAGCAGGGCTGACCCCAGCCAGGAGACACGCACATGGCCATTCTTGCGGTGAACGCCGGCTCCTCGTCCCTGAAGTTTTCCCTGCACCCGCTGCAGGAAGGGCAGGTGCAGCCCTATGTCCTGTCGGGCTGCATCCAGGGGCTGGAGCCCCAGGGGACGCCCGTCATGGACTGGGTTTATCTAGGAAAAAAGCACTCTGAGCCGCTTGCAGTCAGCGCAGGCAGCTCTTCTTTTGAAAGTGCCTTGCAGAGCCTGCGGGCCCTGGTGCACCGCCTGGAGGCAGCACCGGACATCCAGGCCGTCTCGCACCGCGTGGTGCATGGCGGCGGCGTGTTCACGGGGCCGGTGCTGGTGACCGACGAGGTGCTGGCGCAGCTGGCGCGCTTCAACTCGCTGGCGCCTTTGCACCAGCCGCACAACCTGGAGGGCATCCGCCAGTTCCGGGCGGCGTTTCCCCAGCTGCCGCAGGTCGCGTGCTTTGACACGGCCTTCCACGCCAGCATGCCCGAGGTGGACTTTGCCTTCGCCCTGCCGCAAGCGCTGCAGGAGCAGGGCGTGCGCCGCTACGGTTTCCATGGGTTGTCCTACCAGTACATCATGTCGGTGCTGCAGACGCACACCATCCGCGGCCGTGGCCGGGTGGTGATGGCCCACCTGGGCAATGGCGCCAGCCTGTGCGCGGCCCTGGCCGGCAGCAGCGTGGCTACCACCATGGGCTTTTCGGCGCTGGATGGCCTGATGATGGGCACGCGCAGCGGATCGCTCGATGCTGGGGTGTTGCTGTACCTGATGGAGCAGGGTTGGACCCATGCCCAGATCGAAAAGCTGCTCTACAAGCAAAGCGGGCTGCTGGGCGTGTCCGGCATTTCGGCCGACATGCGCAAGCTGCGGGCCGATGGCAGCGCGCCGGCGCAGCGCGCCATCGACCAGTTCACGCACCGGGTGATCCGCGAGACCGGCGCCCTGGTCGCCTGCCTGGGCGGGCTGGATGCCATCGCCTTCAGCGGCGGCATTGGCGAGAACGATGCCGTGCTGCGCGCCCAGGTGTGCGAGCGCCTGGGTTGGCTGGGCATCCGCATGGACGAGCAGCGCAACCAGGCCGCCAACGGCCAGGGGGCCTATGCCATCCATGCCCCGGACAGTGCCGTGGAGGTGTGGGTGGTGCCCACCGACGAGGGGCGCATTGCGGCCAAGGAAGCGGCTGCCTTGCTGGCCGGGCAGCCTGTGGCAGCGCAGCGCCAGGCGCAGCACCCAACGTTGGCACAGCACGGAGCTTAGGCTTTAGCCGCGCTGCGTCGCGGCTTCAGGCGGGCGTCTGCGCCGGACTGAGGGCCGTGGGCGGTTGCGGCCGCTCCACCACCGTGCCGAACACCAGGCGCCGGCGGCCCTGGCTTTTGGCCTGGTACAAGGCGGTGTCGGCCCGCTGCAGCAACTGATCCAAATTTTGATCGCTGTCCGTCTGCAGGGCACAGCCCGCACTGATGTGCAGGGCAAAGCCCAGTTCCTGCTGCGCGCGTTGCAGCAGCGCTGTGCTGAAGCGTTGGTAGAAGCTTTGCACGCCATCCGCATCGGCATGCAGCAGCAGGCAGAACTCTTCGCCGCCCCAGCGCGATGCCATCTCGTTAGGGCGCATCTCAGCGTGCAAAACCTTGGCGACCAGCTGCAAGGCGTGGTCGCCAGTGGTATGACCATACTGGTCGTTCACGTTCTTGAAGTGGTCCAGATCCAGCAGCACCACCGCCAGCGGTAGATGCTGGCGCTGTGCCAGGGATTGCATGCGCGGTGCGGTTTGCAGCAGCGCATGGCGGTTGGCCAGGCCAGTCAACTGGTCTGTCAAGGCCATGTCACGCAATTTCTGGTTGGTCTCGTCGCGCCAGGCCACCAGCATGCTGACCAGCGCCAGGCTGCTGCACAGCTGGGCCAGCATGGCGAACAGGTAGTTGGCGGCGGAGTCGTGGGCGAATTCCCGCAGCCAGGGGGTGTAGTACGCCAGGTAAGCGCGTGCCAGCAGCCCCAGGCTCAGCGTGGTGGCGCAGGCGGCCATCAGATAGCGCCAGCCGCGGGCCACCGGACGCAGGGGGTGCAGGCACATCCAGCCCAGGCAGGCGACGCTGGTGCCATGGTAGAGGCTGTACCACGCCAGCCGTGTCGGGATGTCGTGCAGCCACCAGGCAAAGCCCAGCGGTCCCAGGATGGCCAGTCCGATGACCAGCCAACGCAGGGGGCGTGGTCCCAGCCAGCACTGCAGGGCCTGGGCCATCTGCCATTGGGCGGCGGCGGCTGCACAGGTGGCGGACAGGCTGAGTACTGGGTCCCAGAAGGTGCCGCGGATGCGGCTGGCGACCAGGATCAAGGACCAGCCCAGGGCTTGCAGGAGAAAGTAGCGCTGCACGTGCCGTGCTGCCGGGCTGACCGGGGAACCCATGGCCCAGTGCAGGGCCAGGCCGATGGCTGCCAGGTTGATGGCGATCAGGATGGCCATCGAAGCGAAGTCCAGCTGGGGCATGGGTGTGGGGCGCGGTGTTTTTACTGGAAGGCAACTTCGGCAAAGCTGCGCAGCTTGCGGCTGTGCAGGCGTTGCGTACCACCGTCGCGCAGCAGTTCCACGGCACGCATGCCGATGCGCAGGTGCTGGTCCACGCGCTCGCGGTAGAAGTGGTTGGCCATGCCCGGCAGCTTGATCTCGCCGTGCAGCGGTTTGTCGCTGACGCACAGCAGTGTGCCGTAGGGCACGCGAAAACGGAAGCCGTTGGCCGCAATTGTGGCCGACTCCATGTCCAGCGCCACGGCGCGGCTCTGGCTGAAGCGGCGCTGCGGTAGGTTGTCGGGCAGCAGCTCCCAGTTGCGGTTGTCGGTGCTGGCCACGGTGCCGGTGCGCATGATGCGCTTGAGGTCGTCGTCCGACACCTGGGCCACGTCGGCCACCGCCTGCTGCAGCGCCTGCTGGATCTCGGCCAGCGCCGGAATCGGCACCCACAGCGGGAGCTCCTCGTCCAGCACGTGGTCCTCGCGCACGTAGGCGTGGGCCAGCACATAGTCGCCCAGGCGCTGGCTGTTGCGCAGGCTCGCGCAGTGGCCCAGCATCATCCAGGCGTGCGGGCGCAGCACGGCGATGTGGTCGGTGATGGTCTTGGCGTTGGCCGGCCCGACGCCGATGTTGACCATGGTGATGCCGCTGCGGTCGGCGCGCACCAGGTGGTAGGCCGGCATCTGCGGCAGCCGGGGTGGGGGCGCGCCCAGCCTGTCCACATCCTCGGCGGGCAGGCAGGCGCGGCGGGTGACCACGTTGCCGGGCTCGATGAAGGCGATGTACTCGCTGTCCGGTCGGGCCATCTCGGCGTGGCCCAGGCGGATGAATTCGTCGATGTAGAACTGGTAGTTGGTGAACAGCACGAAGTTCTGGAACCACTCGGGCGCCGTGCCCGTGTAGTGGCGCAGGCGGTGCAGCGAGTAGTCGATGCGCGGGGCGGTGAACAGCGACAGCGGCAGGGCCCCGCCGGGGCGCGGCTGCCAGGTGCCGTTGGCGATGCCGTCGTCCATGGCGGCCAGGTCCGGCAGGTCGAACACTTCGCGCATGTACTGGCGCCGTTGCGCGCTCAGGCTGCCTTCGACGTGGTCGTTGTCCGCGAACGAGAAGTGGATGGGAATCGGCTGGGTGCTGAGGCTGACTTCGAACTGCACGCCGTGGTTGCGCTCCAGCAGGCTCAGTTGCGTCAGCAGGTAGTGGCCGAACAGGTCGGGCCGGGTGATGGTGGTCTCATAGACCCCGGGATGGTCCAGAAAACCGAAGGCCAGGCCCGATTCCGGCCGGCGCACGCTGTGGGCCTGGATGCGCAGCAGCGGGTACCAGGCCCGCACGGGCTGTGGGAAATCCTGGCCTTCCACATAGGCCTGCATGGCCTGGCGCAGGTGGTCAATCTGTTGCTGGTAGAGCCACTGCAGCTGTGCCAGCGCATCCTGGGCGCGGGCAAAGACGGTGGGCTCGGACGCCAGGGTGAAATATGAAACAGGGGTGTGTGCCATACCTCATTGTGGCGCACTCATTTGACAGCGGTGCTGCTGCCAGCGCAGCGCCTCCTCGGCCGCCATCGGGCGGGCCAGGTAATAGCCCTGGATCAGGTCGCAGTGCATGGCCTGCAGCATGTCCCACTGCGCCTTGGTTTCCACCCCTTCCGCCACCGTGCGCAGGTTCAGGCTGCGCCCCATCTGGATGATGGCCTGGATCAGGCTGACGTCGTCGGCATCCTGGGGCGTGTCCTTGACGAAGGAGCGGTCGATCTTGATCTTGTCCAGCGGATAGCGCTTGAGGTAAGCCAGCGAGGAGTAGCCGGTGCCAAAGTCGTCGATCGACAGGCGCACGCCCAGCTGCCGCAGTGCCTGCAGCGTGTGCAGCACATGCTCGGACTGCTTCATCAGCGTGGTCTCGGTCAGCTCGATCTCCAGCCATTGCGGGTCGATGCCGGTGTCGGCCAGCACCAGTTGCACCTCCTCGACCAGGGTGCGCTGGTTGAATTCGGTGGCGGACATGTTCACCGCCACCACCACGGGCGGCAGGCCGGCATCGCGCCAGGCGCGCAGTTGCTTGCAGGCGGCGCGCATCACCCAGCGGTCGACCAGGGAGATCAGACCCCGCGCCTCGGCAAAGCCGATGAACTCAGCCGGCGGCAGCAGGCCGCGCTGCGGGTGCTGCCAGCGCACCAGGGCCTCAAAGCCCTCCAGCCGGTTGGTGGCCAGGTTCCACAGTGGCTGGAAGTGCAGCACCAGCCCCTGGTCATTGGCCACGGCCTCGCGCAGCAGGCGGTCCTGCACCAGCAGGCGGCTGGGGCGCACCTGCAGGTGGGCGCTGTAGTACTGCAGGTGGCCCTGGCCCAGGCTTTTGGCGGCCTCCATGGCGGCGCTGGCGTTGAGCATCAGCTCCTCGGCCGTGCTGCCGTCCTCGGGGTAGATACTGACGCCGATCGAGGCAGGCAGGTTCACCGCCTCCTTGGGCAGCACATAGGGCTTGTTCAGCGCGAAGCGCAGTTCACGCAGGATGCAGTCGGGCTGGCAGGCAGTCAGCGGCGAGGCCAGCACCACCACGTACTCGTCGGCGCCCAGCCGGGCGACCAAGTCGTCGGGGTGGACCTTGCTGCGCATGCGGCGTGCGGCATCGATCAGCAGCTTGTCCCCGGCGTCGTGACCCAGCGAGTCGTTGACGTCCTTGAAGCGGTCCAGGTCCACGTACAGCACGGCAATGTGCTGCTGCGTGCGCTCGGCCAGCAGAAGCACCTGGCGCAGCTGTTGCATCAGCCCCTGGCGGTTGGGCAGGCGGGTCAGCGGGTCGTGGTTGGCCAGGAAGTAGACCTCGGCCTCGGCGCGTTTGCGCTCGGTGATGTCGTTGAGCACCAGCATGCCGTAGGTGTCCCCGTCCTCGGGCAGCAGGTGGATGGCGATTTCCACGTCCAGCTCCTGGCCGCCGTGGTGCAGCAGGCGGGTTTCGTGGGCGTGCTCCGTGCCCTGGTCGATCAGGCTTTGGGCTTCGGCGCGCAGCACGTGGGGCAGCAGGTGCAGCACCGGGCGGTCCAGCAACTGGTGCAGCGGGTAGCCGGTCAGGGCAATCGCGGCCGGGTTGGCGTCGAACACCCGGCCCTGGCGGAAGAAGATGATGGCCTCCCGCGTGGCGTGGGCGTAGCGCTGCAGCCGCGTGTCGCTGTCCTGCACCATCTGCAGGGCGTCGGTGTGCGACAGGTCCTGCAGCGGAATCACCACGATGGCGCGCACTGCGCCGTGTTGCACGTCGGCCACCAGTTGGGTGGGGACGGCCTGCTGGCGGGCAAAGCGCAGCGGGGTCTGCAGGCTGGTGCCGGGCTGCGGGCTGTCGGCCAGGCGCTCCAGCTCGCACTTCCACTCGTTCCAGGTGCAGGGGGACAGATAGCTTTGCGGCGCCTTGTCCAGCAGCTCCTGGCTGGGCATTTCCAGCAGCCGGGCGTAGGTGGCGGTGGCCCAGATGCACCGTCCGCCCGGCCATTGCAGGTAGGCCATGGGCGTGCCGGTGGCCACGGCCACGGCGTGCAGCAGGTCGTGCGGCGGAACGAGGGGGGCACGTGGGGGCACGTTGCTCATGAGACAGATGGGGTTGAGAAGTGTGGTGGTGGCGAGCGCGCGTAAGGCCCGGCTTGCATGGACAATCACCATCCATGCAGGAAGAGCCGTGGGTATACCCAAAGCCCGGTGACTGCGTTTTGCGTTACGGCAAGGCGCGCCGCCGATCGCTGCCGTTGGAGCACTTTGTGCCGGGTCTCCCGGACCAACGGCGGTGCCATTGAAAACCGCAGCTGTTTGCGCGCCCAGGGATTGGCTTCTGGGGTGTTTTGGCCTGGATTGCCAGGTAGGGCGAGCGCAGGCAGCTATGAATTTGTGAGATTGGTGTGATCACTGTGTTGCAACGCGTGCGCGCCGCGCATGTCGAAATCGACGGTCAGGTGGTGGGGCGGATCGGCGCGGGCCTGCTGGCCCTGGTGTGTGCCGAGCAGGGCGACACCGAGCAGGAGGCCGACAAGCTGCTGGCCAAGGTTCTGAAGCTGCGCATCTTCAGCGACGCCGAGGGCAAGATGAACCGCAGCGTGCAGGACGTGGGCGGCGGGCTGCTCATCGTCAGCCAGTTCACGCTGGCGGCCGATGCCAGCGGCGGCAACCGGCCCAGCTTCACCCAGGCGGCACGGCCCGAGGCGGGGCGGCGCCTGTACGAGCATGTGGTGCAGCAGGCCCGGCGCCTGCACCCCGTGGTGCAGACCGGCGAGTTTGGCGCCGACATGCAGGTGCACCTGGTCAACGACGGGCCGGTGACGATTCCCCTGCGCATCGCTCCCCCTGCCGCGGCCTGAGCCTGGCACGCCAGCCAGGGCTCGATTACAATCTGGCCCTCTTTTCCTTCCGAGGAGCGTTGCAGCGTGCACCCGATGGGCGGTGCCGTGAGGCTCGGAAGGGCAGCAGACCGTGGTCACGCGGCCTCGCTCCTAGGCAACGACGCTCACCCACGCTTTCTGTGCGGTGAGGCCTCTGTCATCAGCCCCCAATCCCCAGAACGTGGTTTTTTCAAGTTGTTTTCCGCACCGGAGAAACCATGAGCAATACCCAAGACCGCGCAATCGCCGACATTTCCCTGGCCGACTGGGGCCGCAAGGAAATCAAGATTGCCGAAACCGAAATGCCCGGCCTGATGGCCATCCGCGAAGAGTTCGCTGCGGCCCAGCCCCTGAAGGGCGCGCGCATCACCGGCTCGCTGCACATGACCATCCAGACGGCCGTGCTGATCGAGACGCTGAAGGCCCTGGGCGCCGATGTGCGCTGGGCGTCGTGCAACATCTTCTCGACCCAGGACCACGCTGCTGCCGCGATCGCTGCCACCGGCACGCCCGTGTTCGCCATCAAGGGTGAATCGCTGGAAGACTACTGGGATTACACCCACCGCATCTTTGAATTCGGCGCCGCCGGCACCGAAGGCGAAGGCCCCAACATGATCCTGGACGATGGTGGCGATGCCACCATGCTGATGCACCTGGGCCAGAAGGCCGAGAAGGACCTGTCCGTGCTGGCCAACCCCGGCTCGGAAGAAGAGCGCATCGTGTTTGCCGCCATCAAGGCCAAGCTGGCTGTCGATCCCACCTGGTACACCCGCAAGTCGGCCCAGATCATCGGCGTGACCGAAGAGACCACCACCGGCGTGCACCGCCTGAACGAGATGAGCGCCAAGGGCACGCTGCTGTTCCGCGCCATCAACGTCAACGACTCGGTGACCAAGTCCAAGTTCGACAACCTGTACGGCTGCCGCGAATCCCTGGTGGACGGCATCAAGCGCGCCACCGACGTGATGATCGCCGGCAAGGTCGCCTGCGTGGCCGGCTACGGCGACGTGGGCAAGGGCTCGGCCCAGGCCCTGCGCGCGCTGAGCGCCCAGGTGTGGGTGACCGAGATCGACCCGATCAACGCCCTGCAGGCTGCCATGGAGGGCTACAAGGTCGTGACCATGGAGTACGCCGCCGACAAGGCCGACATCTTTGTGACCACCACCGGCAACAAGGACATCATCCGCCACGAGCACATGGTCGCCATGAAGGACCAGGCCATCGTCTGCAACATCGGTCACTTCGACAACGAAATCGACGTGGCTTCGATCGAGCAGTACCAGTGGGAAGAAGTGAAGCCCCAGGTGGACCAGATCACCTTCCCCGACGGCAAGAAGATCACCCTGCTGGCCAAGGGCCGCCTGGTGAACCTGGGCTGCGCCACCGGCCACCCCAGCTTCGTGATGTCGTCCTCGTTCGCCAACCAGACCATCGCCCAGATCGAGCTGTTCACCAAGCCGGCCGAGTACCAAGCCGGCAAGGTCTACGTGCTGCCCAAGGTCCTGGACGAAAAGGTCGCGCGCCTGCACCTGAAGAAGGTCGGCGCCATGCTGACCGAGCTGACCGATGAGCAAGCCGCCTACATCGGTGTGAACAAGCAAGGCCCTTACAAGCCTGACACCTACCGCTACTGATCATGGCGGACCGGAGCCGCGGCAGGGGCCGTGGCTCTGCCCTGGGTGCACATTCATATTTGATAGCTGCATGCGCAGACTGGATGTGCGCTCAGGGTCTGTTTGAGTATTAAAGGAAAGACGCTATGCGCGCAGATGTATTTTTGGTGGACCACGGCTACGCCACCACCCGCTCCCAAGCGCAGCGCCTGATCGCTTCGGGCGTGGAATGGCGCCTGACGCCGCTGGCCCCGTGGAAGAAGGTCGCCAAGAACGGTGACGACATTCCCGCGGGCGTCGAGCTGAAGCTGCTCGACAACGCCGAGGCCAAGTACATCTCGCGCGGCGGCCTGAAGCTCGAAGGCGCGCTGGAGGCCTCCGGCCTGAAGGTCGATGGCCTGCGCTGCCTGGACGTGGGCCAGAGCACCGGCGGCTTCACCGACTGCCTGCTGCAGCGCGGCGCGGCCCAGGTGATCGGCGTGGACGTGGGTCACGGCCAGCTGCACGAGCGCCTGCGCGCCGATGTGCGCGTGGTCTGCGTGGAGGGCATGAACGCCCGCGCCATGACCGCCGAGGTGCTGCAAGACGCCTGCGAAGAAGTGATCTGCGAGCGCTGGGAAGAGGAAGAAGACAACGACACCCAGCCCAAGGCACCCTACGCCTGGATGCGCAACGGCGGCCAGGTCGACGAGGACTACGACGACAGCAATGACGCCAAGGACAGCGACATCGAGGCCTTCAAGGCCGAGCGCGCGGCCAAGGCCAAGGCGCGCGAAGAGGGCACCGTGCCGACCGAGCGCCGCCGCAAGGCGGAATACGCCGAGGTGGACACCACGCCCCTGTTCGACTTCGTCACCGGCGATGTGTCCTTCATTTCGCTGACCCTGGTGCTGCCTGCCGTGGTGCGCCTGCTCAAGCCGCACGGCCAGCTGCTGATGCTGGTCAAGCCCCAGTTCGAGCTGCAGCCCGGCCAGATCGGCAAGGGCGGCATCGTGCGCGAGCCGGCCCACTTCCAGGAAGTGGAAGAGCGCGTGCGCACCTGCCTGACCGAGCTGGGTCTGGAGGTCAAGGCCTGGATGGAATCCGCCATCGAAGGTGGCGACGGCAACCGTGAGTTCTTCATCCATGCGGTACAAGGCCAGACCATCAAGGGGCTGGGTGAGCCCCTGCCCGATCAGCCCGCGGCGCCGGCGGCCAAGCGCGTGTCGCGCACGGTGCTGCGCGAGCTCAAGCGCATCGACGTGATCGACGACGAGGAAGACGGCTACAACGTCCCCGGCCCGGCCCGGCCCAAGCGCAAGAACACCAAGAAATACTGACGGTGGAACCCGGGGTGCCCGCAGGACTGCAGGCCCCTGGCCGTGACCCCAGACCGCCAACAGCCTGCCGGGAGGGCAGGCGAGGAGAGATGAACGTGGCAAACGCAAACCCCAGCAGCTTCCCCATCAGCTTCGAGTTTTTTCCCACCAAGACGCCCGAAGGCGCGGCCAAGCACGTGCAGGTGCGCCAGGACCTGTACGCGCGCAAGCCCGAGTTCTGCTCGGTGACCTATGGCGCGGGCGGCTCCACGCAGGCCGGCACCTTCAGCATGGTGCGCGACATCCAGGCCGAAGGCATGCAGGCGGCTTCGCACTTTTCCTGCATCGGTGCGACCAGCGACAAGGTGCGCGCGGAGCTGCAGCAGCTCCAGGACATGGGCGTGCGGCGCATCGTGGCGCTGCGCGGCGACCTGCCCAGCGGCTATGGCCTGGGCGGTGAATTCCACTACGCCAGCGATCTGGTGGCCTTCATCCGCCGCGAGTTCGGCGACTGGTTCCACATCGAGGTGGCGGCCTATCCCGAGACCCACCCCCAGGCCCGCTCGCCCGAGGCGGACCTGAAAGCTTTTGCTACAAAAATCCAGGCCGGCGCCAGCTCCGGAATCACCCAATATTTCTACAATGCGGACGCTTATTTTCGTTTTGTCGAGGGGATTCAAGCACTTGGCGTGTCGGCTCCGGTGGTTCCGGGTATCATGCCGATCACCAATTCCTCCCAACTCATGCGCTTTTCCGATGCGACAGGCGCTGAGATTCCCCGCTGGATCCGCCTGCGCCTGCAGGCCTACGGGGACGACGTGACCTCCATCCGGGCCTTCGGTCTGGATGTGGTCACTCGCTTGTGCGAGCAGCTGCGCGACCAAGGCGCACCCGGCTTGCACTTTTATACGATGAACCAGAGCGCTGCCACTTTGGAGCTGTGCGACCGTTTGGGCCTGTAAACCGGCTTGTGCGCGACCCTGACCCTGTGGTGCGGCTTTTTGAGCGCTCACCGTGAGAAGGGTTAGACCATGTCCGCACTTGCGTGCCAGCCTGCTGCCACCGCCAATGTGTATCTGAAGTTTTCGCTGCGCCGCAGCGCCTGGCCTGCGGCTTCCGTGCTGCTGGCCTCGATGCTCAGCGCCTGCGCACCGCTGCCCCCGGCCACCGAGGCGGCCGCGGTCAGTGTCCCTTCCGCCACCAGCACCGCACCGCGCGCCAGCGGCCGCACCGGCTCCGAAGCGCTGGCCCGCATGGCGCCCCCTGCGCTGCGTCCCGATCGCCTGGGCGATCCCGCCAAGGCCGTGCAGCAAAGCCTGTACGACCTGGAGCTGCCCGAGGTGGATCAGCAGGGCATTGCCTCCTGGTATGGCCCGGGCTTCCATGGCCGCAAGACGGCCAACGGCGAGCGCTTCAACCAGTACGAGCTGACCGCGGCCCACCCCACCTACGAATTCGGCACCCAGCTGTGCGTGCGCAGCAAGAGCACCGGCCAGGCCGTGGTGGTGCGCGTGAACGACCGGGGTCCCTTCGCCAAGAACCGCGTGATCGACCTGAGCAAGGCCGCGGCCGAGGAAATCGGCATGCTGGGCAAGGGCGTGAAAACCGTGGAAATCTACAAGCTGGACGACGGCCAGGACAGCTGCCCCGAGGCACTGCTGGCGGCCAACAACTGAACGGGATTACCGGCGCGGCCAGCGTGCCGCCCGGGTATGGATGAAAAAAAAGAGCTGTCAGCGCTTGTCATTCGTGGGTTTCAGGGTCTTTGAAGCCTGAAACCCTTGGAAAGACAGCGCTAACAGCTCCTTTTTTATGTGGCGTTGGGACTGCCGTGCCGGTGGTCCGCGATGAATCTCCGCGTTTATTGCGCTTGCCGTGCGACGTGCCCGGTCAGGCCGCGGCCCTGCTGCGGCACGGCCTGGGGCGCCTCCCCGGCGCCTTGCTGCGCCTGGGGCGTGTTTACTCGCCGTATTCCAGGGTGTGCGTGGCGTTCTTGTCCTGGGCCAGCAGTTGCTGCATCTGTGGCAGGGCTTCCTTGAGCGCCGCGCGCAGCGTGAAGGGCGGGTTGATCAGGAACATGCCGCTGGCGGGCAGGCCGGGGCGCTTGGCCTCGGTGGTGTTGCCCCAGTCGTTCACCTCGCTGCGCAGCTTGCTGCCCTTGACCGTGAGCGTGGCGTGCAGCCAGCCCTTGCCGGCCTTGGTGGCGATGGTCTTCAGGCGCTTGGGCAGGTCGTGCGCATCCTGGCGCGGGATGATGGGGTACCAGATCGCGTAGGTGCCGGTGGCAAAGCGCACCAGCGCGTCTTCGATCATGCTGATCACGCGGCCGTAGTCGGTCTTCATCTCGTAGCTGGGGTCGCACAGCAGAAAGCCGCGGCGCGAGGGCGGGGGCAGGAAGCGCTTGACGCCGTTGAAGCCGTCCTCCATCAGGATATCCACCTGCTTGCCGGTGTCCAGCTGCGCCATGTTGCCGTCCAGCGCGCGCCAGTCGGTCGGGTGCAGCTCGAACAGGCGCAGCTTGTCCTGCGGGCGCAGCAGGCTGTGGGTAATGAAGGGCGAGCCGGGGTAGGTCTTCACGCCCTTGCCCTGGTTCACGCTGCGCACGGTTTGCACATAGGCGCGCAGGGCCGGCGTCAGCTGTGCTTCGGGCACGTCGATCAGGCGGGCGATGCCGTCCTTGGCCTCGCCGCTGGTGCTGGCGAAGTCGCCGTCCAGGCGGTACAGGCCGGCGCCGGCGTGCGTGTCGATCACGCTGATGGCCGTGTCCTTCTGGGCCATGTGCTGCAGGGCGGCGATCAGGACGGTGTGCTTGAGGACGTCGGCGTGGTTGCCGGCGTGAAAGCCGTGGCGGTAGCTGAACATAGGTCGTAATTCTTTTCTTGGCAGTGCGGCAGCCGGGCTGCAGCGGGGCAGGCGGCCCGGGGCCGCAGGGATGGGGTCCAGTGTCCGGGGATTCGTGCGCGTGTGCCTAAATCCACATGCCGACAAAGGTGCATGGTCGTATTGGACGCTATTTTGTATAATGGTGGGCTTCGCAGCGATTTTATGGGTCCCGCGGCGAAGTGTTTGGGAGCGATCCCAGGCAGTCCCCGCCTAAGAGGCTTCCTGCTCCAGCGATGGAGTCAAGAAGAAGCACCGACCGCGGAAAAGGATCCGCCAAACCCTCTAGAAAGAGAAATCTCATGTCTACATTCAGCGCAAAGCCCGCTGAGGTGCAACACGAGTGGTTTGTGATTGACGCCACCGACAAGGTGCTCGGACGTGTCGCCAGCGAAGTGGCACTCCGTCTGCGCGGCAAGCACAAGGCCATCTACACACCTCACGTTGACACCGGCGACTACATCGTCATCATCAACGCCTCCAAGCTCAAGGTCACTGGCACCAAGAACCTGGACAAGGTGTACTACCGTCACTCCGGTTTCCCCGGCGGCATCACTGCCACCAACTTCCGCGACCTGCAGGCTAAGTTCCCTGGCCGCGCTCTGGAAAAGGCCGTCAAGGGCATGCTGCCCAAGGGTCCCCTGGGCTACGCCATGATCAAGAAGCTGAAGGTGTACGGCGGTGCTGAGCACCCCCATACCGCACAGCAGCCCAAGGCTCTGGAAATCTAAGGAGACCTCAATGATTGGTGATTGGAACAACGGTACCGGCCGTCGCAAGTCTAGCGTCGCTCGTGTATTCCTGAAGAAGGGCTCCGGCAAGATCACTGTGAATGGCAAAGACATTCAACAGTACTTCGGCCGCGAAACCTCCATCATGATCGCTAAGCAGCCTCTGGTGCTGACTGGTAACGTCGAAGCTTTCGACATCCAGATCAACGTCCATGGCGGCGGCGAATCTGGTCAGGCTGGCGCTGCCCGCCACGGCATCACACGTGCCTTGATCGACTATGACGCGGCCCTGAAGCCTGCACTGAGCCAAGCCGGCTTCGTGACTCGCGACGCCCGTGAAGTCGAGCGTAAGAAGGTCGGTCTGCGTGGTGCACGTCGCGCCAAGCAGTTCTCGAAGCGTTAATTCGTTTCAGACCTCGGCAGGCTGTTCTTCGGAGCGGCCTTGCCACAAAAAAGCCGCTGGGCCTTCGGGTCGGGCGGCTTTTTTGTGGGATGACGTCCCGTGGCCCGCTGGCTCCAGCGGGCCCGGGCAATGCCCCCACTGCCACTGCCGTCAAACGCGCCAGGGACCGAATTCCCGAGCGGATTGCAGTACCATTCGAGCCGATTTCAGAGAACACTCGGAGTATCCCCATGAGCGCCGTTGCCGAACAACAAGTCACAGACATGCCTGATCCCATCGTTTTCACCGACAGCGCGGCTGCCAAGGTGGCGGATCTGATCGCGGAAGAAGGCAATCCCGATCTGAAGCTGCGTGTCTTCGTGCAGGGCGGTGGCTGCTCGGGCTTCCAGTACGGCTTCACGTTCGACGAGATCACCAACGACGACGACACCACCATGACCAAGAATGGCGTGTCGCTGCTGATCGACGCCATGAGCTACCAGTACCTGATCGGTGCCGAGATCGACTACAAGGAAGACCTGCAGGGCGCGCAGTTCGTGATCAAGAACCCCAACGCCAGCACCACCTGCGGCTGCGGTTCCAGCTTCTCGGTCTGATCCCGAGGTGGCGGGTCTGCAGGATTCGCCCTCCCCCTCCAAGAAGCCGCTGCCTCCAGCGGCTTTTTTGTATTCAAATTGGGGTTTTGCCCTGATCCAGCCTGCGCAGTCAGCTCATCTTTTTATCCATGAACGCAGTCCCCCCCACTTCTTCCATGGCCAGTGAACGCCTGTTGTGGCTGGTCGCGGTCGGCTTTTTCATGCAGACGCTGGATGCCACCATCCTGAACACGGCCCTGCCCAGCATGGCCGCATCGCTGGGGGAGAGTCCGCTGCAGATGCAGTCGGTGATCGTGGCGTATGCCCTGACCACGGCCATGCTGATCCCGGCCACGGGCTGGGTGGCGGACCGGTTCGGCACGCGCCGCATCTACACCGCCGCCATGGCCTTGTTCGTGCTGGGCTCGGTGCTGTGCGCGCTGGCGCCGTCGCTGCAGTTCCTGGTGGGCGCGCGCGTGGTGCAGGGGGTGGGCGGTGCCATGATGCTGCCGGTCGGGCGGCTGGCGGTGCTGCGGGCCTATCCGCGCGATGCCTTCATCCGTGCCATGAGCTTCATCGCCATCCCGGGGCAGGTGGGACCGCTGCTGGGCCCCGCCCTGGGCGGCTGGCTGGTGGAATATGCCTCCTGGCACTGGATTTTCTGGATCAATGTGCCCGTCGGGGTGGTTGGCATCTGGGCGGCCTGGCGCTGGATGCCCAAGTCGGATGCGCAGCCGCCACGGCCGTTTGATGGGGTGGGCTTCAGCCTGCTGGCCACGGGCATGGTCGGGGTGTCGCTGGCCCTGGATGGCTTGTCGGGCATCGGCATGGGGCGGGCCCTGGTGACGGTGTTGCTGGTCTTCGGCATGGCCAGCCTGGCGGCCTACTGGTTGCATGCGCTGCGCACGCCCACGCCACTGTTTGCACCGGCGCTGTTTCAGGTGCGCTCGTTGCGCGTCGGCCTGATGGGCAATCTGTTCGCACGCCTGGGCAGTGGCGCGGCGCCATTCCTGGTGCCGCTGATGCTGCAGGTGGGGCTGGGTCTGTCGCCGTTCCATGCCGGCAGCATGATGCTGGCCATGGTCATCGGCAGCATGTTGGTCAAGCGCATGGCCGTGCGCACGGTGCTGCGCTATGGCTACAAGCGTGTGCTGCAAGTGAACTCGGTGCTGCTGGGGCTGATGATTGCCTGCCTGGGATGGATACACCCGGGGCAGCCGATGTGGTTGATCCTGCTGCAGCTGTTCATCTTCGGTGGCATCAACTCCATGCAGTTCTCGGCCATGAACTCGGTCACGCTCAAGGACATGACCGGCGAGTCCGCCAGCAGCGGCAACAGCCTGCTGTCCATGGTGCAGATGCTGGCCATGAGCATGGGCGTGGCCGTGGCGGGGGCGGTGCTGGCCAGCTATGCCGACCTGTGGCAGGCCCGCGAGGGCTACAAGCTGCTGGCCTTGCAGGCCACCTTCGTCACGGTGGGGGTGATGACGTTGGCGGCCACGCTGGTCTTCAGCCAGCTGGATGCGGACGAGCGCATCACGCCCACGCCCGACCGCCCCGAGGGCTGAGACGGTCCCGCACCCGCGCGGTGCCGCTCAGGCGGGGTAGATCGCGCCCAGAATCCGGGGCCCCTTGGCGCCGGTGACCGTCGGCAGGTTGCCCGGCAAACCGTGCAGGCACTGGCGTGCCAGCCAGGCGAAGGCCGCGGCCTCCACCTGCAGCGGCGGCAGTCCCTGTGCGGCGGTGCTGGTGACGGTGTACGCCGGCAGTAGGGCCTGCAGCTGGCGCATCAGCTCGGTATTCAATGCGCCGCCCCCGCAGACCAGCAAGCGACCACTGTCACCCGCATGCCGTTGCACCGCGTCGGCACAGCTGTGGGCGGTCAGTGCGGTCAAGGTGGTCTGGACATCCTGGGCCGGGATCGTGGCTGCCACGCGCTGGAGTTGCGCCTGCAGCCAGTGCGGGTTGAACAGGTCGCGTCCGGTGCTCTTGGGGGGCGGTTGCTGCAGAAAGGGTTCGGCCAGCAGCTGCTGCAGCAAGGCCGGGTGCACTTGGCCGCCGGCAGCCCAGCGGCCCTGGTCGTCGTAGGCTGCGCCCGTGTGCTGCATGCACCACCAGTCCATCAGCGCGTTGCCGGGGCCGCAGTCAAAACCAAGGATGACCGCATCGGCCTGGGTGCTGGGCGGCAGGATGCTGAGGTTGGCAATCCCGCCGATGTTGAGCACCACCGTGGTGGTCTGCGCATCGGCGAAGACGCCTTGGTGAAAGGCGGGGACCAGGGGCGCACCCTGGCCGGCGGCCGCCACATCGCGGCTGCGCAGGTCGGCGACCACGGTGATCCCCGTGGCTTCGGCCAGCAGCGCCGGGTTTTGCAGCTGCAGGGTGTAGCCCGTGCCGTCGTGCAGCTGTGGCTGGTGGCGCACGGTCTGCCCGTGGGCGCCAATCGCCCGTACCGCACTCGGGGGCAGGTCGGCCTGCTGCAACAGCTGCCGCACCACCGCGGTATAGGCGCGACTGATAGCGTTGCCGGCCAGGGCCGCGCGGTGCAATTCGTTGACGCCGTCGGGGCTGTTCAAGGCCAGCAGCTCCTGGCGCAAGGGGGTGGGGAAGGGTTGGCAGGCGTAGGCCAGGACCTGCGATGGCTGGTCTGCCTGCCAGCGTACCAGCACGCCATCCACGCCGTCGAGGGAGGTGCCTGACATCAGGCCAATAAAGTGTTCAGGCATCGTCACAAGCTGCATCCGGTAAAAGAAAAGGGCCTCACGCTGGAGGCCCTGGGAAGTCACCGCGCGCAGCGGCTTATTGTGCGCTGGCTTGACGGATCTGCTCGGCAGAAGCCAGTTGCATGTGCATGAATTCGGCGTGCTGCTTGAACTGCTGGCGCACTTTGGCGGAAATTTCGTTCGCTTCGCTCTTGGCGATCACGGTCTGGGGATCCTGGTGGACGCCGTTGACACGGAACTCGAAGTGCAGGTGCGGACCGGTGGCCCAGCCTGTCGCGCCCACGGCGCCAATCGACTGGCCTTGTTCCACGGGCTGCCCCTTCTTGACGTCAATGCGGCTCAGGTGGGCGTAGACGGTGACATGGCTGCTGTTGCTGAATCG
>NZ_BBJR01000058.1 GCF_000739875.1 Comamonas aquatica NBRC 14918
ATGTTTCATAGGCCAGGGCGCAGGCGGTCGGTTGGGCACAGGGTGCGACGGAGCATCCCCTGCGGGTGTCAGTCAAGCACTGATTTGCAATGCATGAGAATTATTCTCATTATCAAATGTCAATGCAAATTGCCGGTGAATGGGCGGTGCCGGGCATGAAAAAACCCCGCAGGCCTTGCGACCTGCGGGGTGGGGTGTGACGCGCGGGTAGGCTTACACCTGGTCGGCCGACAGACCGGCAGTCTGGCTGAAGCCGCCGTCCACGTAGGTGATCTCGGCGGTCACGCCCGAGGCCAGGTCGGACAGCAGGAAGGCGGCGACATTGCCCACGTCTTCAATCGTGACGTTGCGGCGCAGGGGCGCGGCATCGGCCACGCGGCCCAGCAGCTTGCCGAAGTCCTTGATGCCCGAGGCGGCCAGGGTCTTGATGGGGCCGGCGGAAATGCCGTTGGCGCGGATCGCGCGGCCGTCGGCGGTGCGGCCCACGGCCTCGGCCAGGTAGCGCACGGAGGCTTCCAGGGACGCCTTGGCCAGCCCCATGGTGTTGTAGTTGGGGATGGAGCGCAGGGCACCCAGGTACGACAGGGTCAGCAGCGAGGACTTGTCGTTCAGGTAAGGCAGGGCGGCCTTGGCCATCGCGGGGAAACTGTAGGCGCTGATGTCGTGGGCGATCTTGAAGGACTCGCGGCTCAGGCCGTCCAGGAAGTTGCCGGCAATCGCTTCGCGGGGGGCGAAACCGATGGAGTGCACGAAACCGTCGAACTTGCCCCAGGCGTCGCCCAGGCCCTTGAACATGGCTTCAATCTGTGCGTCATCCGAGACGTCGCAGTCGAAAATCAGCGTGGAATTGAATTCGGCGGCGAATTCGGTGATGCGGTCCTTGAAGCGCTCCCCCACATAGCTGAAGGCCAGTTCGGCGCCTTGCTCGTGGCAGGCCTTGGCGATGCCGTAAGCGATGGAACGGTTGGACAGCACGCCCGTGATCAGCAGCTTCTTGCCGGTCAGAAAACCCATTGTTCTTCTCCTAGAGGAAATTCAGTGAAGGCCACTCCCTGCGTTGGCCTTGTTGAAAAAGCCGGGTGGGAGGGCCGCCGTGGTGCAGAATTGTCGCATGCGCTTTTGGAAGTTCTGTTGCTTGCTCGCAGGAGCCTCTGTGGTTGCCCCGGCTTGGGCCGACCATGCCTATGCCTTGTGGGGCCAGCCGAAGTACCCCCAGGGTTTTGCGCACTTTGACTATGTCAACCCGCAGGCCCCTAAGGGCGGCGAGCTGCGGCTGGTCAGCAACCTGCGCACGTCCACGTTCGATAAGTACAATCCCTTCACCATCAAAGGCAGTGCGCCCGCCTACCTGTCGGACCTGCTGTTCGACACCCTGCTGGCTGGCAGCATGGATGAAACCGCCACCGGCTATGGCCTGTTGGCCGAGGACGTGCAGGTGGCGGCCGATGGCCTGTCGGCCAGCTTCCGCCTGCGCCGCGAGGCGCGCTTTCACAACGGCAAGCCGGTGCTGGCGCAGGATGTGAAGCACAGCTTCGACACCCTGGTGGGGCCGCACACCTCACCGGCCTACAAGACCATGCTGGCCGAGGTGGTGGCCTGCGAGGTGGTGAACGAGCGCACCGTACGCTTTGTCTTCAAGGCCCCCAACCGCGAGCTGCCACTGCGCGTTGGTGGCCTGCCCATCTTCAGCCGCGACTGGGGGGGGGGCAAGCCCTTCAACGAGGTGGTGATGGAGCAGCCGATCGGCAGCGGGCCTTACAGGATCGGCCCCGTGAACTTCGGCAAGGACATCACCTATGTGCGCGATGCCCAATACTGGGCCAGGGATTTGCCGGTGCGCCGCGGCTCGGCCAACTTCGACCGCATCAGCGTCAAGATCTACAAGGACAACACCGCCCGGCTGGAAGCGCTGAAAGCGGGCGAGTTTGACCTGATGCGCTTTTTCAGCGCCGGCGACTGGGCGCGCCGCGTGACGGGGCGCAAATTCAACACCGGCGAGCTGGTCAAGGGCGAGTTCACGCACAAGCAGCCCACGGGGTTCCAGAGCTATGTGCTCAACACCCGCCGCCCGCTGCTGCAGGACGTGCGCGTGCGCGAGGCACTGGGCCTGGCCCTGGACTATGAATGGATGAACCGCCAGATGTTCTACGGCGCCTACCAGCGCGTTAACGGCATCTTTGGCAATACCGTGTGCCAGACCAGTGGCCTGCCAGGCACGCAGGAGCTGGCGCTGATGCAGCCCTTCGGCAAGGACTTGCCGCCTGCTGCGTTCGGCCCCATGACCGTGCCGCCGCGCACCGATGGCGACGGCAGCCTGCGCGCCAACCTGCGCAAAGCCCAGGGCCTGCTGGCTGCTGCCGGCTGGACGGTGCAGGGTGGTGTGCTGCGCAACGGCGAAGGCCAGGCCATGGTGCTGGAGTACATGGACAGCGGCGAGGGCGGGCAGCGCACCGTGGCCCCCTGGCAGCGCAATCTGCAGAAGCTGGGCATCACGCTGCAGTACCGGTCGGTGGACTTTGCGCTGTACCAGCAGCGCCTGCAGAAGTTCGACTTCGACATCACCTCCATCGCCTACCAGGGCACGAACAACCCGGGCCAGGAGTTTGCCGACCTGTTCGGCAGCGCGGCGGCGGACCAGGAGGATTCGGGCAATTTCCCCGGTGTGAAAAGCCCGGCGGTCGATGCCTTCATCCGGGCCATGGTGTCGGCCAAGACACAAGAGCAGCTCCTGCCTGCTTGCCATGCGCTGGAGCGGGCGATTGCCCACGGCCATTACCTGATCCCGCAGTGGTCGGCCAACACGCACCGCATGGCCTACAACGCCTGGCGCCTGGCGCACCCGAGCATCATCCCGCCGTACTCGAATGGCGAAGGCTGGGTGATGGACACCTGGTGGGCGCGCATGCCGCCCTTGAACGCGCAGACCGCCCCGGCGGTGCTGGCGCAGGAGGGCTCCTGAGCCATGCTGGCCTATATCCTCAAACGCATCTTGCTGATGGTCCCGACGCTGCTGGGCGTGCTGTTGCTCACCTTCGTGGTGATCCAGTTTGTGCCCGGCGGGCCGGTCGAGCAGTACCTGGCCGAGGCCAAGGCCGGCCTGGGCGGCAGCGCCGAAGGCGGTGGCATGGCCTACCGTGGCGCGCAGGGGGTGGACCCGCAGCGCATCGAGCAGATCAAGGCCTTGTATGGCTTTGACAAGCCCGCGCACGAACGGTTTGTGCAGATGCTGGGCCAGTTCGCGCGCTTCGACCTGGGCCAGAGCTTCTTCCAGAACAAACCGGTGTGGACGTTGATTGCCGAGAAGCTGCCGGTGTCCATCAGCCTGGGGCTATGGACCTTCTTCATCAGCTACCTGGTGGCCGTGCCCCTGGGCATCGCCAAGGCGGTGCGCGCCGGCTCGCGCTTCGATCTGGTGACCACGCTGCTGATCCTGGTGGGCTATGCCATCCCGGGCTTTGTGCTGGGCGTGGCCTTGCTGGTGATTTTTGGCGGGCAGCTGCAATGGTTCCCGCTGCGCGGGCTGACGTCGGCCAACTGGGACGAGTTGACGCTGCTGGGCAAGGTGGTGGACTACCTGTGGCACATCGCGCTGCCGGTCACGGCCATGGTGGCGGGCAGCTTTGCCGTGACGGCCATGCTGACCAAGAACGCCTTCCTCGAGGAAATCCGCAAGCAGTACGTGCTGACGGCCAGGGCCAAGGGCCTGTCCGAGCGCCAGGTGCTGTGGAAGCATGTGCTGCGCAATGCGCTGATTCCCATCATCACCGGCTTTCCGGCGGCCTTCATCGGGGCCTTCTTCGCCGGCTCGCTGCTGATCGAGACCCTGTTCTCGCTCGACGGGCTGGGTCTGCTCAGTTATGAGAGCGTGATCCGCCGCGACTATCCGGTGGTGCTGGGCTCGCTCTACCTGTTCACCTTGATCGGCCTGGTGACCAAGCTGATCAGCGACCTGTGCTACGTCTGGGTCGATCCCCGTGTGAAATTTGATTGAAATATGGCTCTAGCGCCCACCCAGTCTGCGCAAGCAGCTACTTCTCTGCAAGCGCCAGCATTGCTGCCGGCCGCTCCGGTGTCGCCCAGCCGGCGCGCCTGGCAGCGCTTCAAGCGCAACCCGCTGGGCTTTTACAGCCTGGTGATCTTTGGCGTGCTGCTGCTGCTGAGCCTGTGCGCCGAGCTGGTCAGCAATGACAAGCCGCTGCTGGTGCGCTATGAGGGGCAGACCTATTTTCCCCTGCTCAAGGACTATCCCGAGACGGTGTTCGGCGGCGACTTCGAGACGCCGACCGACTACCTGGACCCCTTCATCCAGCAGCAACTGCGCACCGGCAGCAACTGGGCGCTGTTTCCCCCCAACCGCTATGGCGCGGGCACGATCAACTACTTTGCCGAAGCCCCCAACCCCGCGCCGCCATCGGCCGCCAACTGGCTGGGGACGGACGATCGCGGGCGTGACCTGTTGGCGCAGCTGATCTACGGCTTTCGCGTCAGCGTGCTGTTTGCGCTGGCGCTGACGGCCGTGGGCGTGGTGCTGGGTGTGGTGACCGGGGCCATCCAGGGCTTTTTCGGCGGCAAGACCGACCTGGCCTTCCAGCGCTTCATCGAGATCTGGGGCTCCATGCCCGAGCTGTATCTGCTCATCATCTTCAGCGCCGTGCTGGCGCCCAGCATCAGCCTGCTGCTCATTCTTTTGAGTCTGTTTGGCTGGATGGGGCTGTCGGACTATGTGCGCGCCGAATTCCTGCGCAACCGCCAGCTCGACTACGTCAAGGCCGCGCGCGCCCTGGGCGTGCCCAACGGGCAGATCATCTGGCGCCATATCCTGCCCAACAGTCTGACGCCGGTGGTCACCTTCCTGCCGTTCCGCATGAGCGCGGCCATCCTGGCGTTGACCTCGCTGGACTTCCTGGGCCTGGGCGTGCCACCGGGCACCCCCAGCCTGGGTGAGCTGCTGAGCCAGGGCAAGAACAGCATCGACGCGTGGTGGATCTCGCTGAGCACCTTTGCCGTGCTGGTCACCACCTTGCTGCTGCTGACCTTCATGGGCGATGCGCTGCGTGATGCGCTGGACCCGCGCAAGGCCCAGGTGACGGATGCCAAGGAGGGTGCATGATGGTGCACGCAGTAACATCCCCGTCGCCCTTGTTGTCTGTGCAGGACCTGAAGGTGCGCTTTGGCCACAAACAGGTGGTGCAGGGCGTGAGCTTCGAGGTGCAGGCGGGCGAGAAGCTGGCTCTGGTGGGCGAGTCCGGCTCGGGCAAGACCATCACAGCGCTCAGTTTGCTGCGCCTGGCCGGTGATGCACAGATCAGCGGCCAGGCCTTGCTGAACGGGCGTGACCTGCTCACATTGCCGGAGCGCCAGACGCGCGCCGTGCGGGGCAGCGACGTGGCCATGATCTTCCAGGAGCCGATGACGGCGCTCAACCCGCTGATGCCCGTGGGCGCGCAGGTGGCCGAGGTGCTGCAGCTCAAGCAGGGGCTGAGCCAGGTCCAGGCCTGGGCGCAGTCGGTGGAGCTGCTGGCCACCACCGGCATCCCCGATCCGCAGCGCCGCGCCCAGGCCTATCCGCACCAGCTCAGCGGCGGCCAGCGCCAGCGCGCCATGATCGCCATGGCCCTGGCCTCGCAGCCCAAGCTGCTGCTGGCCGACGAGCCCACCACGGCGCTGGACGTGACGCTGCGCACGCAGATCCTGGAGCTGCTGGGCGACCTGCAGCGCCAGACCGGCATGGCGATCGTGCTGATCACGCACGACCTGCACCTGGTGCGCCGCTTTGCCGACCGCGCCGCCGTCATGGAGCAGGGCATGCTGGTGGAGCAGGGCCCGGTGGCCCAGCTGTTTGAGCAACCGCAGCACCCCTACACCCACAAGCTGCTGCACAGCCAGCCGGTGCGCGAAGTGCAGCCGCCCCATCCGGATGCCAAGCCGGTGGTGCAGGCCACAGGCCTGCGCGTGGCCTACCCGGTGCCGCTGCCCGGCATCCGCGGCTGGTTCCGCAAGGGCGAGTTTGTGGCGGTGCAGGGCGCCGATGTCTGCCTGCGCGAGGGGCAGACCCTGGGCGTGGTGGGCGAATCCGGCTCGGGCAAGTCCACGCTGGCGCAGGCCATCCTGGGTCTGCTGCCCAGCCAGGGGGTGCTGCAGATCACGGGCCACAGCTGGCAGCAGCCGGCCATGCGCAACACCGCGGCCAACCAGGCGCTGCGCCGCCAGGTGCAGGTGGTGTTCCAGGACCCGTTTTCCTCGCTGTCACCACGCATGACGGTGGAAGAGATCGTCGGCGAGGGGCTGCGCGTGCACGCCCCGGACATCAGCGAAGCCGGGCGGCGCGAACAGGTGCTGTCCGTGCTGCTGAGCGTGGGGCTGAGCGAGCAGCAGTTCCCCGGCCTGCTGCAGCGCTATCCGCACGAGTTTTCTGGCGGCCAGCGCCAACGCCTGGCTGTGGCGCGCGCGTTGATCCTGCGGCCCAAGGTGCTGGTGCTGGACGAGCCGACCAGCGCGCTCGACGTGACCATCCAGAAGCAGGTGCTGGGCCTGCTGCAGCGCCTGCAGCGTGAGCTGGGCCTGAGCTATGTGCTCATCACCCACGACATGGACGTGATCCGCGCCATGGCGCACGAGGTGATGGTCATGCACAGCGGCGAGGTGGTCGAGGCCGGTCCGGTCGACGAGGTGCTGCTGCGTCCGCAGCACCCCTACACCCGCCAGCTGGTGCAGGCCACCTTGTAGGCGTGCTCCTGCACGTTGCCAAGCACTTGGCGGAGGCGCCGTGTCGGCGGCGGGCGCCTGGGTTTGTGCCCGCTGACTGGCAGTCGGCGGGCGTGGCATGCCTAGGATGGCGGCATGCATCTTCACAAAGAAAGGCAGCTTATGCAGATCCCGAAAGCAAGCGTGTGGGCCATGGCCCTGGTGATGGGCCTGGGCAGCGTCGCCGCGGTAGCGCAGCCACGCCACGGCCAAGGGCAGGGCCAAGGCCCCGATGGGCCCCAGCAACGCCACGGGCACGGCGGCAAGGGCTCCGGGCCCAAGCACCAGAAGGGGCCGCACATGCAGGCGCAGCCTGCCCACCCCGGCCATCCCCACGGCATGCCGCCCGGGCAGGCCAAGCGCATGGGCGCCGGGCCCAACCACCAATGGGTCAAGGGCAGCCGCGTGCCGGCGCAGTACCGCACCTCGCACTACGTGGTGGCCGACTGGCGCGGGCATGGTCTGCGCCAACCCCCACGCGGCTACCACTGGATGCAGTACGGCGGGGACTACCTTCTGGTGGCCATCGGCTCGGGGGTGATCCTGCAGCTGATCCTGAACAACTGAGCCTCGCCACGGCCATGGCCGTGGCTGGTGTAGTCAATGGCTGGAGGGCTGCGAGCCAGGCCTGTCGTCAGCCATAAAAAAACGGTGCATGGCACCGTTTTTTTATGGTCGGCAGCGTGGAGCGCTTCTAAGTTTCAGAGCATCTGCCGCGCGCCCATCAATGATTTTGCGCAGATAAGTCTCTTAATGCCTGATTCAGCGTGCGCCATGCGCTCATTTTTTAGGAATAGCTACCCGTGGGGTTGACGCCATCCTGGTGCACCCACACCAGTTTTTGCGTATCCACGCCCAGGCGCTCGGCCTGGCGCACCAGGCGGCTTTCCACCCCGTCGGGCAAGGTCGGGGTGCGCGACAGGATCCAGCAATGTTCCGGGCTGGAGCCGATCACCATCGCCCATTGGTAGCTTTCGCCCAGGGCCACGACGTTGTAGCCCCCGTAGAACGGGCCGAAGAACGTCACCTTCAGTGCGGCCACATCGGGTGCAATCGTGGGCCTGGCCTTGCCGTGCGACACCTTCCATTCGCCGCGCCGGGCATCGAAGCCGCGGTTGATGACCTGCACGCTGCCATCCGGGCGGCGGCTGTATTCGGCCTGGGTGCGCTGCAGGCCTTTTTCGAAACTGTGCTCGATGCGGGCCAGCTCGTACCATTTGCCCAGGTAGCGGTCCAGGTCAAACCCCTCGACCGGGTGCACGCCCTCGGGAATGCGGGGATTACGTGCGGCATAGATGGCGCCGCCGGCAAGGGCAGCCAGACCGATCGCGCACCACACGGCGGTGCTGGTCTTGGCGGGCAGGTGGCTGGACAAGGCCTGCTGGCGTTGCTCCAGCACGGTCTTCAAGTGCTGCACGGCATGGTGCAGTGTGTCCGGGTGGTCGGTCTTGCGAGAGCGGTCGAAGAAGGACATGGGCAAAAATCCTGTAGCAAAAGACACAAACGCAGGGCGAGGGCCTTGCGCTGGATGCATTGAGTATTTGTAGCAGAAGGAGGGCCTGGTTGTAGGTCGCGCACGTGAATGTGTGTCCAGGTGGACCAAGGATGTGGCATTCGTGCTTAAAAAATCAGCAAATTCCAGGGTTTGCACCACCGCTGGACAAATTTTTGGGCCTTGCTGCCACGCAACATGGCAGTGTGTGGAAAAATGCAGGGTTTACTCAAACCTCAACTGGAGAGATTGCCATGGGCAACAAGATCGTTACCGAAGCTGATCGCAAGCGCACACCCCGTCCCGTTGCTCCCAACGGCGTGACTCTGCTGGCCCAAGGCCGTGGCCAGCGCCTGAGCCTGGAGCGTGGTTCGCACACGCGCAGCAAGAAGAACCCTGGCAAGCGCGCCCACTCGGGTTGATTGCTGCTGCAGCTCGGGCTGGAATTCGCCCGAGCCTGCCTTCCGAAGCCCCAGGCTCTGCTTGGGGCTTTGTCGTTTGGGGTGTGTGGCCGGGGCCCAGGCGGGGCGGCCGCTACCATGTGCGCTGGTGAATCCAGTAAAACTGCCGGGTGCAGTGGGAGTGAGTCGGTATGAACAGTGACAAGCCGGTCGAGGTGGCACAGTCGGTGGCCGTGCCCAGCGCGCAGGCGTGGAGCGTGGTGTGTTTGTGCGCGGCGTGGTGCGGGGTCTGCCGCCAGTACGAGGTCGAGTTTCGTGCGATGCAGCAACAGCTCCCGCAGGTGCGTTTCGTGTGGCTGGATGTGGAGGATGAGGAGGAGTTGGTTGGTGAGCTCGACGTCGAAACCTTCCCCACACTGTTGATCGCACACCTGGATCGCCCCATGTTTCTGGGGCCGCTGCTGCCGCAAATCAAGGTGCTGGAGCGCTTGCTGGCCTCGCTGCAAGAGGCGCAGGCCGCTTCGCCAGGGCTGCCTGCCGAGGCGGCAGCGCTGTGGCGCCGCATTGCGGCGCAGCTGGCTTGAATCCTCTTAGTATTTGCAACGCTTGACATTGCGAATCAATGCTTTGCGGCTACAATACGGCATTCACGACCAAACGGGCGGGTATTCACCGCCCTTTTTTTTTGGTCGCTTGCATTTGGAGCTCGAAGCCGCCGGCAAGCAATTGCAGGATGGTTATCGGGTTTTTTGTACTTCCGGGATTGAACTGAACACGTGGCACTACAGCAAATTGTTGAACAAACCGTGACGGGTCTGGGCTATGACCTGGTGGAGATCGAGCGGTCCGCAGGCGGGCTGCTGCGCATCACCATCGACCTGCCCTGGCAGGCGCCTGCAGAGGACGTCGAGCCTGTGCCCGAGGCCTTTGTGACCGTGGAAGACTGCGAGAAGGTCACGCGCCAACTGCAATTTGCGCTGGAAGTGGATGGTGTCGACTACAACCGCCTGGAAGTTTCTTCGCCCGGCATTGATCGCCCTTTGCGCCATGAAATGGACTTTGTCCGATTCGTCGGTGCCGAAATCGACATTACCCTGAAGGAAGCCATCGGTGCGGCCGGCGGTGGTGTGGTAAATGCCAATCGCAAGAAGTTCCGGGGCACGCTGGAGCGTGCGGAAGCGGGTGGCTGGCAGATCGTGTGGAGTGACGAGCCCCCACGCAAGCCCGGACAGAAGGTGAGCAAGAAGCGTGAGCCCGCGCCCCTGCAGGCCATGGGTTTCACGCTGGATGAATTGCGCGAGGCGCGCCTGGCCCCCGTGGTGAACTTCAAGGGTCGTGGCGCCAAGCCCGCGTGACAGGCAAGTCAGTTAGCTAACAAGGTGAAGGTGCCTGTCCGGTGCCACCGCTTGAAAGATTGAAATTAGGAGAGTCATCGCATGAACCGCGAACTGTTGATGTTGGTTGAAGCCATTTCGCGCGAGAAGAACGTAGAACGCGATGTGGTGTTTGGCGCAGTGGAGCTGGCCTTGGCGCAAGCGACCAAGAAGCTGTACGAAGGCGAAGTGGACATCCGCGTGGCGATCGACCGCGAAAGCGGTGAATACGACACCTTCCGCCGCTGGGTGGTGGTGCCGGACGATGCCGGCCTGCAAAATCCCGAAGCCGAGGAAATGCTGATGGATGCCGAAGAGCGCGTGCCCGGCATCCAGGTGGGTGAGTTCATCGAAGAACAGATCGAATCGCTGCCCATCGGCCGCATTGGTGCGATGACCGCCAAGCAGGTGATCCTGCAGAAGATCCGCGATGCCGAGCGCGAAATGCTGCTCAATGAATTCATGGCTCGCGGCGAGAAGATTTTCACCGGCACCGTCAAGCGCATGGACAAGGGCGACATCATCGTCGAATCCGGTCGTGTAGAAGGCCGCCTGCGTCGCAGCGAGATGATCCCCAAGGAAAACCTGCGCAACGGCGACCGCGTGCGCGCCATGATCATGGAAGTGGACCTGACCCTGCGTGGCGCACCCATCGTGCTGTCGCGCTCGGCGCCCGAGTTCATGATCGAGCTGTTCCGCAACGAAGTGCCAGAAATCGAGCAAGGTCTATTGGAAATCAAGAGCTGCGCACGTGATCCCGGCAGCCGTGCCAAGATTGCGGTCATTTCGCACGACAAGCGCGTCGACCCCATCGGCACCTGCGTGGGCGTGCGTGGTACCCGCGTGAACGCTGTGACGACCGAACTGGCCGGTGAGCGTGTGGACATCGTGCTGTGGTCGGAAGACCCCGCGCAGTTCGTGATCGGTGCGCTGGCACCCGCGAATGTCTCTTCTATCGTTGTGGATGAAGAGAAGCATGCGATGGATGTGGTGGTGGATGAGGAGAATCTCGCCATCGCTATCGGCCGTGGTGGTCAGAACGTGCGCCTGGCTTCCGAGCTGACCGGCTGGAAGATCAACATCATGGACGCGGCGGAGTCGGCGCAAAAGCACGCGGAAGAAACCGATTCCGCACGCAAGCTGTTCATGGAAAAGCTGGACGTGGACGAAGAGCTGGCTTCCATCCTGGTGGAAGAGGGCTTCAGCAGCCTGGAAGAAGTGGCCTATGTGCCGCTGTCCGAGATGCTGGAAATCGAGGCTTTCGATGAGGAAACCGTGACCGAGTTGCGTGCCCGTGCCAAGGATGCGCTGCTGACCATGGAAATTGCTCAGGAAGAAAGCGTCAGCGAGGTCTCCCAGGACCTGCGTGAGTTGGAGGGTCTGACACCTGAGCTGGTGGCCAAGCTGGCCGCTGGTGGCGTGCAGACACGTGATGATTTGGCCGATTTGGCCATCGATGAACTGACCGAATTGACCGGTCAAACCGCTGACGAGGCCAAGGCCTTGATCATGAAGGCGCGTGAACATTGGTTCACGGACGGTCAGGAATAAGGGTCAGGGAGGATCGAACGGAGTATGTCTTTGAACACTGTTGCAGAGTTCGCCAGCGAACTGAAAAAATCCCCTGAGACCCTGTTGGAACAACTGAAGGCCGCCGGAGTAGCCAAGAGTTCCAGCACTGACGCCTTGACCGATACGGACAAGCAGATGCTGCTGTCGTACCTGAAGGCCAGCCATGGCTCTGATGCCGATGGCAAGAAGAAGATCACGCTGACCAAGAAGTCCACCAGCGAGATCAAGCAGGCCGATGCCACTGGCAAGGCCCGCACCATCCAGGTGGAAGTGCGCAAGAAGCGCACCTTCATCAAGCGCGACGACACCCCCGAGGTGGCTGCCGAAGCAGCCGCCCGCTCTGCACAAGCTGCGCAAGTCACCCAGGACCTGGTTCGCCGGGAAGAGGAAGTGCGCAAGCAGGCAGAGATGATCAATCAACAGGAACAGGAATTGGCCAAAGAACGCCAAGAACGCGAAGAGCGCGAACGCAAGGAACGCGAAGCTGAAGAGCGTGCGCGCGCCTATGCCGAAGCTGAGGCTGCCAAGCAGCGTCAAGCCAAGGAAGCCCAAAAGGAAGCCGCTGCAGGCAACGCAGCGTTTGCAGAAGCCCGTGCCAAGGCGCAAGCCGATGCCCGTGCCAAGGCCGACGAAGAGTCGCGCCAGCGCCAGGCTGAAGAAGCGGCACGTGCCAAGGACCTGGAAGACCGTCGCCGCAAGGCGCTGGCTGAGGCCGAAGCTATCCGCGCCATGATGGCAGCCCCCAAGAAGGTGCTGGTGGCCAAGAAGCCTGAAGAGCCCAAGAAGGCGGCTCCTGTGGCCGATGCCAAGAAGGCCGCGCCGTCCAAGGATGCCAAGCCCGCAGTGGCTGGTGCCGCCAAGGACAAGGATGCGGCTGGTGCAGCGCGCGGCGGCAAGGACAAGGAAGTCAAGTCGTCCAAGCTGTCTTCGAGCTGGAGCAACGATGCGCCCGGCAAGAAGAAGGAAATCAAGACCCGTGGCGACAGCTCCGGTGGTGTGGGTGGCCGCTCCAACTGGCGCGGTGGTCCCAAGGGTCGCCGTGGCGATCGCAACGACCAGCAACAACAGCAACAGCAAGAATTCCGCGCACTGGAAATTTCTGTGCCCGAGACCATCACCGTGGCCGAATTGGCCCACAAGATGGCCGTGAAGGCGTCCGAGCTGATCAAGGTGCTGATGAAGATGGGCCAGATGGTCACCATCAACCAGCCGCTGGACCAGGACACCGCCATGATCGTGGTGGAAGAAATGGGCCACACCGCGAAGATCGCCGCGCTGGATTCTCCGGAAGCCTTCAGCGAAGAGGACACGTCCAAGTACACCGGCGAGTTGCTGCCACGCGCCCCTGTGGTGACCGTGATGGGCCACGTGGACCACGGCAAGACCTCGCTGCTGGACTACATCCGTCGCTCCAAGGTGGCGTCGGGCGAAGCCGGTGGCATCACCCAGCACATCGGTGCCTACCACGTGGAAACACCCCGCGGCATCGTGACCTTCCTGGACACTCCCGGCCACGAGGCGTTCACCGCCATGCGTGCCCGCGGTGCACAGTCCACCGACATCGTGATTCTGGTGTGCGCGGCCGACGACGGCGTGATGCCCCAGACCAAGGAAGCCATCAAGCACGCCAAGGCGGCAGGTGTTCCTATCGTGGTGGCCATCACCAAGGCTGACAAACCCGAAGCCAACCCCGAGCGCGTCAAGCAAGAGCTGGTGGTGGAAGAGGTGCTGCCCGAAGAGTACGGCGGTGATTCGCCCTTCGTGGCCGTGTCGTCGAAGACCGGCATGGGCATCGACGAACTGCTGGAGCAGGTGCTGCTGCAGGCCGAAGTGCTGGAACTGCGCGCCCCGGTGGACGCTTCCGCCAAGGGTCTGGTCATCGAAGCCCAGCTGGACAAGGGCCGCGGCTCCGTGGCCACCGTGCTGGTGCAGTCGGGTACGCTGAATGTCGGCGATGTGGTGCTGGCCGGTCAGACCTATGGCCGCGTGCGCGCCATGCTGGACGAAAACGGCAAGAACACCAAGTCGGCCGGTCCTTCCATCCCCGTGGAAATCCAGGGCCTGTCCGACGTGCCTTTGGCCGGCGACGACTTCATGGTCATGGCCGACGAGCGCCGTGCCCGCGAAATCGCCACCTACCGTGCCGGTAAGTTCCGCAACACCAAGCTGGCCAAGCAGCAAGCCGCCAAGCTGGAGAACATGTTCTCCGACATGACCGCGGGCAACGTACAGACCCTGCCGCTGATCATCAAGGCCGACGTGCAAGGCTCGCAGGAAGCACTGGCGACCTCGCTGCTCAAGCTGTCGACCGACGAAGTCAAGGTGCAGATCGTCTACTCCGGCGTGGGTGGTATTTCCGAATCCGACGTCAACCTGGCGCTGGCTTCCAAGGCCATCATCATCGGCTTCAACGTCCGTGCCGACGCCCAGGCCCGCAAGACGGCCGAAGGCAATGACGTGGATCTGCGCTACTACAACATCATCTACGATGCCGTGGATGAGGTGAAGTCCGCCATGTCCGGCATGCTGGCCCCCGAGAAGCGCGAAGAGATCATCGGTATGGCCGAGATCCGCACCGTGTTCGTGGCCTCCAAGATCGGTACCGTGGCCGGTTCGTACATCACCCAGGGTCACGTCACCCGCAGCGCGCACTTCCGCCTGCTGCGCGACAACGTGGTCATCTACACGGGCGAAATCGAATCGCTGCGCCGTCTGAAGGACGATGTCAAGGAAGTCAAGGAAGGCTTCGAGTGCGGTATCAAGCTGCGCAACTACAACGACATCCGCGAAGGCGACGTGCTGGAAGTGTTCGAAATCAAGGAAATCGCGCGTACGCTGTAAACCATAGCTGCCAGCGCTGATGAATAAAGGGTTTGAAGGTCGAAAGACTTTCAAACCCTTATCTGACTAGCGCTACAAGCTCATAATTTTTAATGGCACCCAAACGTAAATCTGCTGCCCCCAATCGCAGCTTCAAAGTTTCCGACCAGATCCAGCGTGATCTGGCGGAGCTGATCGCGCGCGAGTTGAAGGACCCGCGCGTGGGCATGGTCACCCTGCAAGGCGTGGAAGTCACGCCCGACTATGCGCACGCCAAGGTGTACTTCAGCCTGCTGATCGGTGATCCGGATGAGACGCAGGCTGCGCTCAATCAGGCCGCAGGCTTTCTGCGCAACGGCTTGTTCAAGCGCCTGCACATCCACACCGTGCCCACCTTGCATTTCATCTACGACCGCACGACCGAGCGGGCCGCCGACATGAATGCCTTGATTGCCAAGGCTGTGGCGTCACGCGGACCGGAAGACGAGGTCCAGTAAGCATGACTGCCACTCGCACACGGGTGCAGCGGCGCCCTGTGCACGGGGTGGTGCTGCTCGACAAACCGCTGGGCCTTTCCAGCAACGACGCTTTGCAGAAGGTGAAGTGGTTGTTGCGTGCCGAAAAGGCCGGCCACACTGGAACTTTGGACCCCCTGGCCACCGGCGTGCTGCCGCTGTGCTTCGGGGCGGCCACCAAATTTAGCCAACTGCAGCTGGACGCGCCCAAGACCTATATCGCCATCGCCCGCCTGGGACAGACCACGACCACGGCCGATGCCGAGGGCGAGGTGCTGCGTGAGCGTGCCGTGGACCTGCCCGCCATCACCCCCGAGGTGCTGGCCCAGGTGCGCGCGCGCTTCACCGGACCCATCCAGCAAGTGCCGCCCATGTACAGCGCACTGAAGAAGGATGGCAAGGCGCTGTATGAATATGCGCGCGCCGGCATTGAAATCGAACGCCCTGCACGCGACGTGACCATTCATGCACTGGACATCGTTTTGTGCCAGGATGCCGACGGTCGGGATGCGTTGCAACTGACCGTGACCTGCAGCAAAGGCACATACATTCGTACGCTGGCAGAGGACGTGGGCGAGGCGCTGGGTTGCGGCGCTCACCTGCGTTCGCTGCGTCGTACCGATACGGGCGGCATTGGTGTCGATCGTTGCATCACTTTGGATGCCTTGATCGCCATGCCCGAAGCAGAGCGCATGCACGTGGTGCAGCCGGCAGATTGCCTGCTGCATGCCCACACCCGCATCACGCTCGATGCGCGCGAAAGCGGCCGGTTTCTGACCGGGCTGCGTCGCCGTGGTGATTGGCCCGATGCCGAGGCCGTTGCCATTTACGGAGATGAACCGCGCGCCTTGCTGGGTGTGGGGCACATCACAAGTGGGGAGCTGATACCCGATCGCCTGCTCAGCCCCCTAGAAATTCAACAAATTTTGGAAGGCACGCCGCGCGCATAAGTGCCGTGGCAATTTGGAAACCCTATGAGCAAAGAAATCCGCAACATCGCCATCATTGCGCACGTTGACCATGGCAAGACCACCATGGTGGACCAGCTGCTGCGCCAGTCCGGTACTTTCGCCGAGCACGAAAAAGTCGTGGACACCGTGATGGACAACCACGCCATCGAACGTGAGCGCGGCATCACCATCTTGGCCAAGAACTGTGCCGTGTCCTGGAAGGACACCCACATCAACATCCTCGACACACCCGGCCACGCGGACTTCGGCGGTGAAGTGGAACGTGCCCTGTCCATGGTGGACGGTGTGGTGCTGCTGATCGACGCGCAGGAAGGCCCCATGCCCCAGACGCGCTTCGTGACCAAGAAGGCCCTGGCCCTGGGCCTGCGCCCCATCGTGGTGGTGAACAAGGTGGACAAGCCGGGTGCCAACCCCGACAAGGTGATCAACGCCGCGTTCGACCTGTTCGACAAGCTGGGTGCCACCGACGAGCAGCTGGACTTCCCCGTGGTGTACGCCTCGGGCATCAACGGCTGGTCGTCCAAGGAAGAGGGCGAACCCGGCGCCAAGTGGGGCGAGGACATGTCCGCCCTGTTTGACACTATTCTGGAGCACGTGCCTTCCGTGAAGGGCGACGCTGCGGCACCTCTGCAGCTGCAGATCTCGGCGCTGGACTACTCGACGTTCGTGGGCCGTATCGGCGTGGGCCGCATCACCCAGGGCACGATCAAGCCCGGTCAGCAAGTGACCGTGATGGCGGGCCCTGAAGGCAAGCCCTACACCGGCAAGATCAACCAGGTGCACACCTTCCAGGGTCTGGACCGCGTGCAGGCGTCCGAAGCCGGTCCTTCCGAGATCGTGCTGATCAGCGGTATTGAAAACATCGGTATCGGCGAAACCGTGACCGACACGGCCAATCCCCAGCCTCTGCCGATGCTGAAGATTGACGAACCCACGCTGACCATGAACTTCTGCGTGAACACCTCGCCCCTGGCAGGTCGTGAAGGCAAGTTCGTGACCAGCCGCCAGATCTGGGACCGTCTGCAAAAGGAACTGCGCTCCAACGTGGCTCTGCGCGTCAAGGAAACCGACGAAGACGGTATCTTTGAAGTCTCCGGCCGTGGTGAACTGCACCTGACCATCCTGCTGGAAGAAATGCGCCGCGAAGGCTACGAGCTGGCCGTGTCCAAGCCCCGCGTGGTGATGCAGATGATCAACGGCGAAAAGCACGAGCCCATCGAGCTGGTGACAGCCGACATCGAAGAAGGCCACCAAGGCGGCGTGATGCAAGCCCTGGGCGAGCGCAAGGGCGAGCTGGTGAACATGGAGCCCGATGGACGCGGTCGTGTGCGTCTGGAATACCGCATTCCTGCGCGTGGCCTGATCGGTTTCACCAACGAATTCCTGAACCTGACCCGTGGCTCCGGCCTGATTGCCAACATCTTCGACAGCTACGAACCCCACAAGGGCGACATCGGTGGCCGCAAGAACGGCGTGCTGATTTCCATGGACGACGGTGAAATCTTCACCTACGCCCTGGGCAAGCTGGACGACCGTGGCCGCATGTTCGTCAAGGCCGGCGACCCCGTGTACGAAGGCATGATCATCGGCATCCACAGCCGCGACAACGACCTGGTGGTGAACGCCACGCGTACCAAGCAGCTGACCAACTTCCGTGTGTCCGGCAAGGAAGACGCGATCAAGATCACGCCCCCCATCGACCTGTCGCTGGAATACGGTGTGGAATTCATCGAAGACGACGAGCTGCTGGAAATCACCCCCACCAGCCTGCGCGTGCGCAAGCGCCACCTGAAGGAACACGACCGCAAGCGCGCCAGCCGTGAATCCTGATCTGGGGCCTGAACAGGCCGCAGCACCGTTCCGCTAACGGAACGACACTCCCAACGCCATGCAACCGCATGGCGTTGTGCTTTGTGGGGGGACTTGGAAGCGCGCGGGGACTGACAGCTTCCAGACAGCACGGCATCGGCAAGATGGAACTCCTATAAGCATATTTGGAGACAACGCCATGCAGCCTTCCAGCATTTCCCCTTTGCATACCTTTTCCCAGCAACGTCGCGACTGCCTGCGCGCCGGTGGTGCCTTGGCCTTGGGCGGCTTGCTGCCTGGCGTCCATGCCGAAGAGGCGTGGCCCAGCCGTTCGGTGCGTTTTGTGGTGCCGTTTGCGCCCGGCGGAAGCTCGGAGATCGTGGCCCGGTCCACGGCGGTGGAGTTGACCAAGACCCTGGGGCAGAGCGTGTTCGTGGACAACAAGCCCGGCGCGGCAGGCAATATCGCGATGTCGGAGGTGGCGCGCAGCACCGACCAGCACACCCTGGTCCTGGGGCATATCGGCACTTTGGCGGTGAATCCCTACATCTTCCCCAAGCTGCCCTACGATCCGGTCAAGGACTTCAAGCCGGTCAGCTTGCTGGCGAAGGTGCCCAGCCTGTACGTGGTGCATCCGGACTTGCCGGTGAAGAACCTCAAGGAGTTCATCGCGTACGCCAAGGCCCGCCCCGGCAACCTCAGCTATGGCTCGGCAGGGAACGGCAGCGCGGGGCATCTGGCGTTTGAATACCTCAAGATGACGGCCGAAATCTTCATGCTGCACGTGCCCTATCGCGGCACCGGCCCGATGGTCAACGACCTGCTGTCCGGGCGTGTGCCGGCTTCGGCCATCGGCGCGGCGGCCGTCATTCCCTTTATTAAGGCAGGCAAGCTGCGCTGCATTGCCACAGGCTCGGTCCAGCGCCTGCCCCAGTTGCCTGACGTGCCGACGGTGGCCGAACAGGGGTTCCCGGGCTTCGAAATGACCCAGTGGTACGGGATGATGGCGCCGTCCAATCTGAGCGATGCACAGATCGCCAAACTGTCGGCGGAAACCATGAAGGCGGTGAAGGCCCCCGAGGCGCTCAAGCGCTTGACGGGCGATGCCGCCGAGGCGATTGGCGGAACGCCGGAGCAGTTCACGCAGTTCATCGCCAGTGAACAGGTGCGCTGGAAGAAGGTGATCGCGCGCGCCGCCATTCAGCCGAGCTGATGTGGCCAGTCGCGTGCGCGGCTCCACCAGGCATTAGCATTGCCATCTATGCGAATCCTGCTGGTTGAAGATGAACAAGCCCTGGGCACCTGGCTGAGCAAGGCGCTGGAGCATGCGGGGATCCAGGTCGACTGGCTGGACAACGGCCTGCTGGCCGATCGCGCCCTGCAGCACGGCGATTACGACGCCTTGGTGCTGGACCTGGGGCTGCCCAGCATGGATGGCCGCATGGTGCTGCAGCGCCTGCGGGCGCGTGACCAGCGGCTGCCCACATTGATCCTGACGGCACAGGATGCGCTGGACATCCGGGTGGCCGCGCTGCACGCGGGGGCGGACGATTTCCTGCTCAAGCCCTTCGCCCTGGCGGAGCTGGAGGCACGGTTGCACGCCTTGGTGCGCCGCGCCCGGGGCAGCGAGCATGCGCGCCATGCCTGCGGCCCCCTGATCTACGACAGTGGCCGCAAGCAGTTCCAGCTGGCCGGGCAGGTGCTGACTTTGTCGCCCCGCGAGCTGAGCGTGCTGCGGGTGCTGATCCTGCGCAGCGGTGAGCCACTGTCCAAGGCGCAGATTCTGGAGCGCGTGTTTTCCGACGACGAGGATGTGCACCCGGAAGCGGTCGAGGTCTTCATCTACCGGCTGCGCAAGCGCCTGGACGGCAAGGGCGTGCGCATCGTCACGCTGCGGGGACTGGGCTATGTGCTGGAAGCGGATTAAGCGCCCGGCACAGTCCACCGGAGGCCGTTGGCTGCAGCGCTGGTGGCGGCGCAGCACCCTGTGGCAGCGCCTGGCACTGTGGCTGTTGCCGGCCTTGCTGCTGGTGGTGAGCCTGGAGCTGTGGATGACGCGCCAGGATGCCTTGGCGGCGGCCAATGCGGCCTATGACCGATCTTTACTGGGGGCGCTCAAGTCCATCGATGCCAACATCTCCACGGCCTCGGGCGGGCTGTCGGTGGAGCTGCCTTACCGCATGTTCGAGTTCTTTGAGCTGACGGCCAGTGGCCAGGTGTTTTTTCGCGTGGCGACATCGGACGGCCTGGTGGAACTGGGCAGCGCCGACCTGCCCGAACCCGCGCAACCGCCCGATCTGGCAACCCCCGTGTTCTATGACGCCGTGTACTTTGGCGAACCCTTGCGGGTCGCCGCCTACCGCCGCGCCTTGGGTGGCCTGCAGGACGCGCACAGCCAGGCCAGCGTGTTGCTGCAGATTGGCGAAAGCACGCGCTCGCGCCAGGAGTTCAGCGACCGTTTCGTGCGGGGCGCGATGCGCCACGATGCCCTGGTCTTGCTGCTGCTGCTGTGTGGCTCGGCCGTGGTGCTGATGGTGGCCTTGCGGCCGTTGGCCCGCCTGGCGCGCGAGGTGCAGTCGCGCTCGGCGAATGACCTGACACACATCGATGATGGCGACCTGCCCGCCGATGTGCGGCCCCTGGTAGCAGCGGTCAATCAGCAGATGCGGCGCAGCCAGGAGCTGATCGCCGTGCAGCGCGAATTTCTCGACGATGCATCGCACCAGCTGCGCACCCACCTGACCACCTTGCAGATGCAGGTGGATTACGCGCGCCGCACGGACGATGCAGGGCAGGTGCGCACGGCGCTGGACGCGCTGGCCAACGAGATCGGCCGGGCCACGCGCAGCGCCCAGCAGCTGCTGGCCTTGGGGCGCAGCGATACGGCGGCGGTGGCGATGGTGCCCGTGGATCTGCAGGCGCTGCTGCGGGCCGTGGCCTTGCAGTGGTTGCCGCAGGCACGGGCCAAACGCATCGACCTGGGCTTGCAGCCGTCGGCAGCACCCGCGCTGGTGGCGGTGGGCGATCCCGGCTTGCTGCACGAGGCCCTGTCGAATTTGGTGGCCAACGCGATTGCCTACACCCCGGTGCAGGGCAGCATCACCTTGTCTGCGACCGCCGATGCCCATGACTGGTCTCTGCAGGTGGAAGACAGCGGACCAGGTCTGACGGAGGCCGAACGCGCGGCGCTGGGGCAGCGTTTCCGGCGCGGTGCGAATGCCGGGCAGGGCGGTTTTGGCCTGGGCTTGTCGATCGTGCGCACGATCGCGCAGCGCCATGGCGGCCATCTGCTGTTGGCGGCCCGCAGCGCAGGCCCAGGGCTGCATGCCATGATCGTGTGGCCACGCAGCACCGCCGCTGCCGATACAGTCGCTGTACCTTGACGTCCTCCGCTTGCCCATGCCGAAGCAACCTCTTTCCTTTGACCGCCCGTCCCGCCGTCGCGTGCTGCGCGATTGGGCGCTGCTGCCTTGGGTCGGCAGCTGGGTGCCTGCGCCAGGCCTGGCGCAGGCGCAGAGCGCCGCAGCGGTTGACCCCAGTCTGCTGGCTGCCGACTGCGTGATCCCGGCGCGTGCCGGGGGCGGCTTCGCCTTGACCTGCGCTCTGGCGCGCGATGCCTTGCAGGCGGTGCGCCCGCAGCGGCCGCCGTTGGGGCAGCGTTACCTGCCTGGGGGCATTGGTGCCGTGGCGTTCGACCGGGTGGCGTCGGGCCAGCTGGGCGGCAGCCACACGCTGGTGGCGTTTTCCAGCGGCTCCTTGCTGAACCTGGCCCAAGGGCGTTTTGGCCCGCATGCGCCGACGGCGGTGCACTGGCTGGTCACGCTGGGCACGGACTATGGCGTGGTGGCCGTGCACCGGGATGCGCCGTGGAAAACATTGCAGGAGTTGTTGGCGGCACTGCGCCACGATGTGTCGCGCGTGGTGTTTGGCGCTGGCGGCACCGTGGGCAGCCAGGACTGGGTCAAGACCGCCTTGTTGGTGCGGGCAGCGGTCCGGGACCACAAAGCCATGCGTTTCGTGGCCTTTGAAGGTGGGGGCGAGGCCTTGGAGGCCTTGCAAGGCAAGCATGTGCAAGTCTGCTGCGGGGATGCGGCCGAGGTGCACCAGCGCATCAGGGGCGGTGCCCCCATCCGTTTGCTGGCGGTGTTTGCCCCCCAGCGGCTGCCGGGCGACTGGGCGGCGGTACCAACGGCCCGTGAGCAGGGGGTGGAGCTGGTGTGGCCCACGGTGCGGGGCCTGTACCTGAGTGCCAATGTGTCTGCGGAGGTGGCGCAGGCCTGGACACGGGCCTTCCAGGAGGCCGTGACCGCGCCCGGCTATGCGCGTCTGCAAGTGCGCCATGGCCTGTTCCCGCTGGAGCTGACGGGCAAGCCCTTGCAGAACCACGTGGAAAACCAGCTGCAGTCCTTTCGCCAGCTGGCCGACGAACTGGGGCTGCGGCGCTGGGCGCGCTGAAGGTGCGGCGTGGGCCCTGGTGCGTCGGAGACGTGCAGCCCCTGGGCGCTGGGGCACAATGCGGGCCATTGATTCCCTCTGAACAAGAACCAAGGAGACACAATGCGCGAGGTTGAGCAACATATCGTCAGTGAAGTGCACGGGCAGGTCGGCTTCATCACCCTGAACCGCCCCAAGGCCATCAACGCCCTGTCCCTGGGCATGGTGCGTGACCTGTTGGCCCAGTTGCTGGCCTGGAAGGACGATCCCGCCGTGCTGGCCGTGGCCATCCGCGGCAGCCACAAGGAAGGCGTGTTCGGCCACTTCTGCGCCGGCGGCGACATCCGCTTCCTGCACCAGGCCGGTAGCACGGGCAACCCGCAGCTGGAAGACTTTTTCACCGAAGAATACGCCCTCAACCACCTGATCTTCACCTACCCCAAGCCCTACATCGCCTTCATGGATGGCATCGTCATGGGCGGTGGCATGGGCATCAGCCAGGGCGCCAGCTTGCGCGTGGTGACCGAGAAGACCAAGATGGCCATGCCCGAGACCATCATCGGCCTGTTCCCCGATGTGGGCGGCGGCTACTTCCTGTCGCGCTGCCCCGGTGCCGTGGGCGAGTGGCTGGCGCTGACGGGCGACACCATCGGCGCGGCCGAGGCGATTGCCTTCCAGCTGGCCGATGCCTACCTGCCCGCGAGCGAGCAGGGCGCCGTCTGGGATGCCCTGGCGCAGCAGACCTTTGCCAGCGGTGAGGCCGTGCAGGCCTTTGTGCAGTCCCGCACGCAGGCCCAGGCGCCCGGTGCGGTGCGCAGCACGGCAGACATCGACCGCGTGTTTGGCCTGCCCACGCTGCAGGCCATGATCGACACGCTGGAGGCCGACACCGCCAGCGAGTGGGCGCAGGCCACGGCCGCGGCGTTGCGCAAGCGTTCGCCCCTGATGCTGTGGGTGGTGTTAGAGCAGATCCGCCGCGCGCGCGGCATGGATGTGGCCACCGACCTGCGCATGGAGCGCGACATGGTGCGCCACTGCTTCTACCTGCGCCCCGGCCAGTCCGAAACCGTGGAAGGCATCCGCGCGCTGGCTGTGGACAAGGACCAGAGCCCGCAGTGGAACCCCGCACGCATCGAGGACGTGCCCGAGGCCCTGTGGCGCGCGTTCTTCGTCAGCCCCTGGCCGGCGCATTCGCACCCGCTGGCCAGCCTGAAGGACTGAGGCGGCCACACCACGGCCCCAGCCCCCACGCGGGTGCCGCTGTGCGCGGCCCGCGCCTTGCCGGCCCGCTGTGGCCTGGGGCGTGGCGTTAAAAAAGCCACGCGGCGTGGCCGGTGGCTGGGCTATTAATTCTGTGAGCGGTTGGCGCTTGTCTGGCAAGGGTTTCAGGGCTTTTTGCGCCTGAAACCTTGTGCCGGAAAGCGCCAGCCGCTCATTTTTTATCCTGACAGCAACGCGGGCTCGCGGCCGCGGGGCAGGGCGCGCGCGCGCTGCGCTGTGGGCTGCTGCGACAGTTTGAAGGCCTCGACCACCTCGCGCAGCTGGCTGGCCTGGGCGTGCAGGTGGGCGGCCGCGGCGTTGGATTCTTCGACCAGGGCGGCGTTCTGCTGCGTCATCTGGTCCAGCTGGGCAATCGCCTGGTTGACCTGGGCCGCGCCCTGGCTTTGCTCGTTGGTGGCGGCGTTGACCTCGGCCACGATGTCCTGCACACGGTTGACGTTGTCCAGGATGGCCTGCATGGCCTGGCTGGCATCGTGCACCTGCGCGGTGCCAGCGCTGACGCTGTGCAGGTTGGTGTCGATCAGTTGGCGGATTTCCTTGGCGGCGGTGGCGCTGCGCTGGGCCAGGGTGCGCACCTCGCCGGCCACCACGGCAAAGCCGCGGCCTTGTTCGCCGGCGCGGGCGGCTTCGACCGCCGCGTTCAGCGCCAGGATGTTGGTCTGGAAGGCAATACCGTCGATCACGCCGATGATGTCGCCGATCTTGCGGCTGCTGGCGTGGATCTGCTCCATGGTCTGCTGCACGTGCTGGGTCTTGTCATAGCCCTGCTGCGTGGCCAGCGAGGAGTTGCGCGTCAGCGCCTCGGCCTGGCGCGTGGCTTCCGTGCACTGCTGCTGAGCTGCTCGATCGCGCTGGCGCTTTGCTCCAGGTTGGCGGCCGTGGTCTCGGTGCGGCTGCTCAGGTCGTTGCTGCCGCTGGCCACCTGTTCGCTGGCGGTGGAGATGCTTTGTGCCGACTGCAGCACCTGGCCCATGGTGCGGTTCAGGGTGCTGCGCATCTCGTCCAGGCTGCGCAGCAGCTGTCCGGTTTCATCGCTGTGGTAGTGGGTCTGGGGCGTGCCGCTCAGGTCCAGCGCCGCGACCTCGCGCGCGGCCTGCTGGGCCAGGTGCAGGGGGCGGGTGATGCTGCGCGTGACCAGCACGGCACACAGCAGTCCCAGGGCCAGGGCCGCGCTGGTGAATACGCCCAGCTGCCACATGCTGGCGGTACGCGACTGGCGGCTTTGGGCCGACAGCTGGTCAAACAGCGCACGCTGCGCGTCCGCCAGGTCGGCCACGGATTGCAGGTAGGCCGTCATGGTGGGCTCGAACTGCTGGGTGAAGACGCGGTGCGCCCCCTCGGCATTGCCGGCGGCCTTGAGCGCGGCGATTTCCTTGCGCTGCGCCAGGTAGGCGTCGCGCAGCTTGGAGGATTTTTCCAGCAGGGCCAGCTGCGCCGGATCACGCAGGTGGGCGTTGATGATCTTCATCTGCACGGCGGTGTCGGCCGTGGCTTCCTTGGTGGCCTTGTCGAAGTACTGCACCAGGCTGGCATCGTCGCTCTTGGCAATCGCCGCAGCGCGTTGCACCCCGGCGGTGACGTTCATGGACCAGTTCTTGAGGGCGCGCTCGGTCACCAGCACCTCGTTCATCATGTGCGACAGCATGCGGTCCTGCTGCAGGGACTGGTAGATGGCCAAGCCGCTGCTGCTGACGAAGAGCAGCAGGATGCTGCCAAGCACGGCCGCGAGCTTGCGGCCAATCGGCCAGTTGCCATAAGACATGGTGGTTTCCTCGATATCCGTTGGTTGCAGGGTGACTGCGGGTTTTTATGTATTGACGGTATGAATCTGTTTTTTGAAATTTTAGAGATGAAGTTTTTGTGACAGCGTTGAGTTGGTGCAAATGGCACGAATTTGGTGCAAACCGTTGGTGTTCTGCATCACAGGGGGCGGTCATCGCGGGCCGCGCAGGTTGTGCCGCGGCGCAAGGCATCAACAAAAAGAGAGCTGCCAGCGCTTGCCTTGCCAAGGATTACCAGTCATTGCGACCTGAAAACCTTGCCAAGACAGCGCTGGCAGCTCTTTTTATTGAAAGTGTGCTGCCGATTCAGCGGTTGCGGCTCTTCATCGCGCGCTCGACCTCGCGCTTGCCTTCGCGGTCCTTGATCACATCGCGCTTGTCGTGCTCGCCCTTGCCCTTGGCCAGGGCCACGTCGCACTTGACCAGGCCGTTCTTCCAGTACAGCTTGGTGGGCACCAGGGTGTAGCCTTTTTGTTCCACCTTGCCGATGAGGCGACGGATTTCGTCCTTCTTCATCAGCAGCTTCTTGATGCGTGCGGCATCCGGGTTGACGTGGGTGGAGGCGGTCTTCAGCGGCTGGATCTGGCAGCCGATGAGGTACAGCTCGCCTTCCTTGATGATGACGTAGCCCTCGCTGATCTGCGCCTTGCCGCTGCGCAGGGCCTTGACTTCCCAGCCGTGCAGCACGATGCCGGCCTCATGGCGTTCCTCGAAGAAATAGTTGAACGCCGCTTTCTTGTTCTCCGCGATGCGGGATGGTGTTTCTGGTTTTTTTGCCATGGGTCTTTCTGGGCGGGTGACCCGCAGATGCCGGGCTCTACCTACAATGGGCATTTCTCCCGCTAAGCAGCAATTCTAGTTTCTTCAGCCTCGCGCCACCCGTTTGCCGGTGCAATGCCCCAGGGCATGCGCCACGCAGGCTTTTGCTTTCATGAAAAACGTCAACAAGTCCGTCCTCATTTGGTATAGCCCCGAAGAAATGTTCGCCCTGGTGGCCGACGTGGCGCGCTATCCAGAATTTTTGCCCTGGTGCTCGCACACCCAGGTGCTGGAGCAGGACGAACACAGCATGACGGCCGAGGTGGGCATGTCCATGGGGGCCTTGCGCAAATCCTTCGTGACCCGCAACGTGCACGAAGGCCAGCACAAGATCAGCATGCGCCTGATCAAGGGGCCGTTCTCGCGCCTGGAGGGGCACTGGATGTTCCACCCCGTGGGCGATGGCTCGCAGCGTGCCTGCAAGGTGCAGCTGCAGTTGGACTATGGCTTTGACAGCAACGCGGTGGCGGCCCTGATCGGCCCCATCTTCGACCGGATTGCCAACTCCATGGTCGATGCCTTCATCAAGCGCGCCGAAAAAGTCTATGGCTGAGACCGGCATGCTGGCGGTGCAGGTGGTCTGGGTGGATGCCCAGGCCCAGGTGCAGGAACGCAGCGTGGCGCTGCCGGCCGGCGCCCAGATCCACGATGCCTTGCGCGCCTGCGGGCTGGCGCTGGGCGCGCACGCCGCCTGCGGTGTCTGGGGGCGTACCCAGGCGCTGGACCATGGCTTGCAGGACGGCGATCGTGTGGAGCTGTACCAGCCGCTGAAGGTGGACCCCAAGGTGGCGCGCCGCGAGCGCTTTGCCCAGCAGGGTGCCCGGGGGGCTGGCCTGTTTGCCAGCCGCCGGCCCAACAGCAAATCGGGGTATTGACCGCGGCGCCAGGGGTGGAGGGCGCTCTAGCGCCCTGTACAGCGCCTGGTTTTGCACAGCCTGCGCGTGGCGCTGCTGGTGGCTGCGTGCTCGGTCAGGGGCAGTTGCTCTTGATCGCTTCCTGGGCGCGCTGCAACTCGGCCTGGCGCTGCTGTTCGGTCATGTAGCTGCGCTCGCCTTTTTCATTCGTGTACACCAGGCGCATGCCGGACTGCATGGTGCTGTGGGTGGACTTGGCGCGCTGGCAGTTCTCCTGCCGTGCCTTGGCCACTTCCTGCTCCTTTTTCTTGCGTTCGGCTTCCTCGGCCTTGCGCTGGGCTTCTTCTTTCTTGCTGTCTTCCTGCGCCTTGGCTTCGGCAGCTTTCTGGGCGTCTTGCGCCGCTTTCAAAGCTTGGGCCTTGGCGGCAGCTTCCGCTTCCTTGGGGTCGATGACCGCGCCGGGGGCGGAGCCGTTCTCGGCCGGGTAGATGATGCGCTGGGTGGCTGCGGAGGCGGGCCGCGGCTGCTGCAGGATCTGGTGCGGCGCGATGTGCGCTGGCGGCGGTCGGTCGCTGAACACTTTGCGGCCACTTTCATCCACCCATTGCCATTGGGCGAAAGCGGCCTGGGAGCACACGAGCAGCGTTGTGGTGAGACAGAAGTGCAGGGCGTTCATGGGGCCAGTGTAGCTGCCAGTTGCAAGGTTTCTTGTTGCGTGCGCGGCACGTGCATGCACGGAGAAAGCTACAATCTTTCTTTTGGAGCCTTCACAATGCGCCTTCTCGGAAAAGCACTGACCTTCGACGACGTCCTGCTCGTTCCCGCCTACTCCGAAGTCCTGCCCAAGGACGTTTCTCTTTCCACCCAGTTCACGCGCAACATCACGTTGAACCTGCCCCTGGTCTCTGCGGCCATGGACACGGTCACCGAAGCGCGTTTGGCGATTGCCATTGCCCAGGAAGGCGGCATTGGCGTGATCCACAAGAACATGACGGCCCAGGAGCAAGCGGCCGAAGTGTCCAAGGTCAAGCGCCATGAATCCGGTGTGGTGCATGACCCCATCGTGATCACCCCCGAGCACACCGTGCTGCAGGTGCTGCAGCTGTCGGAAGAGCGTGGCATCTCCGGTTTCCCCGTGTGCGATGGCGGCAAGGTGATCGGTATCGTGACCAGCCGTGACGTGCGCTTTGAAACCCGTTACGACGTCAAGGTCCGCGAGATCATGACGCCCCGCGAGAAGCTCATCACCGTCAATGAAAAGGACGGCACCACGCCTGCCCAGGCCAAGGCTTTGCTGAACAAGCACAAGCTGGAGCGCCTGCTGGTGGTCAACGATGCGTTCGAGCTCAAGGGCCTGATCACCGTCAAGGACATCAACAAGCAGACCAACTTCCCCAATGCCGCGCGTGACGCGGCTGGCCGCCTGCGCGTGGCGGCTGCGGTGGGCGTGGGCGCTGGCACCGAAGAGCGTGTCGAGCTGCTGGCCAAGGCCGGTGTGGACGCCATCGTGGTGGACACGGCCCACGGCCATTCCAAGGGGGTGATCGACCGCGTGCGTTGGGTCAAGCAGAACTACCCCCAGATCGATGTGATCGGCGGCAACATTGCCACCGGCGCTGCAGCGCTGGCGCTGGTGGAAGCCGGTGCCGATGCAGTGAAGGTGGGTATCGGCCCTGGCTCCATCTGCACCACACGCATCGTGGCCGGTGTGGGTGTGCCCCAGATCATGGCCATCTCCAACGTGGCCGATGCCCTGAAGGGTACGGGCGTGCCGCTGATCGGTGACGGTGGCATCCGCTTCTCGGGCGACATCGCCAAGGCCCTGGCGGCAGGTGCCTCCACCATCATGATGGGCGGCATGTTTGCCGGTACCGAAGAAGCGCCCGGCGAAGTGATCCTGTACCAGGGCCGTTCGTACAAGAGCTACCGCGGCATGGGCTCCATCGGTGCCATGCAGCAGGGCTCGGCCGACCGTTACTTCCAGGAATCGTCCACCGGCAACCCCAATGCCGACAAGCTGGTGCCTGAAGGTATTGAAGGCCGCGTGCCCTACAAGGGCTCGATGGTCTCCATCGTCTACCAGATGGCTGGCGGCGTGCGCGCCTCCATGGGCTACTGCGGTTGCGCCACCATCAAGGAGATGAACGAGAAGGCCGAGTTCGTGGAAATCACGGCTGCCGGCATCCGTGAGTCCCACGTGCACGACGTGCAGATCACCAAGGAAGCGCCCAACTACCGCGCCGACTGATCGTCGATCGCCCCTGGGCCGCTGCGCGGTATCCCCTCAGCGGGATGGCTGTGTTACCGCAAGGCGGCGCTGGCCCGCGGCCTGCTGCGAAAGCGACGCTGGCCCGACGTGGGGTGATTTCAACAGACCAGACTCACAGAGTTCTGGTCAGAATGCTAAAATCTGGTCTGAACTTCTGGTTCGGCCAGATTTTTTTATTTCCACCCCATGCAATCTGTCGGTATCTACGAAGCCAAGACCCGTTTCTCTGCCTTGATCGAACTGGTCGAGGCCGGCGAAGAGGTGCGCATCACGCGCCACGGCAAGGAAGTGGTGCGCATGCTGCCGGTGCGCCGCCGGCCTGTGATCACCGACGAGCAGATTGCGCGGGAGTTGGAACAAATTCAGGCCTTGCAGCGCACCATACAAGCGCCAGCAGCTGCAGCTTCTGTAGCTGCCCTGCGCCACACCGGCCGGAGTCGCGCATGACCGCCTTTGTGCTGGACGCCTCCGTCACTGCTGCCTGGTTGCTGCCCGATCAGGCCAGCGCCCACACCCAGCGCCTGTATGCCCGCATCCGCCGCGACGAGGTGGAGCCGCAGGCCCCCAACCTCTGGCAGTGGGAGTGTGGCAACCTGATCGCATCGGGCGTGCACCAGGGCCGTATTCCGCATGGCTCCGTCGAGGGGCTGTGGGGCGTGCTGGAAGCCATCCGCCACCGTGTGGAACTGCACGAGTTGGCGCCCGCCCAGCATAAGGCCGTGTTGGACGTGGCGCTGGATACCGGCCTGCCCACCTACGATGCCGCTTACCTGTGGCTGGCGCAGTCGTTGCGACTGCCGCTGGCCACGTTCGATACCGCCCAGATCGCTGCCGCCCGCCAACGCGGGATCGCGCTGTGGGCGGGCGAAGATTTCTGACCCCGAATCCTTTCCTCTTGCCCTTGGATAACACCATGCAACACGACAAGATCCTCATCCTTGACTTCGGCTCCCAGGTCACGCAGCTGATTGCCCGCCGCGTGCGCGAAGCCCATGTGTACTGCGAAGTCCACCCCTGCGACGTCAGCAGCGAGTGGGTGCGCGAATTTGCCGCCGATGGCCGCCTCAAGGGCGTGATCCTGTCGGGCAGCCACGCGTCGGTCTACGAAGTGGACGACCGTGCGCCGGACGCCGTGTTTGAGCTGGGCATTCCCGTGCTGGGCATCTGCTACGGCATGCAGACCATGGCCACCCAGCTGGGCGGCAAGGTCGAAGGCTCGGACAGCCGCGAATTCGGCTACGCCGAAGTGCGTGCCCATGGACACACCCAGCTGCTGCAAGGCATCGAAGACTTCGTGACCGCCGAAGGCCACGGCATGCTCAAGGTCTGGATGAGCCACGGCGACAAGGTCACCCAATTGCCCGAAGGCTTCAAGGTGATGGCCTCGACCCCATCCTGCCCCATCGCCGGCATGGCCGATGAAGCCCGCCGTTTCTACGCCGTGCAGTTCCACCCCGAAGTCACGCACACCGTGCAGGGCCAGGCCATGCTGAACCGTTTCGTGTTGGACATCTGTGGCACGCAGGCGGACTGGATCATGGGCGACTACATCGAAGAGGCTGTGGCCAAGATCCGCGAGCAGGTCGGCGATGAAGAGGTCATCCTGGGTTTGTCCGGCGGCGTGGATTCGTCCGTGGCGGCCGCGCTGATCCACCGCGCCATCGGCGACCAACTGACCTGCGTGTTCGTGGACCACGGCCTGCTGCGCCTGAACGAAGGCGACATGGTCATGGACATGTTCGCCGGCAAGCTGCACGCCAAGGTGATTCGCGTGGATGCTTCCGAGCTGTTCCTGGGCAAGCTGGCCGGCGTGAGCGAGCCGGAAGCCAAGCGCAAGATCATCGGCGGCCTGTTTGTGGACGTCTTCAAGGCCGAAGCGGCCAAGCTCAAGGCAGCAACCGCCGGTTCCAAGGGAGCGACCTTCCTGGCCCAGGGCACCATCTACCCCGACGTGATCGAGTCGGGTGGTGCCAAGAGCAAGAAGGCCGTCACCATCAAGAGCCACCACAACGTCGGTGGCCTGCCCGAGCAGCTGGGCCTGAAGCTGCTGGAGCCCCTGCGCGACCTGTTCAAGGACGAAGTGCGCGAACTGGGCGTGGCCCTGGGCCTGCCCCGTGGCATGGTCTACCGCCACCCCTTCCCCGGTCCTGGCCTGGGCGTGCGCATCCTGGGTGAAGTGAAGAAGGAATACGCCGACCTGCTGCGCCGCGCCGATGCCATCTTCATCGAAGAATTGAACAACTGGATCGACGAGGCCTCTGGCAAGAGCTGGTACGACCTGACCAGCCAGGCCTTCACCGTGTTCCTGCCCGTCAAGAGCGTGGGCGTGATGGGCGACGGCCGCACCTATGACTATGTCGTGGCCCTGCGCGCCGTGGTCACCAGCGACTTCATGACCGCCGACTGGGCCGAGCTGCCTTACGGCCTGCTCAAGAAGGTGTCCGGCCGCATCATCAACGAGGTGCGCGGCATCAACCGTGTGACCTACGACGTGAGCACCAAGCCACCAGCGACCATCGAGTGGGAATAATTTAAAGTTTCCAGCAACGTACCGCAACGTTCTGGAAACTGCTGATTCCCTATAAGGAATAGTCGGTTGTTCGTCCAGGGACAACCGACAAAATACAACACTAGCCGCAATTTCGTGCGGTACGCCTGACGGTAAAGCTGTAACATTTCGGAACGTTGCTTTCCCATACCGACACCCCCTGTGACGGTATCAACGAAAGCCTAGCCAATATGCTTACTGACACCGAACTGCGCAGCCTGCGCCCTAAAGAAAAAAGCCTACAAAATCTCGGATCGTGATGGTATGTATGTCATGGTGACTACTGCTGGCACAAAGTCATTCCGCTATGACTACCGCCTCAATGGCCGACGAGAAACACTCACTATTGG
>NZ_BBJR01000057.1 GCF_000739875.1 Comamonas aquatica NBRC 14918
CGATTCAGTGCGTGGCCCAGTTCATGCCAAGGGGTTTGACCAGCGTAGGCCATGGTTTCTACGAGATGTGCCATGAGAAATCCTTTAAAAACAAATGCGTCTTATTCAATAAGCGGTGTAAAAAAACACCACCCAATAGAGAGAGGTCACAGGTAGATAAAACTGCGCTTGCAACTCCTACAAAAGCGGTTGCCCAGCAGCATGCGATCGAGCTGCGCGCCCGCTTTGGTGCCGATTTCGCAGCCCAGGGCACTGGCGCTCATTGCGGTCAGGACCGCGCTGGCAATGCCTGTGAGTGCAATACCTGGCAAGGCAACACTGCCGCTTTGCAGCACTTGCAAGGCCTTGAGCGAGGCTTTGAAGGCGCCGGCAGCGCCCACAACGATGCCGATGGCACCAAAGATTTTGAGGCCCGTGGCCCGAGGGACCACGTCGCGGCTTTGGCAGTAGGGGCAGAAGGGGGGGAAGTCCATCAGTAGCTCCAGACGAAGGTGTAGATGCAAAAAAGCCCGAGCGATGGCTCAGGCTTGCATGGCTGGTAAAGGGCCTGGTAGGTAGGCCAAGCTAGTGATATGTAGTTGAAAAAAAATAGAGTTCAGCTGCTGCGGGTATCTCTGCACAAGTCCGAAGAAGTCCGATGGAGTACGGATCAATCAGAAATTTAATGGTGGATAGGATGGTAGATTTAATAATTTAAAAAACAAAAAAGCCCCTGAAATCAGGGGCTTAGTTGATTTTTTTGGCGGAAGGGGCGGGATTCGAACCCGCGGTGGGCTATTAACCCACACACGCTTTCCAGGCGTGCGACTTAAACCGCTCATCCACCCTTCCTGGGTGCACAGTCAAGCTGTGAGCTGAATTGAAAAACCAAGCATTCAGCTTGGCTTGCAATCTGGCGGAGAGGGCGGGATTCGAACCCGCGGTGGGCTATTAACCCACACACGCTTTCCAGGCGTGCGACTTAAACCGCTCATCCACCTCTCCGTGAAGCTGAAATTCTAACCTGCTTTTGCAGCCTCAAATGGAGAAAGGCGCAAAACTTTGCAGGTGGACGTGATTTCGCGTTCAGCCGCGCGAGCCGCCTTGCTGCACCACGCGCATGGCGGAAGCGATGAGGCCGGAGACTTCGGAGATATTGCTGGGCACGATCAACGTGGTGTTGGCGTCCTGGGCCACCTTGCTGTAGGCATCGACGGCGCTTTCGGCCACTTTGAGCTGCACGGCCTGCTCGCCACCCGGGTGCTGGATGGCCTGGGCCACACGCTCCAGTGCCTGGGCGGTGGCTTCGGCCACGGTGGTGATGGCGGCGGCTTCACCCTGGGCCTTGTTGATGGCGGCCTGCTTTTCACCTTCGGAGCGGGCGATGAAGGCTTCGCGCTCGCCGGTGGCGATGTTGATCTGTTCCTGGCGGCGGCCCTCGGAAGCTGCGATCAGCGCGCGCTTCTCGCGCTCGGCGGTGATCTGGGCCTGCATGGCGCGCAGGATTTCGTTGGGCGGGGTCAGGTCCTTGATTTCATACCGCAGCACCTTCACGCCCCAGTTCAGCGCGGCTTCGTCGATCGCATTGACGACCTGGGCATTGATCATGTCACGTTCTTCAAAGGTCTTGTCCAACTCTAGCTTGCCGATCACGCTGCGCAGTGAGGTCTGGGCCAGCTGCGTCACCGCCATGATGTAGTTGGACGAGCCATAGCTGGCGCGCATGGGGTCGGTCACCTGGAAATACAGGATGCCGTCGACTTGCAGCTGGGTGTTATCGCGCGTGATGCAGACCTGGCTGGGCACATCGAGCGGGATTTCCTTGAGGCTGTGCTTGTACGACACCTTCTCGATGAAGGGGATGATGATGCGCAGACCGGGGCTCAGTGTGCCGGCATATTTGCCGAAGCGTTCCTTGATCCAGGCGTGCTGCTGGGGAACGATCTTGACCGACATGCTGATGAAGATGGCAGCAATCACTAAACCGATGATGGCAATTTCCATGGTCCAAACCTTTTGAAGAGAAAAACGAAAGACAAAAAACAGGTGACTTGGCCAGGTCAGGCCTTGTCCACGATCAGGCGGTTGCCCTGTACCTCGATCACACGGTACAGGCCTGTCGACGGCAGGCTGCCGGGTCGCAGCACCACGGTCCATTGGCTGCCTCGGTAGGGGATGCGCGCCGTGCCATCGCTGTTCCACTCGGGCACGTGCAGGGTTTCGCCAATGTCCAGATTCAGGTCGGGGTTGGCGGCGGTGGGCAACTCGGGTATGCGGCGGCCGCGGATGCGGCGGCACAGCAAAACGGCCAGCACGCCGATGATGGCGGCCGTGCTGATCTGTGCGGGCAGGCCCAGCCCCAGGTGGGCGGCGATGGCGCCTGCGGCCAGCCCGGTGGAAATCATCAGCAGGTAGATGCCCCCCGTCAGAAGCTCGGCGGCAATCGCAATGCCGGCCAAAATCCACCAAATAGTACTTGCCTCCACGGCGTCACTCCCTAGGCTATGTGTGTGGCGCAGTGGTGAAACTGCTCGTAAATTTAGGAAAAGCGTCTGCAATTTGCAGGCTGAACCTAGATATTACTTACACTGCGCGCCTATCTGACTTTTATTGGTTCCCGACTGCAAGGGGTTGCGCATGAAATTCCGTTTTCCCATCGTCATCATCGACGAGGATTACCGCTCCGACAACACGTCTGGCCTGGGCATCCGTGCCCTGGCGCAGGCCATTGAGGATGAGGGCTTTGAGGTCCTTGGGGTGACCAGTTATGGTGACCTGAGCCAGTTTGCGCAACAGCAAAGTCGTGCCAGTGCGTTCATTTTGTCGATCGACGACGAAGAGCTGACCGGCGACAACGACGACCCCATCATTCACAGCCTGCGCAGCTTCATTGGCGAAGTGCGCCGCAAGAATGAAGAGGTGCCAATCTACATCTACGGCGAGACCAAGACCAGCCGCCACCTGCCCAACGACATCCTGCGCGAGCTGCATGGCTTCATCCACATGTTCGAGGACACGCCCGAGTTCGTGGCCAAGCACATCATCCGCGAAGCCAAGGCCTACCTGGAAAGCGTGCAACCCCCGTTCTTCAAGGCGCTGTTGGACTATGCCGAAGACGGCTCGTACAGCTGGCACTGCCCCGGTCACTCCGGGGGCGTGGCCTTCCTGAAGACGCCCGTGGGCCAGATGTACCACCAGTTCTATGGCGAGAACATGCTGCGCGCCGACGTGTGCAATGCCGTGGAAGAGCTAGGCCAACTGCTGGACCACAACGGCGCCATTGGCGAGTCCGAACGCAATGCCGCGCGCATCTTCAATGCCGACCATTGCTACTTTGTGACCAACGGCACCTCCACCTCGAACAAGATCGTCTGGCACCACACCGTGGCGCCCGGTGACGTGGTGGTGGTGGACCGCAATTGCCACAAGTCCATCCTGCACTCCATCATCATGACGGGTGCGATTCCGGTGTTCTTGAAGCCCACGCGCAACCACTTTGGCATCATCGGCCCGATCCCGCAAAGCGAATTCAGCATCGCGTCGATCCAGGCCAAGATTGCCGCCAACCCCTTGCTCAAGGGCGTGGACGCGCAGACCGTCAAGCCGCGCGTGCTGACGCTGACGCAGTCCACCTATGACGGGGTGTTGTACAACACCGAGACCATCAAGACCATGCTGGACGGCTATGTGGCCAACCTGCATTTCGACGAGGCGTGGCTGCCGCACGCGGCCTTCCACCCCTTCTATGGCACCTACCATGCCATGGGCAAGAAGCGCCAGCGTCCCAAGGAGTCCGTGGTCTACGCCACGCAGTCCATCCACAAGCTGCTGGCCGGTATCAGCCAGGCCTCGCACGTGCTGGTGCAGGACTCGCAGAACGAGAAGCTGGACCACCACCTGTTCAACGAGGCGTACCTGATGCACACCTCGACCAGCCCGCAGTACAGCATCATTGCCAGCTGCGACGTGGCGGCCGCCATGATGGAGCCGCCCGGCGGCACAGCGCTGGTGGAAGAGTCGATTCTGGAGGCGCTGAACTTCCGCCGCGCCATGCGCAAGGTGGACGACGAGTTCGGCGACGACGACTGGTGGTTCCAGGTCTGGGGCCCCGAAAAGCTGGCGGAAGAGGGCGTGGGCCGCGCGGACGACTGGATCATCCGCGGCAAGGATGCCGCGCCCAAGACCAAGTCCAAGAAAAAGAACGGCAAGGAATTCGACAACTGGCACGGCTTTGGTGACCTGGCCGACGGCTTCAACATGCTGGACCCGATCAAGTCCACCATCGTCACGCCCGGCCTGGACCTGGACGGCGACTTTGCCGACACCGGCATTCCCGCTTCTATCGTCACCAAGTACCTGGCCGAACATGGCGTGGTGGTCGAGAAGACCGGCCTGTACTCGTTCTTCATCATGTTCACCATCGGCATCACCAAGGGCCGCTGGAACACCATGCTGACGGCGCTGCAGCAGTTCAAGGACGACTACGACCGCAACCAGCCGCTGGCGCGCATCCTGCCCGAGTTCGTGCAGCAGCACCGCCGCTACGAGCGCATGGGCCTCAAGGACCTGTGCCAGCACGTGCACGAGCTGTACGCCAAGTACGACATCGCCCGCCTGACGACGGAGATGTACCTGTCGGACCTGCAGCCCGCAATGAAGCCTTCGGACGCCTACGCCCACATTGCCCAGCGCAAGACCGAGCGGGTCGAGATCGACCACCTGGAAGGCCGCATCACCGTGGGTCTGGTGACGCCTTACCCACCCGGTATTCCGTTGCTGATTCCCGGCGAAGTCTTCAACAAGAAGATCGTGGACTACCTGCTGTTCGCGCGCGAATTCGCCAAGGAGTGCCCCGGGTTTGAAACCGACATCCACGGCCTGGTGGAGATCGAGGACGACCAGGGTAACGTGCGCTTCTACGCCGACTGCGTGGTGCAGGCCCCGTCGGCCCAGGCTGCGCCCAAGCCCCGCGCAGCACGCGCCAAGGCGGCACCGGTGGCCAAGCCTGCGGTGAAAGCAGCCACGACCAAGGCTGCCGCCAAGACCGTGGCCAAGAAGGCCTGAGTCTGGATGGGCGGACCCTGGCCACGGCCGTGGCAGGGTCCATGAAAAAGAGAGCAAGCAGCGCATGTTCTGTCTGGACTTAGGATGTCAAACCATCTGAAATCCTTGCAAAACCAGCGCAAGCAGCTCTCTTTTTTTATGGCTGATCGCTGGTGCGCAACCGCCAGTAGCGCGCAAAACGCGGCAGGCCGCTGGGGTGGGTGCCGTTGAAGCGGTAGGTGATGGTGCTGCCAATCGGCGGTGGCTGGCGGCGGTCGGCATCGCTCAGGCCGCTGCCCAGCTTGAAGCGCTGGCCGCTGGGGGCCTCGACCAGCAGCGCGCCGGTCATGCCGCGGTATTTGCCCTGGCCCGGCAGGTGGGCCACGACCACGGCCTCGGCGTCCTTGAACAGCTTCAGCTTGATCAGGTCCTCGCTGCGCCCGCCCCGGTAGGGCGCCTGGGCGTGGCGCAGCATCAAGCCCTCGGCGCCCGCCTGGCTGTAGCTGCGCAGCTGGCGCTGCAGGGCGTCATGGCTGGGCACCTGCCATTGCGGGGCCACCTGTACCCAATCCTGGCCGATGGCTGCCACGGTGCGCTGCAACTGCTGCTGGCGCTGGGTGAACGGCCCGGGGTGCTGGGGCACATCAAACACCATGTAGCGCAACCGACGCCAGCCAGCATCGTCCTGCGCGCCCTGGGCCACGGTCGATTGCACCGCGGCAAACTGGCCGCGCCCGGCCCACAGCTCACCGTCCAGCGGGGTGCGCGGCCAGCCGCGCACAAACCAGGCCGGCGCCTCGATTGGCAGGCCCTGGCGGCTGAGCAGTTGCTGGCCCGTCCAGTGCGCACGGATGCCGTCATATTTCTCGCTGACCCAGTAGGCCTGGATGTCCAGCTGGCGGTGGTAGGGGCCGGCCAGGGTCAGCGTCTGGCCCCAGGCGCCGGAGAGTGCCAGCCACCCGCCGAGCAGCAGGGCCCATGCCGCGCGCCGGACCGCGCGCGGGCGTGTGGGGCGGCCTGCAAGCGGCATGGCGGGCCTAGGTCCGCGCCAGCAGGTGGGTAGCACGGCAGGGGCGGACATTGCGCCCAAGGCGTGTGAACACTGCCGAATCACGGGCTTGGTATGCCCCAGTAGGGGGCAAGCGGGTGGCACTTACCGCATCGTGGGGCGGCGCTGTGCGGAAGGTGTCGCGCATGGTGTCTCCACAGCCAAGGATGGCAGACAGCATAGCCGGCACCGGCCTGTGCGGGCCGGCCTTGCATCGGGATGGATGACCGCACCTCGGTCAGCTGGGGGCGGATTGATCCAGGCCAGGGCGCGCTGCACGGGACAGGTGCCCCGGGGTTCAGATCACGATCTGGCTGCCCAGCTCCACCACGCTGCGGTGCGGCAGGTGCAGGAAGTCGGCGGCCGAGCCGGCGTTGCGGTACATCTGGGCGAACAGCTTCTCGCGCCACAGCACCATGCCATGGCCGCGTTGCGCCACGATGATGTCGCGCGACAGGAAGTAGCTGGTCTCCATGTCGCTCAGCGAAGGGATGGTCTGGCGGCTGGCCAGCAGGTACAGGGCGGCCGGGACATGCGGTTCGTCCTTGAAACCGAAGTGCAGGATGACCTGCCAGCACTCATGGCCCAGGTCGGTGGCGTTGAAGCGCTGCGACACCGGGATGTGCGCGACCTCGTGGTGGCGCACGGTCACGAACAGGTTGCGCGCGTGCAGCACCTTGTTGTGCTTGAGGTTGTGCAGCAGGGCGCTGGGCACGGTGCCGGCCTGCGACGACAGGAACACCGCCGTGCCTGCCACGCGTGTGACGTTACTGTCATGGCGCAGCATGTCCAGAAAGCTGGCCAGCGGCAGTGCGTGGTGCTCCATGGCCGCGGTGATCAGCTGGCGTCCGGTGTGCCAGGTGCGCATCAGCACGAACATGGCACCGCCAATCGCCAGCGGGAACCAGCCGCCGTCCGGCAGCTTGATCAGGTTGGAGGCAAAGAAGCTGACATCCACGACCAGGAAGAACAGCGTGGCGGCGGCCACGGGCAGCAGGGGATAGCGCCAGCCCCAGCGCACCACGAAGAAGGTAAGGATGGTGGTGATCAGCATGTCCAGCGTCACGGCAATGCCGTACGCGGCGGCCAGCGCGCCGGAGGACTGGAAGAAGATCACGGCCAGGGCGATGCCCACGCACAGGCCCCAGTTGACCAGGGGCATGTAGATCTGTCCGGTGTCGGTCTCGCTGGTGTGCAGCACCTGCAGGCGCGGCAGGTAGCCCAGCTGGATCACCTGCTTGGTCACGCTGAAGGCGCCGGTGATCAGCGCCTGGGAGGCAATCACCGTGGCCGCCGTGGCCAGCACCACCAGGGGCAGCAGCAGCGCGCGTGGCGCCATCGCGAAGAAGGGGTTGCTGACGGCCTCGGGTTGCTGCAGCAGCAGGGCACCCTGGCCCAGGTAGTTCAGCAGCAGCGCGGGCATGGCCACGCCAAACCAGGCCTGGCGGATCGGGCGTTTGCCAAAGTGGCCCAGGTCGGCATACAGGGCCTCGGCGCCGGTGACGCACAGCACCACGGCGCCCAGCAGCAAGAAGGCAATGCCGGGCTCGTCCCAGATGAACTGCAGCGCATAGTGCGGGCTCAGTGCCCACAGGATGGTGGGGTGGTGGGCGATGTGCCAGATGCCCAGGCCGGCCAGGCTCAGGAACCACACCAGCATGATCGGGCCAAACCACCGGCCGATGCCGGCCGTGCCGCGCTTTTGCACGGCGAACAGGGCCAGCAGGATGGCCAGGGTCAACGGGACGACCGAGGATTCAAAGCGCGGCGACAGCACGGCCAGGCCTTCGACGGCCGAGAGCACGGAAATGGCCGGGGTGATGACCCCGTCGCCATAGAACAGGCAGGTGCCGAAGATGCCAATCGCCATCAGCACCTTGCGCAGGCGGGGGTGGCCTTCGACCGCCTGGGCCGCCAGGGCCAACATGGCCACCAGGCCGCCTTCGCCACGGTTGTCGGCCCGCAGCACCAGCGTGACGTATTTGAGGGAAACGATGACCGTGACCGTCCAGGCCACCAGCGACAGCACACCGTACACATGCTCGGGAGTCAGGCTGATGTGGCCGGAGTTGAAGACTTCCTTGAGCGCGTACAGAACGCTGGTGCCGATATCGCCATACACCACACCCAGGGCGCCAAGGGTGAGGGCTGTGAGAGAAGATTTTGCGGAGTGCACAAACAATGCGGACAACTGAGATGTGCGCGATTGTGCGAGTTCGCCAAATACGCGTCGATTTCAGGTCAAACCTGTGCACGCAGCATGGACATCGCTTGACGGGGCTTGCAGTCTGTGGATTTTTTAAAAATAGAGCAGTCTGCGCTTGCCTGGTGTGCGTTGGAGGCCAAAAACACTGCTAAAAATCTGTGCATCCCGCATCGGTCTGGGGTGCTTGCGCCTGAATTTGTGGTTGGCGATGCCGCTGTTGCACGCCCAGCGCACACGGTGGCTGCTGCGTGCACTCGCCTGGAATGTGGCGAGTCGCCCACGTCACGATGCATGAAGCATCCCGCCTCCGTGCAATGCTGCGGTGTGGTGACCTGGGCGGTGCCGTCATTCAAGGCTGTAAACACCACCGGCGCCGGTTGCCAGGCGCCGGTGGACAAGCCGGGAGCCGACGCACGGTGGCGTGCAGCGGTCGGGGGCGAGGGGGCTTTACTGGCGCTTGATGACGGCACAGGCCAGGCGGGCACCGGCGTTGCCGGTGGGCTGGGTGGTGTAGTCGTCGGGGTTGGCATGCACGATCAGGCCACGGTCCGTGACGTCGTTGTCGCCGCTGCCCAGGTTGATCTGGGCGGTTTCATAGTTCACGATGGCCACGCCATCGGCGTTGGCACGCAGGCTGGGCAGGTCGCCGGCGTGGTGGGGTGTATGGCCGTACTTGCCGTGCGCGGTGTTGCCGGGGTTGAAGTGCCCGCCCGCGCTGGTGCCGTCGGGGCTGGAGCAGTCGCCCTTCTCATGGATGTGGAAGCCGTGCTCGGAGTTGGGCTTGAGGCCGCTGATCTGGCCAGACACCTTGACCATGCCGTGCTTGTGCTGCATGAAGTGCACTTTCCCCGTCACCGTGTTGCCGGCCGTGGGTTGCAGCTCTGCAGTGGCGGTGGGGTCGTTGCCGAGGCCTGCGCAGCCGGCCAGTGCTGCTGCGGCGATGCTGGAGAGCAAAAGGCGGTAGGTCATAGGATTTCCTTGGGATCTGGTGGTTGCTGATAGCAGCAATTTTTCACGCCGATGCGGCTTGTTGCGTGCGCCGTGTCTGAGCTTGGCGTAGTGTTTTGTCCTATCCCGGCCCAGCGCCGACCATCGCCATGCGCTAGCCCAGTGCGGTGTCCATGACCATCATCAGCACAAAGCCCAGCATCAGCCCCCCGGTGGCAAAGGTCTCGTGGCCCTTGCGGTGGGATTCGGGAATGATTTCATGGCTGATGACAAACAGCATGGCCCCTGCCGCAAACCCCAGCCCCCAGGGCAGCAGCCCCAGCGAGGTGCTGACCACGGCCGCGCCCAGCACGGCGCCGATCGGCTCCAGCAGTCCACTGAGCATGCCCAGGGTGACGGCCAGGCGCCTGCGGTAGCCTGCGGCCAGCAGGGCCACGGCCACCACCAGCCCTTCGGGCACGTCCTGGATGGCAATGCCCATGGCCAGCGCGTTGGCCGCCAGGCTGTCGTTGCCGGCGTAGCCCACGCCAATCGCCAGCCCTTCGGGCAGGTTGTGCAGGGCAATCGCAAATACAAACAGCCAGGTGCGCTGCAGCTTGCGGGCCGTGTCGGCGTCGCGGCCTTCGCGGCCCTTGATGAAGTGCTCGTGGGGCAGCAGGCGGTCCATGCCTAGCATCACGGTCGCCCCGAGCAGGATGGCGGCTGCCAGCACGCCGGCGGCCATCCAGTCGGAGCCGCCTTGCTGGCGCACGGCCTCCATGCCGGGCAGGATCAGCGAGAACGCGCAGGCGGCCAGCATCACCCCGGCGCCAAAACCGTACATGGTGTCCTGGGTGCGATCGCTCATGCTCTGCGACAGCATCACCGGCACAGTGCCCAGCGCCGTCGCCAGTGCGGCGACCATGCCACCCCCCAGTGCCTGCAGCACGACCGGTTGCGTCTGGGCGAAGGCCCAGAACTGCGCAAACAGTGCCCAGATGCCCAGCGCCGAAATGGCAAAACCAATCCACAGGCGCACGCTGTGGCGGGCGCCAGGCACACCCAGGGCATGCGGCAGGGG
>NZ_BBJR01000056.1 GCF_000739875.1 Comamonas aquatica NBRC 14918
TTCTTGAAACCCGGGGCGATTCACCAAGACCCTAGGCTTCATTGGAAAATTGAGCAGGCTGCCTTTGTTGAGCTAGGACTTCAACACCCCTTAGCACTGAAGCTATTGTTTTTGCTCCGATAGTAGCTCACTTTTTTAAGCTATTTTAGCGATGGTTGGAATGAGCGCAACACTTAACCAACGTCCCAAGTATGTGAATAGGTTGCCGGATATCTCAATGTAAGCTGTATTCAATAACTAAATAAAAAAGCGCTGACCTCCCGATCAGCGCGGGCTCGAATCTGCGTGGCTTACTTGACCAGTTCCAGCATCTGCTTGAAGGCAGGGTGCTCGCAGCTGCGGATCCATTCGAAAGCCACCATCTCGGTCGTGACCAGCTCGGCCCCAGCGCTAGCCAGACGGTCGAACGCCGCATCACGGTTGCGCTCACTGCGCGAACTGCAGGCATCCGTCACCACCCACACTTCCATCTCCTCTTCCAGCAGTTGCAAGGCGGTCTGCAGCAGACAGACATGGGCCTCACAGCCGGCAATGATGATGGAAGGACGCTCGGGCTCTGCCGGTGCGGCCGGCTTTTGCAGGTGCTTGGGCAGGCTGCGCGCATTACCGCCCTGCTGCTTGCGCACAGGCGGGCGCAGCAGATTGATCAGGCCATCCTCGGCCGCGCTGAAGCTCATCTTGGCCAATGTCTGGTCGCACAGTGCGCGCAACTCGGCCGCGTTCGGACCCAGGCGGGAAGGGTTTTGCTCCGTGCCCCACACCGGCACCTGCATCAGGTTCGCCAGCTTGGCCAGCTTGACCGCATTGGCCAGAACCTGCGGTCCTTCAAAAATCGCGGGCAACAGCTTTTCTTGGTAGTCGATCAACACCAGTTGCGAGTCATCGGCGTCCAGCAGCATGTAATTCTTCCTTCAGAGGTTCTTCAAAGCCACATTGTCGCAGTGAAGCCTGCAAGCGGGCACACAAAATGCATGTCCAGAAACTCTGTCATATATCAATTACGACATAACCAACCCGTACAAATCGGCAATTAGATGCACTTTGTGCGCCAATTTCCGCCCACAATGTCAGACAAGCGTGATAACCTCTGTGCCCATGACTTGCAAATGGCTATTGTTTATCGCCCTCGGCTGTGGAAGCGTGCAAGCCGCTCCCACCAACAGCGAACCGTTGACCCAGGAACGTCTGGCAGACATCGTGCATGAGCGCGGCCTCGGCGCGAACCTGCAGAGCATGGGCCATTCCGTGGCCAGCAACACGTCCAGCCTGATCAACACGGCCATGGGCATGATCGGCATCCCCTACCGTTTTGGCGGTACCAGCGCTGAAACCGGCTTTGATTGCAGCGGTTTCGTGCGTGCCATCTACCAGGATACCGTCGGCCATTTGCTGCCACGCCGTGCCGACGAGCAGGCCAAGGCCACCCAGAAGATTGACAAGAAAGAACTGCGTCCCGGTGACTTGGTGTTCTTCAACACCATGCGCCGCACCTTCAGCCATGTGGGCATCTACGTGGGCGAAGGCAAGTTCATCCACTCCCCCCGCAAGGGCAAGAGCGTGCGCGTGGAAAGCATGAACGACAGCTACTGGGCCAAGCGTTTCAACGGCGCTCGCCGCGTGGATGTGGCGGATGCACAGCCTGCGTTGCTGGAAGCCTCCACCGCTCCTTGACACTGATCAACTCCCACCAAGGCCTGCTTTCATGCAGGCCTTGTCTTTTGTCACTCACCCATTGGTTTTGCTATGCCCGACCAAGCCACTCCCAAACCCAAACTGGTTCGCTGGATCATCGGCCTGCCGGTGGCGATGTTTGCCATCCTCATGCTGATCAGCCAGCTGTTGTTCAACGCCTCGCCCGACAAGGAAACGCAATGGGTGGAGCGCGAAACCATCCGCCTGTGCTGGAAGGAACGCGAAAAGGGCCCGAAGGAAGGCACACCGGCGCAGTTCGCCGAAGGACAGTGCGAGAAGCTGGAATTCGACTTCAAGACCCGCTGGGGCATGAACCCCTGAGCCAGCGGCACAAAGCCTTGCGCCTGAAGCGATTGCACAGGCTGGGCACAATAGCGCCCCGGATTGGCCTGCACGCTGGCAGGCACCGTGCCTGCATTGTTTGAATGAATACTTCGCCCCCTACCTCGCCTGCCACGTTCAACCCCTGGCGCATGTCCGTGGCCCCGATGCTCGACTGGACGGACCGGCACTGCCGCTACCTGCACCGCCTGCTGAGCCGCCACACCCTGCTCTACACCGAGATGATCACCACCGGTGCCTTGCTGCACGGGGATGTGCCGCGCCACCTGCGCTTCAACGCCGAGGAACACCCCGTGGCCCTGCAGCTGGGCGGCAGCGAACCGGGTGATCTGGCCAAGGCCGCCAAGATTGGCCAGGACTGGGGCTATGACGAGATCAACCTCAATTGCGGCTGCCCCAGCGAACGGGTGCAGCGTGGCGCCTTTGGCGCCTGCCTGATGAACGAGGCCAGTCTGGTGGCCGAGGGCGTCAAGGCCATGCGCGATGTGGTGGACATTCCCGTCACCGTCAAGCACCGCATCGGCATCGACAAGATCGAGAGCTATGACTTTGTGCGCGACTTTGTCGGCACCGTGGCCGAGGCCGGCTGCGAGGTCTTCATCGTCCATGCCCGCAACGCCTGGCTGCAAGGCCTGTCGCCCAAGGAAAACCGCGACATTCCGCCGCTGCGCTACGAGATCGTGGCCCAGCTCAAGCGCGAATTCCCGCACCTGACGATTGCCATCAATGGCGGCATCAAGACCGACGCGGTGGTGCAGGAGCAGCTGCAGCTGGTCGATGGCGTGATGGTGGGCCGCGAGGCCTACCACAACCCCTGGTGGATGGCCCGCTGGGACGAGCTGTACTTCGGCGCGCCTGCGTCCACATTGACCCACCTGGACATCGAGCAGGCCATGGTCGCGTACATGGAACGCGAAGCGCGCGAGCACGACACCCACTGGTACGCGATTGCCCGCCACATGCTGGGTCTGCGCCACGGCCTGCCGGGCGCGCGCCGCTGGCGCCAGGTGTGGAGCGACCACCGCCTCAAGCACCTGCCGGCCCGCGAAGTCTCGGCGATTGCCAACACCCGACCGGACGGTTCCCAGCCCGAATAAACCCCGTATGGGCGACGGCGCCATGCAGGAGCGGGCGTGCGACGAGCATGTTTGCTCCTGCATGACAGATATCTGCCAGCGCCACCAGCGTGCAGGCCTCGCCATCCCCTACAGGCCCCGCACCGGTCGGTTGGAGGGAGTTCCGTTCTGCCGTCCCGCACCACAGCCCTGGGCCCAACCTCACCAGAGCTCTATCCGGGCCTGCCGCATGCCTGCACCGTGGCCACCGCCCTGGGGTCCCATCGCCACGAACTGCAGACCGCGCGATTCTGTAGGTGCCAGCGCATTTGATTGGTCTAGGCTACAGACCCGCAGCGCGCCTATGGCTATGGCTATGGCTATGGCTATGGCTATGGCTATGGCTATGGCTATGGCTATGGCTATGGCTATGGCTATGGCTATGGCTATGGCTATGGCTATGGCTATGGCTATGGCTATGGCTATGGCTATGGCTGTGGCTGTGGCTGTGGCTGGATGAAAATCAAAAAAACGTAGCTGCTGGCGCTTGCACAGCTTGATTTTTGAATGATTTATCCTTTAACCCCCCGCTCGCACGAGCGCTGAGCGCTATGCTTTCCTGCAAGGCCCTTTCGCCATCCAGGGCTTGTGCAAGGCCGCCGGGGAGGCCACCTATTTCAATTCTTGCAGCACGCGGACGGGCTGGCGCACGCTTGTCGCCTGCGCGACGCCCTCCCCTGGATAGTGCCATTCCGCGCCGACGTCGCATGCTGTTATATTGCACTGCAACATAACGAGGTATGCCCGCCATGCTCTACCAGCTCTACGAAACCCAACGCGCCCTGCTGGCACCCTTTGCCGACTTTGCGCAAGCCACCTCCAAGCTGTACACCAATCCGCTGCTGCCCATGGCACAGTGGCCCTTCGCCCAACGCATCTCGGCCGGTTTTGACCTGTTCTACCGCCTGGGCAAAGGCTATGAAAAGCCCGAATTCGGCATCCAGTCCGTGCCCGTGCATGGCGTCAAGGTCACCATCCTGGAGCGTGTCGAGATCGACAAGCCATTTTGCGAGCTGCGCCGCTTCAAGCGTTTCTCGGACGATCCCGAGACGCTGGACACCCTGCTCACCCAGCCCCCGGTGCTGGTCGTCGCCCCGCTGTCGGGCCACTACGCCACCTTGCTGCGTGACACGGTCAAAAGCCTGCTGAGCGACCACAAGGTCTTCATCACCGACTGGAAGAACGCCCGCCTGGTGCCCCTGGAAAACGGCGAGTTCCACCTGGACGACTACATCAACTACGTGCAGGAATTCATCCGCTACCTGCAACAGCAGTACGGCAACTGCCACGTCATCAGCGTCTGCCAGCCCACGGTGCCAGTGCTGGCCGCCGTGTCGCTGATGGCCAGTCGCGGCGAGACCACGCCGCTGACCATGACCATGATGGGTGGCCCGATTGATGCGCGCCGCACCCCCACGGCCGTCAACAACCTGGCCGTGCAGCGCAGCTTCGAGTGGTTCGAGAACAATGTCATCTACCGCGTGCCGGACAACTACCCGGGCGCCGGCCGCCGCGTCTACCCTGGCTTCTTGCAGTACTCCGGCTTTGTGGCCATGAACCCCGACCGCCACGCCAACAGCCATTACGACTACTTCAAGAACCTGGTCAAGGGCGATGACGCCAGCGTCGAGCAGCACCGCAAGTTCTACGACGAGTACAACGCCGTGCTGGACATGGACGCCGATTACTACCTGGAAACCATCCAGACCGTGTTCCAGGACTTCAAGCTGGTCAACGGCACCTGGGACGTGCGCGCGCCGGACGGCACGCTGGAGCGCGTGAAGCCCCAGGACATCACCAGCACCGCGCTGTTCACCATCGAAGGCGAGCTGGACGACATCTCCGGCTCCGGCCAGACCCGCGCCGCGCAGGAGCTGTGCGCCAACATTCCTGCCACCATGCGCCTGCACTACGACGTCATGGGGGCCGGCCACTACGGCATCTTCAGCGGCCGCCGCTGGCGCGACATGGTCTATCCCAAGGTGCGCGGCTTCATCTACGCCCACCAACCCGCCCCGGCCGCCGACAGCGCACCGGTCAATGACGGGGAATTGGTGCACGCCGAAGACGCCGCCCCCCAAGTTGCGCCACACTCTGCCCCCAGGACACCGACCACCGCCAAGCCGGCCCCCGCGTCCAGGGCGCGCCGGCGCGGCACCCGCTAGACTGCATGCCTGAAATTCAGCCCAAGCCAGTCCTCACCGGACTGGCTTTTTCCATTGATGCCGCCCTGCCGCAAACGCAATGCACCCGTTGCGGCTACCCCGACTGCGCCCGCTACGCCCAGGCGATTGCCGAGGAAGGCGCGCCGATCAACCAGTGCCCGCCCGGGGGCACGGAAGGCATTGCGCGGCTGGCGGCCCTGACCGGCCAACCCGTGCAGCCGCTGAACCCGCAGTTCGGCATCGAAGGACCGCTGACGCTGGCACGCATTGACGAAGACTGGTGCATCGGCTGCACCCTGTGCCTGAAAGCCTGCCCCACCGACGCCATCCTGGGCGCCAACAAGCAGATGCACACGGTGATCCCGGCACACTGCACCGGCTGCGAGCTGTGCATCCCCGTCTGCCCGGTGGACTGTATCGAGCTGGAGGTCGTCAGCGGCGCGCGCACCGGCTGGGAGGCGTGGACGCCCGCACAGGCGCAACACGCCAAGCAGCGCTACCACGCGCGCCAGCAGCGGCTGCAGGCCCAGGGGCTGACGGACAGCATCAACGCCAATGCCCAGGCCACGGCCCCCGTGCCCGAGGTGGTGCCCGACAAGAAAGCGGCGGTTGCCGCCGCCCTGGCCAAAGCCCGCGGCCTGCGCGGCCACTGAGTCCGTCCGATTGCCGAAGGTCCTGTATTGATAGCTGCAGGCGCACGATCCATCAGCGCTGCAGGCCATTTTGAGGCCCAGTGCGACATGCCTGTACACCCGATATTGGTGGCGTTACCCGCGTGTCACGGCATGCGCTGCCTGCATGCCTGCCTGCCGTAGCGGCCCCTTGCGCCCCTGCCACCAGGGCCACGCCAAGGGCATCAAGGGCACTCAGCCCGCAAAGCTCTTGTAGACGCCGCAGCCCAGGTACACGCCATCCTGCTTGCAGACATAGGACATCTTGGCCTGCACCTTGCCCGACACGGGGTTGGTGAAGTCGTACTCGACCCAACCCGGCCCCTGCTCGGCCTGGGCAATAATGGCGCGCAGCAGGGCATCGCCATCCACACCCTTGACATCCTGCACCCGGGTGCCGCGCTTGCCCGGGTTACCACCGAACGCCAGGTACTGCCCACCGGCATCCAGCACAAAGACATACATGTCGCGGTCGTGAAAGGGTTGCTGCGGGTCCGTCAGCGCTTGCCAGTACTGCTGCTGCGCCATGCCCATGCGGCGCAGCGCCACGGCCCGCTCCACCAGGGCAACGGCCTCGACCGCCGTGCCCTGCTGCAGCCGAAAACGCTCCACCGCCTCCGACAGCGTGGCCGCGCGCTGCTCCAGCGCCTGCGCTTCCTGCACCACATGGCGCACCATCAGCGCGTTCTCTTGGGTGACCTGGTCGATCTGGTGCACCGCCTGGTGGATCTGCTGCAGCCCGGTGCCCTGGCTGTTGCCGGACTCCGAAATCGCCTCCACATGCCCGGCCACGCTACGCACGCCCTGCGCCACCTGGTGCATGCCCTGGCCCGCCTGGCGGATCAGCTGCGTGCTGCTGGCCACCTGCCGCACGGAGTCCTCGATCAGCAGGCGGATCTCCTTGGAGGCCTCGGCGGAGCGCTGCGCCAGGCTGCGCACCTCGGAAGCCACCACAGCAAAGCCACGCCCCTGCTCGCCCGCGCGCGCCGCCTCGACGGCGGCATTCAGCGCCAGGATGTTGGTCTGAAAGGCAATCCCGTCGATCACGGCAATGATCTCGGACATGCGTCCAGCGCTGCGCTCGATCGCCTCGACCGACTGCACGGCCTGCTCCATCACGCCGCTGCCCTGCTCCACCGCCTGGCGCACCTGGGCCGTGCAGCGGTCGGCGGCCACGGCCGTTTCGGCATTGTTCTGCACCACGGCCGTGACCTGTTCCACGCTGACCACGGTTTGCGCCACGTTCGAGGCCTGCAGCTCGGTGCGCGCCGCCAGGGCCTGGTTGTCATGGGTGAGCGTATGCCCGGCCTGCGTGACCAGGGCTGCGTTGCTGCGGATTTCGGCCACCATGCTGGACAGGGCCACCACCATGCTGTCCAGCAGGCGGGCCATCTGCGCCAGTTCATCGGCCCCGTGCGCCGTGATGCGGTGGGCCAGATTGCCCTGGGCCGCGTGCTCCATGGCCGTCAGCAGGCGCGCCACCTCATGGGCCAGGCTGCTGTAGACGCTGTACAGCACATACAAGAACCACAGGCCTGCCGCCACCGGCAGGCCCACCTGCAGCCCAGGCGCCCAGCCCTGGCCCGCAGCCAGCCATGCGGCCAGCATGGCCAACCCGCCGCTGACGCCGATCAGCGCCAGCTTTCCGCCCAGCTTGCAGTGCCTGAGCACCCAACGCATTGGCTTGTGCATGCTCCCCCTCCCCGCGTTCGCACACGATGAAATTCGTTACAAAGGGTTGTAACTCCGGGAAGCGGTGCCAGCCTTGGGGGTTTTCCCAGCTAGCCTTGTTCGTTTTTCGCTGCACCACCCGCACGCCTGCGGCCTGCAGCCCCCCGGCATCACGCATCAAGCACAAAGCGGGCGACATTCTGACCCCATAATATTTGGACCATGAATCCCCTGCTCCAACACCTTCAGCCCTATCCCTTCGAGCGGCTGCGCCAACTTTTTGCGGGGGTGACACCACCCGCCGATCTGCGCCCCATCAGCCTGGGGATTGGCGAGCCACGGCACGACACGCCGGAATTCATCAAGACCAGCCTGTGCGGCAACCTGGCGGGTCTGGCCAACTACCCCGCCACCGCCGGCGACCTGCGCCTGCGCCAGGCCTGCAGCGACTGGATGCAGCGCCGCTATGGCATCGCAGTGGACGCGGCCACCCAGATCCTGCCCGTCAACGGCTCGCGCGAAGCCCTGTTTTCCTTCGCACAAACCATCATCGACCCCACGCAGCCCGGCGCCACGGTGCTGTGCCCCAATCCCTTCTACCAAATCTACGAAGGCGCCACGCTGCTGGCCGGCGCGCTGCCCTACTTCGTGCCCAGCGATCCCGCGCGCAACTTCGCCGTGGACTGGGACAGCGTGCCGGACGAGGTCTGGGCCCGGACCCAACTGATCTACGTCTGCTCGCCCGGCAACCCCACGGGCGCGGTCATGCCCTTGTCGGAATGGGAGAAGCTGTTCACGCTGTCGGACCGCCACGGCTTCGTGATTGCCTCGGACGAGTGCTACAGCGAAATCTATTTCCGCGAAGAAGCGCCCCTGGGCGGCCTGGAAGCCGCCGTGCAACTGGGCCGCAGCGACTACCGCAACCTGGTGGCCTTCACCAGCCTGTCCAAGCGCAGCAATGTGCCGGGTCTGCGCAGCGGTTTTGTGGCCGGCGACGCCAAGCTGCTCAAATCCTTCCTGCTGTACCGCACCTACCACGGTGGCGCCATGGGCCTGCCGATCCAGCACGCCAGCATCGCCGCCTGGTCGGACGAGGCCCATGTGGACCACAACCGCCAGCTCTACCGCGACAAGTTCGCCGCCGTCATGCCCATCCTGGAGCCCGTGATGGACGTGCGCCTGCCGGATGCCGGTTTTTACCTCTGGCCCCGCATTCCCGATGCTTTGGGCATGACGGACACCGAGTTTGCACAGGCCTTGTACGCGCAAAACCATGTTACTGTCCTGCCCGGCAGCTACCTGGCCCGCGATGCACGCGGCCACAACCCGGGGGCCCAGCGTGTGCGCCTGGCCCTGGTGGCAGAAACCTCCGAATGCGTGGAAGCCGCTCAGCGCATCGCCGATTTCATCCAAAAACATTTGAAGTAATTTGTTCCTATGACACAGCAACTCCAACAGATCATCGAAACCGCTTGGGACAACCGCGCCGAGCTGTCCGCAGCCTCTGCCCCCAAGGAAGTCGTAGAAGCCGTCGAATTCGCCCTGCAGCAGCTGGACAACGGCACGCTGCGCGTGGCCACCCGTGAAGGCGTCGGCCAATGGACCGTGCACCAGTGGCTCAAGAAGGCCGTGCTGCTGTCCTTCCGCCTGAACGACAACAAGCTGATGTCCGCCGGCGCCCTGAACTTCTTCGACAAGGTGCCCACCAAGTACGAAGGCATGAGTGAAGCCGACATCGCCGCCACCGGCGTGCGCGTGGTGCCGCCTGCCGTGGCGCGCCGCGGCTCCTTCATCGCCAAGGGCGCCATCCTGATGCCTTCCTACGTGAACATCGGCGCCTACGTGGACTCCGGCACCATGGTCGACACCTGGGCCACCGTCGGTTCCTGCGCCCAAGTGGGCAAGAACGTCCATCTGTCGGGCGGCGTGGGCCTGGGCGGCGTGCTGGAACCCCTGCAGGCCAACCCCACCATCATTGAAGACAACTGCTTCATCGGCGCACGCTCCGAGGTGGTCGAGGGCGTGATCGTGGAAGAGAACTCCGTGATCTCCATGGGCGTGTACATCGGCCAGTCCACCCCCATCTTCAACCGCGAAACCGGTGAAATCACCTACGGCCGCGTGCCTGCGGGCTCCGTGGTGGTCTCGGGCAACCTGCCCAAGAAGACCAAGGACGGCAAGGACTACTCCATGTATGCGGCCATCATCGTGAAGACCGTGGACGCCAAGACCCGCTCCACCACCAGCCTGAACGACCTGTTGCGCGATTGATGCGCATCAAGCATTTAGACAAGCTCTAAATCGCAAACTGGGGGTTTTGCTGCAGACTACAGGCCTGCAACAAAGCCCCCAGTTTTTTAATCAGAGGTTTCGGCATGAGCATGATGGAACGCATCCTGCGCCTGATGGCGGAAAAGCACGCCTCGGACGTTTACCTGTCCGCCAATTCCCCCGCGCTCATCAAGATCGACGGGGTCTGCGTGCCCATCAACAACCAGCTCCTGCCGCCGGACGCGCCGCGCGCCCTGCTGGCCGAAGTGGTGTCTCCGCACGACATGGAGGTGCTGCAGGACACGGGCGAACTCAACATGGCCGTCCCCCTCAAGGGCGTGGGCCGCTTTCGCGTCAGCGCCATGCGCCAGCGGGGTTCGGTGGCCGTCGTGGTGCGCTTCATCGCCCAGCAGATCCCCAAGCTGGAAGAACTCAAGCTGCCGCCCATCCTGAACCAGCTGATTCTGGAAAAGCGCGGCCTGCTGCTGGTGGTCGGTGCCACCGGCTCCGGCAAGAGCACCACCCTGGCGGCCATGATCGACAGCCGCAACGAGCAGCGCTCGGGCCACATCCTGACCATCGAGGACCCGATCGAATTCCAGTTCCGCAACAAGCGCTCCATCGTCAACCAGCGCGAAGTGGGTTCCGACACCCAGTCGCTGCAGGTGGCACTGAAAAACGCGCTGCGCCAGGCGCCGGATGTGATCCTGATCGGCGAGATCCGCGACCGCGAAACCATGTCCGCCGCAATCGCCTACGCGCAATCGGGCCACCTGGTGCTGGCCACGCTGCACGGTAACAACAGCTACCACGCCCTGAACCGCATCCTGAGCTTCTACCCCGTGGAGGTGCGCGCCACCATGCTGGGCGACCTGTCCTCGTCGCTCAAGGCCGTGGTCACCCAGCGCCTGCTGCGCACGCCGGCGGGCAAGCGCGTACCGGCCGTGGAAGTGCTGCTCAACACCAAGCTGGTGTCCGAGCTGATCGAAAAGGGCGACTTTTCCGGCGTGCGCGACAACATGGAGCAGTCCATGGCCGAAGGTTCGCAAACCTTCGAAGAAGACCTGGCGCGCCTCATCACCAGTGGCACAATTGACCGCAGTGAAGGCTTGGCCAATGCCGACTCGCCCACCAACTTGATGTGGCGCCTGCAAAATGCGCCCCAAAAAGCCGCTCCGGCCAGCAGTCCCCTGGAAGCGCTGGCCCCTGCGGTGGAGCAGAACGTCCCGGCCCTGCCCGAGTTTGGCGACTTGTTGCTGAACACCGGTCTTAAAACATAAGCCCCCGTGCAGACTGGGGGCCAGGTTGCCCGCAAGGTGCAGCCCATTTTGGATTTCTCGCATGTCCCGCACCCTGCAACTGGCTGAGCAACTGATCAGCCGCCCCTCCATCACCCCCGAAGATGCCGGCTGCCTGGAAATGCTGGCCGACCGCCTGGCCCCCCTGGGCTTTGCCTGCGAGCGCATGGACGGCGGCCCCGACAGCTTCCGCGTGCACAACCTCTGGGCCGTGCGCCGCAGCGGCCACCCCGCGGCCAAGACGCTGATCTTCGCTGGCCATACCGACGTGGTGCCCACCGGCCCGGTGGAGCAGTGGGGCAGCCCGCCGTTCACCCCCTCCTACCGAGATGGCAAGCTGTTCGGCCGCGGTGCCAGCGACATGAAGACCTCCATCGCCGCCTTTGTCGTGGCCGTCGAGGAATTCCTGGCCCAGCAGACCGACACACCCCTGGACATTGCCTTCCTGCTGACCAGCGACGAGGAAGGCCCCGGCCATGACGGCACCAAGATCGTCTGCCAGGCCCTGCACGCCCGCGGCGAGCCCATGGACTGGTGCATCGTGGGCGAGCCCACGGCCGTGCAGCAGACCGGCGACATGATCAAGAACGGCCGCCGTGGCTCGCTCAGCGGACGCCTGACCGTGGAAGGCATCCAGGGCCACATCGCCTACCCCCAGCTGGCGCGCAACCCCATCCACCAGGCCCTGCCGGCACTGGCCGAGCTGGCCAGCATCGAATGGGACCAGGGCAACGCCTTCTTCCCCGCCACCAGCTGGCAGATCAGCAACATGCATGGCGGCACGGGCGCGTCCAACGTGATCCCCGGTGAGGTCGTGATCGACTTCAACTTCCGCTACAGCACCGAGAACACGGCCGAAAGCCTGAAGCAGCGCGTCAAGTCCGTGCTGGACCGCCACGCGCTGGAGTACGACCTGACCTGGAGCCTGTCGGGCGAGCCCTTCCTGACCACGCCCGGCGACCTGGTCCACGCCACGCAGCAGGCCATCCGCGCCGAAACCGGGCTGGAGACCGAGCTGTCCACCAGTGGCGGCACCAGCGACGGTCGCTTCATCGCCAAGGTCTGCCCCCAGGTGATCGAGCTGGGCCCGCCCAACGCCACCATCCACAAGATCGATGAGCACATCGTCGTGGCCGATGTGGAGCCGCTGAAGAACATCTACCGCCGCGTGCTGGAAAACCTGCATGCGCAGCTGCAGTCCGCCGCCGCCGTGCAAGGGGCCGCCGCATGAGCCACACGTACACCCTGCCCCACGGCACCACCGTCGGCGCCCTGATAGCCTCCGGCGCGCAATGCCTGACCCAGGCTGGCGTGGGCTTTGGCCACGGCACGGCGAACGCCGAGGAAGAAGCCATCTGGCTGGTGCTGTGGCAACTGGGCCTGCCGATTGACGCCCCGCTGGGCGACGACGAAGATTCGGTGGAAAATCAGCCCGTCACGCCCGAGCAGCAAGCGCTGGTAGCTACTCTTTTCAAAGAACGCATCGCCAGCCGCAAACCCGCCGCCTACCTGACGCGCGAGGCCTGGCTGATGGGCGTGCCCTTCTACGTGGACGAGCGCGCCATCGTGCCGCGCAGCTTCATTGCCGAGCTGCTGGCCGACGGCAGCATCGACCATTTCCTCTCGGACAAGACCCGCCAGGTGCTGGACCTGTGCACCGGCAATGGCTCGCTGGCCTGCCTGGCCGCCATGGCCTGGCCCGAGGTGGCAGTGACCGGCGCCGACATCAGCACCGACGCCCTGGCCGTGGCCCGCATCAACGTCGACAAGCACGGCCTGCAGGAGCGCGTGACCCTGGTCGAGACCGATGGCCTGCGCCAGGTGCCCGGCCCCTGGGACCTGATCCTGTGCAACCCGCCCTACGTCAACGCCGACAGCATGGCCAAGCTACCCGCCGAATACCTGGCCGAGCCCGAGCTGGCCCTGGCCGGCGGCACGGATGGCATGGACTTCATCCGCCAGTTGTTGGCCGATGCGCCCGCCTGCATGACCGACGACGCCGTGCTGGTGCTGGAAATCGGCAACGAGCGCCCCTTCTTCGAGGCCGCCTTCCCCGAGCTGCTGGTCTACTGGCTGGACACCAGCGTGGGCGAAGACGCCGTGCTGCTGGTCACCCGCCAGGAACTCGTCGCCCAGGCCCAGCGCACGGCACAATAGGCGCCGTGCCACCGGGCTTGAAGTTTCAAGCCTTTTTGGCCTCTAGCGCTTATCCGGCTTGTGCCAAGCGCTATTTATTTTTTCAACACCCGCACGATGGACCCCGTCTGCGGGTGCGCTTTTTTTCTCGCTGCAGATGATCACCCTGAAAAACGTCACCCTGCGCCGCGGCACCAAAGTGGTGCTCGACAGCGTCAACGCCACCATCAACCCCGGTGAACACGTGGGTCTGGTCGGCCGCAACGGTGCCGGCAAATCCTCGCTGTTCGCCCTGCTGAGCGGCACGCTGCACGAAGACGGCGGCGACTTCTTCATCCCGACGCAGTGGCGCATGGGCCAGGTGGCCCAGCACATGCCCGAGACGGAGGACTCCGCCACCCAGTTCGTGCTGGACGGCGACACCCGCCTGATGGAAGTGCAGGCGCGCCTGCAGGCCGCCGAACGGGCGGGCGACGGCATGGCCATCGCCCAGGCCCATGCCGACCTGCAGGACGCTGGCGCCCACGACGCCACGGCACGCGCCCAGGCGCTGATCCAGGGCCTGGGTTTCAAGACCGGCGAGCTGAACCAGCCCGTCAACAGCTTCTCCGGCGGCTGGCGCATGCGCCTGCAACTGGCGCGCGCGCTGATGTGCCCGTCCGACCTGCTGCTGCTGGACGAACCCACCAACCACTTGGACCTGGACGCCCTGGTCTGGCTGGAAGCCTGGCTCAAGCGCTATCCCGGCACCATGATCGTCATCTCGCACGACCGGGAGTTCCTGGACGCGGTGACCACCGTCACCCTGGAGCTGGCCAGCGGCCAGATCACGCGCTACGGCGGCAACTACAGCAAGTACGAAGAGCTGCGTGCCCAGCAGCTGGAGCTGCAGCAGTCGGCGTTCGAGAAGCAGCAGGACAAGATCGCCCACCTGCAGAAGTTCATCGACCGCTTCAAGGCCCAGGCCACCAAGGCCAAGCAGGCCCAAAGCCGCGTGAAGATGATCGAGCGCATGGAAAAAGTGGCGCCGGTACTGGCCGATGCGGAATTCACCTTTGAATTCAAAGCCCCGGCCAGCCTGCCCAACCCCATGCTGGCGATCACCGATGCCAGCTTCGGCTACACCGATGAGGCCGGCCAGACCACCACCATCCTGCGCGGCGTGAACCGCTCCGTGCTGGCGGGCCAGCGCATCGGCATCCTGGGCGCCAACGGCCAGGGCAAGTCCACCCTGGTCAAGACGATTGCCCGCACCATGCAGGCCCTGGGCGGCAAGATCACCGAGGGCAAGGGGCTGAACATCGGCTACTTCGCCCAGCAGGAGCTGGACGTGCTGCGCCCGGACGAAGACCCGCTGCAGCACATGACGCGCCTGGCCAAGGACCTGGGCGCCGACGCCCCCGCCGCCAGCCGCGAGCAGGACCTGCGCAACTGGCTGGGCACCTTCAACTTCACCGGCGACATGGTCAAGCAGACCGTGGGCAGCATGAGCGGCGGCGAAAAGGCCCGCCTGGTGCTGGCCATGATCGTCTGGCAGCGCCCCAACCTGCTGCTGCTGGACGAACCCACCAACCACCTGGACCTGGCCACGCGCGAGGCCCTGGCCATGGCCATCAACGACTTCGATGGCACCGTCATGCTGGTCTCGCACGACCGCCACCTGCTGCGCGCCGTGTGCGAGGACTTCTGGATGGTGGGCCGCGGCGTGGTCGGCCCGTTCGACGGCGATCTGGACGACTACCAGCGCTACCTGCTGGACGAGTCCAAGCGCCTGCGCGAGGAAGCCAAGCTGGCCGAACAGGCCACCGCCATGCCCACCAGCAGCGCCAGCGACGCTGGCACAGCCCCCCCGGTCGACCAGCGCGAGGCCCGCCGCCTGGCCGCCGCCGCGCGCCAGCAACTGAGGGAAAAGACCAAGCCCCTGAAAAAGGAACTGGAGCAGGTCGACAAGCAGATGGCCACCCTGTCCGCCGAAAAGGCCGCGCTGGAGGACAAGCTGGCCACGCCACTTGCGCCGGCTGACATCGCCGAAGCCGGCAAGCGCCTGAAAACCGTGGGCGACGCCCTGGATACGCTGGAAGAGCGCTGGCTGGAGCTGAGCGAACAGATCGAGCAGCTGACGCAGGAAGCCGGCCTGGCCGGCTGAACCCAGCACCCCGTGCGCCTGCGGCTCCGGCCCTGGGTGCACGGTGCAGAATATAAAAAATAGCTGCTCGCGCTCACCCTGCTTTGTTTTCAGAAGCTTTTCACTTTGAAAGCAAGGCAGAACAAGCGCCAGCAGCTATATTTTTATCCAGGCTTCCACTCAGGCAGCCCACGCATGCTGCGCGGCGCCACCAGTGCGCAGGCCTTAACGGTTGGTGGCCGCCAGCAGCCCGCCCGCCGCGATGAAGGCACCGCCCGTCACGCGGTGGAACCAGCGCCCGGGGCCACTGCGGCCCAGGCGGGCCGCCACCTTGGCGCCGCCGACGGCATAGGCAGACATGATGCTGCCATCCAGCACCATCCAGGTCACGGCCAGAATGGCCAGTTGCCCGGCCACCGGCTCGGCCGGGTTCATGAATTGCGGAAACAGGGCGCTGAAGAACAGCAAGTCCTTGGGGTTACCAATCCCCACCATGAAGCCCTTGCGGTACAGCTGACCCCAGGTGGCCGAGGGCAAGGAGGTCGCGGGCACGGCCACCTCGGCGGACTGCGCCGCTGGCGATGCGGGGGCCGCCTGGGGCCGGCTGCGCCAGGTGCTGATGCCCAGATAGACCAGGTAGGCGGCGCCAGCCCACTTGATCGCGTGGAACAGCGTGTCGGAAGCCGCAATCACCGCCCCCAGGCCCAGGGCCGACAGCAGCATCAGCGTCATCGAGGCGGTAATCCCCCCCAGCACCGTGCCCAGGGTGCGGCGCACACCGTGGCTCACGCCGTGTGAGACGCACAGCAGGGCCGACGGCCCGGGCGACACGATCAGCGCCCCCGCCAAAGAGACATACAGCAACCAGAGATTCCACGACATCGCACCCACCCGCCTTCAGACAGCAAAGCCTTCGATTCTAGGCAATCCGCACGCGCTGCGGCCCCCTGAACGCACCGCAGACCCATCGCACAAACAGGCGGCCGAACACCCCACATTTTTTTACGTCAACGTGTCAACGCGGGCGATTCACCCCACGTTGTTGGTCATACATAAGGAGTACATCCCCCATGACCGCAACCACCATCCTGTCTGTCTGGCCCGAAGACGAACGCGACCGCAAGCGCAGCCCGGCTCGCCTCTGATGGCGTTGCGGCCACTCCTGCACCAGGTACCGGCCATCCCATTCAAAAAAATGATTGTTGCTGTCAACCGCAGAAATTTGACAGCGTTGAATCTCTAAAGGACACCACCATGAACATCATTGCCTCGATCTGGCCCGAAGACGAACGTGACCGCAAGCGCGCTCCCCTGCGCGGTTGAAGCCCCTTGCTGCAGGTGGTCCCACGCCGCCTGCTCCCACAGCCCGCTCTGCCAGCGGGCTTTGTTTTGGGCCCAGGCTTGTTACAAACAGGGACGCTTCATGCAAACGCTTGCGTCCCCATCGTCAACCCGAACGCCCCGCAACACGTTGAACAGGTACAAAGGAGTGAAACGATGACACAACCCCAAATTCTGTCTGCCTGGCCCGAAGACGAACGCGACCGCAAGCGCGCCCCTTCCCGCCTGTAAGGCTGCGGCCCGTGCCAACCGGCGCCGCCGGTGACTTGGCAGGCACTTCACAAGTTTCCTGTTCTCCATGAAAAAAGCCCGCATTGCGCGGGCTTTTTGCTGGGCGCCAGAAGCGCTCAGTGCATGTGCAGACCACCGTTGACCGAGAAATCGGCACCGGTCGAATAGCTGCCATCTTCCGAAGCCAGCCACGAGACGATGGACGCAATTTCCCGGGGCTCGCCCAGGCGCTTGACGGGGATGGTGCCCACGATCTTGTCCAGCACATCCTGGCGGATCGCCTTGACCATGTCGGTGCCAATGTAGCCAGGGCTGACGGTGTTCACCGTAACGCCCTTGCTGGCCAGCTCCTGCGCCAGGGCCATGGTGAAACCATGCATGCCCGCCTTGGCCGCCGAGTAGTTGGTCTGTCCGGCCTGGCCCTTGGCGCCGTTGACCGAGCTGATGTTGATCACCCGGCCCCAGCCCTTTTCCACCATGTCGCCCACGACCTGCTTGGTCACGTTGAACATGGAGTTCAGGTTGGTCTCGATCACAGCCTGCCAGTCGTCCGGGGTCATCTTCAGGAACATGCGGTCCCGCGTGATGCCGGCGTTGTTCACCAGCACATCGATGCTGCCATGCTCCTGCTTGGCCTGGCCGAAGGCCTCGACGGTGGAAGCCCAGTCTCCGACGTTGCCGACGGAGGCGTAGAAGGTGTAGCCCAGGGCCTTTTGCTCGTCCAGCCACTTCTGGAAGTCGCGAGTGGGGCCGCAGCCCGCAATCACTTTGAAACCATCGTCATGCAGACGCTGGCAAATGGCAGTGCCAATGCCGCCCATCCCTCCGGTGACATACGCGACTTTCTGACTCATTGCTGATCTCCTTGTACTTGCTGTACTTGCGTTGCTCAAATCCGTATCAATGACTGTAGCGGGCCCGCCCCTCCAGACGCGTTGCGGTTAACCCGCTGGCCACTGTCGTGCGGCGGCCACGCCACAGTCCTTGCACATGCTTAGCGCTCAACCGCCAGGGCCACGCCCATGCCGCCGCCGATGCACAGTGCCGCGACGCCCTTCTTGGCATCCCGGCGCTGCATTTCGTGCAGCAGGGTCACCAGCACGCGGCAGCCCGAGGCCCCGATGGGGTGGCCAATCGCGATGGCACCACCATTGACATTGACCTTGTCCGCATCAATGCCCAGCACCTTGTTCACGGCGCAGGCCTGGGCGGCGAAGGCTTCGTTCAACTCAAACAGGTCCACATCGCCGACCTGCCAACCCGCGCGCTGCAGCGCCTTGCGCGTGGCGGACACCGGCCCCATGCCCATGGTGGCGGGGTTCAGGCCGCTGGTGGCATAGGCCTTGATCGTAGCCAGGGGCTTCAGGCCGAGGGCGGCCGCCTTGCTGGCCGACATCACCACCACGGCGGCCGCGCCGTCGTTGATACCCGAGGCATTGCCTGCGGTCACCGTGCCGGCCTTGTCAAAGGCCGGTTTCAGGCTGGCCAGCGCCTCGGCGTTGGTCTTGCGGTTGATGTACTCGTCCGCTTCAAACACCAGTGGGTCGCCCTTGCGCTGGGGAATGAGCACGGGCACGATTTCATCCTTGAACTTGCCCGCGTCCTGCGCCGCGGCGGCCTTGTGCTGGCTGCCGATCGCCAGCTCATCCTGCTGGCCGCGCGAAATGTCGTTTTCCTTGGCCACGTTCTCGGCGGTGATGCCCATGTGGTACTGGTTGTACACGTCCCACAGGCCGTCTACGATCATCGTGTCCTGCATCTTCCAGTCACCCATGCGCTGACCTTCGCGCGAACCCTGCAGCACGTGGGGCGACAGGCTCATGTTTTCCTGGCCGCCCGCCACCACGATTTCGCTGTCACCGGTCGCCACGGCCTGGGCCGCCAGCATCACGGCCTTCAGGCCCGAGCCGCACACGGCGTTGATGGTCAGCGCCGGCGTTTCCTGGGCCACGCCGGCCTTCATCATGGCCTGGCGCGCAGGGTTCTGGCCAACACCGGCCGTGAGCACCTGGCCCATGATGACTTCCCCCACCTGGTCCAGCGGCACCTGGGCACGCTGCAAGGCGGCCTTGATCACGGTGGCGCCCAGGTCGACGGCCGGCACTTTGGCCAGGCCACCCCCAAACTTGCCCACGGCAGTGCGCACGGCGGAAACGATGACGATGTCTTCCATGTGATGGGTCCCTTGTCGTTGATTGATTCTGCGCCGCGGCCCGTGTTGCTCTGCGTACAGCACACCCCCTGGGCCGGCGGCAATTCACATTGTGCAGGGGTTCTGTGTCAGTCAGGCCTTTTGCAGCACATAACGGCCCGGTGCCGGCTCGATGGCCTTGTACTGGTTGCCCTTGCCATAGCGCTTGGGAGCGGCCACCAGCTTGCCGGCATGCCCCTTGAGCCACGCGGACCAGTCCGTCCACCAGCTGCCCGGATGCTCTTGCGCTCCCTGCAGCCATTCGGCATGCGTGGCGGGCAAGGCGCCATCGGCGCGAATCCAGTGGCTGCGCTTGTTCTTGGCGGGTGGGTTGATGACGCCGGCAATGTGCCCGGACGCCCCCATCACGAAACGCTTGTCGCCCGGGAACACCTGGGTGGATGCATAGGAACCGCCAATCGGCACGATGTGGTCCTCGCGCGAGCCGTAGATGTACAGGGGCACGTCCACACGGCCCAGATCCAGGGCTTGGCCGCACACCGTCAGATGCCCGGGCTTGACCAGGTTGTTCTCCAGGTACATGTTGCGCAGGTACCAGGCATACCAGGGCCCGGGCAGGTTGGTGGCGTCGCTGTTCCAGTACAGCAGGTCGAAGGGTGGCGGGGTCTCGCCCTTCAGGTAATTGCCGACCACGTAGTTCCAGACCAGATCGTTGGGGCGCAGAAAGCTGAAGGTGGAGGCCAGCTCCTGGCCTTGCAACAGCCCGCCCTTGCCCATTTGCAGCTCCCGCATCTGGACAAAAGCTTCGTCGATGAAGACATCCAGCACGCCGGTGTCGGTGAAGTCCACCAGGGTGGTCAGCAAGGTGGCACTGGCCACCGGCGCCTGCTGGCGCGCCGCCAGTACGGCCAGGGCCGCCGACAGCATGGTGCCGCCAACGCAAAAGCCCAGGGCGTTGATCTGGTCGGCCCCGCCGATCTCCTGCGTGACGGCAATCGCCTGGAGCACGGCATGCTCGATGTAGTCATCCCAGGTCAGGTGGCCCAGCGATTCGTCCGGGTTGCGCCAGCTGACGACAAAGGTGCGGTGGCCCTGGCTGACCGCATAGCGGATCAGCGAATTTTCTGGCTGCAGGTCCAGGATGTAGTACTTGTTGATGCACGGTGGCACCAGCAGGAAGGGTCGTTCATGCACCTTGGCCGTGAGTGGCTTGTACTCGATCAGCTGGAAGATGTCGTTCTCGTAGACCACCGCACCTTCGCTGGTGGCCACGTTTTTGCCCACCTCGAACACGCTCTCGTCGGTCATCGAGACATGGCCCTGCCCCATATCGTGCAGCAGGTTCTGGATGCCCTGGGCCAGGCTTTGGCCCTTTGTGGCAATCGCTTTTTGCTGGGCCTCGGGGTTCAAGGCCAGGAAGTTGCTGGGCGACATGGCCGCCACCCATTGCTCCACGGCAAAGCGGATGCGCTCGCGCGTCTTGGCGTCGGCCTGCACGGCCTCGGCCATGCCGGTCAGGGCCTGGGCGTTGAGCAGGTAGGCATTCGCCGTCCACGCGGACAAGGGGTTCTCGGCCCAGGCGGCCGCGCCGAAGCGCTTGTCCTTGAGGGCCGAAGGCTGGGCCACGCCCTGGCTCCAGAGAGCGGTGGCTTCGCGCACATACTGCTGTTGCAGTTCCTGCAGCTTGGCCGCATCCAGCTGCACTGCGGCAGGACCCGCAGCGCCTGCCGGCGCTGTCGGAAAGGCCGCCACGGCCTTGGCCCACTGGTCGGCAAAGAATTGCTGGAACTGTTGCGCGCTCTGATCCCAAGAAGCTTCCGAAGCCATGTTGTCTCCTGTGTGTGCAGGCCAGCACGGTGCGTGCTGTGCCGCTGGATTGATTGTTGCGCAGCAGCATGTGTCTGGCAATCCAGCGCCGCCCCTGCCCCAAGCAAAAACCGGGCTCATTGACGCGAATCAAGCCCACTATCTCCCAGGGACGTGCTGCATCAGGCACATTTCAGCCATGTACCTGATTGTCATTGCCTGGTTCTATGTGACGCTGATGATGGCGCTGGCCGAGGCGGCCAGCCCGCAAGGCAGTATCCTGGGAGCCGTCATCACTTTTGTGCTGTATGGGCTGCTGCCCATGTCCATCCTGGTTTACATCCTGGGCACGCCCGCACGCAAGCGCCGCCTCAAGGCCCGGCGGGAGGCCGAGCAACGCGCCTGGGATGCGGCCCAGGCGGCCGCCGCCCCGTCAGCCCGTCTTCCAGATGCAGGCGGCCATGCGCCCGGTACTGCCGAGGACGCCGGCATCGCGGCGGTGCGAAAAGAACCTTGAGGCGTCGCTGAACGTGCACCAGGCCGCCGTGCCATCGTTGCCATACAGCTGCGTCAGACCCAGTTGCGCCAACCGCCGCCGGGCCAGGCCCGACAGGTCGGCCATCCACTTGCCCGGAGCCCCGTCACGCGCCTGAAAGCATGGGCCGGCACCCGCGTCACGGCCGGTGAACGCAGCCCGCACATCCTCCCCCACCTCGAAGGCTTGCGGGCCGATGCACGGTCCCAGCCAGACCTGGGTCTGCGCAGCCAGTGTGGCATCGGCAGGCATGCCCAGCTGGCGGGCATAAGCCAGCCACAGGGCCTCCAGGACACCATGCCCGCCTTGGCCCGCCAGCCCGCGCCAGCCAGCATGCGCCGCTGCCACGACACGGCCCGAGCGATGGGCCATGAGCACGGGCAGGCAATCGGCCACCATGATGGTGCAGACCATGCCGACCTGGTCGGTCACACAGGCATCGAAGGTCTGCGCCTGCGGCACGCCCTCCTCCAGCACCTGCACGCCACAGCCGTGCACCTGCTGCATGAAGACCGGCTGCACCCACCGGTCTGCGGCGTCCTGGATCACGCGGCCCAGCAACTGGCGGTTGGCCGCCACCGCCTGTGGAGCGTCACCCACATGGTCGCCCAGGTTCATCGTGTTCCATGGCGGCGCGCTCACACCCCCCTGGCGTGTGGTGAACAAGGCCTGCACGCCGGGAATGGCAGGCCAGTCGGGCTGCAGCCATTGCTGCAAAAGATGCTTGGTATCAGTCACCCAGGCAGCATACCCTGCCCAACCGGCGCCATAACTCATGGCACACTTTCAGCCTCCATCCCTTTGTCTGTTTTGCCATGCAGTTTGCATTCCCCCCCGCCCCCCAGGCCTCGCTGCCGATTGTTGACAGCGCCGACCGTTTCCCCGTGCACCGCATCTACTGCGTGGGCCGCAACTACACCGAACATGCCAAGGAGATGGGCTTTACCGGCCGTGAAGCCCCGTTCTTTTTCATGAAGCCCGCCGACGCGATCGTGCCCCCCACAGGCCATGCCCCCGTGCAGATGCCCTACCCCAGCCTGACCAGCAACCTGCACCACGAAATCGAGCTGGTGGTGGCGATTGGCAAGGGCGGCAAGAACATCCCGGCCAGCGAGGCTTTCGCACACATCTGGGGCTACGCCGTGGGCCTGGACATGACCCGCCGCGACCTGCAAAACGAGATGAAGAAGCAAGGTCGCCCCTGGTGCATTGGCAAGGCCTTCGAGCACAGCGCGCCCATCGGCCCTGTCACCCCCGCCGCCCAGGTTGGCGACATCGAACAGGCCGACATCTGGCTGCAGGTCAACGGCCAAGACCGCCAGCGCAGCCAGATCGGCCAACTGATCTGGAACATTGCCGAAACCATCGAACACCTGTCCCAGGCCTGGGAACTGCAACCGGGCGACCTGATCATGACCGGCACCCCCGAAGGCGTGGGGGCCGTGCAGGTGGGCGACCTGCTGGAAGGCGGCATCACAGGGCTGCCCCCGCTGCGCGTATCCATCACGGCTTGACCCCCGACATGTACCAGCGCCCCGCCATCCAGTTCTGCAGCCTCTGCGGGCACGCTACACGCCACGCCATCCCCGACGATGGCGACACGCGCGTGCGCGCCATCTGCACCGGCTGTGGCACCGTGCACTACCAGAACCCGCTGAACGTGGTGGGGGCGATTCCCGTGGCCGACGATGGCCGCATCCTGCTGTGCAAGCGCAACATCGAGCCCCGCTGGGGCAAGTGGACCTTGCCCGCCGGCTTCATGGAACTGGGCGAAACCGCCAGCCAGGGCGCCGCGCGCGAGACGGACGAGGAAGCCGGCGCCGACATCGAGATGGGCCGGCTGTTTTCCGTCATCAGCGTGCCCCGCGTCGGCCAGGTGCACCTGTTCTACTGCGCGCGCCTGCGCAGCGACATCCTCGACCCCGGGCATGAAACGATTGAAGCGCGCCTGTTCCCTGCCGACGACATCCCCTGGGACGAACTGGCATTTCGCACCGTCAGCGTCACCCTGCAGCGCTACCTGGAAGACCGCCAGGCCGGCCTGACCCAGGTGCACAGCATCGACCTCGACTGAGCCCGCCTCTGGCGTTGCCCCCCTGAGGGTCGCACGCCAGGGCCTGGTGCCCCCGGCGTACTCCTCCCCCTACGTCCTGACCGTGGGCACTGCATCCCGGCAGGCAGCGCAATTGCACAAGCCCTGGCACGCCGGCAGCCAGGGTACGTTCAGCATCCCCTTTCAGCTTTGACCGCTGTCGGGCTGGTGACACCCAGCCCCTGTGCGCAGGGCTCGCGTGGCCCGATTTTTGCATCTGTTTCAAAAAGTAGAAGCGGGACTGACTTCATGAACGTTCCGCACATTGCACGCAAGGAGGACTGACATGGCACGAGACAACGACATCCATATCGACACTTTCATCCCCTACATGCGGGATGTCGCACGCTGCGAACGCTCCTTGCACGAGCTCAACCTGCTGTGGCGCCTGATCGAATCCTCCGCCAAGATGAACTGCGCCGAAGAAGCCCACAGCATGCTGCCCATGATGGCCGCCACCCGCGAAGGCTTCCAGCGGCTGGAGCTGGACCTGGTGCACTCTATGGTCTCCGAATCGGTCCACGAGGTCATGTCGGAGATCGCCACCTGCGCCCACCACGTCATCGACATCGTGGTGCGCAATCTGTATGAACGCACCGCCGATGTCGGCTTCTTGGCCACGGACCGCACGTTGTGCAACTACGTGGCCGGCATCACCGATGGCCGCGGCATCATGGAACGGCTGGGCGAATACCGCAGCAAGTACACGGTCTACGACGAGATCATGCTCGTCAACACCGAGGGCACGGTGCTGGCGCAGATCGACGAATCCTCGCCCGTGGAAGGCAGCCTGGACCCGCTGCTGGCGCAGACGCTGGCCAGCGACGGCTACCTGGAAACCTTCCGCGCCTGTGACCTGCGCCCGCACAAGCAGCAGGCCCTGCTGTACACCCAGCGCATGCTGCATCCCAGCACGGGCGAACCCTGCGGGGTGCTGTGCCTGTCCTTCGACTTCGAGGGCGAAATGGCCGGCATCTTTGCCGGCAGCAGTGCCGCCCAGGGGCGCAGCGTGGCCCTGCTGCTGAACGCCCAGAACCGGGTCATCGCCAGCAGCGACAGCGACTGGATCGCACTGGGGGTGAAGCTGCCCACCAACCAGGATGGTGCACCGCATCTGTATACACACTCCGGCCGCACCTACCTGGTGCAAACCGTCTTTGCCACAGATTACCAGGGCTACCCGGGGCCAGAGGGCTGGAAGGGCCAGGTCATGATCCCGATCGAACAGGCCTTCGGCACCAAAATCATGCACTGCATCGACAACCTGCCCCAAGATGTGGCACAAGGTCTACTGGGGCACGCCAAGAGCTTTTGCCCACCGCTGTACGACATCATCAAGGCGGCCGATGCCATCCGCCGCGTGGTCTGGAACGGCCAGGTCATGACGGCGGGGCAGCGCGGTGGCTCCAGCCGGCTCAAGTCGGTGCTGGAGCAGATCGGGGAAACCGGGGCGCGCACGAACGTGGTGTTCACCCAGTCCATCCGCGACTTGTATGACACCGTGCTCAGCGCCGGCCTGCGCGACAGCCAGTCGCTGACCCAACTGCTGGTCGACCTGCTGGACCGCAACCTGTACGAGCGCGCCAACGACTGCCGCTGGTGGGCTCTGTCACCGGTGCTGCGCCAGCTGCTCTCGCACACCGCGGCGCAAGGCGCCCCCAGTGCGGAGCTGCTGGAGCAGGCCACACGCGTGCTGGAGCACATCAACAGCCTCTACACCGTCTACACCCGGCTGATGGTCTATGACCGCCAGGGCCGTATCCTGTGCGCCAGCCACCCCGACATGGCGAATGGCCACAGCGTGCTCGAGCAGCACATCGACCCAGCGACGCTGGCGGCCGTGCTGCAGCTCAAGGACAGCCAGCAGTACCACGTCAGCCCCTGGAGCGATGCCCAGGCCGGCGCGGAAGGCGCCACCTACGTCTACCACGCCGCCATCCGCCAGGAGGGCGACAGCAGCGTGACCGTGGGCGGCATTGCGATTGTCTTCAACGCCATCCCGGAAATGCAGGCCATGCTGACCAATGCCCTGGTGGGCAAGCCCAAGCACCAGGCCCTGTACGTCAACCGCCAGGGCCTGGTGCTGGCCAGCACCGACCCCGCTTCGCCACCCGGCAGCACCGTGCAGCTGCCCTTCCCGCGGCTGCTGCAGGTGCAGGCCGGCCAGAGCGAAGCCGTGATCGCGGTCCACCAGCAGCAATACAGCATCGTGGGGGCCAGCGTGTCACGCGGCTACCGCGAGTTCAAGACCACGGACGGCTACGGCGACGATGTGCTGGCCCTGTCCATCGAGACCTTCGGCCAGGTCGAAACCGACACCCATGGCTTGGTGCAGGCCGCGCACGCGGTGGATGGCACGGGCAGCGGCATCGGCGGGGTGGAAATGGCCACCTTCTATGTGGGCGCCCAGCTGTTTGCCCTGCGCGCCGAGTCCGTGCTGGAAGCCCTGCCCGCCGCGGCCATCAGCCCGGTTTCCGCCGGCCGCCTGCCCTATTGCCTGGGCACGCTGGCGCGCCACGCCCAGGGCCAGGTCACGGGCTACGTCTGGGTGTTCGACCTGGGCGAGTTGCTCACGGGCCAGCGTACCCGGTTGACGGAGCAAAGCCAGGTCGTGGTGCTGGAGCACGGTGCGCGCAAGCTGGGCGTGCTGGTCAGCGCCCTGCATGGCGTGCACCACTTCGAGCACGCCAGCATCATCCCCGCCCCCAGCATGACCGGCGGGGGCGACATGCTGGTCAGCGAATTGATCAAGGCCAACCAGGGCGCGCTGCTGGTGCAGTGCATCAACCCGCACAGCCTGCTCAACACCCTGCAGCGCAAACCCGGTGAGGTGGCCATCGCCGCGCCGGCCGTGGAGTGACCGACCTCAGCGCGGCAGCGGCGGTGCCACCGGCGTGTGACGCAGTCCGCTGAAGCAGGCCGCCAGCACGGCAAAACCACCGGCCAGCCACATCGCGCGCTGCTCGGCCAGCCCCTCGGTCCCGGGCCACAGCACAAAACAGGCGGCCAGGCAGACCGCACCCAGGCCCTGGCCGGTGTGGCGGGCCGACCCCAGCATGCCGCTGGCCGCGCCGCTGCGGTGCACCGGGGCCGAGGTCACGATGGTGTGGTTGTTGGGTGACTGGAACATGGCAAAGCCGGCGCCACACAGGGCCATGCGCCAGGCCACATCCCAGACCACCGCGCCGATGGGCAGCAGCGCCAGCGCCCACAGCCCGCTGGCAAACAGCACCATGCCCATGGCCCCCAGGCGCCCGGCCGGAATGCGCCCAATGCGCCGCCCCACCAGCGGTGCCACCACCGCCAGCGCCACCGGCCAGGCGCTGATCAGCAGGCCCGCGCGCCCGGTGCTCAGCCCATGGGTTTCGATCAGCAGGAATGGCAGGGCCAGAAATGCCATGGTCTGCGCGCTGAAGGCGCTGATGGAGGCCCCCATCGACAAGGCAAACACGGGGATGCGCAGCAGGTCCAGCGGCAGCATGGGTTGCGTCTGCCGCTTTTGCCGGCGCACATACCAGCAGCCCGCGGCCAGGCCCAACGCCAGCCACAGCCCCGCCCACGCCAGGCTGGCGGCGCCGGGCTGGTAATGGCTGATGCGGTCCAGCGCCAGAAAGATGGCGCCGAACATCAGCACGTTCAAACCTACATCCAGCCAGGACAGCCCCGCCTGTGCGGCCCGGCCCGCGTGCGGCGGGGGCAAGGCCTTGCGGCCCAGCCAGCACACCCACAGCGACAGCAGCAGGTGCAGGCTGAACAGCCAGCGCCAGTCGAACTGGGTCAGCACTGCCGCGGCCAGCACCGGCCCGGTGACCGTGCTCAGCGCCACCACCATGGAATTCAGCGCCATGCCCTGGCCCAGCAGGCCGCGCGGGTAGATCTGCCGCACTAGAGCGCCGTTGACGCACAGCGCCCCGGCCATGCCCATGCCCTGCAGGGCGCGGGCCACGATCAGCCAGGGTAAGGAAGGCGCCAGCGCCGCCAGCACGCTGGCCAGCCCGAACACCAGCATGCCCCACAGGTACACGCGCTTGTAGCCCAGGCGGTCACCCAAGGCCGCCAGCGGCAGCAGCAGCACCAGGGATGCGATCTGGTTGGCATTCACCACCCACAGGGTGTAGGCCGGGTCGATCTGCCACTGGCGCGCCATCTGCGGCAGCGCCAGGTTCAGCATGGTGCTGTCCAGCACACAGAGCATCAGGCCGCACACGATCACCGCCATGGCCAGTTGGCGGGCACGCCCCTGCATGCCATCGGGCGCTTCAGGCGCGGGCGTTGCGGACACAGTAGAAAGACTCATATTGCATAGCTGTCAGCGCTGATGGAATCAGCGTTGACAGCCAATTTGGTAATAAAAAAACCCCGCACGGCTGGCGGGGTGGCAGCAGCCCCGAAAGCGGGCTCAGAGCTGCTGGATCACGACCTGGCCGAAGCCCGAGCACGAGACCTGCGTGGCGCCGTCCATCAGGCGCGCGAAGTCGTAGGTCACCTTCTTGCTCTGGATGGCCTTTTCCATGGCCTGGATGATCAGGTCCGCGGCCTCGGTCCAGCCCAGGTGGCGCAGCATCATCTCGGCGCACAGGATCATGGAGCCCGGGTTCACATAGTCCTTGCCGGCGTACTTGGGCGCCGTGCCGTGCGTGGCCTCGAACACCGCCACCGCACCCGACATGTTCGCGCCGGGTGCAATGCCGATGCCGCCCACCTGTGCGGCCACCGCGTCCGAGATGTAGTCGCCATTCAGGTTCAGCGTGGCGATTACGCTGTACTCGGCCGGGCGCAGCAGCACCTGCTGCAGGAAGGCGTCGGTGATGCTGTCCTTGATCAGGATGTGCTTACCGGTCTTGGGGTTGGGCACCTGCACCCAGGGGCCGCCGTCGATCAGCTCACCGCAGAACTCCTGCAGCGCCAGCTCGTAGCCCCAGTCCCGGAAGCTGCCTTCCGTGAACTTCATGATGTTGCCCTTGTGCACCAGCGTGACCGAGGGCTTGTCGTGGTCGATGGCGTACTGGATGGCCTGGCGCACCAGGCGCTGCGAGCCTTCCTTGGACACGGGCTTGATGCCCAGGCCCGAGGTCTCGGGGAAACGGATCTTGTCGATGCCCAGTTCGTCGCGCAGGAAGTCGATCAGCTTGCGCGCCTTGTCGGTGCCGGCGGCAAATTCGATGCCGGCATAGATGTCTTCCGAGTTCTCGCGGAAGATGACCATGTCGGTCTTCTCGGGCTCGCGCACGGGCGAAGGCACGCCCTTGAAGTAACGCACAGGGCGCAGGCAGACGTACAGGTCCAGCGCCTGGCGCAGCGCCACGTTGAGCGAACGGATGCCGCCGCCCACGGGCGTGTTCAGCGGGCCCTTGATGGACACCACATACTCGCGCACGGCGTCCAGCGTTTCTTCGGGCAGCCACTCATCGGGGCCATACACCTGGGTGGATTTCTGGCCAGCATAGACCTCCATCCACTGGATCTGGCGCGCGCCGCCATAGGCCTTGGCCACGGCCGCGTCCACCACCTTGCGCATCACCGGCGTGACATCCACCCCCACGCCATCGCCTTCGATGAATGGAATGATGGGCTGCAGCGGCACGTTCAGCGACATGTCCGCATTGACCGTGATCTTCTGGCCGTGCGCAGGGATCTGGATGTGGGTGGTGGTGCTCATAAAAAGGCGGTCTCCGGGCTCTGATTCCAAGGCCCATGCAGGGCTTGCATGGTGTGGCGGGTTTATTCTAGGGGAGCTTGCGCCGCGCTCCAGGCTTACGCAGGCGCCTGCATGACACTGCACAATAGCCGCATGAACGCATTGCCCCATCGACGCATCCTTGGCTGGGCCCTGATGGCCTGGCTGTCCGCCACGCTGAGCGCCCACGCCCAGTCCTCGAACGAACCCCAGATGCACCTGCCGCGCACCGAGCTGCGCGCCGGCATGTACCGCATCGATGCCCAGGTGGCCCAGCGCTTTGCCGACCGCCAGCACGGCCTGATGTTCCGCCAGAGCATGCCGGCGCACGAAGGCATGCTGTTCGTGTTCGAGCAGCCCGCCGTGCAGTGCTTCTGGATGAAGAACACGCTGATCCCGCTGACCGCGGCATTCGTTGCCGACGATGGCACGATTGTCAACTTGGCAGACATGCAGCCGCACGACGAGAACTCGCACTGCTCGGCCAAGCCCGTGCGCTTCGTGCTGGAGATGAACCAGGGCTGGTTCAAATCCAAGCATATCCAGGCCGGCGCCAAACTGACCGGCGCGCCTTTCAAGCCCTGAGGCACACCGCCCCGGCATCACACAAAAAAAGAGCTGCCAGCGCTTGATGGGCTTGGCTTTCAGATAGTTTCCTATCTCAAAGCCAGCCCACACAGGCGCTGGCAGCTCTTTTTTTCATGGCCCGCCGAACAGCTTCAGCGGGCCGGACTCACCCTCAGGCCAGCGAAGCGATCGCGGCGTTGAAGGTGGCGCTGGGGCGCATCACGGCGTCCAGCTTGGACAGGTCGGGCTGGTAGTAGCCGCCGATGTCGGCCGCCTTGCCTTGCACGGCGCCCAGTTCGGCCACGATCTTGGCTTCGTTCTCGGCCAGGGCCTTGGCCAGGGGCGCAAACTTGGCCGCCAGGCCTGCGTCTTCGGTCTGCGACGCCAGGGCCTGGGCCCAGTACAGCGACAGGTAGAACTGCGAGCCGCGGTTGTCGATCTGGCCGACCTTGCGCGATGGCGACTTGTTCTCGTCCAGCAGCTTGCCGGTGGCCTGGTCCAGGGTCTTGGCCAGCAGCTTGGCCTGGGCGTTGCCCGTCTTGATGCCCAAGTCTTCCAGCGACACGGCCAGCGCCAGGAATTCACCCAGCGAGTCCCAGCGCAGGAAGTTCTCTTCCACCAGCTGTTGCACGTGCTTGGGCGCGGAGCCGCCGGCACCGGTTTCGTACATGCCGCCACCGGCCATCAGCGGCACGATGGACAGCATCTTGGCCGAGGTGCCCAGCTCCATGATGGGGAACAGGTCGGTCAGGTAGTCGCGCAGGATGTTGCCGGTCACCGAGATGGTGTCCAGGCCACGGGCCACGCGCTCCAGGGTGTAACGCATGGCGCGCACCTGGCTCATGATCTGGATGTCCAGGCCGGTGGTGTCGTGGTCCTTCAGGTACTTCTGCACCTTCTTGATCAGCTCGGCTTCGTGCGGACGGTAGGCATCCAGCCAGAACACGGCGGGCATGCCGGAGTTGCGGGCGCGGGTCACGGCCAGCTTCACCCAGTCGCGGATCGGCGCGTCCTTGACCTGGCACATGCGCCAGATGTCGCCGGCTTCCACGTTCTGCGACAGCAGCACTTCACCGGTGGCCAGATCGACGATGTTGGCCACGCCGTCTTCCTGGATCTCGAAGGTCTTGTCGTGCGAGCCGTACTCTTCGGCCTTTTGCGCCATCAGACCCACGTTGGGCACGGTGCCCATGGTGCGGGGGTCGAAGTTGCCGTGCCACTTGCAGAAGTTGATCATCTCCTGGTAGATGCGGGCAAAGGTCGACTCGGGCATCACGGCCTTGCAGTCGTAAGGCTTGCCATCAGCACCCCACATCTTGCCGCCCTGGCGGATCATGGCGGGCATGGAGGCGTCCACGATGATGTCGTTGGGCGAGTGGAAGTTGGTGATGCCCTTGGCGGAATCCACCATGGCCAGTGCCGGACGGTGTTCCTGGCAGGCGTGCAGGTCACGGATGATCTCTTCGCGCTTGGAGGCAGGCAGCGTCTCGATCTTCTCGTACAGCGTGGACATGCCGTTGTTCACGTTGATGCCCAGCTCGTCGAACAGCTTGCCGTGCTTCTCGAAGGCTTCCTTGTAGTAGATCTTCACGCAGTGGCCGAACACGATGGGGTGCGAGACCTTCATCATCGTGGCCTTGACGTGCAGCGAGAACAGGATGCCGGCTTCCTTGCAGTCGTCCAGCTGCTTTTCATAGAAGTCGCACAGCGCCTTCTTGCTCATGAACATCGAGTCGATGATCTCGCCGTCCTTGAGCGCCACTTTTTCTTTCAGCACGATGGACTGGCCGGACTTGGTCTCCAGCACCATCTTCACGTCACGGGCCTTGTCCAGGGTCATGGACTTTTCGCCGTGGTAGAAGTCGCCTTCGTGCATGTGCGAGACATGGGTCTGCGACCACTGCTTCCACTCGGCCATCGAGTGGGGGTGCTTCTTGGCGTAGTTCTTCACGGCCGCAGGTGCGCGGCGGTCGGAGTTGCCTTCACGCAGCACGGGGTTCACGGCCGAACCCAGGCACTTGCCATAACGGGCCTTGATGGCCTTTTCTGCGTCGTTGGCAGGGTTCTCGGGGTAGTCGGGGATGGCGTAGCCCTTGCCTTGCAGCTCCTTGATGGCGGCTTGCAGCTGCGCCACGGAGGCCGAGATGTTGGGCAGCTTGATGATGTTGGCTTCTGGCGTCAGCGTCAGCTGGCCCAGTTCGGCCAGGGTGTTGGGCACACGCTGGCTCTCGGGCAGCAGGTCGCTGAACTCGCCCAGGATACGCGCCGCCACGGAAATGTCGCTGGTCTCGACTTTCACGCCAGCAGTGGAAGCGAAAGCTTGCACGACGGGCAGGAATGCGCTGGTGGCCAGACGGGGCGCTTCATCCGTCAGGGTGTAGATGATGGTGGATTGCTGTGTTGTCATCTCTTGCTTTTGGCTCAATGGATTGCTGGGATGTGGATAGGCCTTCGTCGCCTGCTCCCGACCGGGTTGCCCACTGCGCGCAGCGGTCTTGCCTGTGCCTGAAGCCACAGTTAATTTCGCATGACTGAAGCGGACTCCCACTATGCAAAATTCTAACCGTTGATCCACAGTTTTTCGCAAGTCTTGTAGAAGAGTTAGCGAAAAAGTCTTCTATAAGACCTGATGGACGCACACAGGGTTTTGTGCTTGCCCCTGTGCAATCTACCAGGGCGGTAAAAGAAAAGCCCGCGGGCTTTCACCAGCGGGCTTGACCGACCTCACGGTCTGCGATGACAGGCTAACGTCAGGCAGCGAAGTTGGCTTCGGCAAACTTCCAGTTCACCAGGTTGTTCAGGAAGGTTTCCACGAACTTGGGACGCAGGTTGCGGTAGTCGATGTAGTACGCGTGCTCCCACACGTCCACGGTCAGCAGGGCCTTGTCGGCGGTGGTCAGGGGGGTGCCTGCGGCGCCGGTGTTGACGATGTCCACGGAACCGTCGGCCTTCTTCACCAGCCAGGTCCAGCCCGAACCGAAGTTGCCCACGGCCGACTTCACGAAGGCTTCCTTGAAGGCATCAAAGCTGCCCCACTTGGCGTTGATGGCATCGGCCAGCGCGCCGGTGGGTGCACCGCCACCGTTGGGGGCCATGCAGTTCCAGAAGAAGGTGTGGTTCCAGATCTGGGCTGCGTTGTTGTAGATGCCGCCGGAAGACTTCTTGACGATTTCTTCCAGGGTCATGGATTCAAACTCTGTGCCCTTTTGCAGGTTGTTCAGGTTCACCACGTAGGCATTGTGGTGCTTGCCATGGTGGTACTCCAGAGTTTCCTGGCTGTAGTGGGGGGCCAGGGCATCGATCGCATAAGGCAATGGGGGCAGGGTGTGTTCCATGCTGAATCCTCGTCGTGGTTCAAATAGTTAGAAGAAAAGCTGCACTGCACATTGCGCGCAGCGTGGAGAAGGGGCGCGTGTATTTTGACGTGGCGCAAACTACCTGCGGTGTCAGCCATTGTAGGAAGAAGATCGGCGGCGTGCAGCTAAAACTTAAATCCCTTCGCTATCAAAGCCAAAGCAGTCCACAGCCTGACACCAAGCCCGGACAGCCCTGCCGCCCGGCACACCGGCGGCACGGATCGGGCCTGCGTTGGCGCTCACAGCAGCTTGGGCTGCGTGACCGTCACATCCAGGCTGCCATCGGCCAGCAAGGCCTTCAGGGCCGCCCCCACCGGGGCCTGGCCGACACGCGACACCACCTGCCCGCTGGGCGTGGTCAGCACGCTGTAGCCGCGCTCCAGCACGCGCTGCGGGTTCAGCAGCTCCAGCCGCAGGCCCAACTGTTCCAGGCGCTGGCGATGGCGCTGCAGCTGGCGCTGGGTTTTTTGAAAAAAATCAGCCTCTAGCGCTTGATAGGACTGCGCTTGCCGCTGCACTTTCATGAGCATCCCGTAGCGCATGCGCTGGCCCAGTTGCGACAGCCGCAGGCGTTGCTGGGCCATGTGTTGGCTGGGCCGCCCCAGGCGCTGGGTGGCCGCATCCAGCCGCTGCCCCTGCCGGTCGATGTGGCGCAGCACGGCATCCTGCAGGCGCTGCTGCACCTGGGCCAAGCCCTCCAGCCAGACCTGGCGCGGCTGCGCCACCAGCTCGGCCGCGGCGGTGGGTGTGGGCGCGCGCAGGTCCGCGCTGAAGTCGGCAATCGTGAAATCGGTTTCGTGCCCCACCCCGCTGATCACGGGCACCGGGCTCTGCACGATGGTGCGGGCCACGCGCTCGTCGTTGAAGGCCCACAGGTCTTCCATGGAGCCGCCACCGCGCACCAGCAGGATCACATCAATGGGCGGCACCCCAGCCTCACCCTGGCGCTGTGCCAGGCCGTACAGCTGCTGCAGGGCCCGGCTGATCGACGCGGGCGCCTCCGCGCCCTGCACCAGCGAGGGCACCAGCAGCACCGGAATGTGCGGCACCCGACGGCGCAGCGCCGTCACCACATCGTGCAGCGCGGCCGCGCCGGCCGAAGTCACCAGGCCAATGCCGCGCGGCATGACTGGCAGGCGCCGCTTGCGCGCGGCGTCGAACAGCCCCTCGGCCTCCAGCTGGGCCTTGACGCGCAGGAATTGCTCGAACAGCGCGCCCTGGCCGGCACGCTGCAGGCTGTCCACGATCAGTTGCAGCTCGCCGCGCTGCTCGTACACGCCCAGCTTGCCGCGCACCTCCACCAGCTCGCCATCGCGCGGCAGAAAGTCCAGCGCTGAGGCCGCACGGCGGAACATGGCACAGCGCAACTGCCCGGCCACGTCCTTGATGCTGAAGTAACAGTGCCCGCTGCCCGCGCGGGAAAAACCCGTGATCTCGCCGCGCACGCTCACGGGGTTGAAGCGCGCTTCCAGGCTGTCGGCAATCGCGCGGCACAGCGCCCCCACCTCCCAGACGCGGGACGTGGCGGTGGCAACGGAGGGACGGTCAAAGAGGGACATGGGCACAAACATCCGGCGGATGCAGAAAACAACAGCCCGCCGTGGCAATCCGGTGCAGACTGGGCGGCGCAGCGAATTGCACGGAATCCACCGCTGCGATCACTGCGCAGCGCAGGGGCTGCGCGATAATGCGCGGCTGCACGCACACCACATACGCACGGGAGAAAAAGTTGCTGTCGATCATACAGGCCGCTGGCTGGCCCATCTGGCCTCTTATTGCATGTTCCATCTTCGCCCTGGCCCTGGTTTTTGAGCGTTTCATATCCCTCAAGACCGCGCGCGTGGCACCACCCCAGTTGCTGGACGAAGCCATGGCCGTGTCCAAGGATCGCCTGCCGTCCAAGGACACCGTGCAGCAACTGGCCCAGAACAGCGCCCTGGGCGAGGTGCTGGCCAGCGGCCTGCAGCAACTGCACGCCCACCCCCAGAGCACCGAGGACGAGCTGCGCGCCCGCATGGAATCCAGCGGCCGCGCCGTGGCCCACCGCCTGGAAAAATACCTCAGCGCGCTGGCCACCATCGCCTCGGCCGCCCCGCTGCTGGGCCTGCTGGGCACGGTGATCGGCATGATCGAGATCTTCGGCTCCCAGTCCGGCGCGGGCGCCATGGGCACGGGCAACCCCGGCCAACTGGCACACGGCATTTCGATCGCGCTGTACAACACGGCCTTCGGCCTGATCGTGGCCATTCCCGCCCTGATCTTCTGGCGCTACTTCCGCAGCCGCGTCGATGGCTATGTGCTGCAGCTGGAGCTGTCCAGCGAGCAGTTCGTGCGCCACCTCAGCCGCCTGCGCAGCAAATAAGGCGGGGCTGGCCATGGCACTGAACTTTCGCCCCCGACGCACGGAAGAACCGGAGATCAACCTGATCCCCTTCATCGACGTGCTGCTGGTGGTGCTGATCTTCCTGATGCTGAGCACCACGTTCAGCAAGTTCACCGAAATGCAGCTGACCCTGCCCACGGCCGATGCCGAGCAGATGCGCAACCGCCCCAAGGAAGTGATCATCACCATCGCCGCCGATGGCCGCTACGCGGTCGACAAGACCGCGCTGGAGGACCGCTCGGTGGATGCCATCGCCAGTGCGCTGGCCGGTGCCTCTCCGGCGGGTGGCGAGAGCATCGTCATCATCAGCGCCGATGCGGCCGCCCCCCACCAGTCGGTGATTTCCGCCATGGAAGCCGCGCGCCGCGCGGGACTGACCCAGATCACCTTCGCCACCCAGTCCGCCGCAGCGGGCAAATAAGCCAGGCCCGCCACATGCCCGCCCCCGCCCACCAGGGCACCCGCTCGGACCGGCTGCGCGCCATCTGGCGCCACCGCGGGCTGGCCGCCTGGGCCCTGCGGCCACTGGCCAGCCTGTACGGTGCCCTGTCTGGCCTGCAGCGCGCGCTGTATGCCTGGGGCCTGCGCCAGGCCCAGCACCCCGGCGTGCCCGTGATCGTGATCGGCAATGTGATTGTCGGCGGCGCGGGCAAGACCCCGGTCACCCTGGCCACCGTGGCCCACCTGCAGGCCCGCGGGCGGCGCCCCGGCATCATTTCGCGTGGCTATGGCCGCAGCATCCAGGATGTGCGCCAGGCCACGCCCGACGCGCACCCGCAGGAAGTGGGCGATGAGCCCCTGCTGATGGCCCGCGCCAGCGGTGTGCCGGTGTTTGTGGCGCGCCAGCGCATCGATGCGGCCCGCGCCCTGCTGGCCGCCTACCCCGACACCGACATCCTGGTCTGCGACGACGGCCTGCAGCACCATGCCCTGGCGCGCGACCTGGAAGTGTGCGTGTTCAACAGCGATGGCGTGGGCAACGGCTGGCTGCTGCCGGCCGGCCCGCTGCGCGAGCCCTGGCCGCGCCCGGTCAGCGCCGTGCTGCACGCGGCGGCCACCCCCCCGGCCGGCACCCCGGCAGACACCCCCTGCTTTGGTTTGCAGCGCCAGCTGGCCCCGTTCGCCCTGACGCGCGACGGCCAGCGCGTGCCCCTGGTCGGCCTGCAGGGCCTGCGCCTGCACGCCCTGGCGGCGATTGCCCGCCCGGAAGACTTTTTTGCCATGCTGCGCGCACAGTCTCTGGAACTGGCGCACACCGAAGCCCTGCCCGATCACTACAATTTTGAAAGCTGGCAACGCTCGTCAAATTTAGGCTTGCAGGTGATTTGCACCGAAAAAGATGCCGTCAAGCTGTGGCCCCACGTGCCCCAGGCCCTGGCCGTGCCGCTGCACCTGCGCATCGCGCCCGGTTATTTCGACCTGCTGGACGCGCGGCTGTGCCTATCATCGACCCCATTGAACACCAACCGTTAATACGCCCATGGACCCCAAACTGCTTGAACTCCTGGTTTGCCCCGTCACCAAAGGCCCGCTGCGCTTTGACAAGGAGCGCCAGGAACTGATCTCGCACAGCGCCCGCCTGGCCTACCCCGTGCGCGACGGCATCCCGATCCTGCTGGAGAACGAGGCGCGCCCCCTGGAAGACAGCGAGCTGGAGGCCTGAGCGCCGTGAGCTTCACCGTCCTGATCCCGGCCCGCCTGGCCTCCAGCCGCCTGCCCAACAAACCCCTGGCCGACATCGCCGGCCTGCCCATGGTAGTGCGCGTGGCCCTGCAGGCCCGCCAAAGCGCCGCCCAGCGCGTGGTGGTGGCCGCCGACAGCCCGCTGATTGCCGAGGCCTGCGCAGCACATGGCATCGACGCCGTACTCACCCGTGCCGACCACCCCAGCGGCAGCGACCGCCTGGCCGAGGCCTGCACCCTGCTGGGCCTGGATGGCAACGACCTGGTGGTCAACGTCCAGGGGGACGAACCCCTGATTGACCCGGCCCTGATCGACGCTGTGGCCCAGGTGCTGGCCCGTTCGCCCAATGCCAGCATGGGCACGGCGGCCCACCCAATTGCCAGCCGGGACGACTACCTGAACCCCAACGTGGTCAAGGTGGTGTGCAACGCCCAGGGCCTAGCCAGCTATTTCAGCCGTGCGCCCATCCCCTTCCACCGCGACCAGGCCGGCACCCAGTGGTGGGATGCGCACAGCAGCTTCGCGCCGCTGCGCCACGTGGGTATATACGCATACAAGGCAGGGTTTTTGCGCAGCTTTCCGCAGCTCACGCCCGCGCCCACCGAAGGCGTGGAAGCACTGGAGCAGCTGCGGGCGCTGTGGCATGGCCACCAGATCGCTGTGCACCTGACCTTGCAGGCCCCAGGCGCCGGCGTCGACACGCCGGAAGACCTGGCGCGCGTGCGCGCCCTGCTACAGCCGTCTTGAGCCATCAATTTTCAGAAATTTCTGAAAATTGAACGAAAAATAAGAGCAGTTAGCGCACGGTTGCCAAGGCTTTGCAGATCACTCGACCTGCAAACCGCCATCAACCCAGCGCTGACCGCTCCTGTTTTGCAGATCAGCCACATCCTGTCTTGTACAAGACATGCACGGCTTTCATGACCACCCCAGGCTTTGCACATAATCCGCAAGCATTGTCTGCCGCCGCTGTCAAGCCGCACGGCAGCCGCCACCCCGGGTCTGCACCGAGGACCGTCGTGCCCGATTTGTAAGTCATCAACAAGGGCGCGCGTGCTATCCTTGAACGGATATCAGCGGTTGCCGCCAGCCTTTTCCGGTTGCAGAAAAGCCGTTGCACCGCCAAGAATTTCTACATATCGAGGATCTCCATGAAACTGATTTTGTTGGGCGCACCCGGCGCCGGCAAAGGCACACAAGCCGCCTTCATCTGCCAGAAGTTCGGCATCCCCCAAATCTCCACCGGTGACATGCTGCGCGCCGCCGTCAAGGCCGGCACCCCCCTGGGTCTGCAAGCCAAGGCCGTGATGGACGCCGGCCAGCTTGTCAGCGACGATCTGATCATCAACCTGGTCAAGGAACGCATCGCCCAGCCCGACTGCGCCAACGGCTTCCTGTTTGACGGATTCCCCCGCACCATCCCCCAGGCCGACGCCATGAAGGCCGCCGGCGTGAAGCTGGACTACGTGCTGGAAATCGACGTGCCCTTCGATGCGATCATCGAGCGCATGAGCGGCCGCCGCAGCCACCCCGCCTCAGGCCGCACCTACCACGTCAAGTTCAACCCACCCAAGGTGGAAGGCAAGGACGACGTGACCGGTGAAGACCTGGTGCAGCGCGAAGACGACAAAGAAGAAACCGTCAAGAAGCGCCTGGATGTGTACAGCAGCCAGACCCGCCCCCTGGTGGACTACTACAGCAACTGGGCCAAGGCCGATGCCGCCGCTGCCCCCAAGTACCGTGCCATCAGTGGCATGGGCAGCGTGGAAGACATCACCGCCCGCGCACTGCAAGCCCTGTCTTCCTGATCAGGCTACTGCTGCGGAGTACGCTCCACACGCGCAAAAAATAAAAGGCTGGTGGCAACACCAGCCTTTTTTGTGCCCGAAAGCCCTGGCGGCCAATCATCCCGATAGATAGCAGTCAACGCGCGCCCGCATGGCCGCACAAGCCTCCAACACCTAGGCTTGGTGCGCCTGCTGGAGCAATTCCAGCATAAGGCTGATGCGGGCCTTGAGCGGACTCAGTGGGCTGACCAACGAATCCTCCTCGCCCTGCGCCAGCACGATCCGTCCCTGCTCACAGCGCGTGCTGCGCCAGACCCGCACCCCACGGTCCTGCGCGCGCTTCAAGGCCTGCTGCAGCGCCTGGTGCACCGAGCCATTGCCCGTACAGGCCACCACCAGCCCCTGCACCCCGGCCGCCACCAGTGCATCCACCGCCGCCGGGCGCGCTCCCGCCGTGCTGGTCACAATTTCCACCCAGGGCCAGGCGTCGGCCACCGGCCATGCCTTCCATGCAGCGGCATACGGCAAGGTGGCCTCGCTACCGCCCACCCAGCGCACACTACCTTCCTCCACCCACCCCGCAGGCCCTGCCTCGCCAGAGGTGAAAGCATGCACACGGTAGGGATGGGCCTTGTGCACCTGCTGCGCACTGTGCACCTCCCCGACCGCCACCGCCCACACCCCGGCCCGGCCCTGCGCCGTGCAAGCCAGGGCATCGCGCAGATTGGCGGGCCCGTCGGCGGACAAGGCCGTGGCCGGGCGCATGGCGCAGGTCAGCACCACCGGCTTGGCCGGTTGCAGGACGCACTGCAGAAACCAAGCCGTCTCCTCCAAGGTGTCCGTGCCATGCGTGATCACAACACCAGCCACCTCAGGCTGCAGCAGCCAACGCTGGCAGGCCCGGGCCAGCTGCAGCCACACGGTGACATCCATGTCCTTGCTGTCCAGTTGCGCCACCTGCTCCAGCTCCAGAGACCACCCCTGGGGCACTGCCTGGTCCGCAATCGGCTGTAGCAGCTGCGCAACGCCCAGCTGCCCCGCCTGGTAGCCCACGCCACCGCCCTGCGCATCCCCCAGGCCAGCAATGGTGCCCCCCGTTCCCAAGATAGCGATTTTTCTGCCTTCAGACACTTGCGGCCCTCACAAAACTGGTTAAAAATACAGGTACTGGATAAAACATCAGTTATCCATACAAGGACTGGCATGGAGCACACCCCCCTCACCCCACGGCAACAGCAGATTCTGGATCTTATCCAGGACGCGATTGCCCGCACCGGCGCACCGCCCACCCGGGCTGAAATTGCGCGCACCCTGGGCTTTCGCTCCGCCAACGCGGCCGAGGAACACCTCAAGGCCCTGGCGCGCAAGGGCGTGTTGGAACTGGTCAGTGGCACCTCGCGCGGCATCCGCCTCGTCAGCGATGCTGTGCGCCACATCAATGCCGCCCGGGGCACGCACTTCGATCTGCCCATGACTGCCATGCAACCCCTGCTGCTGCCCCTCGTCGGGCGTGTGGCCGCCGGTTCTCCCATTCTGGCGCAAGAGCACATCGACCAAAGCTTTGCCGTGGAAAGCAGCATGTTCCCCACCAAGCCGGACTACCTGCTGCGGGTGCGCGGCATGTCCATGCGCGACGCGGGCATCCTGGACGGCGACTTGCTGGCCGTGCAATCCACACGCGATGCACGCAACGGCCAGATCGTGGTGGCGCGCCTGGGCGACGAAGTGACCGTCAAGCGCCTGCGCAAATCGGCCCACGGTATTGAGTTGCTGCCGGAAAACCCGGAATACCCCGTCATCCAGGTTGGCGAAGAAGACAACTTCGCCATCGAAGGGTTGGCGGTCGGACTGATCCGCAACAGCCTTCTGCTCTAAAACCACCCACCGCCCAGTGCTTCTTCGGATGCTTATGCTGCCTTTCGAGAGCGGCAGTGACAGCCATCGCCTGTAATTGACTGCAACCACCCCAAGGAATCGACCATGACCACGCTGCACTGTGAACTGCCTTTGCCCAGATCCACCTGCCGCCCCCGGGTGGCCAGCAACCAGGACCAGTTTCATGCGCTCACCACGCCGCTGCCAGCCAGCGGCGCCTGCCACGGCAACGTCCGCCTGATGCGCCGCCCCAAGGATACCGACAGGGCACGCTTTGCCCTGTCTGGCAAGCTGGCCGACGTCTGTGCGGCGCTGGAAGCATTGGCAGCCCAGGAGGCCCGCCACCGCTTGCGCTGCGCAGCCAACTGATGGCCATCGCCCTTGGCTGGCAATGCACGATGGAAAACGCCTGACAAGAAACATCGCCAGACCGGCCAACACAAGCCCCCACGCCCACACGAACATGTGTCATGCCTGCGCAAGCTGATGAAACTGCTGCATGACTTGCCCGGACAGGAGGACTTATGAGCCACACACCTTCTTCCACACCACGCCAACCCACGCTGCCCAGCAGCGGTGGCCTGATGGGACGCAGCTTCATTTACCGCACCGCGGAGAAAACCGACGTGCGCCTGACCTGGGCGCGCGCCAAGGCCAACCTGCCATTGCTCAACGCACAGGTCGCCAAACTCTCCAATCCATAGCATTCGGTGCTCACCAGCTTTGGGAGATTGGCCTGTTTGCACGTCTAAGTTGGAATACAGCAAGCTGGATGCGCTGCATGCCTGCTGAAGTGCTGCGCAGTCTTGCAACAATGTGTTTGCAGCACAGATGCACCTACATAGCCACATAACATCGCAATACTGCTGCCACGTACAGTTGGCAAGCACCTTTAGGGTCGCCCCCTACACACTGGTGGAGCGCTCCACCCCATTGCCCATACCCAACCACTGCCGCCGCACTGGCACAGCATCAGTGTCCCGTCCTACTGCGCCATGGATTGCTGGAACACCCGCCTTGGCATAGATTGTCTGGAACGCAGCATTCGCGCCACCCAGGAGGCTGGACATGTTCAAACACCTGCTGATCCCCACCGATGGTTCCGAACTCTCGAAGGAGGCAGTGCGCTCGGGCATCCGCCTGGCGCATGAACTGGGCGCCAAGGTCACTGCCCTGTATGTGATGCCGGATTACAACGCGCTGATTTATGGTGCTGAAGCCTTACTGACCATCAACGCAGCAGAATTTGATGCACATGTGCAGAAGTACGCAGACAAAGCCTTGCACTTCGTGGAACACTTAGCGCGCGAGCAAAACGTCCCCTGCGCCACGGTCCGCACGGCTAGCGCCTCCATATACCGTGCCATTGTCAAGCAGGCCCAGGACCTGGATTGCGACCTGATCTGCATGGCCTCCCATGGACGCAAGGGAATCAGCGAACTGTTGCTGGGCAGCGAAACCCAGAAGGTGCTGACACATTCCAGCATTCACGTGCTGGTCCACCGCGCAGTTCCCAAAGAGCGTAAAAAAACCTAGCACCGGGCACGATCCCCGTACCGCCGATTGCACGACCTTGATGGTGTCGGCAGTGGGCCTCACCATCCTGCAAGGCGTCCGCCCAAGCCCGCTTCACGACGACCTGGCCACGCTCGCTCAGTACATGCCGTACTGTTAGAGAAAATACAGCGCTGCCAGTACGCCGATCACGGACAGCACAGTCATTGCACGGTACATACCCATTCTTTCGTTGCGACACGGCGTTGTTGCATAAATGCCGGTCGCAGGTGAGGTAGGCTCGGGAGATGAGTGAGATGAGCTGGGGTCGGGTTAAGTACCGCACAACGAACTGGAAGGCGTACAACGCAGCGTTGAAAGCGCGAGGAGACCTGACCATCTGGCTGGATAAGGACATGCAGTGGCTGGCCCAGCCCAGGGGCAAGCGTGGTCGTTGCCAGAAGTTCTCAGATGCGGCCATCCAGTTTTGCCTGACCATCAAGGGCTTGTTTGGGCAGCCCTTGCGCCAGACACTGGGCCTGGTGCAATCGCTATTGCGTATGGCAGGCCTGCCTTGGTCAGTGCCCGACTACAGCACGGTGTGTCGCAGACAAAAGAGCTTGAATGTGCAGGTGCACTACCGAGCAAGCGAGAAAGGCTTGCACCTGCTGGTCGACTCCACGGGCATCAAGTTCTTGAGCGAAGGTGAGTGGAAAACCAAAAAGCACGGTGCCGAGCGCCGCCGCCAGTGGCGCAAGGTGCATCTGGGTATTTGAATCG
>NZ_BBJR01000055.1 GCF_000739875.1 Comamonas aquatica NBRC 14918
TACACCCCGGCACATCCCTAGTAATCACCGCTCTTCCACATGCCATTGCCTCTTGTGTGCTGCAGGGTACACCTTCACGATAAGACGGTAGGACAAAAACACTGGACTTTTCAATCCACGCCTGCACATTGTCGACATGGCCAGGGTGGGTGATGATATTGGCTTGTTTGTAGTAGTCCAGGTCATTTTGCGAGAGGCTGCTGGGATTGTCTTTGTCAATAGCGCCCAAGACAATAAATTCAACTTCTGGATGCTGTTGTTTGACAATTTCAGCGGCTTTAAGAAACTCAAAGATGCCTTTTTCTGCCAGCAAGCGACCAATAAACAAGAAGCGTATGGGGTCGAGAGAGGGAGGGGTCGGTTTGAATTTTTCCAGGTCAACACCAATGCCACCCAGAATTTGCACATCTTTGACTTTAATTTTGTGCTTTTCAAGCAGGTCAACAGGGTCATCTGGGTTGAGAAAAATGATTCTATCCAGATATCTGAAAGATATTTTGTACAAGAAAATCTGTACCGCTCGAACCAGTTTTTTCTTGAAGCTTTCTTTTTTGTGCGGTGGCTCTGGGGTAAAGGCATAGCCCAAGCCTTCCAGCATGCCTACAATGCGTGGCAATTTGGCGAGCTTGGCAGCAAGTGTGCCAAAAATGACAGGTTTTGCAAAATAAGAAAAAACAATATCAGGAGAAATTGCCTTGATTTTATTTTTGAGTTGTATAGTGCTTTTTATATCAGCAAAAGGGTTTAGCCCGCCTCGATTGAGCTGGTAGCTGACAGGTTCTGCGCCAAGCGCTGTAATGGCTGCAGAAGTTTTTTCGCTGTAATCTGTGGCAAAGACATATACCTCATGACCTTCTTGGATCAGGAGTTCAATAAATGTTTTTCTAAAGTTCAGCGTGCTGCTGGCTACAGTACCGATCAGGCAAATTTTCATTTCTTTGGCACCCACCTAAAAAACGCCAACTTACTATACATAGCCAGATACACCAAAATGCTAGCAACCAGCAGCACAGCACACAGCCATGTGTACTGATAGCTAAACACCGCTGCAGTACAGGGAATGGCTGCATACAGCCACAGAAAAGGCGAGGTGAAACCGTTTTGCAGTGTTTTGGAAAGTTCTCCAAACAACTTGCGTGCCCAGCGCTTATTGGCCAGCATATGCAAGTGAACGCCATCAGGCTGGCTGGGGTGATAGCCTTCACGCAGTGATTTGCGTACAAAGCTAAAGCCAACTTCAATAATCGGGTAGGAACAAATCAGCAAGCTGGCCCAAGGCGACACCTGTGCATTGCGTGCTGGCAGCAAAATGGCAATCCAGGCCAGCGTAAAGCCAAGAAAATACGCGCCACCATCGCCCAGAAAAATTTTGCCGAAGGGCCAGTTCACCAGAAAAAAGCCTAGTACTGCGCCAGCAATAATCAGGCAGGTAAAGGCCAGGGGAATATCGCCGACTTCACGTGCAATCAGGCCAAAGGCGGCGAGCATGATGAGGGCGACACCGGCGGTCAGGCCATTAAAGCCGTCAATGATATTGATGGCATTGGCTACGCCGCCCACGGCAAAGGCGGTAAAGAGTACGGATATGGCAGTAAAGCCCAGCAGCCAGTCCACACCCCAGATATCTACGCTGGTGAGCGACACGCCTGTAATGCCCCAGCCCAGCAGGCCAGAGGCCATGGTGGCCAGCAGGCGGGTTTTGACGGAGACTTTTTTGGTGATGTCTTCCAGCAGGCCAAAGATAAAGGCTGGCATGCCTGCCATGAGAATGGCGCTGAGGATTTGACGCTTTTCTGCAGCGGCTGGGCTGTGGCTGGAGAAGGCATAGCCTGCCAGCACACCCACTACCAGAGCAATGCCTGCAATGCGCGGGGTGGGGGCAGTGTGGAACTTTTGCACGCCGGTGCTGGAGTCCATGGAGAAGGCACCGTGCCACTTCTTGGTGCCGACGAGTAATAGACAGGTGAGGAAAGAGGCGATGGCGGCAATGAGTGCATCAAGGCGTGCCAGCTCTAGCGGGGAAAAGTGGCTGAAAAACATGTGGGGGCGTAGCTATGTGTGCGCCAGCGTGGACTGGGGCACAATGCGAAGTTTGTTTGACCTTATTGTCCCATGTACTGCTGGTAGATGACCATGACAACCCTTTCCCACATCACCCCCCGCGACAAAGCAGAGATTCTGGCGCAGGCGCTGCCCTACATCCGCAAGTTTCATGGCAAGACCATGGTCATCAAGTATGGTGGCAACGCCATGACCGATCCTGCGCTGCAGGCGGACTTTGCGGAAGATGTGGTGCTCTTGAAGTTGGTGGGGATCAACCCGGTGGTGGTGCATGGCGGGGGGCCGCAGATTGAGACCGCATTGAACCGATTGGGCAAGAAGGGTGAGTTCATCCAGGGCATGCGCGTGACCGACGCGGAGACCATGGAAGTGGTGGAGTGGGTGCTGGCCGGCGAGGTGCAGCAGGACATCGTGGGCCTGATCCACCAGGCGGGCGGGAAGGCCGTGGGGCTGACCGGGCGCGACGGCGGCCTGATCCGTGCCAAGAAGCTGAAGATGCTCGACAACAAGGATCCTTCGATTGAGCACGATGTGGGGCAGGTGGGTGATATCGTGGCGATCGACCCCAGCGTGGTGCGCGCGCTACAGGACGATGCCTTCATTCCCGTGATCAGCCCCATCGGCTTTGGCGAAGAGAACGAGAGCTACAACATCAATGCCGACGTGGTGGCCAGCAAGCTGGCGACGGTGCTGCAGGCCGAAAAGCTGGTGCTGCTGACCAACACCCCCGGTGTGCTGGACAAGGGCGGCAACCTGCTGACCGATCTGACCGCGCGTGAGATCGACGGGCTGTTTGCCGATGGCACCATCTCGGGCGGCATGCTGCCCAAGATCAGCGGTGCGCTGGATGCCGCCAAGGCGGGCGTGAACGCCGTGCACATCATCGACGGCCGTGTGCCGCATGCCATGCTGCTGGAGATCCTGACGGACCAGGCCTATGGCACCATGATCCGCAGCCACTGAGCGCGCGACACCCCAACGCCGAGATTGTTGACAGTCTCGGCGTTTTTTTTATGGGCGAACGGAGGGAGCGCATGCCGAGGGGGCTCGGAAAAGCTTCTAATATTTCAGCATAGACCGGTGGAGCGGGGCCGAGGCGTCGCGCCAAGCCATGGAGCGCTCTGCAGACCAAGAAGCGCATACAAAGGGGACATCTGATGCGGTTGTTGTTGGTGGAAGACGATTTGATGGTGGCCAGCGGGATCAAGCTGGGCCTGACCGATGCGGGCTATGCGGTGGATTGGGTCAGCAGCGCCGAGCGTGCGCTGGACGTGCTGGAGCACGAGTCGTTCGATATCGCCATCCTGGACATCGGACTGCCTGGCATGGATGGGCTGGAGTTGCTGCACCGCATGCGTGGCAAAGGCATGGCCTGCACTGGCATGCCGGTGCTGATGCTGACGGCGCGCGATGCCTTGCACGACCGGGTGCGCGGCCTGGACCTGGGGGCGGACGACTACATGGTCAAGCCCTATGAGCTGCCCGAGTTGCTGGCGCGGCTGCGCGCCTTGTTGCGCCGCTCGCAGGCGGCGAACTCCGCCGTGCTGAGCTTTGGGCCGCTGGTGCTGGACACGGCGGCACGCAGTGCCGGGGCCCGGCTGGGCGGACTCGAGGGCGAGGGGGAGCTGCATTCCATCGACCTGGGCCCGCGCGAATGGACGGTGCTGGAGTACCTGCTGATCCATGCGCCCAAGCCGGCCAGCAAGGAAAAGCTGCTGCAGGCCTTGACCGGCTGGGACAAGGAGATCACACCGAATGCGGTCGAGGTCTATGTCTCGCGCCTGCGTGCCAAGCTGGAGCCCTACGGGGTGGCGTTGCGCTCCATCCGCGGCTTTGGCTACCGGCTGGATGTGCAGACGCAGGAAACCGAAGCTGCTTGATTTTTGATAGCTTGCTGCGCAGCTACAGTGAACAATACTGATAGTTTGTAGTGAGAAGTGCTCAGCATCGCTGCGCAACGCGCTCACTTTTTTGATAAGGCCATGTCTTTGCCGGTCCACAAGCGTCTGTTGGCATTGCTTCTGCCCATGTTGTTGCCGGTGCTGGGACTGGTGCTGGCGGCCGTGTGGCTGGGCTACAGCGTGGCGGCGCAGATTGCCCGGTCGCCGGAGCAGTCGCCCGATCTGGCCGAGATCGGGCTGGCGGTGCTGCCGGCCTTGCTGATGCTGCTGTTGCTGGGCGTGATGGCCCACATGGCGGCGCGCAAGGCCCTGATGCCCTGGGTGCTGCTGGCGCAGACGGTGCAGGCCCGCTCGCCCAAGGACCTGCGGCCCATCCCGATTGCGCCACACACGCCGGCGGACGTGCAGGTCATGGCCGAGGCGCTGAACCGCCTGTTCGCGCGTGCGAACGAAGAAAGCGATGCCCAGCAGCGCTTCATCGCCGATGCGGCGCACCAGTTGCGCACGCCGCTGGCCGCATTGCAGTCGCAGGTCGAAGCTTGGGCGCTGATGGCGCAGACGGCCCCGGACAAGAGCATCCACCTGCCTGTGACCCAGGTCGAACGCCTGCGCCAGGCCTCGCGCCGCACCACGCAGTTGGCCAACCAGTTGCTGGCATTGTCGCGGGTCGAAAGCTCATTGGGGCAGGCGGCGGGCACGCAGCGCGTGGACATCAAGAACCTGTGCGAGACCGTGCTGGAGTCCTTCCTGGATGACGCCCTGGCCAAGCAGCTGGACCTGGGGCTGGAGGCCGAGGCGGCGCATGTCACCGGCTACGAATGGCTGTTGCGCGAGTTGATCGCGAATGTGCTGGACAACGCCGTCAAGTACACCCCGCAGGGCGGGCGGGTCACCTTGCGCTGCGGCCGTAGGCTGTCGCCGCAGCGACAGATCCGGGTGTATGTGGAGGTGGAGGACGATGGCCCCGGCGTGTCCGTGGGTGAGTACGCACGCCTGACGCACCGCTTTTACCGAGGGCCTGGCACCACGGTGGAAGGCACGGGATTGGGCCTGGCGATTGCCCAGGAAATCGCCCAGGGCCATGGTGCGCACTTGCTGTTTGCTCCCGGTGCCCTGGGCCGTGGCATGCGGGTGACCCTGATGTTTGGCGAGTGATGGCGGCGGATTTTGTTGGCCGGACAAACGGTTACTTCTGCATATGTCTGTGAGAGAATGAATCGATTTACCTGTTGATTTGTCTGCCTTATGTCCGTATCTGAAGTTCTGACCCCTCCGACCGAAACAGCCGAGACTGTCGTTGCTAACGCCACATTGGAGGAGCAGCCCCGCACGCGTAAACGCCCCAAACCGGGCGAGCGTCGCGAGCAGATTCTTCAGGCACTGGCCGCCATGCTGGAGAAGCCTGGCAGCGATCGCATCACCACGGCGGCCCTGGCCGCCAACCTCTCCGTCAGCGAAGCGGCCCTGTATCGCCATTTCGCCAGCAAGGCGCAGATGTTCGAGGGGCTGATCGACTTCATCGAGCAAACCGTGTTTGGCCTGGTGCAGCAAGTCGCTGGCCGTGAAGGCGAACCCCTGGAGTGCACCCCCGAGGACGGCGCCCGCCGTGCGGCCCGCATCGTGGCCCTGCTGCTGCAGTTTGCTGAGCGCAATCCCGGCATGGTGCGCGTGCTGGTGGGCGACGCCCTGCTGCTGGAACACGACCGCCTGCAGGCACGCATGAACCAGTTCTTTGACCGCATCGAATCCACGTTGCGCCAGTGTCTGCGCCCGGCGGCTGGCGCGCTGGGCTCCAGCACCCCGACGGTGGATGCCCAGGTGGCCGCCAGTGTGCTGATGTCTTTCGTGCAGGGGCGCCTGCAGCGCTATGTGCGCACCGGCTTCCGCCGCCAGCCCACCGAGCACCTGGATGCCAGCCTGGCAATGCTGATTTGAGCGGGCCACACGACCACCGAACACCAGGGCGACTGCACAGTCGCCCTTTTTTATGCCGGGTCGGCGGCTGCACGACTAAATCGGGGGCGCAAGGGTTTGCACCTATGCTCAAAGCCCGAGGAAGTTTTTACGATTCAAAAAAGAACGAACGTTCGTTTTTATTGGTGATGCATGCCCTCGACCCCACACATTTTCCCCGCCGTCCCCAGCAGCCCGACCGCCGATCGTAAACCGCGCGGCGCGGCAGCCGGGCACCGCATTTCTCCCAAAGACCTGCAGACCAAGGCCCACATCGTGGATGTGGCCCTGCAACTGGCCATGCACAACGGGCTGGAAAGCCTGTCGATCGGTGGCCTGGCCGAAGCCACGCAGATGAGCAAATCCGGTGTGTTTGCCCATTTCGGTTCGCGCGAAGAGCTGCAGATTTCCGTGATCCGCGAGTACCACCACCGCTTCGAGCAGGAGGTGTTCTATCCCGCGCTGCAGGCCGAGCGCGGGCTGCCCCGTCTGCGCGCCCTGTTCGACCACTGGATGAAGCGCACCACCATCGAGCTGGACTCTGGCTGCATCTATATCAGCGGCGCGATCGAGTTCCACGACAACATCGGCCCCGTGCGCAACGCGCTGGTGGAGTCGGTCAGCATCTGGCACGCCGCCATGCGCCGCACCATCAACCAGTGCAAGGAACTGGACGACCTGCGGCCCGATGCCGACGAGAACCAGATCCTGTCCGAGATCCATGCCCTGATCCTGGTGCTGCACTACGAAGCGCGCTTCCTGCGCAGCCCGGGCGCCATGCAGCGTGCCCTGACCGGTTTCGACAACATCCTGTGGCGCTATGGCGCCCCGGCCTCGGCAAAGAACTGAGACCGCCTCCCCACCCCCTTGATTGCTGATTTACAGGAGACAACCATGCCCAGCTACACCCCGCCTCTGCGCGACATGCAATTTCTGATGCATGAAGTGTTCAAGATCGAAGAAGAATTCAAGGCCCATGCCCAAGCATGCCGAGGTGGATGCCGACACCATCAATGCCGTGCTGGAAGAGGCCGGCAAGTTCGCCGCCAACGTCACCTTCCCGCTGAACATCAGCGGCGACGAAGAGGGCTGCCAGCTGGACAAGACCACGCACGAGGTCACCACCCCCAAGGGCTACAAGGAGGCCTACCAGCAGTTTGTCGAGGGCGGCTGGCCCGCACTGTCGTGCGACCCCGAGTATGGCGGCCAGGGCCTGCCGTTCGTGGTGAACTCGGCGCTGTACGAAATGCTCAACAGCGCCAACCAGGCCTGGACCATGTACCCCGGCCTGTCGCATGGCGCCTATGAAGCCCTGCACGCCCATGGCGCCCCGGCATTGAAGGCCAAGTACCTGCCCAAGCTGACCAGTGGCGAGTGGACCGGCACCATGTGCCTGACCGAACCCCACTGCGGCACCGACCTGGGCCTGCTGCGTACCAAGGCTGAGCCCCAGGCCGACGGCACCTATAAGATCACCGGCAACAAGATCTTCATCTCCGCCGGTGAGCACGACTTCACCGACAACATCGTCCACCTGGTGTTGGCGCGCCTGCCGGACGCACCGGCCGGCTCCAAGGGCATCAGTCTGTTCGTGGTGCCCAAGTACCTGGTGAATGCCGACGGCAGCCTGGGTGCGCGCAACGGCATCTACTGCGGCGGGCTGGAGCACAAGATGGGCATCAAGTCCAACGCCACCGCCCAGATCGTGATGGAAGACGCCGTGGGCGAGCTGGTAGGCCAGCCCCACAAGGGCCTGCAGGCCATGTTCGTGATGATGAACGCGGCCCGCCTGGGGGTGGGCAACCAGTCCCTGGGCCTGACCGAAGTGGCGTTCCAGAACGCCCTGGCCTATGCCAAAGACCGTCTGCAGATGCGCAGCCTGTCCGGCACCAAGGCCAAGGACAAGCCCGCCGACCCCATCATCGTCCACCCCGATGTGCGCCGCATGCTGCTGACGGCCAAGGCCTATGCCGAAGGTGGCCGCGCGCTGTCGACCTTCTGCGCGCTGCTGATCGACAAGGAACTGAACCACCCCGATGAGAAAGTGCGCAGCGACAGCGCCGACCTGGTGGCTCTGCTGACCCCCATCGTCAAGGCCTTCTTGACCGACAACGGCTGGATCGCCACCACGCAAAGCCAGCAGGTGTTTGGTGGCCACGGCTTTATCAAAGAGTGGGGCATGGAGCAGTTCGTGCGCGACAACCGCATCAACATGATCTATGAGGGCACGAACGGCGTGCAGGCGCTGGACCTGCTGGGCCGCAAGGTGCTGGGCAACCAGGGCGCCACGCTGAAGAAGTTCGGCAAGCTGGTGGCGCAGCTGGTGGAAGAAGAAGGCGTCAACGAAAAGATGGCCGAATTCATCAACCCCATCGCCATGCTGGGCGACCAGATGACCAAGTTCACCACCGAGATCGGCTTCAAGGGCATGCAGAACCCCGACGAAGTGGGCGCGGCATCCGTGGACTACCTGCGCGTGGCCGGCCACCTGGTGTTCGGCTACCTGTTTGCCCGCATGGCCCAGGTGTCGCTGCGCGCCATCGCCGCCGGCAGCACCGATCCGTTCTACACCGCCAAGTTGCAGGTGGCGCGCTTTTACTTCGCCAAGCTGTTCCCCGAGACCGCCACCCTGATGCGCACCGCCCGTGCGGGCAGCAAGGTGCTGATGGACTCGGATGCTGCTCTTGCTTAAGTAGCGGCTAGCGCACGCATTTCCTTGAATGTAGAAGCCTTTGAGACGGAGATTCTTATGAAGCAAGCGTTGGCAGCTCTGTTTTTCGTAGTGCTCGGTGCACCCGCGATGGCGCAGATGACCCCCGTGGGGGTGTGGAAGAGCCTGGACGACAAGACCGGCGCACCCAAATCGCAGGTGCGCATCAGCGACCACGGTGGGGTGCTGACCGGCCAGGTCGAGCGCGTCCTGCGCGAGGGCGCCGATCCCCTGGCCGTGTGCGACAAGTGCACGGACGACCGCAAGGGCAAGTCCATCGTGGGTCTGGAGATCATCCGCGGCGCCAAGCAGGCCGAGGGCAAGACCGTCTGGGAGGACGGCAAGATCCTCGACCCTGAAAACGGCAAGACCTACACCCTGCGCCTGACGCCGGTGGAGGGCGGCAGCAAGCTGGAAGTGCGTGGCTCCATCGGTCCCTTTGGCCGTACCCAGACCTGGGTGCGTGTGCAGTAACGAACAACCTTGCTGGCCCTGCCCGCATGGCGCCATCCTGGTGGGGCGCCATGCGGGCGTCTGGGCAGCATTCCATGGAAACCATCCCATGTCCCGATTCAATGTGAAGAAAGTCGCCGTGCTGGGTGCCGGTGTGATGGGCGCGCAGATTGCCGCCCATCTGGTCAACGTGAAGGTGCCGGTCATCCTGTTTGACCTGCCCGCCAAGGAAGGCCCCAAGAGCGGCATTGCCGAGCGTGCCATCGCCAACCTGAAAAAGCTCAAGCCCTCGCCCATCGGTGTGGCCGAGGATGCCGACCTGATCCAGGCCGCCAATTACGAAGAGCACCTGAAGCTGCTCAAGCAGTGCGACCTGGTGATCGAGGCGATTGCCGAGCGCATGGACTGGAAGCTGGACCTGTACACCAAGATTGCGCCGTTTGTGGCCAAGCACGCGCTGGTGGCATCCAACACCTCGGGCCTGAGCATCACCAAGCTGTCCGAGGCACTGCCCGAAGCCATCCAGCCGCGTTTTTGCGGCATCCACTTCTTCAACCCACCGCGCTACATGCCGCTGGTGGAGCTGATTGCCACCCCCACCACCGAACCCCAGGTGCTGGACCAGCTGGAAGCCTTTGTCACCAGCGGCCTGGGCAAGGGCGTGGTGCGCGCCAAGGACACCCCCAACTTCATCGCCAACCGCATCGGCATCGCCGGCATGCTGTCGACCATGAAGGAGGTCGAGAACTTCGGCCTGACCTACGACGTGGTGGACGACCTGACCGGCAAGAAGCTGGGCCGGGCCTCCAGCGGCACCTTCCGCACCGCCGACGTGGTGGGCCTGGACACCATGGCCCACGTCATCAAGACGCTGCAGGACAACCTGAGCCTGGAGACCGACCCGTTCTACGGCAGCTTTGGCACGCCGCCCGTGCTGGCCAAGCTGATCGAACTGGGCCGCCTGGGCCAGAAGACCAAGGCCGGCTTCTTCAAGAAGGTGGGCCGCGACATCCTGCAGTTCGAGCTGGACAGCGAGGACTACATCCCCGCCGGCGGCAAGGCCGACGAGGTGTATGCGCGCATGCTCAAGAAGCCTGCGGCCGAACGCCTGCGCCTGCTGCGCAATGCCGAAGGCGCACCCGGCCAGTTCCTGTGGGCCATCCTGCGCAACAGCTTCCATTACGCCGCCCTGCACCTGGCCACGATTGCCGAGTCCGCGCGAGACGTGGACCAGGCCATGCGCTGGGGCTTTGGCATGAAGCAGGGCCCGTTCGAGCTGTGGCAAGAAGCCGGCTGGCTGGAGGTGGCGCAGATGATCCAGGAGGACATCGACGCCGGCAAGGCGCTGTGCAAGGCGCCCCTGCCGAAGTGGGTGTTCGAAGGCCCCGTGGCCGAGGCCGGTGGCGTGCACACGGCCCAGGGTTCGTGGAGCCCGGCGCTGCAGAAGTTTGTAGCGCGCCGCGTCCTGCCCGTCTACGAAAGACAGCTTTTCCCTGAAAAACTGTTGGGCGAGGACAACCTGCCCGACTGGAAGACGGCCGGCACCACGGTGTTCGAATCCAAGGCGCTGCGCACCTGGACGCTGGATGGCGAGATCCTGATCGCCAGCATCAAGAACAAGATGCACGCCATCAGCCCCGAAGTCATGGAAGGCCTGATGGAGGCCGTGGACACGGCCGAAAGCGACTTCCAGGGCATGGTGATCTGGTCCGGCGATGCCCCGTTCAGCGTGGGCGCCGACCTGGAAGCCACCATGCCGGCCTTTGTGGTCGGCGGTGCCGATGCCATCGACAGCATCGAAAGCGAGCTGCAGAACCTGATGCTGCGCATCCGCTATGCGCAGGTGCCGGTGGTGGCTGCCATCCACGGCATGGCGCTGGGCGGCGGTTGCGAGCTGGCCGTCTACAGCGCGCGCCGCGTGGCCCACATGGAAAGCTACATCGGCCTGGTGGAAGTGGGGGTGGGCCTGGTGCCCGGCGCCGGCGGCCTGACCTACATCGCCCGCCGTGCGGCCGAGAACATGGCCAGCTCCACCGGCAAGGACGTGCTGCCCTTCCTGACCGAAGGTTTCACTGCAGCCGCCATGGCCAAGGTGGGCACCAGCGCCATCGAGTCGCGCAAGCTGGGCTACCTGCTGGACAGCGACCTGATCGTGCCGCACAAGGACGAGGTGCTGTTCACTGCCATCAACGAGGCCCGCAGCATGGCCGCCGGTGGCTGGCGCTCCCCGCTGCAGCGCCCCTTCCCCGTGGCGGGCCGCAGCGGCCTGGCCACCATCAAGGCCCAGTTGGTGAACATGCGCGACGGCGGCTTCATCAGCGCCTACGACTTCAAGATCGCCGCCATGATCGCGGAAGTGGTCTGCGGCGGCGAGGTGGATGCCGGCTCGCTGGTGACCGAGGAGTACCTGCTCAAGCTGGAGCGCAAGGTGTTCTGCCACCTGATCGGCCAGCCCAAGACGCACGAACGCATCCTGGGCATGCTCAACACCGGCAAGCCGGTTCGCAACTGATGAAGCTACTGCGCGTCCTGCATGCCGCGTTGGGCGGTGCTCACCATCCTCACGTACAGCAAGTATGTTGCGGTGGTTGCGCTCCGTCCGCCTTGCCTGCCGGCCGCTCGCGACGCTTCCTCAGCCGCGAACGCAGTGTCTTTCAACCGCATCACTGAAAGATCCAACATGAAACAAGTACAAGACGCCTACATCGTTGCCGCCACGCGCACGCCCATCGGCCGCTCGGGCCGGGGCTATTTCAAGAACACCCGCCCCGACGATTTGCTGGTGGCCAGCATCCGTGCCGCCATGGCCCAGGTGCCCACGCTGGACCCCAAGGCCATCGAGGACGCCATCATCGGCTGCTCCTTCCCCGAGGGCGAGCAGGGCATGAACATGGCGCGCATCGCCGTGGGCCTGGCGTTCGACCATCCCATCGGCGGCGTGACGGTGAACCGTTTCTGCGCCTCGGGCATCACCGCCATCCAGATGGCGGCCGACCGCATCCGGGTGGGCGAGGCCGATGTGCTGATCGCCGGGGGCGCCGAGTCCATGAGCATGGTGCCCATGGGCGGCAACAAGCCCTCGTTCAACCCCGAGGTGTTCGCCCGTGACGAGAACGTGGGCATCGCCTACGGCATGGGGCTGACCGCCGAGAAGGTGGCCCAGCAGTGGAAGGTGAGCCGCGAGCAGCAAGACGCCTTCGCGCTGGAGTCGCACCTGCGCGCCGTCAAGGCCCAGCAGGCGGGCGAGTTCACCGATGAAATCACGCCCATCGAGATCGTCGACCGTTTCCCCAACCTGGCCACCGGCGAAGTCAGCACCCGGACCCGCACCGTGCACCTGGACGAAGGCCCGCGCCCCGACACCACGCTCGAAGCCCTGGGCAAGCTGCGCCCGGTGTTTGCCGCGCGTGGCAGCGTGACGGCGGGCAACAGCTCGCAGACCAGCGACGGCGCCGGCGCGCTGATCCTGGCCAGCGAAAAGGCGGTCAAGCAGTTCGGCCTGACCCCGCTGGCCCGCTTTGTCAGCTTTGCCGCCCGCGGTGTGCCGCCGGAAATCATGGGTATCGGCCCCATCGAAGCCATTCCCGCAGCCCTGCGCTACGCCGGCATCAACCACCAGGACATCGGCTGGTTCGAGCTGAACGAGGCCTTTGCCGCCCAGTCGCTGGCGGTGATCAACACCCTGGGCCTGGACCCCGCCAAGGTCAACCCCATGGGTGGTGCCATCGCCCTGGGCCACCCGCTGGGGGCCACCGGTGCCATCCGCGCCGCGACCGTGGTGCACGCGCTGCGCCGCCACAACCTGAAGTACGGCATGGTGACCATGTGCGTGGGCACCGGCCAGGGCGCGGCCGGCATCATCGAGCGCGTCTGAGCCCATGACGCAGGCGCGCGCAGCCAACCCGGGTGTGGAGGTGCGCTGGCAGGCCGGCACGCTCGAGGTGCCGGGCACCGCAGGGCCGTTGGCCCTGCGCCAGTGCCAGCCTGTCAGCCAGGCGGTCTGTGCCCAGGTGGTGATCGCGGCTGCGATTGGCGTGCCGCAGCGTTTTTACGCTGCGTTTGCGCAGTGGCTGGCGGCCCATGGCTATGCCGTCACCACCTTCGACTACCGAGGGCATGCCGAGTCCCTGCATGGCCCGTTGCGCCAGGCCCGCGCCGATTTGCGCGACTGGGCGGCCGACTGCGCCGCCGTGGCCCAGCATGTGCGCGCCCAGGCCCCCGGCCTGCCGGTGCTGTGGGGGGGGCACAGCGTGGGCGCCCAGTTGCCGGGCATGAGCGCGCAGGCCCTGCCCATCGACGGCATGCTGTGCGTGGCCAGCGGCAGCGGTTACTGGCGTGACAACGCACCGCCCACGCGGCGCAAGGTCTTGCTGTGGTGGTACGGCATTGCGCCGTTGCTCACGGCGCTGCATGGCTGCCTGCCGGGGCGGCGCTGGGGCCTGGTGGGGGATCTGCCCGCCGGTGTGCTGTGGCAGTGGCGCCAGTGGTGCCTGCACCCCAACTATGGCATCGGGGTGGTGGGCGAACCGCTGCGCACGGCCTATGCCGCGGCGCGCTATCCGCTGCATGCTTTTTCGATCGACGACGACGAGATGATGTCCTGGCGCTCGACCACCTCCCTGGTCAGCTGGTACCGCCATTGCCCGTCGCGCGTGGAGCGCCTGCATGCCGTGCACGTGCCGGCCGGGCGCATCGGGCATTTCGGTTTTTTCCGTGCCGAGATGGAGGGCGCGCTGTGGCCACGCGCGCTGGCGGTGCTGGAGCGTTGGCGCGACCGTGCGCAGGCCATGACGCCTAGGGGTCAGCCATATCCGGAGCGGCGCTCTACAGTCACTAAGATGGACCCTGGTGCGGGCTCGCCACAGCCCGGACAAGGTGAGCTTTTCTCGGAGACCGCATGCTATGAACACCCCGCAAGCCCCTGAGCCGGGCGCCACACCCGGCGTCCACCCCCTGGATATGGCTCTCAGACTGATTCCCGAACACGACGGCAGCGCGCGCGGTGTGGCACCGGCTGCGTACTGGAACATGGTGGGGCCGTATGGCGGCATCACCGTCGCGCAGATGCTGCAGGCCGTGCTGCAGCACCCCGAACGGCTGGGCGACCCGCTGTCCATCACCGTGAATTTTGCCGGGCCGGTGGAGGCGGGCGATGTCCGCATCGAGGCCGTGCCCGTGCGCACCAACCGCTCGACCCAGCACTGGACCGTGTCCATGGGCCAGCGCGATGCGCAAGGGGCCTTCGTGGTCAGCACCACGGCCACGGTGATCACGGCCGTGCGCCGCGACACCTTCAGCGTGGACGACCTGCCGCGCCCCGCCATGCCGGACCCGATGCGTTGCGAACGCTTCGACACGCGCGGCGCCATGGAATGGCTGCAGCGCTACGACATGCGCGTGGTGCAGGGCGCGATCCCCAAGACCTGGGATGACAGCGGCCATGAAAGCCTGTCCCAGCTGTGGGTGCGCGACGATCCACCGCGTCCGCTGGACTTCGTGGCGCTGTCGGCGCTGTGCGATGTGTTTTATCCTCGCGTCTGGCTGCGCCGTGCGCGCCGGGTGCCGGCCGGCACCGTGGGGATGACCATCTATTTCCACGCCGATGCCGCACAACTGGCACGCCAGGGCGACAAGCACCTGCTGGCGCAGGCCAGCGCCCAGGCCTTTCGCAACGGCTTTTTCGACCAGACCGCCCAGCTGTGGGACAGCGAGGGCGTGCTGCTGGCCACCAGCCACCAAATCGTTTACTACAAGGAGTGACTGGCGCCGGTTGCGCCACCGGCCCGCAAGACCGCGGGTGGGGCGCAGCCTGGCCTGGTGCTGCTTGGTTTTTTTGCAGGAAATTTCATGACCACGACCGCCTCCCCCGACATCCTGGTGCACACCGAAGCCGGTGTGCGCACCATCACGCTCAACCGCGTGGACAAGAAGAACTCCATCACCCAGGCCATGTACAGCCGCATGGCCGAGGCGCTGACCAGCGCCGCCACCGACGAGGCCGTGCGCGTGGTCGTGCTCCAGGGGGATGCCACCGTGTTCAGCGCGGGCAACGACATCGGTGACTTCCTGGCACGCCAGGGTGGCCAGGGCCTGCCCGAGCAAAGCCCGGTGTTCCAGTTCTTGCACGCGCTGGCCGACTTCCCCAAGCCGCTGATCGCGGCCGTGGCCGGCCCCGCCGTGGGCATTGGCACCACCATGCTGCTGCACTGCGACCTGGTCTATGCGGGCGACAACGCGGCCTTCTCCATGCCCTTCGTGAACCTGGGTCTGTGCCCCGAAGCCGCCTCCAGCCTGCTGCTGCCCCGCCTGATGGGCTACCAGCGCGCGGCCGAGGCGCTGCTGCTGGGCGAGCCCTTCATGGCCGAAGCGGCCCTGGAAGCCGGCCTGGTCAACCGCGTGGTGCCGCCCACCGAAGTCAACGGTGTGGCCCAGGCCCAGGCGGCCAAGCTGGCGGCCAAGCCGCTGTCGGCGCTGATGGCGACCAAGCGCCTGATGAAAGCCGGCCAGCGCGCCGAGATCAAGGCCCAGATGGCCGAGGAAGGCCAGAGCTTTGGCCGCATGCTGACCGAACCCGCGGCCCGCGAAGCCTTCACCGCGTTCATGGAAAAGCGCAAGCCCGATTTCAGCCAATGCTGAAGCGGAGCGTGCCGCGGGAGCGGCACTCTCTGCGCGGCCAACAAGCGTTTCCATCACAACAGACACGCGGATTGCAGGCCGTGCGGACACTGGGGCCTGGTGGGCCTAGGCCGAGGGGCGGCACAGGCGGTGTTCTCACCCCAAACGCCAGTTCGATGCATGGCCCATGCTGAAGTCGCTCGGGCCGGGAGTGCTTTCTAGGCCACCACCGTCACGCGTTGCTTTGTGAAGCGCACGCCAGGCCTGCAACCGGGGCCGGCGCTTGCCAGCGCCGCGGGCACAAGCAGGGTGGTGGAGCTTAGCGCGGGAGCGGCCCCAACGCCCGCGAGCCGTCACGCCGTGCCGCAACCGGCGCAGACACCGTGGCAGGCCGCACGGTGGTGAGCGTGGGGAATCCTGTTTCATGAGCTTGCTGCGCACGTATTTCAACGGTTTCAGCGTGTTTTCTATCTGAAATCCTTTCTTATCGGGCGCAACCAGCTCTTCATTTTGAAGTGTTGCCATGCATGCCAAAAAAACCGAAGCCGCGCCCGTGGCGTTTGAGCCGGAGTTCATCGCCGCCATCAAGCAGCTGTCTGAGGAGCTGATCTGCTTCAACCAGGTGCTGGGCCTGAAGCTGGACCACATCACCCCGACCGAGGTCACGGCGCACATCGACATGCGGCCGCAGCTGGTGGGGCACTTTGCCTACAACCGCATTCACGGCGGTGCGATCAGTGCCGGGCTGGATGCAATGGGCGGCATCGCCCTGATGGTGGCCCTGGCCGCCAAGCACATGGACGAGCCGGTGCTGCAGCGCATGCAGCGCTTTGCCAAGATCGGCACCATCGACCTGCGCGTGGACTATCTGCGCCCCGGCATCGGCGAGCGTTTCACGCTGCGGGCCGAGGTGCTGCGCCTGGGCTCGCGCGTGGGCACGACGCGCATGGAATTTTTGGGCGCAGATGGCGCGCTGCTGTCGGCGGGCATGGCCGCCTACATCGTCTCCTGATTTTTTTCATAGCACGCCCCGCTGCGCTGTCGGCCTGCGCAGGCCTGAACGCGCCAGCACGGCCCAGGGGTGTGTGCGCAGGCAACAGCGGTAAGCAGACGCCACGGTCGTAGTCTTTGCTTACGCATGTTGCGAAACGAGGGATGGTGTGGCGCGCGGTGCTTTCTAAGCTCATGGCTTTCTATCAGGAGGATGCATGGCCGTGAACAACCCCTTTTTCACCAAGCGCGACACACAGAACTTTGCGACCCGCCCTGGCACGGTCGGCAGCTTGAACAGCACCCCCGGCAACGGCCTGAACAGCCACACCCCAGTGGCCGAGCCGCAGCAGCCCCGTGCCGTGGCCCCCGAGGTCAGCGCCGCCCCCGCCACCACGGACAGCCCCGTGGCCGAGCAGGGCGGCAGCAAGCTGACCGTGGGCCCCAACATCAAGCTCAAGGGGGTCGAGATCACGGACTGCGACACGCTGGTGGTGGAAGGCACGGTGGAGGCGACCATGGACTCGCGCGTCATCCACATCGCGCAGCAGGGGGCCTTCCACGGTTCGGCCGAGATCGACATCGCCGAGATCCATGGCGAGTTCACCGGCAGCCTGACCGTGCGCCAGAAGCTGGTGATCCATAGCACCGGCAAGGTCAGCGGCAAGATCCGCTACGGCAAACTGGTGGTCGAGGAGGGTGGCCAGCTGGCCGGTGAGGTCGAGGTGGGCGTGGTCGGCCGTGCCGAGCGCGCGCCCGTCAGCGCACCGGCTGCCAAGCCTGCCGCGCAGATCGCCGTCGCCTGAGCGGCGCCAGGGGCCATGCCAGCCCCATGCACAAAGCCCGGTGCGGTCACGTACCGGGCTTTTTTGCGGGGTGGGGCCTCAGCCCTGGGGCACCAGGCTGGCGGGCGCGTGCTCGGCCGCGGGCAGGTCCAGCGGGCGCGAGTTGCCGTGCGCGTCGATGGCCACATAGGTCAGCACGGCTTCGGTCACCTTCACGTACTCGCCCTGGTGGGTCATGCGTTCGGCAAACACCTCGACATCCACCGTCACCGAGGTGCGGCCCACGCGCGTGACGCAGGAGTAGAACGACAGCACGTCACCCACGCGCACGGGCTGCTTGAAGATGAATTCCTTCACGGCCACGGTGGCCATGCGGTTGCCGCCGGCCAGGCGCATGGCCAGCACGCAGCCGGCCAGGTCGACCTGGGACATGACCCAGCCACCGAAGATGTCCCCGTTGGCATTGCAGTCCCCGGGCATGGGAACGACCTTGAGCACCAACTCTTTGTCCGTGGGCAGTGCAACGCTGGGTAAGTCTGGGGAACGGGGCATGGGAGACAATCCGGGAACAAAAACAACCCGGAATTGTCCCCCATGCGTCGCAGCGGTGAAACAGCCTCCCCACAACCCTCAGCTTCCAACGTGGCTAATGCGGCCGAATGGACCGCCCTGCGCCGTTTGCTGCCCTACCTGTGGCAGTACAAATGGCGCGTGCTGGCCGCGCTGCTGTTCATGGTGGGCGCCAAGCTGGCGAACGTCGGCGTGCCGCTGCTGCTCAAGCAGCTGGTCGACGCCCTGGGCGTGCGCCCCGGCGATGCCAGCGCGCTGCTGGTGGTGCCGGCGGGCCTGCTGCTGGCCTACGGCGCGCTGCGCTTTTCCACCTCGCTGTTCACCGAGCTGCGCGATCTGGTGTTCGCCAAGGCCACGCAGGGCGCGGCGCGTTCCATCGCCTTGGCCACCTTCCGCCACCTGCATGCCCTGAGCCTGCGCTTTCACCTGGAGCGCCAGACCGGCGGCATGACGCGCGACATCGAGCGCGGCGTGCGCAGCACCGAATCGCTGGTCTCGTACTCGCTCTACAGCATCCTGCCCACGCTGATCGAAATGCTGCTGGTGCTGGGCATTCTGGCCTTCACCTTTGATTGGGGGTTTGCTGCCATCACGGCCGTGGCGCTGCTCACCTACATCACCTTCACCGTCAAGCTGACGGAGTGGCGCACCCAGTTCCGCCGTGCGGCGAATGTGCAGGACTCGGCTGCGCACACCAAGGCCGTGGATGCGCTGCTGAACTATGAGACCGTCAAATACTTCAACAACGAGGACTTCGAGGCCCGCCGCTACGACGAGAACCTGCAGGAGCTGCGGCGCGTGCGCCTCAAGAGCCAGCGCTCGCTGAGCCTGCTCAACGGCGGGCAGCAGCTCATCATCGCCACGGCCCTGGTGGCCATGCTGTGGCGCGCCACGCAGGGCGTGGTGGCCGGCGAGATGACGCTGGGCGACTTCGTCATGGTCAACGCCTTCATGATCCAGCTGTACATCCCGCTGAACTTCCTGGGCACGCTGTACCGCGAGATCAAGCAGAGCCTGGCGGACCTGTCGCGCATGTTCGTGCTGATGGACCAGGCCCGCGAGGTGGCCGATGCGCCGGGCGCGGTGCCCCTGCAACTGCAGGGCCAGCCCGAACTGCGCTTTGACGACGTGCAATTTGCCTACGACCCGGCACGGCCCATCCTGCAGGGCGTGAGCTTCACCGTGCCCGCCGGGCGCACCGTGGCCGTGGTGGGGGCCTCGGGCGCGGGCAAGAGCACCCTGGCGCGGCTGCTGTACCGCTTCTATGACGTGCAGGCGGGCCGCATCACCATCGCCGGCCAGGACATCCGCCAGGTCACCCAGGACAGCGTGCGCCGCGCCATCGGCATCGTGCCGCAGGACACAGTGCTGTTCAACGACACGGTGGCCTACAACATCGCCTATGGCCGCCCCGGTGCCACGCAGGCCGAGGTGGAGGCCGCCGCCCGGGCCGCGCGCATCCACGACTTCATCCAGTCCACCCCGCAGGGCTATGCCACCAAGGTGGGCGAACGTGGCCTGAAGCTGTCTGGCGGTGAAAAGCAGCGCGTGGCGATTGCACGCACCCTGCTGAAGAACCCGCCCATCCTGATCTTTGACGAGGCCACCTCCGCCCTGGACAGCCACACCGAGCGCGCCATCCAGCAGGAGCTGGCCAGTGCCGCCCAGGGCAAGACCACGCTGGTGATCGCGCACCGCCTGTCCACGGTGGTCGACGCCCACGAGATCCTGGTGATGGACGCGGGCCGCATCGTCGAGCACGGCACGCATGTGGCTTTGCTGGCGCAAGGGGGGCGCTATGCCCAAATGTGGGCGCTGCAGCAAAGTGCGGAGCACCAATAATGCTGGTTTTCCCCTGACTGCTGATTGCGATTGCCCATGTCTGCCTCCAAGCCACTGTTGTTGGTGCTGCACGTTCTGTCCGATGCCCACCTGTCCCAACTTGCCCAGTCCTTCGACGTGCTCTATGCCCCGGATGCAGCGCGCTGCGCCGAGGCGCTGGCCACCCACGGGCCCCGGGTGCAGGCGGTGCTGACCGTGGGCGCCATCGGTCTGAGCGCGGCGCAGATGCAGGCCATGCCCCAGCTGCGCTGGGTGGGCGCCCTGGGGGCCGGCTATGAAAACATCGATGTGGCCTACGCCCGGGCCCACGGCATCGCCGTGAGCAACGGTGCCGGCACCAACGACCAGTGCGTGGCCGACCACGCCTTCGGGCTGGTGATTGCCGCCGTGCGTGGCCTGGTGCGGCTGGACCGCCTGACGCGCCAGGGCATGTGGCGCAACGACATCCCCCTGCCGCCCAACGTCTCCGGCAAGCGCCTGGGCATTCTGGGCCTGGGCACCATCGGCCAGAAGATTGCGCGGCGTGCGCAGGCCTTCGACATGCCCATGGGCTACCACAACCGCAGCCCCAAGGATGGCGTTGACTTCACCTATTTCGACAGCGTGCTGGCGCTGGCGCAGTGGGCCGATGTGCTGCTGGTGGCCACCCCGGGCGGCGCCGGGACCCGGCACCTGGTCGATGCGCCGGTGATCGCGGCGCTGGGGCCGCAGGGCTATGTGGTGAACATTGCGCGCGGCTCGGTGGTGGATACCGCGGCCCTGGCGCAGGCCTTGCGCACCGGGGCGCTGGCCGGTGCCGGCCTGGATGTGTATGAAAGCGAGCCGCTGCCGCCCGCCGAGTTGCTGGACCTGGACAACGTGGTGCTGACCCCGCACGTGGCGGGCTGGTCGCCCGAGGCGGTGCAGGCCACGGTGGATTTGTTCCTGGACAATGCGCACCGTCATTTCGCCGGCCAACCGCTGGTGACGCCGGTGTAAGCCCCTGCGCCCACCTACACTGCGCAGTTCCGCTCGCGTCCGCTGTGGCGGCACCCAGGTCCGCCGGCGTGCTCGGCAGGATCCGTAGCGGCATTACCTCTAACGACTGCCCAAGGTGTGATGTGCTCAGTCCTCCCGCTTATTCCAAACATTCGCTGATCGTCCTGGCTTTTGCGGCGCTGGCCTGGTCGTTCTGGTTCAGCCACGGCTGGCTGGTGCTGTGCGCGGGCCTGGCCCTGTTCCTGTTCGGCATGCAGAACCTGGAGCAGGGCCTCAAAAGCCTGGCCGGGGGCAAGCTGGAAGGCTGGCTGTCGCAAAGCACGGCCACGCCGTTCAAGGGGCTGCTGTTCGGCACCGCCGCCACCTTTGTGCTGCAGTCCAGCACCCTGGTGTCGCTGCTGACGATCGCCTTTCTCAGCGCCGGGCTGATCACGCTGGCGGGCAGCATTGCCGTGCTGTTCGGTGCCAACCTGGGGGCCACCAGCGGCATCTGGCTGCTGGCCATGGCCGGGCAGAACCTGAGCATGGCGCCGCTGGCCATGCCCCTGCTGGTGTTCGGCGTGCTGCTGGGCTTTGCCGGCGACAAGGGCAAGGCCATCGGCCGCTTCCTGTTGGGCATTTCGCTGATCTTCCTGGGGATTGACGAGATCAAGCAAGGCTTCTCCAGCTTCGGGGATCTGCAGCTGAACCGCTACAGCGCCGAAGGCGTGCGTGGCGCGCTGCTGTTCGTCGGGGTGGGCACGCTGATCACGGTGGTGCTGCAGTCCAGCCACGCGACCCTGATGCTGACCCTGGCCGCCCTGGCCAATCAGCAGCTGGAGCTGCCCCAGGCCCTGGCGATCGCGATTGGCTCCAACGTCGGCTCGGCCGTGTCCACGGCCGTCATGGGCATGATCGGCAGCGCGCGCCCCGGCCAGCGCTTGGCCGTGGCGCACTTGGTGTTCAACTGCACCACGGCGGTGATCGCCTTTCTGCTGCTGGCGCCCATGACCTGGGGGGTGCAGCAGACGGCGGCGGCCGTGGGCCTGGGCGACAACCCGCTGATCCAGCTGGCCATGTTCCACTCCCTGTTCAACGTCATGGGGGTGCTGGTGTTCTGGCCCCTGCAGCGCCAGCTGGCGCGGGCCCTGGAGCGTTGGCTGCCGGACCTGCAGGAGCCCGAGGTGCTGATTGCCACGCACACCGAGCAGGTGGCGCAGACCACGCGCGCCCGCTACCTGCAGCCTGCCGCGCTGCAGTCGGTCGAAAGTGCCTGCAGCGCGGTGTCCAAGGAGCTGCAGCACATGGGCCGCCTGGGGCTGGAAGTGGTGGCCCACGCGCTGTACGCGCCAGTGCAAAGCCTGCAGGGGCCGCTGGAGCGCGAGGACCCCGAGCTGCGCCTGCGCCTGCAGCAGCAGGCCATCAATGCCGACCTGCTCTACAAGACCCACATCAAGGGGGTGTACGCCGATTTGCTGGAGTTCATGGGTAGCATGGTCCTGCCCATGGATGGCGCGCAGCAGGACTACTGGCACAACAGCCAGGTCGCGGCCTTCCAGCTGGTGGAAGCTGTCAAGGACGCCCACCGCCTGCAGCGCAACATGCACCACTACCTGCAGGGGCCCGACGATGCCCCGGCCCGCAGCAGCTACCTGGAGCTGCGCCTGCACATGCTGCAGACGCTGCGGGACATGCGCATGCTCAGCGTCTCCGACATGCCCGAGCCCGAATGGGCGGCGCAGTTGCAGGCCATGGACGAGCGCATCGCTGCCTTTGACACCCAGTTCCGCAAGCACCTGTTCGCGGCCATCCGCGGCGGGCTGCTGGACAGCCTGACGGTTAGCTCGCTGATGAACGACCTGGGCTTTTCGCATAGCATCATCCAGGGCCTGCGCCATGTGCTGCTGCTGGGTGAGGGCCATGAAGCGGCGCGCCAGCAGCAACTGCTGATGGGGGAAGCGCCGCTGATCCAGGCAGCCTGAGGATAGGTATCCAAAAGGCCGCTGGCCCAGGTCCATCCTGCGCAGACAGCTATGCTTTTTCTGCGGCCTTCAGGTCTTGCCGGGCTCTGTGGTGGCGGTCGCCAGTCGCGATGGCGCGATGGCGCGGTGCGCGGGCTGCGTGCTCCGTGGCAACCCGGCTGGTGCCGTGTCGGCGGCGCCCCTAAGATGGCGGACCCCGGCGCCGGCGTGCGCCCGTTGCCCCATGGGTGCCCCTGCGGGGCGCAGCCCAGGGGCCTCCACCATCACTACCCACATCGGGAGCCTCACACATGCAATGGCTGGCCAGTTTCCTTGTCGCCGCGGTGGCGATCTTGCACCTCTACATCCTCGTGCTGGAGATGTTTCTGTGGACCAAGCCCCAGGGCCGCCGGGCATTCGGCATGACGCAGGAGCAGGCCCAGCAGACCAAGGTGCTGGCGGCCAACCAGGGGCTGTACAACGGCTTCCTGGCCGCGGGGCTGATCACGGGCCTGTGCATGGGCGCCGAAGGGCTGGCCTTCCAGGTCTTCTTTCTGGTCTGCGTCATGGTTGCCGGGGTCTATGGCGCGATGACGGCCTCCAAAAAGATCTTGTTCATCCAGACTGTGCCGGCCGCCCTGGCCCTGGCCGCCGTGCTGGCGGCATGAGCCGGCCTGCGCTGCCCCTGCGGGCACGGGTGCGGGCGGGGCAGGCATAAAAAAACGGCGCAGACCGTGCTTGGGTCTGCGCCGTGCAAGCGGGGCCGGTCAGGCCCCGTAATGCATCACTGCTTGCGTGCGGCAATCGCCTTTTCGGCCATGTCCACCAGGTTGGTGCCGATCTGCGGCTTCCACTTGGTGTAGACGCTCTTGGTGGCGTCGGCAAATACCTTGCGCTGCGCGGGGCTCAGGTCGGTCACGGTCACGCCCTGGGCGGTCAGCTCCTTGACCAGGGGCTTGTCGGCCTCGCTCATGCCCTTGCGGGAGATGGCGATCTGCTCCTTGGCGGCATCCAGCGCGGCTTGCTTGACGATGGCCTGGTCGACCGGGGTCCAACTGGCCCACACGTCCTTGTTCACCACGTAGATCAGCGGGTCGTTCATGTAGCCCCACAGCGTCATGTGCTTCTGGCCCACGGTGCTCAGCTTGGCGGCCATGTACACGGACACGGGGTTTTCCTGGCCGTCCACGGCACCGCTGGCCATGGCGGGCTGGGCATCGGCCCAGCTCATCTGTGTGGGGTTGGCACCCAGGGCGGTGAAGGTGTCCAGGAACAGTGGCGAGCCGACCACGCGGATCTTCATGCCCTTGAGGTCTTCGGGCTTGCTGATGGCCTTCTTGGAGTTGGAGATCTCGCGGTAGCCGTTCTCGCCCCAGGCCAGGGGCAGCACGCCGGCCTTGTCGATGGTCTTGAAGATTTCCTGGCCGACCTGGCCCTGGACCACGGCGTCCACGGCCGCATAGTCGGGGAACAGGAAGGGCAGCGAGAACAGGTTCAGCGCCTTGACCTGGGGCGACCAGTTGATGGTGGAGCCCACGGCCATGTCGATCACGCCCTGGCGGATGGCGCTGAATTCGCGCGTCTGGTCACCCTGGACCAGCGAGGTGCCGGGGTAGAGCTTGATGTTGATGCGGCCCTGGGTGCGCTCGCGCACCTTGTCGGCCCATATTTCCGCGCCCTTGCCCCAGGGGAAGGCCGTGCCCAGCACCACGGACAGGCGGTACTCGCTCTTGTAGTTGGCGGGCGCCTGGGCGTGCGCAGGCAGGCCCAGGGTCAGCAGGGTGGCGGCAGCGGCCGAGGCCGTCAGAAAGGTACGCAGTTGCATGGGTTGTCTCCTCTTGGGTTGGGTTTTTGCAAGCACTCGGGGGAAAGCGGGGGGCTCAGTAGCCCAGTCGGGCCGGCAGCCATAGCGCCAGTTGCGGGAAGGCAATCACCAGCAGCATGACCAGGAACATGGCGATCAGCATCGGGATGACCCAGCGCACGGTGGATTCCATGGGCACGCCGGCGATGCGACAGGACACCATCAGGTTCACGGCCAACGGCGGCGTGAACTGGCCCAGGGCCACCTTCAGCGTCAGGATCACACCGAACCACACGGGGTCCCAGCCGTAGTGCTGCATGATGGGCAGCAGCAGCGGCACGAAGATCAGGAAGATGGAGATGCCGTCCAGGAACATGCCCACGGTGATCAGCAGCAGGATCAGCAGCATCAGCACGCCGTACTCGCCCAGGCCCGACTGCACGATGGCCTTGGCCACCGGATCGATCACGCCCAGCGTGGACAGCGAGAAGGCGAAGATGCCCGCCAGCGACACCACCAGCAGGATCACGGCCGACAGCTCGCCCGCCTCGCGCAGGATGGGGAACAGGTCGCGCACGCCGATGGTGCGGTGGATGCACATGCCCACGAACAGGCCGTAGAACACGGCGACCACGGCCGCCTCGGTGGGGGTGAACCAGCCGGCGCGCATGCCGCCCAGGATCAGCACCGGGGCCGCCAGACCCCAGATGGCCTCCTTGAAGCTTTGCCACAGCGCGGGGCGCGGCAGATCGGCTTCGAGGTGGCCCATCTTGTGGCGGCGTGCCATCCACACAGCGGGCACGACCAGGGCCAGGCCGGCCAGGATGCCGGGGATCATGCCGGCCGCAAACAGCGCCGGCACCGAGGCGCCGGGCACCAGCACCGAGTAGATGATGAACGCCACAGAGGGCGGGATCAGGATGTCCGTGGCGGCGGCGGCGCCGACCACGCTGGCCGAGAAGCTGCCGGGGTAGCCGGCCCGGTACATGGCCGCAATCATCACCCCGCCCACGGCGGCGGCATTGGCCGGGCCGGAGCCCGAGATGCCGCCCAGGAACATGGCCACGGCAATCGCCACCAGCGGCAGCATGCCGGGGCCACGGCCGACGATGGCGATCGCAAAGTTCACCAGCCGCGCGGCCACGCCGGAGCGGTCGAAGATGGACCCCACCAGCACGAACATGGGGATGGCCAGCAGTGGGTACTTGCCCAGGCCGGCATAGAAGTTCTGCGGCACGGCCAGCAGGCCGAACCATTGCACATCCAGGTTGGCCAGCGCAATGCAGGCCGCGCCCGCCAGGCCCAGGGCCGCGCCGATCGGCACGCCCAGGAACATCAGGACCAGAAAGGCCACGAACAGTAGGGCAGCGATCATGCGGACTCCTGCTCGTCGGTGGCCACTGCCTCGAACTGCGCCAGGCGGCCCTGGCGCCGGAACAGGCCGATGGCCCGCGCCGTGATGGCCAGCGAGCAGATCGGCAGCCACACGGAATACCACCACTGCGGCACACCGATGCCGGGCGAGGTTTCCTCATAGCGCCAGTCGTCCCAGACGACGCGTGCGCTGAGCGCCGCAATCAAAGCAAAAAGCAGAGCTACTGACGCAGAACCCAGACGGGCTAGCAGCTGTTTTCGTGCAGCAGTGCCGCGGCTGGTCAGGAATTCGATGCGGATGTGCTGGTCGCGGGCGACGGCGGCACTGCCTGCCACCATGGCCAGCAGGATCATCAGGAAGATGGAGATTTCCTCGGTCCAGGCAAACGAGGCGTCGGTGAAATAACGCACCAGGACGTTGGCGAAGGTGATCAGGGCCAGCAAGGCCATGATGATGACGGTGAGCCAGTCTTCAATGCGCAGGGCACGTGGCTGCTCGGGGCCTTCGGCCGGTGGGGCCGGGCTGTGGGAAGGTTCGGACATGTCGCGGAATCGTGAACAAAAGCAAGGCAAACGCTAGTGCGATTCCGGTCCTGTCGGTGTTGTGCACGCACAGCCGGACGCTGAGCCCTAGCACGGATGGCAGCGAGAACTCGAAACGCATTATTGAGACTTTCGCAGCCCTTGGCTATGCGGGTGGCCCTAGGGTGTCAGGCTACGGCAAGGCGATAATCACGGGCATGGAAACCAAATGGCTTGAAGATTTTGTCAGTCTGGCTGAAACGCGCAGCTTCAGCCGCTCTGCCCAGTTGCGCCACGTCACGCAGCCGGCTTTCTCGCGCCGCATCCAGGCGCTGGAGGCCTGGGCCGGGACCGACCTGGTGGATCGCAGCTCTTACCCCACGCGTCTGACGTCGGCGGGCAAGACCATGTACGACCAGGCGCTGGAGATGCTACAGTCCCTGCAGAGCACGCGCTCCATGCTGCGGGCCCATGCCAGCAGCGACAAGGGCATGGTCGGCTTTGCCGTGCCGCACACCCTTGCCTTCACCTTCTTCCCGGCCTGGGTGTCACAGGTGCAGGAGCAGTTCGGCTCCTTCAAGAGCCGCCTGATCGCCCTCAACGTCCACGATGCGGTGATGCGCCTGGTCGAAGGTGGCTGTGACCTGCTGATTGCTTATCACCACAGCTCCCAGCCTTTCCAGCTGGACATGGCGCGCTATGAAATGGTGCGCCTGGGTGAAGAGTTGCTGGCGCCGTATGCCAAGCCCGATGCCAACGGCAAGCCCCTGTTCATGCTGCCGGGCCATGCCAGCGAGCCCCTGCCGTTCCTGGCCTACGGCCCGGGCGCCTACCTGGGGCGCCTGACCGAATTGCTGCTCAAGGAGGCTTCCATGCCGGTGCACCTGGAGCGGGTCTACGAAACCGACATGGCCGAAGGCCTCAAGGCCATGGCCATCGAGGGCCATGGCGTGGCCTTCCTTCCGTACAGCGCGGTGCGCAACGAGCTGCAGTCCGGCCGCCTGGTCAGTGCCGTGCCCGAGGGGTCGCAGAAGTTCCAGCTACCCATGGATGTGCTGGCCTACCGGGAAAAGCCCACCGGCAAGGACGGCGCCAAGAGCGTGGTCCAGGCCCTGTGGAGCTTCCTGCAATCCCAGGCCGAAGGGCTGGAGAAAACCAAGGCACAGTGAGGTTCTTACCCTAAGAGTTGGCACAGGTATTGCTTGCATCTGCGGCAGTGCCTCCCGAGAAAAAAGCGACTTTCCCGAGGCCGAGAACGTCGTTTTTTTTCATTGGTCCGCGGTCTGGATGCAAGAAAACTGCCTGTTCTAGGTGTTTCTCCTGATCAAGCTTCTTCTTCAAATTGGTGCATACCTTTTAGGATGGAAGTCATTCCGCTTGGCTATGCCGGGTGGCGGAAAAGTCTGTCGCGTAGCTGACAAGCTGTGGCAGATTATGTACATTGTGCATGACCTCATGCGTAAGCTGTCGGCTGCATGAGATTGCGTTGTCTCTAGTAAATCTGAGGAGCACTGAATGAAGAAACATTTGCTGGCCGTGGCTGTGATGGCATTGGCTGCTGGTAGCGCCATGGCGCAGGCCAACGACACATTGGCCAAGGTGAAATCGTCGGGCAGCATCACCCTGGGTGTGCGCGAATCTTCGGGTGCACTGGGTTACACCCTGGGCGATGGCAAGTACGTGGGCTTTCACACCGAGATGGCGGAAAACATCGCTTCTGACCTGCGCAAGCAACTGGGCCTGTCCAAGCTGGAAACCAAGTACCAGCCCGTGACGTCGCAAAACCGTATTCCACTGGTAGTGAACGGCACCGTGGACCTGGAGTGCGGCTCCACCACCAATGACCTGAACCGTCAAAAGGACGTGGACTTCGCCAACACCACCTACGTGGAGCAGGTGCGCATCGCCGTGAAGGCCAATTCCGGCATCAACGATGTCAAGGACCTGAACGGCAAGACCGTGGCCACCACCACGGGCACGACCTCGGTGCAACTGCTGCGCCAGAACAAGCGCGCCGAAGGCATCGAGTTCAAGAACATCATGGGCAAGGACCACGCCGACAGCTTCCTGCTGCTGGAAACCGGCCGTGCCGATGCGTTCGTGATGGACGGCTCCATCTTGGCGGGCAACATCTCCAAGTCCAAGAATGCCAAGGACTTCAAGATCGTGGGCGAACCCCTGTCCACCGAGCCGATCGCCTGCATGGTGCGCAAGAACGACCCCGCCTTCCTGAAGGCCGTGAACGACTCGATCGCCCGCCAGGTCAAGGATGGCACGCTGGCCAAGCTGTGGGACAAGTGGTTCATCCAGCCTATCCCTCCCGCCAACGTGGCGGTGGGCCTGTGCCCCTATCGGAAGCCACCAAGAATGCTTGGAACAACCCCAACAACAAGCCTAAGGAAGATTACAACAAGTAATTCTTAGCCGACGCGATGCGCCCCACCTGCATCTTGCGGGCCGGGGCGTTTTGCGTTGGAGGGCCTGTCATAGACGGGCATAAGGTGGTTAACTGGAAGGAAATCCTATGAATTGGGATTGGCAAATGTTCTGCGAGGACACGCTGGACCGCACGGTGCGCGAAGGCTGTTTTGGCAAGGACGGCGACATCACCTACCTGGACTGGATGCTGTCGGCCTGGGGCTGGACCGTGTCCGTGTCCCTGCTGGCGCTGGTGCTGGCTTTGGTGGTGGGTGTGGTGATCGGTACCTTGCGTACCTTGGAAAACCGTCCCTGGACGGTGCGTTTCGGCAATGCGTGGGTGGAGTTTTTCCGCAATATCCCGTTGCTGGTGCAAATTTTTATCTGGTACCACGTGGTGCCATCCATCTTCCCGGCGATGAAGTCCGTCTCGGGCTTTGTGCTGGTGGTGTTGGCCTTGGGCTTTTTCACTTCGGCGCGTATTGCCGAGCAGGTGCGCTCCGGCATCCAGGCGCTGCCACGCGGGCAGCGCTATGCGGGCATGGCCATGGGGTTCACCACCTGGCAGACCTACCGCTACGTGCTGCTGCCGAATGCCTTCCGCATCATCATTCCGCCGCTGACCAGCGAGACGATGAACATCTTCAAGAACTCGTCGGTGGCGTTTGCGGTGTCGGTGACCGAGCTGACCATGTTCGCCATGCAGGCACAGGAAGAAACGGGTCGCGGCATCGAGGTCTATTTGGCGGTGACCGGCCTGTACATCGTCTCGGCCTTCACCATCAACCGCATCATGGCCTTCATTGAAAAGCGCGTGCGTGTGCCTGGTCTGGTGGCGCCCGGTGCGGCGGGAGGGCACTAAACCATGAATTTCTCTTTGGACTGGTCGTTTTACAACTGGGACCTGATCAGCAACTTTGTGATCAAGGGCCTGGGTTTCAGCCTGATGCTGACCGTCATCGCCACCCTGGGCGGCATCTTCTTCGGCACGGTGCTGGCGTTGATGCGGCTGTCGGGCAAGAAGTGGCTGGATCTGCCTGCCACCATCTACGTCAACGGCATGCGTTCCATTCCGCTGGTGATGGTGATCCTGTGGTTCTTCCTGCTGGTGCCCCTGGTGATCGGCAAGCCGATCGGCGCTGAGATGTCGGCCATCATCACCTTCATCGCCTTCGAGGCGGCCTACTTCTCCGAGATCATGCGTGCGGGCATCCAGTCCGTGCCGCGTGGCCAGGTGTTTGCCGGCCAGGCCCTGGGCATGACCTATGGGCAGAACATGCGCCTGGTGGTGCTGCCACAGGCCTTCCGCAACATGCTGCCGGTGCTGCTGACGCAGACCATCATCCTGTTCCAGGACACGTCCCTGGTGTACGCAATCGGTGCCTACGACATGCTCAAGGGCTTCGAGGTTGCCGGCAAGAACTTTGGTCGCCCGATGGAAGCCTATCTGGCCGCCGCCGTTATTTACTTTGTGATCTGCTTTGCCCTGTCCTACTGGGTCAAGCGCCTGCACAAGAAGATCGCCATCATCCGTTGATGTGCGCTCTGCAAGATTGAGGATTTATTCATGATCGAACTCAAGAACGTCTCCAAGTGGTACGGCAGCTTCCAGGTGCTCAACGACTGCTCCACCCACATCAAAAAGGGTGAAGTGGTGGTGGTGTGCGGCCCCTCGGGCTCCGGCAAGTCCACGCTGATCAAGACCATCAATGCGCTGGAGCCCATCCAGAAGGGCGAGATCTGGGTGAACGGCACGCCCGTGCACGACCCCAAGACCAACCTGCCCAAGCTGCGCTCCACCGTGGGCATGGTGTTTCAGCACTTCGAGCTGTTCCCCCACCTGACGGTGACTGAGAACCTGACGATCGCACAGATCAAGGTGCTGGGCCGCAGCCCCGACGAAGCCAAGGTGCGTGGCCTGAGGATGCTGGACCGCGTGGGCCTGATGGCGCACAAGGACAAGGTGCCCGGCCAGCTGTCGGGTGGCCAGCAGCAGCGCGTGGCGATTGCCCGTGCGCTGTCCATGGACCCGAACGTGATGCTGTTTGACGAGCCCACATCGGCGCTGGACCCCGAAATGGTGGGCGAAGTGCTGGACGTGATGGTGAGCCTGGCGCACGAAGGCATGACCATGATGTGCGTGACGCACGAAATGGGCTTCGCCAAGAAGGTGGCCAGCCGCGTGATCTTCATGGACGTGGGCGGCAAGATCCTGGAGGACTGCACCAAGGAAGACTTCTTTGGCAATCCCGATGCGCGCCAGCCCCGGACCAAGGACTTTCTGGGCAAGATCCTGCAGCACTGAGCGCAGGCCCCAGGCACCCCAAAAGCCGCTGTCACCAGCGGCTTTTTTTATGACAAAAAGGCCTGAAACGCTTATGCAGTGTGCGTTGATTGCTATGGTTGCTGCATCATTCCTGGTCGGCCAGCTCGGCGTGGTGCGCGGCTTCGCCGTGCTTCCAGTAGGCGGCGATGCGCATGCGCTTGGGCGAGGCACCCTTGGCCAGCGCGATCTTGCGCAGGGCGGCCATGTCGCTGTGTTCGCCGGCGGCCCAAACAAAGCCGCTGCCCTCGGGCAGCGCCAGAGCCTCGGCGGCATCGGTCAGCGCATCCACCCACTGCAGATCGACCTGGGCCTGCGAGGGCAGGGCGCGGCGGTCGGCCTCGGGCACGGCCAGGCGCACCGTCACCTGGGCGCTGGCGGGCAGCTCGGCCAGGGCGCGCTCGACGGCCGGCAGGCCGCTGGCATCGGCCAGCATCCAGTACCAGTCAAAGTCCTTGCGGATCACCAGCGAGCCACGCGGGCCGGCCGCGCCCACCCACGAACCCATGGCAGCGGTGCGTGCCCATTCGGTGGCGGGGCCGTGGTCGTGCAGGGCAAAGTCCACGGTCAGGGTGTTGGTGGTCCAGCGCAGCGGCGTGTAGTCGCGCATGGTGGGGCGGGGACCGTCGACCATGGGCTTGCCGTCCACCAACTGGGGCAGCAGGGGCTTGTCCAGGCCGGACTGCGGCAGGATGAGCTTGAAGTGGTCATCAAACCCCGCGCTGGCGAAGTCGCGCAGCTCGCCCACCAGGGTCAGGCGCAGAAAGCCGGGGCTGATCTGCTCGCGCGACAGCAGTTGCAGGTGGCGGGCCTTGAAGGGGTGGCGAACGCGTTCAAAAGCAGGGGAAGAGGTCACTTCGGTGGTCATTGTGCTGTGTTTTTAAATGAGAGTGCTTCTCATTATGCACATGCGCAGGATTTCTGCAGGACCGCAGTCAATGGGACAATACGGCCATGACTGCCCCCACGACCCTCACCCTGACCCGTCCCGATGATTGGCACCTGCACGTGCGCGATGGCGATGCCATGCGCTGCGTGGTGCCGCACAGCGCCCGCCAGATGGGCCGCGCCATCATCATGCCGAACCTGAAGCCGCCCGTGACCACGGCCGAGATGGCGCTGGCTTACCGCGCGCGCATTCTGTCGGCCGTGCCCGCCGGCAACCAGTTTCAGCCGCTGATGACGCTGTACCTGACGGACAACCTGGGCCCCGAGGGGATCGTGCGCGCCAAGGCCGCCGGCGTGGTGGCCTGCAAGCTGTACCCCGCAGGTGCCACGACCAATTCCGACCATGGTGTGACCGACCTGCGCAAGATCTACCCCACGCTGGAGGCCATGCAGCGCGAGGGCCTGGTGCTGCTGGTGCACGGCGAAGTGACCGACGCCAGCATCGACCTGTTCGACCGCGAGGCGGTGTTCATCGAGCAGCAGCTCCAGCCCCTGCGCCAGGATTTCCCCGAGCTCAAGATCGTCATGGAGCACGTGACGACCAAGGAAGCGGCCGAGTACGTGGCCGCTGCCGACGACTTCCTGGGCGCCACCATCACGCCCCAGCACCTGCTGTTCAACCGCAACGCCATCTTCCTGGGCGGCGTGCGCCCGCACTTCTACTGCCTGCCGGTGCTCAAGCGCGAAACCCACCGCCTGGCCCTGGTGCAGGCCGCCACCAGCGGCAGCAAGAAGTTCTTCCTGGGCACCGACAGCGCGCCCCATGCCGCCCACCTCAAGGAAGCGGCCACGGGCTGCGCCGGCTGCTACAGCGCCCACGCGGCGATCGAGATGTACGCCGAGGTGTTTGACAACGCCGGCGCCCTGGACAAGCTGGAAGCCTTTGCCTCCTTCAACGGCGCGGACTTCTACGGCCTGCCGCGCAACACCGACACCATCACCCTGGTCAAGGAAAGCTGGACCCCGCCCGCCAGCTTCGAGTACGGCGAAGGGGCCCAGCTCAAACCGCTGCGCTTTGGCGAAGCCCTGCCCTGGAAGCTGCTGGACTGAAAAAAGAGAAGCTGCCTGCGCTGGATTTGCAAGGAATTCAGGCGCAAAGCCTGCTGAAAACCAGCAAGGAGCTGCGCAAGCAGCTCCTTTTTTTGTATTGGCAAGCCGCGGTGGCTCGGGTAGGCTGTGCAGCAGTCCAAGGAGTGCCTGCATGCCCACCGATGTCCAGCCGCGAATCGCCCTCTTGATCGATGCCGACAACGCCCCGTCGGAGATGATCGATGAAATCCTGACCGAGCTGTCCACTTTCGGCGTCATCAACACCCGCCGTGCCTATGGCAACTGGACCAAGCCCGGCCTGCACGGCTGGCAGTCCAAGCTGCTGGAGTACGCCCTGCGGCCCATGCAGCAGTTCGACTATTCCAAGGGCAAGAACGCCACCGACATGGCCATGACCGTGGACGCCATGGAGCTGCTCTATACCGAAAAGCCCGATGCCTTCGGCATCGTCTCCTCCGACGCCGACTTCACCCCGCTGGTCATGCACCTGCGCGCCAAGGGGGCGGCCGTCTATGGCTTTGGCGCCAGCCAGACGCCCAAGGCCTTCGTCAACGCCTGTTCGCGCTTTCTGTACTTCGATGCGCTGTCGGAGCTGGGCGACGGCGTCACCAGCCGGGCCGAGCGCCGCAGCCTGGCGCAGGAGGCGGAGGCCGGCGACAGCCTGGACCTGCCCGGCGTGCCGGTGCCCGAGCCGGCCGCCACGGCGCCGGCCGGGGCACCGCTGGCGCTGGATGTGGCCCAGCCCTGCGGCTTCAGCCTGCGCGTGCCCTCGCAGCAGCTGCGCCAGGACCGCCAACTGGTCGCCATGCTGCGCGATGCCGTCAAGGCCACCCAGGACGAAAGCGGCTGGGCCCGCGTCGGCGCCGTGGGCACGCACATCGGCAACAAGCTGCCCTTCGATGCACGCAACTACGGCTACGCCACCCTGACCAAGCTGCTGGCGGCCACCCAGATGTTCGAGCTGCGCGACGAGGGCACCTCGCGCGTGGCCGTGCGCGACAAACGCTTTGTGGAACTGCCCGCGCCCGGCAAGTAGGACGATGCTGTCAGCAGGCCGGGCCGGCGAACTTTTCCTTCTATGATGACTCCCTCACATCGCGCGGCAGGCACTCCATAAGATCACGACAACATCGGAGCCTGGGACTGGTGACAAGCGCTTGAATCTGGCTGCCGGCGCCCCCAACTGGCAGGCTGTGGGCCCTGGGCCCGATTTCCCCTGGTGGAGAAACTCACAATGAAACGAATCGCTCTTTTTCTGTTGACCAACATTGCCGTGGTGGCGGTGCTGGGCATCACGGCCAGCCTGCTGGGCGTGAACCGCTTCCTGACCGCCAACGGCCTGAACCTGGGGGCGCTGCTGGGCTTTGCCTTCATCATGGGCTTTGGCGGCGCCATCATCTCGCTGCTGATCTCCAAGCCCGTGGCCAAGTGGAGCTCGGGCGTGCACGTGATCGAGCAGCCCCGCAACGCCGACGAAGCCTGGATCGTGGACACCGTGCGCAAGTTCGCCGACAAGGCTGGCATCGGCATGCCCGAAGTCGGGATCTACGAGGGTGAACCGAACGCGTTTGCCACCGGCGCCTTCAAGAACAGCGCCCTGGTGGCCGTGTCCACCGGCCTGCTGCAGGGCATGACGCGCGAAGAGGTCGAGGCTGTGATCGGCCACGAGGTGGCGCACATCGCCAACGGCGACATGGTGACCATGACGCTGATCCAGGGCGTGATGAACACCTTCGTGGTGTTCCTGTCGCGCGTCATCGGCTATGCCGTGGACAGCTTCCTGCGCAAGGGCGATTCCGAAAGCTCCGGCCCCGGCATTGGCTACTACGTGACCACCATCGTCATGGACATCCTGCTGGGCTTCGTGGCCGCCATGATCGTCGCCTGGTTCTCGCGCCAGCGCGAGTTCCGTGCCGACGCCGGTGCCGCCCAACTGATGGGCCGCAAGCAGCCCATGGTGAACGCCCTGGCGCGCCTGGGCGGCATGGTCCCTGGCGAGCTGCCCAAGAGCATGCAGGCCATGGGCATCACCGGTGGCATTGGCAAGCTGTTCTCCAGCCACCCGCCCATTGAAGAGCGCATTGCGGCGCTGCAAAACAGCCACTGAAGCGTGCGATGTGTCGGCCCTGCCTGCGCCGACACATCTTGCGCGGCTTCTTTACCCGCGCTTTACAGCTTCGACAAGAACCCCGGTCAGCATCGTGCCGGGGTTTTGCGTTATGGAATGTGTCACCTTGTTAGGAGCTGCTATGCGATGGACTGATTCCTCTGTGCGATGGACCCGCTTCAGCCCGCGCGGCTGGGCGGCGCTGGGTGTGGCAGGGGCGGTGGCTCTGCTCAGTGGCTGCGTGGTGGCTCCGGTGGATGACGGCTATGCCGACTATGGTTACTCCAGCACCACGGTCTACACCACCTATGGCTATCCGCCACCCCCGCGCGTCGAGTACCGCACTGTGGCACCCGCGCCCAACTACATCTGGATTGGTGGGGACTGGTTCTGGACCGGCAACCGCTATGACTGGCGCCCTGGGCGCTGGGCACCCCCCGGCTACCACTATGTGCCGCCCCCACCACCGCGGCCCCATTTCCGGCCGCCGCCACCGCCGGTGCGCCCGGCGCCCTGGCCCTTGCGGCCCGAAGTGCGCCCCGATGACCGGCCCCGTCCGCCGTTCTGGCGTCCTGACGACGGACCGCGCCCGCCCCAGGTGCGGCCCGATCGCCCAGACCGTCCGGACCGTGGGGAGGGCCGCCCACCGCAATGGCGCCCGGATGGCGATGGCCGCCTCCAGGTGCGCCCGGACCGGCCGCGTCCCCCCGAGGGCCGGCCCGAGCGTCCGTTGCGGGAAGAGGGGCGCGCCTGGCCCTCGCACCGGCGCGACCGTGAAGAGGGGGGCCGCGACTGAGCGTGCGCGGCGATCCCACAGCACCCGCAGGCCTGTGCCTGCGGGTTTTTTAATGGCCGTGGGGCCTGGGCCTGGGCCGGAGCTTGTGGGGTTGGTAGGGCTGGGCCGCAGCCCCTGGCGTCATGCCGTCGTGGGCTGGGCCTCGCCGCGGGCCTTGGCCAGCAGAAAGTCGATGCAGGTGCGCACCGCCCGGGTCTGGTGGCGGTTGGGCAGGTACAGCAGGTACATGTGCGTGCCGAAGATGCTCAGCCGGTAGTCGTGCAAGGTGGTCAGCACCTCGCCGGTGGCCACCTTGTCCTGCACCACATAGTCGGGCACCAGGCCCACGCCCAGGCTGGCCAGGATGCCCTGGCGCAGGAAGGGAAAGTGCTCGGAGATGATGGTCGGCTCCAGCGTCACCTCCTGGCGCTCCAGCCCCTGGTAGGCCGCCAGGCGCAGCTGGCGCCCCATCACGCCGGCGGTGATCAGCGGGCTGGCGCGCAGCTCCATCAGCGTCTGCGGCAGGCCGTGCTGCGCAGCGTAGTCCCTGGAGGCGCAGGCCACATAGCGCACATCGCCCAGGCTGCGCGCCACCACGGACAGGGGCGGCTCCTGCATCACGCGGATGGCGATGTCGACCTCGTCGCGCAGGTTGTCGGCGCGGTTCTCGAACAGCACGTCCAGCACGATGCCGGGGTACAGCCGCTTGAACTCGATCAGCCAGTCGCTCACCACGATCTGGCCATAGCCGCTGGGCACGCTGATGCCCACGCGCCCGCGCAATTCCTGGCCCAGGCTGGTGATGGTCTCGCGCGCGGCCAGCATTTCGTTGTGGATGTTGCGCCCGTGCTCGTACAGGCGCAGCCCGACCTCGGTGGGCTCCACCCGGCGCGTGGTGCGCTTGACCAGTTGCACGCCGACCGACTTTTCCAGCTGCGACAGGTGGTAGCTGACGTTGGCCCGCGTCATCTTCAGCTTGCGCGCGGCCTGGCTGAGGTTGCCGCTGTCGATGATCTCCACCAGCAGGGTGAGTGACTGCAGGTCCATTGCGGGTTTTCCCTGGTGATTGTCTAAATTTATTTGACGGTCTGTCAATTATTGAGGTGATTGTAAAGAGCCTTTGTCGTAGTACAAACGGCTTTTCCCTGAAAACCGATTTCCGGAGACACGCGCATGAGTTCCGACAACACCGCTTCTGTGGTCCAAACCCGCCTCGATGGCGAGGTGCTGGTGGTCAGCATCCACAACCCCCCCGTCAATGCACTGGGTCAGGCCGTGCGCGCCGGTTTGCTGGCCGCCGTGGAGCAGGCTGCGGCCGATGCGGCCGTGAAGGCCCTGCTGATCGTCGGTGAGGGCAAGGCCTTCATCGCCGGCGCCGACATCCGTGAATTCGGCAAGCCCGCCATGCCCCCCTCGCTGCCCGAGGTCTGCAACGCGATTGAAGCCAGCCCCAAGCTGGTGGTGGCGGCCATCCACGGCCCCGCCCTGGGGGGCGGCCTGGAGGTGGCGCTGTCGGCCCACTACCGCCTGGCACTGCCCAAGGCGCTGCTGGGCCTGCCCGAAGTGAACCTTGGCCTGCTGCCCGGCGCCGGCGGCACCCAGCGTGCCCCGCGCGTGATGGGCGTGAAGGCCGCCACCGAGCTGATGCTCAGCGGCAAGCACCTGTCGGCCAAGGCCGCAGCCGCAGCCGGCCTGGTGGACCAACTGGTGGACGGTGACGATGTGACCGCCGCCGGCCTGGCCTATACCCGCGGCCTGCTGGCGGCCGGCGCCCCCGTGCGCCGCACCCGCGACATCGAGATCACCGACAAGGTCGGGGCCCTGGCCGAGCTGGAAGCCCTGGCCATCGACACCGCCAAGAAGGCGCGTGGCCTGTTCTCGCCGCTGAAAATCATCGAGTGCGCCAAGGCCGCCGTGAACCTGCCGTTCGAGCAGGGCCTGGCCCATGAGCGCGCCCTGTTCGTGCAGTGCCTGGAAAGCCCCCAGCGCCAGGGCCTGATCCATGCCTTCTTCGCCGAGCGCGAGACCGCCAAGATCCCCGAAGCCAAGGCCGCCGCACCGCGTGCCTTTGCCAAGTTGGCCATCATCGGTGGCGGCACCATGGGCGCCGGCATCACCGTGGCGGCGCTGGACGCCGGCTACCCCGTGATCATGGTCGAGCGCGATGCCGAGTCCATCGCCCGGGGCCAGGCCAATGTGGAAAAGGTCTACAACGGCCTGATCGCCAAGGGCCGCCTCACCGAAGAGGGCAAGGCCGCCATCATGGCGCGCTACACCCCTTCGACCAGCTACGACGACCTGCAGGACGTGGACCTGGTGATCGAGGCCGTGTTCGAAGACCTGGAAGTCAAGAAGGCCGTGTTCAAGGAACTGGACCGCGTCTGCAAGCCCGGCGCGGTGCTGGCCACCAACACCTCCTACCTGGACATCGACGCGATTGCTGCCGCCACGGCCCGCCCACAGGACGTGATCGGCCTGCACTTCTTCAGCCCGGCCAACATCATGAAGCTGCTGGAGATCGTGGTGCCCGCCAAGGTCTCGGCCGATGTCGTGGCCACCGCGTTTGAGCTGGCCAAGAAGCTGAAGAAGGTGCCCGTGCGCGCCGGCGTCTGCGATGGCTTCATCGGCAACCGCATCCTGGCCGTGTACAAGCAGGCCGCCGATTACATCATGGAAGACGGTGCTTCGCCCTACGAGATCGATGCGGCCGTGCGCGGCTTTGGCTACCCCATGGGCCCCTTCCAGGTCACCGACCTGGCTGGCGGCGACATCGGCTGGGCCACGCGCAAGCGCCGCGCCGCGACGCGCGACCCCAAGGCGCGCTACGTCGAGGTGGCCGACCGCATCTGCGAGAACGGCTGGTTCGGCCAGAAGACCGGCCGCGGCTTCTACCTGTACCCGCAAGGCGCGCGCGTCGGCCAGCCCGACCCCGAAGTGCTGGCGATTGTCGACGCCGAGCGTGCCAAGAAGGGCGTGACGCCACGCCAGTTCACCCCCGAGGAAATCATGCGCCGCTACATGGCCGCCATGGTCAACGAAGGCGCCAAGGTGGTCGAAGAGGGCATCGCCCTGCGCCCCCTGGATGTGGACGTGACCTTCATCTCCGGCTACGGCTTCCCCCGCTGGCGCGGCGGCCCCATGAAGTGGGCCGACATGCAGGGCCTGGACAAGATCCTGGCCGACATCCAGACGTTCGAACAGGAAGACCCGCTGTTCTGGAAGCCCGCCGCCCTGCTGAAAAAGCTGGTCGCCGAAGGCAAGAACTTTGACAGCCTGAACCAGGCGGACTAAAGCCTGCCCAGGGGTGGCCACCTGCACAGGGCACCACCTCCGTCAGGCTGCGTGATCGGCGTGCGCCGCCGCGTGCGGCGCACAAAGAGGAAGGGCCGCAAGGCCCATCAGGGAGTACCGGGGGCACACAAAAACCAGGCCACCGGGCCGCACGTTCAAGGTGCGGCATCAAAAAGAGAAGCTGGAAGCGCAATAACAAACAGGCTTTCCATATCAAAAGTATTGGAAAGACTTGAAACAACAGCGCTGACAGCTATCCAAACCAATTCAACCGAGACAACACACCATGCGCGAAGCCGTCATCGTTTCTACCGCCCGCACGCCGCTGACCAAGTCCCACCGCGGCGAGTTCAACATCACGCCCGCCGCCCAGCTGGCCGCGTTTTCCGTCAAGGCCGCGGTGGAGCGCTCGGGCGTGGACCCCGCCATGATCGAGGACCTGATCCTCGGCTGCGGCAACCCCGACGGCTTCCAGGGCCGCAACCTGGGCCGCCAGGCCGTGCTGCGCGCCGAGCTGCCGCTGAGCATTGCCGGCACCACCATCACGCGCTACTGTGCCTCGGGCCTGCAGTCCATCGCCATCGCGGCGGGCCGCGTGGTGGCCGAAGGCGTGGACGCCATGCTGGCCGGCGGTGTGGAAACCATCTCCGGCATTCGCGCCGGCAACAACCTGCCCACCGACATGGATCCCTGGCTGGTCGAGCGCAAGCCCGAGCTGTTCATGGCCATGATCGACACCGCCGACGTGGTGGCCAAGCGCTACAACATCAGCCGCGAAGACCAGGATGCCTTCTCGCTGTTGAGCCAGCAGCGCACCGCCGCCGCGCAGGCGGCCGGTCTGTTTGGCAACGAAATCATTCCTTGCGCCACGAAGATGGCGGAGAAAAACAAGGACACCGGCGAAGTCACCTACCGGGACGTCATCGCCACCCAGGACAACTGCAACCGCGCCAGCACCACGCTGGCCGGCCTGGCCAAGCTGGAGCCCGTGAAGGGCCCTGGCAACTTCATCACCGCGGGCAATGCCTCGCAGCTGTCCGACGGCTCGAGCGCCTGCGTGGTGGTCGAGGCCAAGGTGGCCGAGCGCCTGGGCCTGCAGCCGCTGGGGGCCTTCCGCGGCTTTGCCGTGGCCGGTTGCGAGCCCGACGAGATGGGCATCGGCCCCGTGTTTGCCGTGCCCAAGCTGCTGGCCCGCCACGGCCTGACGGTGGACGACATCGACCTGTGGGAGCTGAACGAAGCGTTTGCCTCCCAAGCCCTGTACTGCCAGCGCCAGCTGGGCATTCCCACCGAGCGCCTGAACGTCAATGGCGGCGCCATCTCCATCGGCCACCCGTTTGGCATGACCGGCGCGCGCCTGGCCGGCCACATCCTGCTGGAAGGCCAGCGCCGCAAGGCCAAGGACCCGTCGGTCAAGTACGGCGTGGTGACCATGTGCATTGCCGGTGGCATGGGCGCAGCGGGCTTGTTTGAGATCTTTTGATCACGCCCTGCGCGGCAGGGCATACAGATTTGAAGTTTGACGGCGTACCGCGCCACGGATTACTGAGGACATCGCAATGGATTTGCAATTCACCCCCCAAGAAGAGGCGTTCCGCGCCGAAGTGCAGGCTTTCCTGAAGGACAAGCTGCCCCAAAACATCGCTAACAAGGTCAAGGCCGGCCAGCGCCTGAGCAAGGAAGACCAGGCCCAGTGGCACGCCATCCTGAACGAGCGTGGCTGGTACGCCAACCACTGGCCCCAGGAACACGGCGGCCCCGGCTGGGGGGCGGTGGAAAAGTTCATCTTCGACACCGAGTGCGCCCTGGCCGGTGGCCCGCGCATCGTGCCGTTTGGCGTGAACATGCTGGGCCCGGTGCTGATCAAGTACGGCAGCGAGGCGCAGAAGAAGTACTGGCTGCCCCGCATCCTGAACGGCGATGACTGGTGGTGCCAGGGCTATTCGGAACCCGGTGCGGGCTCCGATCTGGCCTCGGTCAAGACCACGGCCGTGCGCGACGGCGACCACTACATCGTCAACGGCCAGAAGACCTGGACCACCCAGGGCCAGCACGCCAACATGATCTTCTGCCTGGTGCGCACCAACAAGGACGCCAAGGCCCAGGCCGGCATCAGCTTCCTGCTGGTGGACATGAACACCCCCGGCGTGGAGCTGCGCCCCATCCGCACGCTGGACGGCGACAAGGAAGTCAACGAGGTCTTCTTCACCGACGTTAAGGTGCCCGTCGAAAACCTGGTGGGTGAAGAGAACAAGGGCTGGACCTACGCCAAGTACCTGCTGACCTATGAGCGCACCGGCATCGCGGGCGTGGGCTTTTGCATCTCGGCGCTGGCCAAGCTCAAGGTCATCGCCGCCAAGGTGCACAAGAACGGCCAGCCACTGAACCAGGATCCGCTGTTCGCCGCCCGCATGGCGCGCGTCGAGATCGACCTGGAAAACATGAAGACCACCAACCTGCGCGTGATCGCCGCCGTGGCCGGTGGCGGTGTGCCCGGTGCGGAAAGCTCCATGCTGAAGATCCGCGGCACCGAGATCCGCCAGGAAATCCTGTCGCTGATCCGCCGTGCCATGGGCGTGTATGCCGTGCCCTACATCGACGAAGCCCAGTACGAAGGCTACGACGACGCGCCGGTGGGCGGCATCGACGAGGCTGCGACTGCCTCGGCCAACTACTTCAACTACCGCAAGCTGTCGATCTTCGGCGGCTCCAACGAAATTCAGAAAAACATCATCTCCAAGATGATCCTGGGCTTGTAAATGTCCACCCCCTGAGTCGCTGCGCGCCTTCCCCCAAGGGGAACGACACCCTTGCTGCGAGGCGGCTCTTGCTCGGTGTCTCCCTCGAAAGCGGTGATGCCGAGCGATCTGGATAGATGACCTGTTGGGTAGAAAGAATTTGTCATGAACTTCACACACACCGAAGACCGCCGCATGCTGGCGGACAGCCTGAACCGTTTCGTGGCGGAGCAGTACGGCATCGAGCACCGCAACCAGCTGGCCTATGGCGACGAAGGCCACAGCCCCGCGCTGTACGCCCAGTTCGCCGAGCTGGGCGCCATCGGCGCGCTGTTCCCTGAAGACGCGGGCGGCTTTGGCGGCTCGGGCTTCGACATCAGCGTGGTGTTCGAATCGCTGGGCCGCGGCCTGGTGGCCGAGCCCCTGCTGGGCGCCCTGGTCGTGGGCCAGGCGCTGATTGTCGCGGGCACCGAATCGCAAAAGCAGCGCCTGGACGACATCATCGCCGGCGGCGTGATCGCTGCCCTGGCGCACGACGAACCCGGCAGCCACTACGAGCTGAACAAGGTCACCGCCACGGCCGCCAAGACTGCCACGGGCTGGGTGCTGAACGGCGCCAAGAGCGTGGTGGCCTTGGGCGAAAAGGCCGACCTGCTGCTGGTGTCGGCACGCACGGCCGGTGGTGCCTTTGACGAAGCCGGCATCAGCCTGTTCCTGGTGGATGGCACCATGGCCGGTATCGGCAAGCGCGGCTACAGCTGCTTTGAAGGTGGCCGCGCCGCCGAGTTGACTTTCAACAACGTGCAGCTGGGTGCCGACGCCCTGCTGGGGGCCGAAGGCCAAGGCTATGGCCTGCTGGAGCACATCCAGGGTTATGCCCTGCTGGCGCTGGCGGCCGAGGCCCTGGGCGCCATGGACGTGGCCAAGCAGTACACGCTGGAGTATCTGCAGACCCGCAAGCAGTTCGGCGTGGCCATTGGCACCTTCCAGGCCCTGCAGCACCGCATGGCCGATCTGCTGCTGGAGGTGGAGCAGGTGCGTTCGACCGTGATCAACGCGGCCGATGCCATCGACAACGCCCAGGGCGTGGAGCGCGCCAAGATGCTGGCCGCGGCCAAGTACACCGTGGGCTACGCGGGCACGCTGGTGGCCGAGGAAAGCATCCAGATGCATGGCGGCATCGGCATGACCTGGGAGCTGCCCCTGGCGCACTACGCCAAGCGCCTGGTCATGATCGACCACCAGTTCGGTGACGAAGACCACCACCTGGCGCGCTTCATGGCGCTGAGCCAGGCCGTCTGAGTCCCAGGCCGCCCGGGCGGCCGGCCCCGGCACCCACCGACCACGACAACAAGCCAAGGAGACATGCGGTGAACGATGCATTGCTGATTCGTCGCGAGGGGAATGTGCTCATCCTCTCCAACAACAACGTGGCCGCGCGCAACGCGCTGTCGCCCGAGTTCTATGCGGCCGTCACCACCGCGCTGGCGGACGCCGCGGCCGATGCCAGCATCGGCGCGGTCATCCTGACCGGCGAAGGCGGGCATTTCTGTGCCGGTGGCGATCTGCGTCAGCTGGCCAAGCGCCGCGAGCTGCCCGTGGAGCAGCGCCGCGAAAAGCTGGAAGGCCTGCACGACCTGATCCGCGCCGTGCGCGACTGCCCCAAGCCCGTCATTGCGGCGGTCGAAGGCGCGGCGGCCGGGGCTGGCCTGTCGCTGGCGCTGGCCTGCGACATGCTGGTGGCCGCGCGCGACAGCGTGTTCTCCGTGGCCTATGTGAAGGTTGGCCTGACGCCCGACGGCGGCGCCACGGCCTTCCTGTCCGAATTCGTCTCGCGCCAGGTGCTGACCGAGCTGTGCCTGACCGGTGAGCGCATCAGTGGCGAGCGCATGGAGCGCCTGGGCGCCGTCAACCGCCTGGCTGAACCCGGCCAGGCCATCGTGCTGGCGCTGGCGCTGGCGCAGCAGATCGCCCAGGGCCCCGAGCTGGCCATGGCGCGCATCAAGGACCTGTGCCGCCAGGCCCCCCGCAACACGCTGGAAGCACAGCTGGAGCTGGAAGCCCGCTACATGGTGCAGTCGCAGGAGACCGCCGAGTCGCGCGAAGGCATCGGTGCCTTCCTGGAAAAGCGCGCCCCCAGCTTCCGCCAGGCACCCAGCGTGCCGCTGACGCAGTAAACACCAGAACCACAGGCCCAGGGAGACCCTCACATGACCACCCAACCATTGCCCGACGACATCGACTTTCCGCTGGAAGGCGTGCGCGTGCTCGATCTGTCGCGGGTGTTTGCCGGCCCCTTGTGTGGCCAGGTGCTGGCCGACTTCGGTGCCGAAGTCATCAAGGTGGAGCACCCCGGCCGCGGCGATGACACGCGCGACTGGGGCATGCGCATCGGCCAGACCGAGACCACCTACTACAACAGCATGAACCGCAACAAGCGGTCCATCACGCTGGACCTGCAAAGCGCCGAAGGCGTGCAGATCATCTATGACCTGCTGCCGCAGTTCGACGTGGTGATCCACAACTTCAAGCACGGCGGTGCCGACAAGCTGGGCCTGGGCTACGACAAGCTCAAGTCCATCAAGCCCGACCTGATCTATTGCAGCGTGGCCGGCTACAACAGCGACACCCCCGAGGCCAAGCGCCCCGGCTACGACCTGGTGATCCAGGCCGAGGCCGGCCTGATGGCCATCAACGGCGAGGAGGGCACGCCCCCGCTGAAGTTCGGCGTGGCCGTGGTCGACCTGATGACCGGCATGTACGCCGCCCAGGCCGTGCTGGCGGCGCTGTACCGCCGCAGCCGCAACGGCCGGGGCCGCCAGATCGAGCTGGCGCTGTACGACTGCGGCATCACCATCAACGGCTACTACGCACTGGACGCCATGCTGCTGGGCCACGACACCCAGCGCTACGGCAACGCCCACCCGTCCATCGTGCCCTACGGCCTGTTCGAGGCGGCCGACGGCCCGCTGATCATCGGCGTGGGCAACAACCGCCAGTTCGAGGCCTTCTGCCGCCACGTCATCGACCGTCCCGACATCTTCGAAGACCCCCGCTACGCCACCAACGTGGAGCGGGCGCGCAACCGCCTCGAAGTGCTGCCCATGCTCAAGCAGATCATCGCCAGCCATCCGCGCCAGCAGCTGCTGGACCGCATGCACGCCGTGGGCATCCCCTGCGGCGAGGTGGCGGGCCTGCACGAGGCCCTGACCAGCCAGCGCACGCAGCAGGCCGGCATGTTCCACCAGATGCCGCACCCCGTGGCCGGTCAGACCTGGGTGTTTGCGCCGCCGTACCGCCTGGATGGCCAGCGTCTGCCGATCCGCAACGCCCCGCCCACCCTGGGAGAGGCCACGCGCGAAGTGCTGCAGCAACTGCTGTCCATGAGCGATGCACAGCTGCAGGCGCTGAAGGACAAGGGCGTGCTGACGCTGCCCGAGCAACAAGGCTGATTTTTGCCAAGCCGGACCGCCTGCGACGGCCCCACCAGAGGGCTGCGCGGCAAGGACCGAGGGCCGGCTTCCACCGTTCCGTTCAACAGGGAGACAACCACATGGACCGTATCACCATCCCCCGCCGCCAGTTCCTGGCCGCCACGGCCGCGGCCGCCGGCACCAGCCTGGTCGGCCTGCCCGCCTGGGCCAAGGCCGCTTACCCCAGCAAGCCCGTGCGCTTCATCGTGCCCTTCAATCCCGGCGGCGCCACCGACATCGTGGCGCGCGTGCTGGCCGAGGCCGTGTCCAAGAAGCTGGGCCAGCCCGTCATCGTGGAAAACAAGGCCGGTGCCTCGGCCATGCTGGGCACGGACATGGTCGCCAAGTCGGCCCCGGATGGCTACAACGTGGTGGTCTCGCTCAGCACCTCGCTGCTGATCAACCAGTTCCTGTACACCAAGATGGCCTACAACCCGCAGAAGGACCTGCTGATGCTGTCCTTGCTGGCCTCGGCCCCGGTGACCCTCGTGGTCCACCCCTCGGTGCCGGCCAACAACATGAAGGAGCTGCTGGCCTGGGTGAAGGCCCACAAGGGCAAGGTGTCCTATGGTTCCTGGGGCGTGGGCTCGTACGCCCACCTGGGCGGTGCCTACATGAGCAAGAGCATGGACGCCGACATGACCCACGTCGCCTACAAGGGCGAGGCGCCCATGATCCAGGAGCTGATCGGCGGCCAGCTGCAGCTGTGCTTCTCCAGCGCGCAGAACACCAAGCCCTTCATCGACAGCGGCCGCCTCAAGGCCATCGGCGTGACCGGCAAGAGCCGGATGTCCGTGCTGCCCCAGCTGCCCACCATCTACGAGCAGGGCGTGACCGATGACGCCTACGCCATCGCCGGCTTTGTCGGCATGGCCCTGCCTGCCGGCACGCCCAAGGACGTGGTGGACGTGCTGTCCGCCGCCATCCAGGACGCCGCGCAGGACCCCAAGGTCAAGGAGCGCATCGACGGCGCAGGCTTCCTGCCCGTCTTCAGCAGCCCCGAAGGCTTTGCCAAGACCTATGCCCAGGCCGCACCCGTGTGGAAGTCGCTGATCGAAGTGGCCGACGCCCGGGTGGACTGACACCCCCGCGCAGGGCCTGGCCCTGCGCATGCATGACAACCAAACAGGAGACAAAGCAATGTACGCACACCCCATGACCCGACGCCTGGCGCTGGCCGCCGCAGCCACCGTGGTGGCCGGTTCCGCCTGGGCCCAGGCCGCCTGGCCCACCAAGCCCATCACCCTGATCGTGCCCTTCCCACCGGGCGGCCCCACCGACGTGGTCTCGCGCATCGTGGGCAAGGAGCTGTCCGATCGCCTGGGCCAGCCCATCATCGTGGAAAACAAGTCCGGTGCCTCGGGCGCCATCGCCGCCGGTCAGGTCAAGCGCGCTGCCCCCGATGGCTACACGCTGATGACCCTGGCCACGCCCACGCTGTTCGCGCCGCTGTTCTACAAGAACACCGGCTACGAGGTGACCCAGGACTTCACCCCCATCGCCATGATCTACGACCTGCCCATCGTGATGGTCGTCAACCCCGAAAAGCTGCCCGGCGTGACCACGCTGCAGCAGCTGATCGACACCGCGCGTGCGCAAAAGGGGGCCCTGAACTACACCACCAGCGGCGCCGGCAGCTTTGGCCACATGAGCATGGAACTGCTCAAGGACCTGGGCAAGTTCGACATGCAGCACGTGGCCTACAAGGGCGGTGTGCCCGCCATCACCGACACCATCGGTGGCCAGGTGCCCATCATGTACGCCGACCTGGTCGCGGCCCTGCCGCACATCAAGTCCGGCAAGCTGGTGGCCGTGGCCGTGGGCTCGCCCGAGCGCGTGGCCATGATTCCCGAGGTCAAGACCATCGCCGAACAAGGCATCAATGGCTTCTCCGCCGTGTCCCTGGGCGCCTTCCTCGGCCCCAAGGGCCTGCCCCCGGCCGTGGTCGAGCGCCTGAACAAGGAACTCAAGGAAATCCTGTCGCAAAAGGCCGTGCAGGACCGCATCCTGGGCGCCGGCGCGATTGCCCGCTACCTGCCCGCTGCCCAGCTGCAGCAAAGCCTGACCACCGACTACGCCAAGTGGAGCAAGGTGGTGCGTGAAAAGGGGATGGCAGCGGAGTGAGTCTGTGAGCGCCCCAGCCGCCCGCCAGGGCGGCTGGCAGGGCCGCCATCGCGCAGGTTTCACTAAACGTGATGGCGGTATTTTGAAATACTGAATTCATAGCTGCCAGCGCTTGCTGTATAAGCGTTGGTGACCGTTTTAACCAACAATCATTGAAAGAGCAAAAC
>NZ_BBJR01000054.1 GCF_000739875.1 Comamonas aquatica NBRC 14918
TACAGCACAGCGCTGGCTGAGTCAATTGCGCATCTCCCAGCACATCAGCGGCCAGTACTGCACGCAGACAACGGCAGCGCATTCAAGGCCACGACAGTGCTGGCCATGCTGCATTGGCTGGTGATCAAACCCTCATACTCAAGGCCTCGGGTCAGCGACGACAACGCCTTTGTGGAATCGTTGTTCAGAACCGCCAGGTACCGCCCCGAATATCCAGCTCGAGGGTTCTGTGATTTAGCCAGCGCACGGCAGTGGGCGGCAGAGTTTGTGCACTGGTACAACTATGAGCACCGCCACAGCGGCATTCAGTTTGTGACACCGCAGCAGCGCCATACGGGTCAAGACAAAGCTATCTTGGCTCAGCGCCATCAGGTCTATGAACAAGCCAAGCAAAACCGACCTGCCCGATGGAGCCGTCACACCAGAAATTGGCAGCCCATCGAAGCTGTCGCCTTGAACCCAGAAAGGATCGAAAGCATCACGCAAAAAATACGTCTAGCGGCATAAATGACGCGACAACTATCTTGACATGCGCCGATATTGGTACTTCAAGGTTAATCCAATACATTAACTCCTGCCAATTCTAAAAATACCACGAACAATTAATATTATTAATGTACGAAAAAATAATTTGCTGAAAATAATTTCCTTACTACTTCTTAGTGCAACAATTAAACTACTGAAAGCCTCTCCAAGATTTTTCCTCACAATCTCTTGAGATCGAATCAAATGAATATTTGAAAATGCTCTATTATAATTTTTGTTTTTAAAAAAATTAATAATTTGCATTCTTCCTTTATGCATTAAATCAAATTTAGAAGACATATTGTCCTCATGCCTTCTATACTTTGCAAAAACTTTATCAACACAATCAAGCGTTCCACCATTCTTTGTCAGCGCAAGCCACATATACCAGTCTTCAATCAAAAAATCTTTATTAAACCCACCAGCATTTTTTACAGCATCCAACCTAAGCATTTGTGTCGGTGCCATCAATAAATGTTTATGCAAGTAAATATCATCGAACTTGGATCTAACCACTCTTTTTGTCTTTAAAACTTCACTTCTATTTAAACCAATAATCTCTACACCACCAAAAACACCCAGGCTTTCGGTGTGCGCTTCTAGATAACTGACTTGATATGAAATTTTATCTTTGTAAATAATATCATCAGAGGCAAGGCAGCAAAAATACTTACCTGAACATAATTCAATTGCCTCATTAAGTGTTTCGCACAAACCCTTGTTTTCTCGGTATAAAAATATAAATTTTTTAAATCTTTTTCTGCAATCCGATATTAACGATTTAATTATCTCAACAGATTTATCTTTAGAGCCATCATCAATAACTATTAGCTCAATATTTTTGTAATCTTGCTCAATGATACTTTGAATACATTCCTGCACAAACTTTTCATGATTAAAGCAAGGAACAACCACTGAAACCAAAGGATTATTATCTTTCATCTTCTTCTGCATTCAATATTTTATATATCACAAAAAACATCAGCGCCAAATAAACCCCATAGTTTATTGCATGTGCTACGACTGGAGCATTTGCATCGAAATAATTTAGCAAAATCCACGTCCACAGAAAAAATCCTAAAGAAAAAATTATTTCTGTTACTATAAATGTTTTTATCAAAGCTCTTCCCAACATCACATACGCCAAAATCCAACTCCCAATCTTCAGCGTATCCCCCACCATCTGCCAGCCAAAAAGCTCGCGCATGGGCATAAATTCTTTGCTAAATAGCAGATTGATAATAAAATCTCTCAACAAATAAATAACAAGACCGCAAGCTGCAGCAACCGGCAAGATGATTTTATAGCCCTGAATAATTTCTTTTTTAATATCTTCAGGGTCCTGCAATTCAGCCAAGCGTGGCAGATAGTAAACACCTAATGTTGTTGTGACAAACATCAGATATGCAGCACTCAGTCGCCACATGGCTTCCCAATATCCAGCAGCGTCCCATCCGAGATTTTCACCTAGGAGATTGCGTACCATGATATGGCTGACCGGCACAGTCACTGCACTCGTCACAGCCATTGCAGTAAATTTACCAAGGTTGATAGCAGATTGCCTATCTATGGCACCCACCAGATATTTCAGCTTGAACCATGTGGTACGGTAACACAATGCCAAGGTCACAAAAAACACCAAAGATTGATTGATTGCCAGTGTCAGCAGCGCTCCATACAGCCCAAACTGCACAATCATCAGCGCACTAACGATCAGAGAAAAAAAGCTCCCCGTTATATTTACGATGACATAGCGCTTTATTTCTTTTTTTCCATTTAATATGGCAAGCAATAAAGTATTAAAAACAAAAAAAACCAGCGTCAGACCAAACCAAATAAAAACACTTCCGTATTGATCATCACTCAAAAACCAGTCTGCCAATTCCCGGTTAAACACGGCCACCAGCAAGCCAGTGACAATAGAACCAACTAATGCAATGGTCCCAGCGGTTTGCCACACTTTGCGCTGTTCAGCCTCATCCGCGTGGTATTCAGCTGTGTATTTGGTAACACCTGTATTGATGGCACCACTGCCTAGCGTGGTGATCATCTGCACGGCATTTTGAAAATTACCTATTGCAGCATAACCGGCTGGCCCCACATAAATCGCCAATATTTTGTTGATGCCCAGCATGGTCAGCATTTTTATGGCAACCGCTATGGCATTTAGCAGACTGGTTTTTATCAGCGTCATACAGGTTGAAAGCTATTGACTGCTGCAACCACTTGCATGGCCTCGTCTTCTGTGAGTGTTGGCCCCATCGGCAAGCTGAGCACCTCCTGGTGCAAACGCTCCGTCAATGGGTAGCTGCGCGCATTCCACTCCTGATAGGCCTGCTGTTGATGCGGGGGAATCGGGTAATGAATGAGGGTTTGAATACCTTGGCTTGCCAAGTGCTGCTGCAGTGCTGTGCGATGGGCGGTGCGTATGACAAACAAGTGCCATACATGCTGCTCTGCCAAGCTGCACTGGGGCAGTTGTACAACAGGGTTATGGATGTGATGGCGATAAATATCTGCAATCACACGTCTGTGCTGCGTGTCTTGATCCAAATATTGGAGCTTTACGCGCAGCATGGCGGCCTGAATTTCATCTAGGCGGCTATTCACACCTTTGAACAGGTTTTTGTATTTTTCATGGCTGCCGTAGTTGCGCAATGCGCACAAAGTTTGTGCCAGTTCGACATCATTGGTGGTAATAGCGCCGGCATCACCTAATGCACCTAAGTTCTTGCCAGGGTAAAAGCTGAAGCCTGCAGCATGACCCCAATTGCCAGCTTTTCGCCCGTCAATGCTTGCACCATGTGCTTGTGCTGCATCTTCTAGCACCAGTAATTGATGCTGCTCTGCTATTTCCATCAACGCTGGCATATCAGCCAGTTGGCCATATAGATGCACTGGCAGCATGGCCTTGGTTTTGGCCGTGATCGCTGCTTTGGCATTCGCTGGCGACAGATTAAAAGTTTGTGCGTCCGGCTCTACCAGCACAGGTGTTAAGCCATTGGCACTGATCGCCAGAATGCTGGCGATATAGGTATTGGCCGGAACAAGCACCTCATCGCCTTCTTTCAGCTTGCCCTGCTCCATCCAAGCACGCAGCGTCAAGCTTAAAACATCCAGCCCATTAGCTACACCTATGCAATACTCTGTTCCACAAAATTGCGTGAATTCTTTTTCAAACTGGAGCAACTCGTTACCGCAGATATACCAGCCAGAATCGATAACGCGACTGCATGCGGCAACTAGTTCGTCGCGATATTTCTGATTTATATCTTTTAAACTTAAAAAGTCAATCATTTAAATACCCAAAAATTTTGCTTCTTCTAAATTTATATAGTCATAAATATTTTTACCAGAAAAGTCTTTTATTTCTGTGTCAGCACCATTTTCCAGCAAAAATTTAAATAAAAAATTATCTTTATTCCTCAATGACCAATCTTTTGCATACATCAAGACCGTTGTCCCTTTATAATTCGTGTCATTTATATCTGCTGATCTCTCTAATAATTTCTGAAGGGCATCGAAATTACCATTATATGCAGCAATAATTATTGGTGACCATCCGTATTTGTTGCGATCATGAGCACCACAAAGACCCTTTAGCAAATCATCAACTTCAAATGATTTACAATCTGAAAATAAACCAATCTTATCGATCTTATCGATATATAACTTAACATCAAAATCTATAGTTGATATTTTTATAAATCTTTCATTTTCTTCTAAAATTCCCCCAGGCCTCTTTCTGCTTTTTTCTTCTAATATTTCAACTTCCGCAATTCTCCTTCCATAGACAAGCGGCAACTGATATTCCCTGAAGCTAAATGCATATATTTGTTTTTTTATTTCAAAAGCCGTCTTTAACAAATCAATTTTTAAAGATGAAAAATCAATGCTTTTTTTGGAGAAATAACTAGAATTCACAGGACGCTGAGGTTCTGAAGAAAATTCTCCTCGTAACAGCTGCTCTATATTTTCCGAAAAAACTTCATATCCTTTTTTCAAGTATTTTATATAGAGGTCTCTTGCTCTATCTTCATCGCTAATACGAATTTTTTTCTGAGCAATTATATCTCCTGTATCGATTCCAGAATCAATTTTGTGCAGTGTCACCCCTGTTTCCTGCTCATTATTTAGCAATGGCCATACAGAAGTATACATTCCTTTGTAACTTGGTAGTTTTGAGAAATGTACATTAAAATAGTTACTTTTTTTAAAACTCTCTGGAGAAACAATTTTATCAAACTCCAGACTTAGAAAAACATCCGCTCTTTCATAAGCTTCATTCAATGAAATTACATCGACGTTATTTTTTATCGCATGCTTTTTGAGAGAGCATTGCCACCCGTCCTCACCAAAATCATTTTCATTAATAACAACTGCCAAATCATCATTAAAATTTTCCAAAGCAAAATTTAAAGCTTTGACGGCAATATTATTTTTCCCAGCGATAACAATCATTTTTTTAAAACATCTAAGAAATCTTGGTAATTGCGAATATAGTCACATTCATCATAATGCTCACTCGCCAGCACCAAAAGTACACAATCTGGCGAAAAATCATGCATTTCTCGCCAGACCATGTCTTGAATCAAGACGCCTTTAGTGGGACTATCCAGCCAAGCTTCTTCTCGTTTTTTCCCGTTATCCAAGACCATGCGACATTTACCTGTTACACAGACCGCAACTTGCTGTAGCTGGCGGTGTGCATGAAAGCCACGAGATACACCTTCTTTGGTTCCAAAAATGTAGTACACGCGCTTAATCGGGAAAGGAACGGTGCTCCCCGCCTCCAGCGCGACCAATGAGCCGCGCTCATCTCCTAGCGGCGAAAAATCGATCCAATGAAACAAACTCATATTGCCAGCCCAGCAAGTTAATTCAAAAATCTCACACCGCCAACTTCGCCAAATCCGCCACCCGGTTCATCGCCTCATGCAGCGTAGCCAGCAAGCCCAAACGGTTAGCCTTCAGAGCAGCATCCTCCGCATTCACCATCACATGCTCAAAGAAAGCATCCACTGGCGCACGCAAGGCCGCCAAAGTTTGCAGGCTGGCGGTGTAGTCGCCTGATTCAAACTGCTGCTGTGCCTTGGGGGCCACGGTTTGCAGGGCGGCGTACAGGTCTTTTTCAGACTGCTCCACCAGCAGCGCTTCATTGACCTGTGCCTGAATATCGCCTTCGGCCTTTTTCAGGATATTGCCAACACGCTTGTTGGCAGCGGCCAGTGCCTGTGCTTCTGGCAGTGCGGCAAAGGCGCGCACGGCTTCCAGGCGTTTTTGCACATCCGACAGGCGCTGTGGGCGCAGAGCCAGCACGGCTTCCACTTCTTGCGCGGTATAGCCTTGTTCACGCAGGCTGACCGACAGACGGTCGTAGAAGAATTCCTGCAACTGGGCGGTCGCATCGGTGATCTTGTCGCCGAAGGCCGGCAGGGTGCTGGCCAGCAAGGTGTCCAGATCCAGCGGCAGGTCTTTTTCCACCAGCATGCGGATCACGCCCAGCGCATGGCGGCGCAGGGCGAAGGGGTCGCGATCGCCGGTGGGCAGGTTACCAATGCCGAACATGCCGACCAGGGTTTCCAGCTTGTCAGCCAGCGCCACCACCACACCTGCATCGCCACGGGGCAGTTCATCACCGGCAAAGCGGGGCTTGTAGTGGTCTTCAATAGCGTCTGCAACAGCTTCATCCAGACCGTCATTCAGTGCGTAGTAGCGGCCCATGATGCCTTGCAGCTCGGGGAATTCGCCCACCATATCGGTCACCAGGTCAGTCTTGGCCAGTTTGGCGGCCAGGTCAGCCTGCGCCACCAGCTGTGCATCGCCCAGTTGCTGTGCAATGGCCTTGGCAATGGCGCGCACGCGCTCTACGCGCTCGCCTTGCGTGCCCAGCTTGTTGTGATAGACCACCTTGCCCAGACCTTCCACACGGCTTTCCAGCGTCTTCTTGCGGTCTTGGTCAAAGAAGAACTTGGCATCAGCCAGACGGGGGCGCACCACGCGCTCATTGCCGCCAATCACAGCCGATGCATCGGCAGGACTGATGTTGCTGACGATGAGGAACTGGTGGGTCAGTTTGCCGTTCGCATCCAACAGCGGGAAGTACTTCTGGTTGGCCTTCATGGTCAGAATCAGGCATTCCTGCGGCACGGCCAGGAATTCTTTTTCAAATTCACAGACCAGCACGTTGGGGCGCTCGACCAGCGCGGTCACTTCGTCCAGCAACGCGGCATCGTCAATCGGGCGCACACCGCCGCCCACACGCTCGGCAGCCGCTTGCAGCTGGCGCGCAATAGCGGCACGGCGCTCGGTAAAGCTGGCGATCACGGCGCCTTCTTCGCGCAGCTGCTCCGCGTAGCTATCCGCGTTGTGGATCACGACGGGGTCGACCTTGGCTTCAAAGCGGTGACCGTGCGTGGCGTTGCCTGCGGTCAAGCCCAGCGTCTTCACGCCGACCAGCACTTGCGTGCCGTGCAGCACGACCAAGCCGTGGGCGGGGCGCACAAAGTTCACGCTGGTCCAGCCGTCCTGCAACTGGTAGCGCATGACCTTGGGAATGGGCAGCTTGGCAATCGCTTCGTCCAGTGCTTTTTGCACGCCATCGGCCAGCACCACGCCCTTGACGGTGGAGGTGTAGAACAGGGCCTCGGCCTTGCCCTCGCCCTGGCGCTGCAGGCCGGCGACGGCGGAGGCATCGGCGCCCAGGGCCGCCAGCTTCTTGAGCAGCGCGGGCGTGGGCTGGCCTGCGGCGTCCAGGCCCACGGCCACGGGCATCAGCTTTTGCGACACGGCCTTGTCTTCGGCCTGGGGCAGCACTTCGGTGATGTGGGCGGCCAGGCGACGGGGCGAGGCGTAGGCAGTCAGACGCGATTCGCTGGAGGCCAGCAGGCCCTGGGCCTTGAGTTGCTCGAACAGCACGGCGCCAAAGGCCTCACCCAGCTTTTGCAAGGCCTTGGGGGGCAGCTCTTCGACAAACAGTTCAACAAGCAGATTGGATGCGTTCATGGTGTTTTGATAGCTGCCAGCGCTTACTGAATAAGGGCTGACGGCCAATTAATGCGTTAATCGATGGACACGGGGCGCACAGTGCGCTCGGCGCGCTCAGGCGACCTTCTTTGCTTGCTGCTCGGCGGCCTTGGCCAGCTCGGCCAGCACTTCCTCGGCATGGGCCTTGGGGGCCATGGGGAAGCCCAGGCGCGCGCGGCTGTCCAGGTAGCTCTTGCCCACGGCGCGCGCCAGGTTGCGGATGCGGCCGATGTAGGCGGCACGTTCGGTCACCGAGATGGCGCCGCGCGCGTCCAGCAGGTTGAAGGTGTGGGCGGCCTTGAGCACCTGCTCATACGCCGGCAGCGCCAGTTGCGCGTCGATCAGCTGGTTGGCCGTGCCTTCGTGGGCCGCAAAAGCGCTGAACAGGAACTCGGCATTCGAATGCTCGAAGTTGTAGGTGGACTGCTCCACCTCGTTCTGGTGGAACACGTCACCGTAGCTCAGGCCGTCGGTATAGACCAGGTCGTACACCGATTCCTTGCCCTGCAGGTACATGGCCAGACGCTCCAGGCCGTAGGTGATCTCGCCCGTGGCGGGCTTGCAGTCGATGCCGGCGACCTGCTGGAAGTAGGTGAACTGGGTCACTTCCATGCCGTTGAGCCAGACTTCCCAGCCCAGGCCCCAGGCGCCCAGCGTGGGGTTCTCCCAATCGTCTTCGACGAAGCGGATGTCGTTCTTCTTCAGATCGAACCCCAGGGCTTCGAGCGAGCCCAGGTACAGCTCCAGGATGTTGTCGGGCGCGGGCTTGAGGACCACCTGGAACTGGTAGTAGTGCTGTAGGCGGTTGGGGTTCTCGCCGTAGCGGCCGTCCTTGGGGCGGCGGCTGGGCTGCACGTAGGCGGCCTTCCAGGGCTCGGGACCGATGGCGCGCAGGAAGGTGGCGGTGTGCGAGGTGCCGGCGCCGACTTCCATGTCATAGGGCTGGAGCAGTGCGCAGCCGTGTTCGGCCCAGTAGGACTGCAGTTTCAGAATGATTTGTTGGAAGGTCAGCATGACTTCAGAAGGTGTCTTGGTGCGCGGCGCGGGCGCGTTGGGGTCGGTGTGGATGCGCTCGGCCAACGGGCACGCAGGGTGCCGCGCACGGGCGCGTAAAACAGCGATTTTAGGCCCGCGGGCCGGGGTTTGACGCAGCCGGCCTCGGCGCCGCAGCGCCCGGCAGGCCGGCTTGCATCAAAAAGTGAGCTGATAGCGCTTGTTTTTCAATGGCTTTCAATCGAAATGACTTCAAAACACCCGACGGACGTACGCAAACAGCTACATTTTTTGAAAACACCCCCGCCAGGGGCGGCGTATCCGGCCCCTACAATGTTTTCCATCTTTTTCCTGTAACCCTGCGGGCGAGGCGTGGCATGAACCTGTTCAACATCATCAAGAACCAACTGATCGAGGTCATCGAATGGACCGATGACTCGCGCGACACGCTCTCCTACCGCTGGCCGGACGACGACAAGGAAATCAAGAACGGCGCCCAGCTGATCGTGCGCGAATCGCAGCAGGTGCAGTTCGTGGCCGCCGGCCAGTACGCCGACTTGTTCGGCCCCGGCAAGCACACGCTGAGCACCGAGAACGTGCCCGTGCTGTCCACCATCTTGGGCTGGAAGTACGGTTTCCAGTCGCCCTTCAAGTGCGACGTCTACTACATCAACACGCGCCTGTTCACGGGCAATAAGTGGGGCACCTCCAACCCCGTGCTGATGCGCGACAAGGACTTTGGCGTGGTGCGCATCCGCGCCTTCGGCACCTACGACTTCCGCATCGTGCAGCCCGCGCTGTTCCTCAAGGAAGTGGCGGGCACGGACCAGAACTTCCGCATCGACGAGTTTGCCGACACCATGCGCTCGCGCATCGTCAGCGTCTTCACCGAGGCCCTGGCCAAGGCCCAGGTGCCGGTGCTGGACGTGGCCACACGCTATGGCGACCTGGGCCAGGCGCTGGCGCAGATCATCAACCCGGCCATGGTCGAGAAGTACGGCATCGAGGTGACTAGCTTCGTGCTGGAGAACGTCTCCGTGCCGCCCGAGGTGGAGCAGGCCATCGACAAGCGCTCCAGCATGGGCGCCATCGGCAACCTCAACGACTATGTGAAGTACCAGATGGGCCAGGCCATGGCCAGCGGCGGCGAAGGCGCGGCGGCAGCCACCCTGCCTGCCACCATGGCCATGGGCTTTGGCATGGCCCAGGAGATGATGAAACAGATGCAGCAGCCCGCGGCGGCCGCCGGCCAGCCGGCCTTGGGGACACAGGGGGCGCACGATGCCTTCTCGCCCGCCGCGGCCCAGGCCGCCCAAGCTGCCCAGGCCACGCCAGCCGGCGCCGCCCCGGCTTTGCTGGTCTACACACCAGAGCAGGCCGCCCAGCTGCTGGGCGTGGACGTGGCCGACGTGCTGGCCGAGCTGGAGGCCGGCCACCTCAAGGGCCGCAAGATCGGTGCCAACTGGCGCATTGCGCAGGCCGCCCTGGACGAATTCCTCCAGGGCTGAGCCCACCCTGCACCGCACTGCCGCTGCGCGGCGTTCCTATCGTGAACCGCAGCGCGGCAGCCCGCCCTGCGCGGTGCCCCCGCTGTTTTCCGCGCCCTGTGGCCATCCTGCCGTGACCGATACCCCTGCCTCTGCCTACACTGCAGCCCCTGATGCGGCCCCGCCCTCCATGGTGGGCAAGCACCCCTGCCCGGAGTGCGGCGCCAACCTGGAATGGAATGCCCGCGCGCAATCGCTGAAATGCCCGTATTGCGGCACCGTGGTGCCGTGGAGCGAGGAGGTGCGCGAGGAGCTGGGCCAGGCCGTGGTCGAACAGGACCTGGCCGAGGCCCTGCGCAACCCACAGAACGGGCGCGGCTGGGGGCCGCAGCGCTACGAAGTGCAATGCCAGAATTGCCGTGCGATTTCGGTCTTCGTCGACGGACGCGTGGCCCAGCGCTGCGACTTCTGCGGCTCACCGTCCATCGTCGCGCACGAAGAACGCAGCGACGCCATCACGCCGCAAAGCATCCTGCCCTTCAAGATCAGCGACGGCCAGATCCGCGACCGCATCCGCCAGTGGTACGGCAGTCGCTGGTTTGCGCCCAACAAGCTCAAGCACGCCGCGCTGACGGACACGCTGCACGGCGTCTACCTGCCCTACTGGACGTTTGACGCCCACGTCAGCGCCCGCTGGCAGGCCGAGGCCGGCTATTACTACACCACCACCGAGACCTACCGCGACGCCAGCGGCAACACGCAGACGCGCGAGGTGCGCCATGTGCGCTGGGAATCGGCCTCCGGCAGCCTGCGCCACTTCTTCGATGATGCCCTGGTGCCCGGCACCGTGGGCGTGCACACCGGACTGCTGCGCCAAGTCGAACCCTTCCCCACCACCACGCACCTGCAGCCCTACACCCCCGAATTCGTGCGCGGCTGGACGGTGGAACGCTACCAGGTGGACCTGCGCAAGGCCGCCCAACTCAACGAGCAGGACATGGACGCCGAGGTTCGCGCCCTGTGCGCACGCCAGATCCCCGGCGACACCTACCGCAACCTGCAGGTGCAGCGCACCTACAGCAGCCGCACCTTCAAGCACGTGCTGGTGCCGGTGTGGCTGGTGGGCTATACCTACGGCAGCCAGAACTACCAGATCGTGGCGAATGGCTACACCGGTGCGATCGCCGGCGAGCGGCCGTACAGCTGGGTGAAGATCGCCCTGGCCGTGGTGGCGGCCCTGATCATCGCTGTGCTGGTGTGGAGCGTGGCCCAGAACGCCTGACGGCGTGGCAGCCCCCGCCGTCACCCCACACAGCCCAAGGGCTGCCACGGCAGCCCTGGAAGCAGTGATGGCCCAGCGGCACGAGGACGCACCACGTCGCCCGAGGCGCGTGTGCGCCGCCCTGGATGCCTCTTACAGCGTGAACACCTCGGCCTGCCGCAAGGCCGGCTGCTGCCGATCCTTGTCCGACAGCACAAAGTCCATGCCCAGGTTCGGCCAGGCAATGTCCAGGTCCGGGTCGTTCCAGGCGATGCCCCGGTCCGACTGCGGTGCGTAGTAGTTCGTGGTTTTGTACAGGAAATCCGCGCTCTCGCTGAGCACCACGAAGCCGTGCGCAAAGCCGGGTGGAATCCAGAACTGCTTGTGGCTGTATTCGGTGAGTTCTTCGCCCACCCACTGGCCGAAGGTGGGCGAACCCTGGCGAATGTCCACCGCCACGTCCCAGACCGCACCACGCACCACGCGCACCAGCTTGCCCTGGGCGTGTGGCGGCAACTGGTAGTGCAGACCGCGCAACACGCCCTGGCTGGAGCGGCTGTGGTTGTCCTGCACGAACGTGAACGCCGTGCCCGTGGCGGCATTGAACGCCGCCTGGTTGAAGCTTTCGTAGAAGAAGCCGCGGGCATCGCCGAACACCTTGGGCTCCACCACCATGACGTCAGGAATGCGGGTGGGCGTGGCCTTCATCGCATGCTGCCTTTCAGGCACTGCACCAGGTACTTACCATAGCCGTTCTTCAGCAGCGGCTGGGCCAGCTGTTCCAGCTGGGCGGCATCGATCCAGCCGGCGCGGAACGCGATCTCCTCGGGGCAAGCCACCTTCAGACCCTGGCGCTGCTCCAGCGTGGCAATGAACTGTCCCGCCTCCAGCAGGCTGTCGTGCGTGCCGGTGTCCAGCCAGGCATAGCCACGCCCCATGAGCTGTACATTCAGCTGGCCTTGCTGCAGGTACAGCGTGTTCAGGTCGGTAATCTCCAGCTCGCCACGCGCCGAGGGCTTGAGGGACTTGGCCAGCTCCACCACCTGCGCGTCATAGAAGTACAGGCCGGTCACCGCGTAGTTGGACTTGGGCACCTTCGGCTTTTCCTCCAGCGACAGCACGCGGCCCTGGGCATCGAACTCGGCCACGCCATAACGCTCGGGGTCCTGCACGTGGTAGGCAAACACGGTCGAGCCGGTCTGCTGCGCATCCGCATCCCGCAGCAGCTTCTGGAAGTCGTGGCCATAGAAGATGTTGTCGCCCAGCACCAGGGCGCTGGGTGCGCCATCCAGGAACTGCTCGCCAATCAGGAAGGCGTGGGCCAGTCCGTCCGGACTGGGTTGCACGGCGTACTGCAGGTTCAGGCCCCACTGGCTGCCGTCGCCCAGCAGCTGCGTGAAGCGCGGCGTGTCCTGGGGGGTGCTGATGATCAGGATCTCACGGATGCCCGCCAGCATCAGGGTGCTCAGCGGGTAATAGATCATGGGCTTGTCATAGACCGGCAGCAGCTGCTTGCTGATGGCCAGCGTGGCCGGGTGCAAGCGTGTGCCCGAGCCGCCCGCCAGAATAATGCCTTTGCGTGGAGTGGTCATGGTTTAAAAAATAAGGAGCTGTCAGCGTTTGCTGGATCAGGGCTGGAGCCAGTTTTAACGGTTTACTACAAAATCTCGCGCAGCATGCGAGCCACGCCCTGCTGCCACGGCGGCAGGTACAGGCCCATCGTACGCTGCAGCTTATCGGACGACAGCCGCGAATTGGCCGGGCGCCGCGCCGGTGTGGGAAAGGCGCTGGTCGGCACCGGCGCCACCTCGCGCACCGGCCAGTGCAGGTCTGGCCGCAGCTGCCGCGCCTGGTCGATGACCTCACGGGCGTAGGCATGCCAGGTGGTCGCGCCGCCGGCCACGCAGTGGTACAGGCCCTGGTCCTGGGGGTGGCGCTGCACATGGCGGATGGCATGCGCCGTCACATCGGCCAGCAGGTCTGCGCCCGTGGGAGCACCCCACTGGTCGTTGATGACCGTCAGGCGCTCGCGCTCCTGGGCCAGGCGCAGCATGGTCTTGGCAAAGTTGCCGCCGCGCGCGGCGTAGACCCAGCTGGTGCGGAAGATCAGATGCCGACAGCCACTGGCTTGCATGGCCTGCTCGCCCTCCAGCTTGGTCTGGCCGTACACCGACAGCGGCGCCACCGGGGCCTGTTCGTCACGCGGCGCCGTGCCGCTGCCATCGAACACATAGTCGGTGCTGTAGTGCACCAGCAGCGCATCCAGGGCCAGGGCCTCGTGCGCCAGCACGCCCGGGGCCGCCGCATTCAACAGGCGCGCCAGTTCGGGTTCGCTTTCTGCCTTATCCACGGCCGTGTGGGCCGCGGCATTGACGATCACGTCCGGGCGCACCATGCGCACGGTCTGCGCCAGGGCCTGCAACTGGCCGATGTCGCCGCACAGCGGCGTGCTGCGGCGGTCCAAGGCCACCACCTCGCCCAGCACCGCCAGGCTGCGCTGCAGCTCCCAGCCGACCTGGCCCGCGCAGCCCAGCAGCAGTATCTTCATGCCGGCTCCTGCGCGCTGTACTGCTGGTGCACCCAGTCGCGGTAGCTGCCGGACTGCACGTGGGCCACCCACTCGGGGTGGTCCAGGTACCACTGCACGGTCTTGCGGATGCCGGTCTCAAAGGTTTCGGCGGGCTTCCAGCCCAGCTCGCGCTCCAGCTTGCGCGCATCGATGGCATAGCGGCGATCGTGGCCGGGACGGTCCTGCACAAAGCGGATCTGCTCGGCATACGAGCGGCCATCGTCGCGCGGGCGCAGCTCGTCCAGCAGGGCGCACACGGTCTTCACGATGTCGATATTGGCCTGCTCGTTCCAGCCGCCAACGTTGTAGGTATCGCCCAGCCGGCCTGCTTCCAGCACGCGGCGGATGGCGCTGCAATGGTCACGCACATACAGCCAGTCGCGGATCTGCTGGCCATCGCCATAGATGGGCAGGGGCTTGCCCGCCAGGGCGTTCACGATCATCAGCGGGATGAGCTTTTCGGGGAAATGCAGCGGGCCGTAGTTGTTGCTGCAATTGGTGGTCAGCACCGGCAGGCCATAGGTGTGGTGCCAGGCGCGCACCAGGTGGTCGCTGGCTGCCTTGCTGGCCGAGTACGGGCTGTTGGGCTCGTAGTTGTGCGATTCGGTGAAGGCCGGGTCGGTGGCGCCCAGCGTGCCGTAGACCTCGTCCGTGGACACGTGCAGAAAGCGAAAGGCCAACTTGGCATCCGCCGGCAAACCACTCCAATAGGCGCGCACAGCCTCCAGCAGGCGGAAGGTGCCCACCACATTGGTCTGGATGAAATCTTCCGGGCCGTGGATGGAGCGGTCCACATGGCTTTCTGCCGCGAAGTTCAGCACGGCACGCGGCTGGTGCTGCTGCAGCAAGGCCGAGAGGACCGTGCTATCGCCAATGTCCGCCTGCACAAACACATGACGTGTATCACCTTGCAAGCTGGCCAAGTTTTCCAAGTTACCTGCATAGGTCAACTTATCGACATTCACGACGGGTTCATTGGTGGCGGCCAACCAGTCCAAAACGAAATTGGCGCCAATAAAGCCTGCACCACCAGTCACAAGAATCATGGGAAATACTCAGTACGTCAAAAAATGCTGCTCATTATCGAGCACCTTCAGCCCTTTGAGGGAGACAGCGCTATCCCCAGCGCTGCTGCGCCATCACCAGCAGACCTTCGAAGATCAGGTTGTCCACAAGCTCGAACGGGCGCGTCATGCTGGGCACCATCTTCCAGCCCGCACCACCGGCCATGATGCAGGCCGGCTCCATGCTGCAGTGCAGGTACAGGTGCTGGTAGGTGCGCTCCACCGCCCCGGCAATCGCATAGGTGCCGCCGCTGGTCAGCGCATCGCTGGTGTTCCTGGGAAACGGGGTGACCGATCCGGTCGGCACATGCAGGCCGGCGGTGCCGCTTTCCAGCGCGCGCAGCATGATGCCGTGGCCCGGCAAGATCAGACCGCCCAGGAAGTGGCCCTGGGCATCCAGGGCATCCACCGTCACGGCCGTGCCAACCATGACCACGATCAGGGGCCGCTCGTTGCCGCGCTGCAGGATGTGGTGGCGCGCCCCGATCATGGCCACCCAGCGGTCGGCGCCCAGGCGCGAGGGATGGTCGTAGCCATTGGTAACGCCCGCCTCCTGCAGCGCCGGCACCACCCACCGCGGCTCCACCTCCCAGCCCAGCATCAGCTCCATCTGATCGTGCACCCGGCGGCGCGCGGTCTCGCCGGCCACCACGCAGCCCAGCATGCGCGTCGGCGGCGGCAGCTTGCTCCAGGGGCCTTCCGCCAGGCGCTCAATGTGCTCCAGAAACTCCGCGCCATGCGCCAGCAAGGCCGCGCCGGGACGGGGAGAGTCATACATCGCCCACTTCAAGCGGGTGTTGCCGATATCGATGGCCAAAAAAGTCATGGGCGGCATTATCAAGATTTTTGCCCGGCCACCTCTGTGCTTTTGGCGATTCAGCCCTTCACCCGCCCATGGCGCGCCACAGATTGTCAAAAAATTCCACGTAGGAACGGTCTGACCCAGCCCCCCGCACCTTGCCGCTACAGTGCCAGTTCCATCACCACCCTTTTTCAGGAGTACACGCATGGGCCTTTTCAGTTTCATCAAGGAAGCCGGCGAAAAGCTGTTCGGCGGCAAGGATGCCCACGCCGCGGCGCCCGACACCTCCCAGGAGGCGCTGAATGCCAAGGCGGCAGCGGCGATTGAAACCTACATCGGGGTGCAGAAGCTGGGCGTCAGCCAGCTCAAAGTGCACTACGACGGCAACCAGGGCAAGGTCACCGTGACCGGCGAGGCCCCCACCCAGGCCATCAAGGAAAAGGTCACCCTGTGCTGCGGCAACGTGGCCAGCGTGACCGCCGTGGACAACCAGATGACCGTGACCCAGCCGGAGCCCGAGGCCCAATACCACGACGTGGTGCGCAGCGACACGCTGTCGGCGATTGCCAAGAAGTACTACGGCGATGCCAACAAGTACCCCGCCATCTTCGAGGCCAACAAGCCCATGCTGTCCCACCCGGACAAGATTTACCCGGGACAGAAGCTGCGCATTCCGGCGCTGTGACCACTTCTTCACAGCGTCCAGCGCCAGCAGGGCGCTTTGTGTAGTTCCGAGGAATACGCGCGTTCTTTTCTACAATTTGCGTTTTCCTACGAACTGCCCTTGACAATGAAAACCCTGCTGACAGGCGGTGCCGGATACATAGGCACACACACGGCGATTGAACTATTGCAACACGGTCATGATGTGGTGATCTTTGACAATTTTTCGAACAGCCACATCGAAGCCGTTCGCCGTGTCGAAGCCATTACGGGGCAGCACGTCCCCACAATACAAGGTGATGTACGAGATCAATACGCGCTCACAGATGCATTGACCCAGCATGGGATTGACAGCGTCGTGCACTTCGCGGGGAAGAAGGCCGTCGGCGAGTCGGTGAGCCAGCCTATCGACTACTTCGATAACAACGTCAATGGCACGTTGGTGCTACTACGTGCCATGCAAGCCTGCAAGGTGTTTAAACTGGTCTTCAGTTCTTCCGCGACTGTGTATGGAACACCCAGTTACCTGCCCTTGGACGAACACCATCCCACATCCAGCACCAATCCCTACGGCCGCAGCAAATTGATGGTTGAGGAAATCCTGGCCGATGTTCACCATTCTTCCTCAAACTGGGCTTTGACAGTGCTGCGCTACTTCAACCCTATTGGAGCTCATCCCAGTGGACGTATTGGTGAAGACCCCGCAGATATTCCCAATAATCTGCTGCCATACATCGCCCAAGTTGCAGTTGGCCGGCGTGAACACATTCAAATATTTGGCAACGATTACGACACCCCGGACGGAACAGGGGTTAGAGACTATCTGCACGTCGTAGATTTGGCACGTGGGCACGTCAAGGCCCTTGAAAGGCTGCAGCATCTCACAGGGCCCGACCTGCAAACCATCAACTTGGGAACTGGTCAAGGCCATAGCGTGCTGGAAGTGATCCGGGCATTCGAACAAGCTTGCGGGAAAAGCTTGCCATACATCATGGCTCCGCGGCGCCCAGGCGACATCGCCAGTTGTTACGCCAACCCAGCACGAGCCCAGGAGTTGCTAGGTTGGACCGCCGAATATGACCTCGCCACCATGTGCGCTGACGCATGGCGCTGGCAAAGCGCAAATCCTAAGGGTTATCGCGGTTAAGCCCTCATCACTGGCGCCAGGGCAGGCCCTGCTTGCGCCAGCCGCCGAGCTGGCCACGGTGGCCGTTGGCGTCGATGTCGCCCTCGAAACCCTCGAGGATGTTGTAGGCCTCGATGCCCAATTGCGCCGCCCGCGTGGCAGCGGCGACCGAGCGCACGCCGCTGCGGCACAGCAGCACGACCTTGCCGCCCGGCGGCACCGCCGCCTGCAACTGGGCGTCGAAATTCGGGTTGTTGGCCATGCCGGGCCATTGCTTCCACTCGACCGGCACGGCACCGGGCACCTGGCCCACCCAGGCCCGCTCGGCGTCCGTGCGCACATCCACCAGCACGGCCGAACCGGCCTGCACCCACTGCCAGGCCAGCGCGGCCGGAATGTCGCCGGCATAGGCGGCAGCAGGAATCACGGTCAAATCTTGGGGTGTGGTCATGGCCATCCTTGGGGAAAAACTGCCCGTCAGTGTGGCACAGCAGGCATGGGCTGCCAATCCAGGCCTAGCAAAAAGCATAGCTGCTTGCGCCTGCCCAACGATCACTTCAAATACAAATAGATTTCAAAGTGCAGCCATCCGTGCGCCAGGCGCTCACTTTTTACAGATCCCACTCCGGAATCGGCTGCTGACGCAGCTCGGCGCGCAGGCGGGTGTAGTCCGGACACACCGAAGCCACCACCGCCCAGAAGCGCGGGCTGTGGTCCATCACGCGCAGGTGGGACAGCTCGTGCACCACCACATAGTCCAGCACCGGCAGGCGAAAGTGCAGCAGGCGCCAGTTCAGCATGATGCCGCCGTCGTGCTTGGCGCTGCCCCAGCGGGTGCGCGCATTCGTCAGCCGCAGGCTGCGCCATTGCACGCCCAAGTCGGGGGCGAAGCGCTGCAGACGCTGTGTCAACAGCAGGCGCGCATGGCGCAACCACCAGGCATGGACCTGGGCGCGCACGCTGGCGGGCAGCGCATCGACCGGCAGCGGCACGTGCAGCACCCAGCGCCCCTCGCCCACGGCCAGCAGCTCACAGCCGCGCGGGGCTGCCGGGTGCAACTGCAAGGTCAGCAGCCCGCCCAGATACGGCAGCTGCGCGCCCTGGCCCCAGTCCACCTGCGGGGTCTGCTGCACGCGCAGGGCCGAGGCGGCCAGCTTGTCCAGCACCCACTGGGCTTTGTCCTGCAGGGCCGATTCGATCTGGGCCACGCTGACGCGCAAGGGCGCGCGGATGGTCAGGCCGCTGGCCCCCACCTCCAGCCCGATGCTGCGCCGGCGGCTGCGCACCAGCATATAAGCCACGCGGGCACCGCCCAAAGGGACGGTGTGCGTGGCTTGCGGGTGGGCGTAGGCCGGGGCGTTCAAGCGGCAGGTGTGCTGGAACGGTCAGGCAGTGCCGCAGGGTAGGCCGCGGGGTCCAGGCGGCGCATCTCGCCTTCGATCCATGCCTGCACCTCTTCCATCAGCTCTTCGTGCTTGCGCCCCGCGCTGGGGATCATCGGGCCGATGGAGACATCCACCACGCCGGGGGTCTTGACGAAGGACTTGCGCGGCCAGCACTTGGCCGAGGTGACGGCAATCGGCACCACGGGCACACCGGTCATGATGGCCAGGCGCGTGGCGCCGGTCTTGTACTCGCCCACTTCGCCACGCGCCACGCGCGTGCCTTCGGGGAACATGATGACCCAGATGCCCTGGGCCAGCAGGCGCTTGCCCTGCTCCACCACCTTGTGGAAGGCGCGCGAGCCGTGCTTGCGGTCGATGTGGATCATGTCCAGGCTGCCGATGGACCAGCCGAAGAAGGGAATGCTCAGCAGCTCCTTCTTGAACACATAGGCCAGGGCGCGCGGCATGATGGCCGGCATCAGAAAGGTCTCATAGGTGGACTGGTGCTTGCACAGCAGCACCACGCCCTGCTGCGGGTCGGTGGGCAGGTGCTCCATGCCCTGCACGCGGTACTTAACGCCGCAGAACCAGCCCGCGCTGTCCACGCTCAGCTTGAGCCAGGCGCGCGCAATCGTCCAGCGGGCCGCCGGCGAGCCGCCGCACACACGCACCAGCAAGATCAGCAGCGTGTAGGGGATGACGGTGATGCCCATCCACAGCATGTGGACCAGGGAGCGCAGAAATGACATGGGAACAATCCTAAAAATGCAAAGAGGCCGGCGTTGCCAAACGGTTGCGATCCGGCCTCATGCCGCCTGCAAGGGGGGCGACGCCTGGGCATCTGGAGCCAGCGCATCCGCCACCGCGGCCCAGTCTGGGTAGCAGGCCACCGGCTGCGCCACGGGGGGGATAACAGTCTGGGCGGCATCGGTGCCCACCCACACCAGGCGGGCGCCCATCGCCTCGCCGGCTTGCAGGTGGACAGCGTCCTGGCCGATGACCCAAACCTGGTGCGGCTCAGCCCCATAGCGGCTGGCGATCTGCTGCAGCAAACCGGGTGCCGGTTTGCGGCACTGGCAGGCTTCGTCGGGGGTGTGCGGGCAGAAGAACACGGCCTCGACCCGGGCCCCCACCGCCGCCAGCTCGCGCTGCATGCGCAAATGCAGGGTGTTGAGCTCCGTCACATCGAAGCTCCCACGCCCGAGGCCGGGCTGGTTGGTGGCCAGCGCCACGTGCCAGCCGCCCCGGTTGAGCTGCGCAATCGCCTCCAGCACGCCGGGCTGGGGTTGCCAGTCCTTCAGCGGGACAAGGGCATCTTCGCCCTCGGCATGGAGGGTCCCGATCCGATCCAGGATGGCCAGCTTCATAGGTGTGAACCGCAGCAAACGTGAGGGAGGGCAACTGCCAGCGGCGCCACGGGCAACAGCTTGTGCCACCCGTGCGCGCCGCTTCTATGATGGGACAGCTTTAGGCCCCCGTCCAGCGACGCAGCACCAGGCTGGCATTGGTGCCGCCAAAGCCGAAGCTGTTGGACAGCACCGTGGTCAGCTGCGCATCACGCGTCTTCGTCACCAGCGGCATGGCGCCCAGACTGTCATCGGGCGTGTCCACGTTGGCGGACCCGGCGATGAAGCCCTTGTTCAGCATGATCAGGCAGTAGATGGCTTCCTGCGCACCGGTCGCCCCCAGCGAATGGCCGGTCAGCGACTTGGTGGACGAGAAAGGTGGCACCTGGTCGCCAAACAGCACCTGCATCGCGCGCACTTCCTGCATGTCACCCACCGGGGTCGAGGTGCCATGGGTGTTGATGTAGTCGATAGGACCATCCACAGTTTCCATGGCCTGCTTCATGCAGGCAATGGCGCCGTCGCCCGAAGGCGCCACCATGTCTTCGCCATCGCTGGTGGCGCCAAAGCCCACCACTTCGGCCAGGATGGTCGCACCGCGCGCCAGCGCATGCTCTAGACTCTCCAGCACCACGGCACCGCCGCCGCCGGCGATCACAAAGCCATCGCGATGAGCGTCGTAGGCACGCGAGGCCTTCTCGGGCGTCTCGTTGTACTTGCTGGACATGGCGCCCATGCCGTCGAACAGCAGGGACATGCCCCAGGACAGCTCTTCACCGCCGCCGGCAAACATCACGTCCTGCATGCCCCAGGCGATCTGCTGGGCCGCGGCACCGATGCAGTGGGCCGAGGTGGAGCAGGCCGAGGTGATGGAGTAGTTGATGCCCTTGACCTTGAAGTTGGTCGCCAGACAGGCCGAGACCGTGGAGCTCATGCAGCGCGTGACCTGGTACGGTCCCACGCGACGGATGCCCTTCTCGCGCAGGGTGTCGGCCGCCTCGATCTGGTTGGCCGGCGAACCACCGCCCGAGCCCATGATGAGACCGGTGCGCGGATGGCTCACCATCTCGGGCGTCAGGCCCGCCTGGGCAATCGCATCTTCCAGTGCGATCTGGGCATAGGCTGCCGCATCGCCCATGAAACGCAGCTGCTTGCGGTCAATGCGCGCTTCGATGTCGATCTCGGGAATACCGGCAACCTGGCTGCGCATGCCCAGTTCGGTGAACTGCGGCATGGCTTTGATGCCCGAGCGACCTTCCCGCAGGGAGGTCTCTACGGTGGCCAGATCGTTACCAATGCACGAGACAATGCCCGCGCCCGTGATGACTACGCGCTTTTTCATGCCGCTGTCCCTTGGCCGTCGCCTTCACGCAGGAACAGCCCCACGCGCAGATCGTTGGCCACATAGATTTCCTGGCCGTCGGCCAGCAAACGTGCATCCCCAATCGCCATGTTCAGCTTGCGCTTGATCACACGCTTGATATCGATTTCGTAGCGCACCAGCTTCACATTCGGACCCACTTCGCCTGTGAACTTGACTTCACCAGCACCCAGCGCACGGCCACGGCCGGGCAGTTGCAGCCAGGTCAAGTAAAAGCCGATCAGCTGCCACATGGCATCCAGGCCCAGGCAGCCTGGCATGACGGGGTCGCCCTGGAAATGGCACTTGAAGAACCACAGATCGGGGTTCACGTCCAGCTCCGCCACGATCTTGCCCAGGCCGTGCGCGCCACCGTCTTCGGAGATGTGCGTGATGCGGTCGAACATCAGCATCGGAGGCAGAGGCAAACGTCCGCTGTCGGGCTTGAACAACTTACCCTCACCAGATGCGATCAGTTGTTCGTAGGAAAAAGAATCAGCCATTTGTCTAACTTGCTTGGCAGCGGCGTTGGCCACTGCTTGGTTTCTCGTGTGTGTAATCGCAGGAGTTTATACATGTGCGGCGTACAGCCACACATTATGGAAGTTCACAGGCCGTTTCTCGGCCGAAAGTCCCTGCAAACTCCGCACAACGTGTCAATCACACCCTGTTTGCTCAATTTTTTCTGCGCGGTCTGGCACCCCAGACCACCACCGCCATGCAGCCCAGCCACAGCGGCCACAAGCCCAGGCGCGACACCCAGAAGGCAAACGGTGTCACGCCATCGCGCCCTTGCACCTCGGCCACCAGGACCCCCTGGGTGTGCGACGGCAGCGAAGCCGTGACCGCCCCCCGGTGATCGATCACCACGGTGGCCCCGGTGTTGGTGGCACGCAGCATCGGACGCTCGAACTCCAGCGCCCGCATGCGGCTGATGTGCAAATGCTGGTCCACCGCAATGCTGTCGCCAAACCACGCAATATTGCTCACATTGACCAGCACGGTGGGAGCGGTCGCAGCCTGGCTGAAATGCGCCCCCAGTTCTTCGCCAAACAGGTCTTCGTAGCAGATATTCGGGGCCCAGCGCTCGCCATGCCACGCCATCGGCGCCTGCCCGACGCTGCCGCGGGCAAAGCTCCCCAGGGGAATGTCCATCATGCGGACAAACCACTGGAACAAGGGCGGCACGAACTCGCCAAAGGGCACCAAGTGGTGCTTGTCGTACCGATATTCTGTCATTTCCCCTGGCACCCAACCCACCACCGCATTGCTATAGCCCTGCGCTTCACTCCCCAAGGGCATGCCGATCAGGGCGGCCGAAGGGCTACCCGGCTCCCGGTAGGGGGTCGAGATGGCGGCCAGATAGTCCGCCGGCAATTGCTGGGGCAACACCGGAATCGCCGTTTCGGGCGCCACCACCAGCGCTGCAGGTTTTTGCAGCAGTTGCAGCCCGTACCACTCCAAAGCCCGCGCAATGCCGCCACTCGGAATGAATTTTTCATCTTGCGGAATATTGCCCTGCAGCAAGGCCACCGACACCGGCGCGCGCCCCGGTACGGCCTGGGCCTGCTGCTGCACCCAGGCGGCAGCCACCCACAGACCCAGCACCACCGCGCCCACGCCCAGCGACACCCGGTCGCGCTGCCACAGCGGTGCGACCTGGACCAGCGCCATCGCCAAGGCGGCAGCCACCGCACCGGTGCCGTAGACCCCCAGCCAGCGCGGCCAAACCGACAATGGGCCCTCAACATGGGCGTAGCCGCCTGCCCCCCAGGGGAAACCGGTCCACAAGGTGCCACGCGCCAGTTCTGCGATGGTCCAGCATGCGGCAAACAACAGCACGGCGCGCCATCCGGCACAGTCCGCACGGCGCCAGACCCAGGCGGCCACGGCGTAGTAACTGCCCAGGAAGGCGGCCAGCGCCAGGACGGCCAGCACCGCCAGGGGCGCCGGCAGGCCGCCATAGGTATGCATCGAAATGAACAACCACCAGAAGGTGCCGCACAGCCAGGCGGTGGCAAACAGCCAGCCGCGCCATGCCGCCTGCCGGGCACTGGGCGCGCGCTGCACCGCCAGGCACAGCAGGCTGAGTGACAGGATTTGCAGCCACCACAGCGGTTGTCCGCTGCCAGGCCAGGCCAGGGCCGCAGCCTGCAGCCCACCGGCCAGCAGCACCCCGCACCACCACCCCCAGGCGGGTCGGGCAGGCGCCCTGAAAGAGAGCCCATGGGCCCGCGCCATCGTCATTCGCTCACACTTTCCGTCGTTCCATCGTCCCTGCGCCGCACCTGGAACCAGCGCACCGCGCCGCCCTTGGCGTGCAACACCACGAACTGCAGGCCGGCCACCTCCCAGGACTCGCCGCGCTTGGGCAGGCGCCCCATGGCATGGCTCACCCAGCCACCAATCGTTTCAAAGTCTTCGGCCTGGGCCTCCTGGTCGAAGCGCACGCCAAAAGCATCGGCCAGCCGCTCCAGCGGCGTGTGCCCTGCCACGCGGTAGGTGTTGTCGGCCAGCGCGAAGATGTCGCCGTGTTCTTCGGGGATGTCGAACTCGTCCTCGATCTCCCCGACGATTTCCTCCAGCACGTCCTCCATGGTCACCAGGCCCGACACCTTGCCGAACTCATCGATCAGGATGCTCATGTGGTTGCGGTTGGTGCGAAATTCGCGCAGCAGGTCGTACAGGCCCTTGGTCTCCGGCACGAAGATCGCCGGGCGCAGCAGGGCGCGCAGATTCAAGGACGGCGAGCGCTGCAGCTTCAGCAGGTCCTTGGCCATCAGAATGCCGATGATGTTGTCCCGCTCCCCCTCGTAGACCGGGAAGCGCGAGTGCGCCGTGCGGATCACCTGGCCCAGCAGTTCGTCGCAGGGGGCGTGGATGTCCAGCACGTCCATGCGCGGTGCCGCCACCATGATGTCGGTGGCCGTGCGGTCCGCCATGCGGATCACACCCTCGAGCATCACGCGAGCCTCGGTGCCGATGACTTCGTTGTCCTCGGCTTCGGCCAGGGTTTCGATGAGTTCATCCTTGGAGTCGAGCCCCGGGTGGATGAATTCGACAATCTTTTGCAGAAAGCTGCGCTTGTCTTCGCGCTCCGGGTGGCGCGCAGGGTGCGGGTCTGACACAGACGTTCAGTGCAGGACATGCAGTTGTGGAGAGGGCACCAAGGATAGCGGATTCACTGCGGGCCTCCAAGCTCAGTGCCGCGCGCCTGGGCACAGCGGCCCCGGGGAGCAGGACTTACTGCGCCGATTTGTGGCGGCCTTCGCGCACGTCCTGGCGGATTTCCTGCACGTCGGCCAGGATGGACCAGAACTGCTTGGCCTGCTTCTTGAGCTGGTAGTCCACCTCGGCCACCTGGTTGTCCCACAGCTCGGAGACATGGGTGTCCAGCCCGGCGGCGGGCAGTTGCAGGTAGGCCTCGGACTCGGTGCCGTCACGCTGCACGCGGGCGCCGGCGTTGCGGGCGATCTTGAGCATGGCGGTGTTCTCGCTCAGCGCGTGGATGAACATCATCTCCACGCCCTTGTTGCGCGAATGCAGGACGGCGCGGGCGAACAGGCGCGTGCCCAGGCCCAGGCCGCGTGCGGTCTTCAGCACCGACACCCCGAATTCCGCGCAGTTGCTGTGGTGCGCCAGGTCGGTATAGGCCAGGTGCGCCATGGCGATCAGCTCCAGCCGGCGGTTGAAGATGCCGAAGATATCGTCGCGGTCGAAGTTCAGGTTGTCCGCATAGCGCTTGACCTGTTCGTCGTTGGCGGCATAGCCGAAGCGCAGGTAGCGGTCGCTGGGATCCAGCTTGAGCAGGTGCGCACGGATGCGATCGCGGTGGCGGGCGGACAGTTCACGGATGGGCACCAGGGTCGGCACGCTGCGGGCCGACGCGGCTTTGCGCAGCCATTGCTGGCTGGCTTTCCAAGGGGCAGTGATCCAACGGAGAGGCTCGGTCATGGGTCAAAAGTCCTGTGCGGCTGGGCACATTCTTTCAGGCATCGCGCGCCACATCCACAGCAGTGTTTCCCAGGCGGCGCACAAACCTAGGGTTTACGCTTAATTGCTGCATTGCAGCATAAAACGCATGCACTGTGTACCCGCAGGGGCAAGCGGCTGTCATTCTGGCGACCGCTGCGCGGCATTTGCACCACAAAAAAACAGCACCGGTCGGTGCTGTGGTGGCGAGTTGCGGCGCTACTCGCAAAAAACGTAGCTGCCAGCGCTTGTTCAATCTTCGATTCATTCAGATATAAATATGAATCGCTGATGCAGCGAGCGCCAAGCGCTATGCTTTCAGAAGCTCACACCGGTACCGACGTGGTCGCCTTGACGCGGTCCAGCACAAAGCTGGTCTTGCAGTCGGCCACGCTGGGGTGCTTGAGCAGGGTTTCCATGATGAAGCGGCTGTAGTGCTGCATGTCCGACACCACCACGCGCAGCAGGTAATCCATGTCCCCGGTCAGCGAGGCGCACTCCACCACCTCAGGCCAGTTCTGCACGCTCTGCTTGAAGGCATCCATGGGGTTGCGCTTGTGAATCTCGGTGCTCTTTTCCAGGCGAACATTCAGATAGGCTGTCAGCCCAAGGCCCACCTTTTCCGGCGGCACCAGGGCCACGTAGCGCTCGATCACCCCCGCTTCCTCCAGACGCTTGACCCGGCGCAGCACGGCGCTGGGCGACAGGCCGACTTGCTCGCCGATCACGTCATAGGTCTCACGGCCGTTTTCCTGCAGACGACGCAGGATGGAACGGTCCAGCTTATCGAGGGTGTGTTCTGTGCTCATGTCGGAAGATTTTATGCACCCCACCACGGAGACAGGCGGGTTGTGCCACGATATTTGCGAAAACCGCACGTTGCACGCATTTTTCTTGAGCGTCCAGGCCAACCCACCCCCTGGTTTGCCCGCGTTCCTAGGAAAAGCCCCATCCCGGGGCGGCAGCCGCCCCTCCAACAATGGGCTCTGAATCTTGATTGTGGTTTTCAGACAGAAAGGCGCTGATATGGATCGTCCGTGGCTCAACCACTACCCCGCCGGGGTGCCCCATGCCATCGACCCCGAGGCCTACCCCTCGGTGGTGGACCTGCTGGAGGAATCCTTACGGACGAATGCCGACCAGCCCTTCACGGTCTGCATGGACGTATGGATGCGCTACCGCGACCTGGACCAGCACTCGCGGCACCTGGGCGCCTGGCTGCAAAGCCTGCACCTGGAGCCCGACGCCCGCGTGGCCATCATGCTGCCCAATATCCCGCAGTTTGCCGTCAGCATGGCCGGCGTGCTGCGTGCCGGCTACACCTGCGTCAACGTCAACCCGCTGTACACGGCGCGCGAGCTGGAGCACCAGCTCAAGGATTCCGGCGCCACCGCCATCATCATCCTGGAAAACTTCGCGCACACGCTGGCCGACGTCCTGCCGCGCACCCCAATCCAGCACGTATGCATGGCCTCCATGGGCGACCTGCTGGGCTTCTGGTACGGCCACTGGATCACCTTCGCCGTACGCCACCTGGCCAAGATGGTGCCCGCCTACGAGCTGCCCCTGGACGGCCGCAGCGTCACCCCATTCAAGCAAGCCCTGGCGCGCGGTGCGCGCCTGCAGCTGCGCAAGCCCCACGTCAGCGGCGACAGCATTGCCTTCCTGCAGTACACCGGCGGCACCACCGGCCTGTCCAAGGGCGCCATCCTGACGCACCGCAACATCATTGCCGCCACGCTGCAGGCCGAGGCCTGGTTTGCCCCGGCCTACGCCGGGCAAAGCGACATGCGCAAGATCCACGGTATCGCCGCGCTGCCGCTGTACCACATCTTCGCACTGACCCTGCTGCTGCTGTCGCTGCGCCAGGGCTCCAGCCTCAGCCTGATTCCCAACCCGCGCGACATCCCCAAGTTTGTCGAGGTGCTGCGCAAGCGCCCCTTCCACACCCTGCCGGCCGTGAACACCTTGTTCAACGCGCTACTGCAAAACCCCAAGTTCCGCGCCCTGGACTTTTCGGCACTGGCAGTGTCCCAGGCCGGCGGCATGGCGGCCTCCGAAGGCACGGCCCGCGAATGGCAGAAAGTGACTGGCAAGGCCATGATCGAAGGCTGGGGCATGAGCGAGACCTGCGCCATCGGCACCAACAACCCGGTCAACGCCACCCGCTTCAGCGGCACCATCGGCCTGCCGCTGCCCGGGATTGACCTGGCCATCAAGGACGATGACGGCAACACCCTGCCGCAGGGCGAGCACGGCGAAATCTGCATCCGCGGCCCCAACGTCATGCAGGGCTACTACCGCCAGCCCGAGGAAACGACCAAGGCCTTCACCGCCGATGGCTTCATGCGCACCGGCGACATCGGCCTGATGGACGCACAGGGCTTCTTCAAGATCATCGACCGCAAGAAGGACATGATCCTGGTCAGCGGCTTCAACGTCTTCCCGAACGAGCTGGAGAACGTCATCTCCCTGTGCCCCGGCGTGGTCGAATGTGCCGCCGTGGGCGTGCCGGATGAACACTCCGGCGAGGCCATCAAGGTGTTCGTCATCAAGAACGACCCCACACTGACCGAGGAGCGCCTGCTGCGCTACTGCCACGACAACCTCACGGGCTACAAGCGGCCCAAGTACATCGAGTTCCGCGACGAACTGCCCAAGACCAACGTCGGCAAGATCTTGCGCCGCGAGCTGCGCCCCACGGCAGCGCGTGCACCGGCCCCCCGCCCCGAGACCACCGCCCACTAGCCATGCCCCAGGACTCGACCACGCCGAGCCTGTGGCCCGGCATGTTTTTTTTCGAACGCGGCTGGCTCTCGGCCAACAACATCCTGTTGCTGGGCCCCGACGACGCCGCCCTGGTGGACACCGGCTACTGCAGCCATGCAGAGCAGACGGTGGACCTGGTGGCCAGCACCCTGGACACGCGGCCGCTCACCCACGTCCTGAACACCCACCTGCACAGTGACCACTGCGGCGGCAATGCCGCCCTGCAGGCGCGCTGGCCGGAGGTGCAGACCTGGATTGCCCCAGGGCAGGCCGCCCAGGTGCAGGACTGGGACCCCGTGGCCCTGAGCTACACCCCCACCGGCCAGTCCTGCCCCCGTTTTCGGGCCGACGGTGTGCTGCAGCCCGGCAGCACGGTCACCCTGGGCGGGCGGCCCTGGCAGGTGCACGCCGCACCCGGCCATGACCCGCACTCCATCGTGCTGTTCGAGCCCGAGCGCCGGCTGCTGATCTCTGCCGATGCGCTGTGGGAGCACGGCTTTGGCGTGGTGTTTCCGGAAATCGAAGGGGCGCAGGCGTTTGCCGAAGTGGCCGCCACGCTGGACGTGATCGAGCAGTTGCAGCCCGCCCTGGTGCTGCCCGGCCACGGCCCACTGTTCACGGACGTGGCCGCGGCCCTCGCCCGGGCGCGCCAGCGTTTGCAGGGGTTCATCGCCCAGCCCGAACGCCATGCCCGCTACGCCGCCAAGGTGCTGCTCAAGTACAAGCTGCTGGAGTGGCAGCAACTGCCATTGAACCAGGTGCACGCCTGGTGCCAACAGACCCCCTACCTGGGCCTGCTGCACGCCCGGTACTTTGACGCCCAGTCCCCCACGCAGTGGGTCGAGACCCTGGTGCAAGAGCTGGTGGCCAGCCAGGCCGCCGCGCTGGAGGTGCGCGACGGCACCCCGCTGCTGCTCAACCGCTGAGACCGTGCAGGCCCCACGCCGTGAGGCTGGGGCCGAGTAGCGCTCACGGCAGGTCGGGGTTGTACTCGGCCGTGGTTACCTTGGGGCCCACCGTGCCCAGGCGCGCCTTCAGCGACTGGGGGCGGCCGGTGATCATGGCCGCGTAGTTGGTGGTGTTGGACAGCACCTTCTTGACGTAGTCGCGCGTTTCGGTGAACGGCACGTTCTCCGCCCAGATGGCACCCTCCAGCACCGGGCCGTTGCGCCAGTTGCGGGGGCGCCCCGGGCCGGCGTTGTAACCGGCGGCAGCCATGGCCATGGAGCCCTCGAAGTCATCCAGCGCCAGCTTCAGGTAGGACGTGCCGATGGTGATGTTCACATCGCGGTCATTGATCATCTGCGGCTGGAAGTCGGTCATGCCGATCTTGCGCGCCGTCCACTTGGCGGTCGCCGGCATCACCTGCATCAAGCCCGAGGCCCCGACGTGCGAACGCGCATCCATGATGAAGCGGCTTTCCTGGCGGATCAGCCCGTAGACGTAGGCCGGATCCAAACCAATGCTGTTGGCCTTGGCGATCACCGCGTCGTGGAAGGGCATGGGGAAGCGCTGTTTCCAGTCGATAGCCTCGCGCGTGCGTTCGCTGGTGTTGATGCAGCGGTCCCAGACCTGGGCCTTGCAGGCCAGATCGGCTGCTGCCAGCAACTCGCGGTCGTTCATGCCGCCAGGCACATGCAGGCCCACGCTGTAGTTCCACTCGCGCACGCCCTCGCTGCGCAGGCCGATGCGGATCGCATACAGCGCGCGCTGCAGGCCGGGGTTGCTGGCTGCGGCCGCCTGTTCCTGTACCGTCAGCGGTTGTGGGGCGGGCGGCACGGTGACGGCCTGGCCCAGGTCTTCCAACGCCAGTTTTTCGTAGAAGCCCTTCACGCTGGCAATACTCTGCAGCAGGCGCTGGGCCTCGGCACGCTCGGCCTCGCCGCCGCGGCGGTCGCTCAGCAGGGCCCGGGCCTTCCAGTAGACCCAGGCGCTGTCGGCCTGCAGCGACGGCGGCATGGCATCGATGGTCTTGCGCACGGTGTGCCACTGGCCGGCCCGCAGGTTGGCGCGCACCATCCATTCCTGCGACTCGTCGGACATGCGCTCCGGCTTGCCGACCTTGTCGAAATAGGCCACCGCATTGCTGTCCAGGCGCCGTGCGCTGACCTTGCCGATGACGCCCCAGACCCAATCACGCTCTTCGGCCCGCAGCTGGGCGGCCCAACGGCTGTCCATCAGGCTGGCGGCCTGGTCGGGGTCGGTGCTGGCCATGCGAATCAGCGCCAGCACGGCCAGCTCGCGCCGGGTGTTGCCGCGCACCTTGCTGGTGCCGGCCAGGTACTTGGCCGGCGAGGCAAACACCTCGGTCAGGTGCGACAGCGCATCCGGCGCCACGATGGTGACGGCACGGCGCGTGCCGGTCTGGCGGTTTTGCTCGGCGGACAGGCGCGCGCGCTTCCACACGGCCAGATCGTCGAGCTGCTGGATGGCGTACAGCTCGCTGGCGGCATAGGTGCAGCCATCGTCGGCATCGCGCTGGGCGTGCCACAGACGCACCACCTCCTGGGCGGCATGCTCGGGCTGGCGGCGTTCGATGGTCTGCACGGCCATGTCGTAGCAACGCACCTCACGGTCGTCCTGCATGCGGAAATCGGCCAGCATGCGGGCAAAGTCAGACCACTGGCGGCGCTGCCCCAGCAGCAGCAGCCAGTCGTTGCGCAGACGGTCCTCCTGGTAGGTGCCGCGCCAGCGCTGCAGGAAGGCATCGACCTCGGCCTGGTTCGAGGTTTCCAGGCGGGCCTTCAATTCCCAGTAGGCCGCCCAGGGCTCCAGCGGGTGTCCGGCGGTCTGGGGCAGCAGGGCCGCCAGCCGTGCCTTGTCGCCCTTGCGCGCCGCTTCCTGCATCTGCAGCAACACGTTGTCGCCCGCGGCGGTCTGGGCAACGGCCGAGAAAACTGGAACGCTAAAAACGAGGGCCGCGCAAAGCGGTGTCAGAATCTTGTGCAATGGCATAGAGGAATTATGTGATGGACAAAGCGGCCCTTCGACGCACCTTGGTACAGCAACGCCTCACTATGGTGGATCGCCTACAGCGCGCGGACGATTTGCAACGTGTCATGCGCATCTGGCTGGTGGACCGTCCGGACACCGTGATCGGCGCCTACTGGCCGATCAAGGGCGAGTTCGATCCCCTGCCCGTGCTGCACCGCTGGAAGGAAGACGGCGAACTGCTGGACAAGCCCCAGCGCCGCCGCATCGGCCTGCCGGTGATCGACAAGATCACCAAGACCATGCGCTTCCATGCCTGGCACCCTGGCTGTCCCATGGAGGAGGATGCCTACGGCATTCCCAAGCCCAAGGACACCGAGGTGATCACCCCCACCCTGCTGTTCGTGCCCTGCGTGGGCTACGGCCCCGGCGGTTACCGCCTGGGCTATGGCGGGGGCTTTTACGACCGCACCCTGGCCGGCCTGCGCCCCGCACCGCACACGGTGGGGCTGGGCTTCACCCAGGGTTTCATTGAAGATTTCCTGCCGGAATCCCACGACCTGCCGCTGGATGCCATCCTGAACGACAACGGCGTGGTCTGGCCTGTTTGACTGTTGGTATGCCCGTTCGCAAGCAAAAATCCGTCCCGCAGCGCCGTCTGCAATCGCGCCCGCCCCTCACCCCCATGCACCAGCCGCTGACACGCGCCGAGGTGCAGCGCCTGCAAGGTCACATGCGCCGCCACGGCCCGCACAGCCTGACGCCGCGCCAGCACGACGCCATCTGGGACTTCCTGTTCGCCCTGCCCGAAAGCCAGGCCTGGATGGCCGACATGGTGGCGCAAACCCGCGCCGCCCAGGCCGGGCTACGACCCCGTTCAAAAAAGGAAGCGTGACGCGCGCGACTGCCTTGCGATGCAGATATAAAACATCTGCAAACGCTTGAACAGCGTGCGCAGACAGCTCCTGAAAATGAGCAGTTGTCTTACCAACCCCAACGGCACGCGGAAGGTGCCGGGCATGTCCATCAGACGCGCCACCCCTGGGCTAAGGGCTAAGGGCTAAGGGCTAAGGGCTAAGGGCTAAGGGCTAAGGGCTAAGGGCTAAGGGCTTGGCATCCGGCCATTTCCCAGGCGCAGCTTCAGCCCCCTCCGCGCTCAAGCGGCCTGGGCCGCGCGCCAGCGCTGCCAGCCCTTGGCGCGCAGGTCGCAGGCCGGGCAGTGGCCGCAGCCGTGGCCCCAGGCGTGCAGCACATCGCGCGTGCCCTCGTAGCAGGTGTGCGTGTCCTGCACGATCAGCTGCACCAGGGCGTCGCCGCCCAGGTCCAGGGCCATCTGCCAGGTGGCGGCCTTGTCGATCCACATCAGCGGCGTCTCGATGCGCAGGCGCCGCTCCAGTCCCAGGTTCAGCGCCAGCTGCATGGCCTTCATGGTGTCGTCGCGGCAGTCGGGATAGCCGGAAAAATCCGTCTCGCAGACACCGGTCACGATGACCTGCAGCCCGCGCCGGTAGGCCAGGGCGCCGGCCAGCGTCAAGAACAGCAGGTTGCGCCCGGGCACAAAGGTGTTGGGCAGGCCGTCGGCCTGCATGGCGAAGGCCACGTCCTCGGTCAGGGACGAGCCGCCGATCTGCTTGAGCACGTCCAGGCTCAGCACATGGTCCTCACCCAGCTTGGGCGCCCACTGGGGAAACTGCGTGCGCAGCTGCTGCAGCACCGTCAGCCGCGCCTGCAGCTCCACGCTGTGGCGCTGGCCATAGTCAAAGCCCAGGGTTTCGACCCGGTCGTACTTCGACAGGGCATGGGCCAGGCAGGTGGTGGAGTCCTGTCCACCCGAAAACATCACAAGCGCAGAGGTATGCATAGGCCGGAATTACAACACGCGCTACAGTGCCACGACGTCACATGGTTGTGAGAACGGACCCCCTATGCTGCAGCTTTACATCGGCAACAAGAACTACTCTTCCTGGTCCATGCGCCCCTGGGTGGCGATGCGCCAGCTGGGCATCGCCTTCGACGAGGTCCTGGTGCGCTTCGACAGCTTCGCGCCCGATTCGCAGTTCAAGCGCACGCTGCGCCCCCTGACGCCCACGGGCACCGTGCCCGTGCTGGTGCACGACGATCTGGCCATCTGGGACACGCTGGCGATTGCCGAGTACCTGGCCGAGACCTTCCCCAAGGCCGGCATCTGGCCGGCGTCGGTGACCGACCGCGCCCGCGCCCGCAGCCTCTGCGCCGAGATGCACAGCGGCTTCACCGCCCTGCGCAGCCACTGCCCCATGAACATCGAGGCCCAGCTGCCCGAGGTTGGCGCCAAGATCTGGGCCGAGCAGGTGGCCGTGCGCGCCAATGTGGCCCGCCTGGTCGACATGTGGAGCGAACTGCTGCAATCCCACGGCGGCCCCATGCTGTTCGGCCGGTTCAGCATGGTCGATGCCTACTTCGCCCCGGTGTGCATGCGCCTGCACACCTACGGCCTGCCCGTGCCATCCGCGATTGCCGACTACGTGCAGCGCGTGCGCGCCGTGCCGGCCGTCCAGGCCTGGATCACGCAGGCCGAGGCCGAACACGACTTCCGCGACTTCGACGAACCCTATCGCACCCAGCGCTGAAACGCGCCGGGTGGCGCACCGGTCCCCCTGGTGGGCGGGCCTACTTGAACTGCTTGCGCAGCATGGGCTTGTGCCGCGCAATGTGCGCCAGCTGGGCCGGGGCCAGGGTGCCGCCCAGGTCTTCGTCCTCGGTGTTGAGCACCGCGTTGGCGTAGCGCAGGGCCCGGGCCACCACCTCGTCCTCGCTCACGCCCTGCTGCGCGGCCAGCTCCATGGCCACGCGGCGCATGGCGCGCTGCGACAGCATCCACATGGCGCCAAAGGCCTCCCAGGCGGCGGCGGTCTTCTGGCTTTGCGCGTGGTCGGCCAGGATGTCCTTGAGCGGCTTGGCCAGCACCTCCTGCAGCGCCTCCATTTGTTCCTGCAGGGTTTCCAACTGGGCTTCGCGCTCGAGTGCCGCGGCGGCGGCCTGGGCCTGGGCGTCCGGGGCCTCGGGCACAGGCACGCTGCCATCCGGGTTCAACTGGGCAATGGTGAGGGAAGAAAGCAAGGACATGGCGCACCCCAGGGCAAGAAGGGGGCGACTATACAAACAAAATCCGTCCCCCGGCGGGCGCGGTGCATCGCACGCTGCCGGGCGTCGGCGACGGCAGCGGCCCTACACTTGGCCGCATGAAGATTTACATGGTTGGCGGCGCCGTGCGCGACCGCCTGTTGCAGCGCCCGGTGCACGACACTGACTGGGTGGTCGTGGGCGCCACCCCCGAAGACATGACGGCGCGCGGCTTCACGCCCGTGGGGCGCGATTTCCCGGTGTTCCTGCACCCCGAGACCCACGAGGAATACGCCCTGGCGCGCACCGAGCGCAAGAGTGGCATGGGCTACCGCGGCTTTGTGGTCCACACTGCCCCCGACGTGACGCTGGAAGAAGACCTGGCGCGGCGCGACCTCACCATCAATGCGATAGCAGCTCCCGCAGGCTGGACGGGCACTGAAGACGTTTTTGACCCCTATCACGGCCAGGCCGACCTGCAGGCCAGGGTGCTGCGCCATGTGACCGAGGCCTTCCGCGAAGACCCGGTGCGCATCCTGCGCGTGGCGCGCTTTGCCGCGCGCTTCACCGATTTCCATGTGGCCCCCGAGACCCTGCAGCTGATGCGCGAGATGGTGGCCGCGGGCGAGGCCGACCACCTGGTGCCCGAGCGCGTCTGGCAGGAAATCAGCCGCGGGCTGATGGAGGCCCAGCCCTCGCGCATGTTCGAGGTGCTACGCGCCTGCGGCGCCCTGCGCGTGCTGCTGCCCGAGCTGGACCGCCTGTGGGGCGTGCCCCAGCGCGCCGAATACCACCCCGAGGTGGACAGCGGCGTGCACGCCATGCTGGTGCTGGACATGGCCGCACAGCTGCAATCGCCGCTGAGCGTGCGCTTTGCCTGCCTGTGCCACGATTTCGGCAAGGGCACCACATCGGCCGAGATGCTGCCGCGCCACATCGGCCACGAGCAGCGCAGCGCCCGGCTGCTGCAGGGCGTGTGCGCGCGCTGGCGCGTGCCCAACGATTGCAAGGAACTGGCCGACGTGGTGGCGCGCGAGCACGGCAACATCCACCGCAGCGGGGAGATGAACGCCGCGGCCGTGCTGCGCCTGCTGGAGCGCTGCGACGCCCTGCGCAAGCCCGCGCGCTTTGCCGAGGCCCTGCTGGCCTGCGAATGCGATGCCCGGGGGCGCACCGGCTTCGAGGACCGTCCCTACCCTCAGCGCCAGCGCCTGCAGACGGCACTGGACGCAGCCCTGGCCGTGGACACTGCGCCCGTCGCCCAGGCCGCGGCCCAGCGCGGGCTGAAGGGCCCGGCGATTGGCGAGGCCGTGGCCAGCGCGCGCCAGCAGGCCGTGGCCCAGGTGCTGTAGGCGGGGACGCCGAGGCAGCGCTTCCCAGGGAAAACCGCCAAACACCCGGGCAGGGACACAGAGGAAGATGTGCCGGTTGGGCCCACGTCGGCCCACACCCACCCTCGTTTCCTTTGTTCTGGAGGTTTGCCATGGCTTATGCCCTTCCCGGCCAATCCGGTGCGCTGCACCACTACCAAGACCGCTACGACAACTACATCGGCGGCCAGTGGGTGCCGCCCAGCGGTGGCGAGTATTTCGATGTGGTCACGCCGATCACCGGCCAGGTCTACACGCGCGTGGCACGCGGCACGGCGGCCGACATCGAAAAGGCCCTGGACGCGGCCCACGCCGCGGCCGACGCCTGGGGCAAGACCTCGGCCACCGAGCGCAGCAACATCCTGCTGCAGATGGCCGACCGCATCGATGCCCACCGCGAACTGCTGGCCTATGTGGAGACCATCGACAACGGCAAGGCCATCCGCGAGACGCTGGCCGCCGACATTCCGCTGGCCGCCGACCACTTCCGCTACTTTGCCGGCGCGGTGCGCACCCAGGAAGGCGGCATCAGCCAGATCGACAACGAGACCGTGGCTTACCACTTCCACGAGCCACTGGGCGTGGTCGGACAGATCATCCCCTGGAACTTCCCCATCCTGATGGCGGCCTGGAAGCTGGCGCCCGCGCTGGCCGCGGGCAACTGCGTGGTGCTCAAGCCCGCCGAATCCACGCCCGTGTCCATCCTGGTGCTGATGGGCCTGGTCGGTGACCTGCTGCCGCCCGGCGTGCTGAACATCGTCAACGGCTTCGGCCGCGAGGCCGGCATGCCGCTGGCGCAAAGCAAGCGCATTGCCAAGATCGCCTTCACCGGCTCCACCAGCACCGGCCGCGTGATCGCCCAGGCGGCGGCCAACAGCCTGATCCCGGCCACGCTGGAGTTGGGCGGCAAGTCGCCCAACATCTTCTTCGCCGACGTGATGGACAAGGACGACAGCTTCCTCGACAAGGCCATCGAAGGCCTGGTGCTGTTCGCCTTCAACCAGGGCGAGGTCTGCACCTGCCCCAGCCGTGCCCTGATCCAGGAGTCGATCTACGACAAGTTCATGGAACGCGTGCTCCAGCGCGTGGCAGCCATCAAGCACGCCGACCCGCTGGACCCCAGCAGCATGATGGGCGCGCAGGCCAGCAAGGAGCAGCTGACCAAAATCCTGTCCTACCTGGACCTGGGCCGGCAGGAAGGTGCCGAGGTGCTGATCGGCGGCGCCCAGGCCCAGCTGGGCGGTGCCCTGTCCGGCGGCTACTACGTGCAGCCCACCATCTTCAAGGGCCACAACAAGATGCGCATCTTCCAGGAGGAGATCTTCGGCCCCGTGCTGGCCGTGACCACCTTCAAGACCGAGGAAGAAGCCCTGGCCCTGGCCAATGACACGCTCTACGGCCTGGGCGCCGGCGTCTGGAGCCGCAACGGCAATGTGGCCTACCGCATGGGCCGCGCCATCAAGGCCGGGCGCGTGTGGACCAACTGCTACCACCACTACCCCGCGCACGCGGCGTTCGGGGGCTACAAGGAGTCGGGCATCGGGCGCGAGAACCACAAGCAGATGCTGGACCACTACCAGCAGACCAAGAACCTGCTGGTGTCCTACTCCGAGCACAAGCTGGGCTTCTTCTAAACCAGACCTGGAGCGTGCCGCCCGCCACCGCCCCCCGGGCCGCCACACCGCCGTGGCACTGGGCCCACGGTGGGCCGGCAGCACGCTCCACCCGGTTACGGCAGGTACTGCAGGCGCTGCAGGCGCTGCAGGATGTGAATGAAATCACCTGATAGCGCTTGTGCAGCCTGCGCACCGCGCTCTCTTTTTCTTACCAGGAGCACCCCATGGTCGATCGCGTCATTGCCACGCCCGCCACGCTGGAGTTGATCGACGTGCTGCGCACCAAGTACGGGCCCCGGCTGTTCTTTCACCAATCCGGGGGCTGCTGCGACAACAGCGCCGCCAACTGCTACATCGAGGGCGAGTTGACCATCGGCCCCGGCGATGTGCAGCTGGGCGAGATCGGCGGCCTGCCGTTCTACATGAGCGCCTCGCAGTTCGAGTACTGGCAGCACACCCAGCTCATCATCGACGTGATCGACGGCCATGGCGGCGGCACCCTGTCGCTGGAAGGCCCTGAAGGCAAGGCCTTCCTGACCCGCTCGCGCGTGTTCACCGATGCCGAGCTGGCCCAGCTGCGGGCGGTTTGACATCACCGTGCGGCCTGCCATGCCCAGCACACGCCAACCACGCCGCAAGCGCAGCGTCGGCCGCGCGATGGCCTGGACCGTCTGGGCCGTGGCCACGCCCGCCGCCATGGCCCAGCCCCTGGTGGCGCACAGCGCCCCGCCAGGGGGGCACTGGCCCTGCGGGTCAGTGCCGGCACCGCCCAGATGCAGGGCCTGTCGCCCGAAAATCTGCTAATTGCCTTGCGCCGGCGCCAGCTGCCCCATGCGGCCCAGCTGGAATGTTCAGCCCTGGACACCCAGCTGCCCGCGCTGGAACAGGCCCAGGCGCGTTTTCGCGCACTGCGCTGCTAACCCTTTGCCGATGCACGAAGGGTCTGGCCGCCTGTGGGCACGGCCCCGGCCCCTGGCGCGCCGCCGGGTCGCCGGGTCGCGCTAGCATGGGCCTCTGCCCCCTCTGTTCCCCACCATGCACTACTTCAACCAAGCCGCCGGCGGACTGATGCCGGACCGCGTGCTGCAGGCGGTCACCGACTACATGCAGCGCGAGCAGGCCCTGGGCTCCTACGTGGCCGCCCAGCAGGCCCAGCCCCTGCTGCTGCAGCTCTATGCCCAGCTGGCGGCGCTGCTGCAATGCCAGCCGGCCGATATCGCCCTGACCACCGGCAACACCCACGGCTGGTGTGCCGTGGTCGGCGCCCTGCCTCTGCAGGACGGGGACCGCGTGCTGGTCACGCCGGGCGAATGGGGTGGCAACTACGCGATGCTGCTGCAGCTGCAGGCCCGCACCGGCTGCGTGGTGGAGACCATGCCCTGCACCGCGGACGGCCACATCGACATGGCGGCGCTGGAGGCCGGGCTGGACGCGCGCGTCCAGCTCATCGCGCTGACCTGGGTGCCGGCCAACGGCAGCACGGTGTATGACGCCCAGGCCCTGGGCCAGCTGTGCGCCCGCCATGGCATCCCCTACATCATCGATGCGGCCCAGGCCCTGGGCCACATCCCCGTCGATGTGCAAGCCCTGCAGTGCGATGTGCTTACGGCCCCGGGCCGCAAATGGCTGTGTGGCCCGCGCGGCACCGGGCTGGTGTACCTGAAACCCGGCTTTGCCGCACGTCTGCAGCCCATGACGGTGGACCATGTGTCCTGCCCCATCACCCCCACCGGCCCGGTGCTGCGCCAGGATGCGCGGATGCTGGAGCAGTCCGAATCCTCCGTCGCCCTCAAGCTGGGCCTGCTGGCCGCGCTGGACACGGCCCAGGCCGAGGGTTGGGCGCAGCGCTTTGCCGCCATCGCCGAGCGCGCCCGGCAACTGCGCAGCGCCCTGGCGGACGTGCCGGGCCTGCGCCTGCACAGCCTGGCTGCCGCCCCCGCCGACTGCGGCATCGTGCCGTTCACACTGCAGGGCCACACCCCTGCCCAGGTGCAGCAGGCACTGCTGCAGTGCCACATCCAGGTGGCCGCCAGCGGCATGGGCTTCACCCCGCTGGACATGCAGGCCCGCGACTTGAGCGCCGTGGTGCGCGCCTCGGTCAGCGCCCACACCACCGATGCCGACATCCAGGCGCTGGTGCAGGCCTTGCAAGCGCTGTCTGCAGCACCCTCCCGCTGAGCGGCTGCGTCAGCGGGTGACAACACCGTGGAGGGGCTGGCCTGCGGGCATCGCTGGACGTCACCCGCAGGCAGCCCCTACCTACCATCCGGTGCATGCGTTCAACACCTCTCGCCATGGCTGCGCTGTGGGGCCTGGTCGCCTGCCACGTACAGGCGCAGCAGGTCTACCGCTGTGACATCCACGACAAAACCAGCTATTCCCACGAACCCTGTCTCGGTGCCCTGGTGATCGACACCACGCCGACGCAAGGGCTCAACCAATCCACCGGCAAAGTACAACGCCACCCCGATGTGCAACGCGAGATCACCCATCGCCAAATCGCCGAAGCCATAGGCCCGATCACCGGCAAGTCACAGCAAGCACTGGCTGTCGACCGGCGCAGAATGCGACTCAGCGCCTCCGACAAGCTGCACTGCGAATGGCTGGACCTGCGCTTGCCCAGCCTGGAGGCCCAGGTTGCCCAGGCCCGCGCCGACCAAAAAGGCCAGGCCGAGCTGGCGCTCTACCAAGCCCGCCTCCAGTTGCGTGACCTGGGCTGCTGAGCGGTGCTCAGCCCACCACCGAGCGCACCCAGCGCACGATCTCGCCAGCGGGCAAGGCACCGGAGATGCGGGCCTTTTCCACGCCGTTCTGGAACACGATCATGGTGGGAATGCTGCGCACGTTGTACGGGGCGGCCGCCTGGGGGTGGGCCTCGGTGTCCAGCTTGGCCAGTCGCACCTGGGGCGACAGCTGCTGGGCGGCCTGGGCAAAGGCCGGCGCCATCATGCGGCAGGGACCGCACCAGGGGGCCCAAAAGTCCACCACCACCGGGATGTGACTGCGCCCCACGTGCTTGGCAAAACTGTCGGCGTCCAGCGCCACGGGCTCCCCCGTGAACAGCGGCTGGTGGCAGCTGCCGCAGTCGGGCGCATGGCCCAGGTGCTGGGCCGCCACGCGGTTGGTCTTGTGGCAGTGGGGGCAGACGATGTGCAGGGCTTCGGGCGTGGTCATGGCGGCTCCAGGAACTCTCAAAGCCTGCACATGGTGGTGGGCCCGCTTTTTGCAAGTCGGCCAGGCACGCTCCTCGGCCGGTCGATGTTTGAACAAAAGGCGGTTTCTCGCTGATGCAGCCTGCGCCAGCAGCTCACTTTTTCAGAACAACCAGGCCAGCAATTTGATGGTGCTGAACAGCAGCACCGTCACCAGCACGGCACTGGCGCAGGGCAGGAAAACCTCGCGCCCGAGCAGACGGAAGGTGAAGTCCCCGGGCAGGCGGCCCAGACCGACCTTGCGGATCACCCCGGTGGCGCTGTTGAGCAGCACCAGCAGGACAAAGATCAGCAGCATCCAGCGAATCATGTACAGCGTCCGGTCGGGGCTCAGAGCCGGTGGGTGCGATCACCCTGAACAAAGCCCAGGGCGTTCCAGGGCTCGACGCCCTTGCACAGACCGATGACCTTGAACAGCTCGCCCATCTCATGTTCCATCATCAATTTGAGCGCGGGCACGCGCTGGATCTGCGTCAGCTGCTCCAGTTTTTGCTGCAGGCCGCAGTTGATGAGGAAATGCGCCTGGGTGGTGTAGCCCAGCACTTCCAGGCCGGCCTCCTGCGCAGCCACGGCGGTGCCGGTGAAGTTGACGTGGGCCGTGATGTCCTTGAGGCCGATCTTGTCCAGCGGATCGCTGTCCACCTGGTGCTGGTAGTGGCAGACCGTGGTGCCCATGTGGCGCTGCGGGTGGTAGTACTCCGACTCGCCAAAACCATAGTCGATGAAGAAGGCGGCACCGCGCTCCAGGCGCTCGCCCAGGGTGCGGATGAAGGCCTCGCCCTGGGCGTGGATTTCGGTCTCGTAATCGTGCTCGCCCTCCACCTCCAGCGGGGGGCGCAGGTCGGTGGGGCGGTCGGCCCAGACCAGGGCCTCGCCTTGCAGTGCCACGCCGCGCTCGTGCCACACGCCGCCTACACGGGCCAGCAGTTGCACGGGCATGGCATCCAGCACCTCGTTACCGATCACCACGCCCTGCATCCGCGCAGGCAGGGCATCGGCCCAGACCACGGTCGGCGCATGGGCCGCCAGACGCGCCTGCTGGCGCGCACGCAGCGTGCCGGACAGGTCGACGATGGTGTAGCGCTCGATGGCCACGCCCAGGCGCTGTAGCTCATCTAGCACCTGCAGGGCCAGGGCCCCGGTGCCGGCACCGAACTCCCACACCTCGCGCGTGCCGGTCGCGGCCAGGGCCTCGGCCACCTGCGCAGCCAGCAACTGGCCAAACACGGGGGACAGCTCGGGCGCGGTCACGAAATCGCTGCCGGAATCGGGCATGGCCCCGAACTTGGCCGTGTCGTTGGCGTAATAGCCCAGCCCGGGGGTGTACAGGGCCAGGGCCATGAAACGGTCAAAGCCCAGCCAGCCACCGGCCTCGGCAATGGCCTGATCGATGTGCGAACGCAAGGCGCTCATTAAAATTGCGGGTTCTGTCATCACCCCTGCATTGTCGTCGCAGTCGAAAGCCCGGGCGCACAAGCTGCATGCGGCACCAGCCCAGGGCGACGATGGACACCCCTGCCACCCCCGATTCACCTCCACGCTGTCCGCGGCTGCACGCCAGCCGGGGCGGCACCTGCTGCACCATGTCCTCTGCTGCCACCGGCCAACGCACGATCTTCCTCACCGGGCTGCGCCTGAACGCGCACCTGGGCATCCTGGACCACGAGCGCGCGGCCGCACAGCCGATCCGGGTGGATGCCGAACTGAACCTGGGAACGCTGCCCCTGCTGCCGGCGCGCGATGACATTTCCGAGGTGCTGGACTACCGGCTGGCGCGCGAGGCCATCATCGCCACCTGCACGGCGGGCCACTCCGACCTGCTGGAGCGCCTGACCGGCCTGCTGGCGCAGAACCTGCTGGCCTTGCCCGGTGTGCGCGGTGTGCGTGTGACGGTGGCCAAGCTGGCGATCTTTGACGATTGCGAAGTGGCCATCCGCCTGGAAGCCGGACAGTGGTGAGGCCAGGGCCTGCCCCCGGCAGGCCCTCACCGCGCCTTCAGCGGGCCGATTCCTCGAACCAGTAGCGGCGCTTGCGCGGCACGTTGATGGTGGAGGGCGTGTTGCTGGTCTCGATGCCCGAGCCCTTGGCGTTGGGTGCGCCGATCAGGAATTCCTTCTTCTTGGTCACCGTGTGGCCGTTACTGTCCGTGTACGAGATGCTCACGAACCCGGACACCGGGCTGGGCGGCAGACCACCGCCATTGAGGATCTGCGAAGTGGCCGCACGGCAGAACAGCGGCGCGGCGTACGACTTGGCAACACCCAAATTAGCAGAGCAAGCAGGCCCTATCTCCGATCCAGTTTTAGGCCGGTTAGTACCGAAGTACGTCACGCCGCGGAAAGTAGTCGCTGCATTCACAACTTTTTCATTAACTCGGTTCCCGTCTTTATCTTTACTCTCCAAAAGTAGGTAGCACCCGGCCTGCATGTTCTGGTTCTCCACCCCCACCTGCCCCAGACCACTGAAACTGACAGGGGTGTAATCCGCCGGTGACGTCCATCCTTTGGTCAGATGGTCATCAAACACGGTGAAGAACGCATCGCTACCTTGAGTGGTCAGCGGTTTTTCTCGGTCCCCGGAACCCACTTGGATAGCCGTGAAATCACGAGTCATGACCAGGCTAGGCGGATAGAAGAACTTACGCACGGCGGTATCGCTGATCAATGCGGCCAGCCGGAAGCTCTTCCACACATCAGCACCGACCGTGTCCATGGTTTCAAAATCGATGCGGTACAGGTTGCCCCCGGTGTCCACGGCATAGGCCCTGTCGATATAGCCATCGCCGTCCGAATCCAGCAGGCTGACATCCGCCGGCACGCTGCGCAGGGTCGCGAACGACTTCAGCAGGGCGCCGGTTTCGGCATCCAGCACCAGCACCGCATTGCCCATGGTGGTGGTCCCGGGTGGCGTGACGTCTTCCGCCGTAGCGTCATAGCCGGCGCCCATGACCAGCACCAGCTTGGAGGTGGCGGCGGTATCCCGGATCCTGGCCAGCCGGGGTTCCGACCAGGTCTGGCCCAACTGCGAGAACCCGGTGTCGGCCGATGTCTTCTTCCACAGGAACTTGGGGTTGCTAGGGTCGGTGACATCCAGGGCATAGACCATGCGCCCCCCGCGGCGCATGCCCATGTAGAGCCATGCCTTGGTGGTTGTTCCCGCCTGGTTGACATGCTGGTAGATGCTGATCGGCCCATCGACAAAGTAGTCCCTGGGCGTCGCGCTGGCCAGGGTGGTGGTGGAGAGGCGAATGTCGGGCGACTGGTCGCGCAGGCGCTTGAACTTGGGGAAGAACTCCTGGGGAATGAAGCCCCACAGCTCCTTGCCAGCATCGGCGGAATCGGTTGGAACATTGCCGTTGATGGCATGCAGCATGCCATCGTTGGATCCGTAGAACACCACGATGTTCGGGGCCTTGTCGGTGCCGTAGTTGATCACGGCGGGCCGCGAATGCAGCACATCCCCATGCACGCTGGAACGGATGGTGGTCGTGCCACCGGGGCCCTTCTCGTCCGACGGGCTGCGGTTGTCCGTACCGCGCACCCAGGCAATCAGCTGGTTGCGCTCGGTGGTGTCGGCCGCCACGGCGCTCAGGTTGCTGCTGTTGGCCACCGAGAACTGGGTCGCCGCATTGGTCGCGAGGTTCGTGTCCTTGGCGCATCCCACGCAGGTCAGCACCTTGCGGGCATCCTGCGAGGTGGCGTACACCCCGCGCAGCATCTGCGCGGCGCCCCCCTTCTCGACCACCTCGCCATCGGGCGAGTCCGAGGTGGATTTCGGCGTCCCCATGGGGTCGTTCACCCAGAAGCTGCTCGGCTGCGTCCAGAACGACACCGCACCCGGCTCGATGAAGCCGGTGGTGGAGCTGACCGCACTGCGCCCGTTGGCGCCAGCCAGGAACAAGCCGTCGGTCACCACGTCATAGCCGAACTGGTACTGCTTGAGGTTGCCGCGCCAGCGGGGCGCCCCATTGCCATCGGGGCGGAACATGCCCATGAAGATCTGGTTCAGGTAGGTGCCTTGGGCGTTCACACTGACGGGCAGGCTGGCAGCGGAAAACACGCTGTCCACCGCCTGCATACGGTTGAAGATGTCCCCCAGGGCCAAGGTCAGCTCGGACACGGTCCTGGCCTCGTAGAAATCACCCCCGCCCTGGCTAGCGATGCCCTTGAAGATCGCGGGATAGCTGGCATCGTCGCTGGAAGCACCAGTCACCGCGATCGCATGGGTAGTCACATTCACCAACTGTGCTTCTGGTTTGGCGTTGATACCGCGCAAAAACCGGGCGTACTCATCCGTCCAGTTGTCTGCGTCTTCTTTGTCCACCACACCGGAAGAATAGGTAATCTGCGCCGTACTGCCGTGTACTTCATCCAGCAATTTCTTCACATCCGCATCCTTAACGAAGTCTTTCTGCGGTGGACCATTCGCAATCAGGATGACGTAGTTCTTCGGGCAATTCGCCGCGGTCGCGTTGAGCTTGTACTTGCCGCCCTCGAAGGCATTCGGGTCGTACGGCAAGGTGCCGGCACGCTGCCCTGCGTAGGGCGCTTTCTCGGCGTAATACAGGTAGGCCTCGTGCATCGCCAAGCCATACGAAGTGGGCGAGGGCGACTGGTTCTGCGTCAGGTTCTTCACCGTGTTCAACAAGGTCGTCTTGCCCGCCGCAGTCACCGGGGTGAACGCCTGGATGACGCGCGCGCCGGTCCCCACATTGGTCTCGTTGAAGACCATGAACGCAATATTGAACAGCGGCACATCGCCAGCGCCCACGTCCAGTCCTTTGATGACCTTGTACAGCGCGCACTGTTCGACGCTGAACTTCTTGCCATTCGTGGTCGGGCCCTGGGTACCTTCGTAATAACAAGGTCCCTGGCCATTGTTGGCGTTCCAGTTGGCCGAGTTGTCGATGATGAACAGCACGTTGGCCACACCAGAGCCGCCCGCCGCGCTGTAGATGTCGATGTCGCTGCTGTACTGTGCCGAGGCACTGCCGGCTACCAGACCCCACAGCATGCACAGCACGGTGCGCGGTAATTTTTTCCAGATGGCAGTCTGCATAGCGGACCTCTTCTATTCCGTGCCGCAATAGTTTGCGACCTCATTGCCAAAGATCACCACACTCACCCCCTGGTGGACTGCCACCCGGGTTTGCGATGCGGCATCGGTGACTTGTGCGCCGATATCCCAGTCACTGTTCGCACAACTTTCGGGGCTGGCGCTGGCCACCGCCGCCTCGGACTCCACAAACGTGCTGCCCTGTTTTTGTTCCGCACGGCAAGGCGCGTACGGGTCTGCCGCCGTGCCGCCGCGTGGTGCGGCAGGCAGCTCCGAGGCCTGGATGTTCTTGGCACGGTAGCAGGTGGGCCGCGGCACCACCTTGGCCACATAATCGGCCACGCCATCGCCATTCATGTCGACCTCGAACGACTTGTTGGCCACGCCGTCGGGGTTCTTGAAAAAGTCGGTCGCGCCGATGGTTTCCTCGATGGTCAGCTGCGCGGCATACAGGCTTTCCTGGCGCGACTGTGCATTGGCGACGATGCGCAGCTCGTTGTTCACGCTGTGGAAAACGGCCACCGCCAAGATGCTCAGGATGGCCAGGAAGATCAAGGCAACGACCAGGGAGAAACCCCGCTGCGCGGCGTGGGGGATGCGTGCCTTCATGGTGTCGTCCCTCCCGTGGTCGCGCCGCCACCCGACGAGGCAGGCACGGTCGGCACCGGCACTTCACGCCGCCCCGCCACATTGTTCAGCCGCACCGTGCTGGAATACACGCGCCGCTTGAAGCCATCGGTGAAAGGCCCGTGCTCCACATCGGCCAGGTGGTACTTGCGCCCACCATCGTCAAAGCCAGGCGACGCATCCTGGGAACGCACCAGCAAATGCATGCGCACGCTCATCACATTGCTCCAGTCGTTGTCTGCAGCACCGGCCACGCCGCTCAGTGCGGTGCGGTACACATCGGGGGCGCCTTTGCTGTCGTTGCTGCTGGCTGCGGCACTGCTAGCTGTTGTGTCAAACCCATATTCCAGCACCATGTCCTCCACACCTTCCACCAGGGGCACCGGCACATAGGCCGCGCCACGCAGCTCGGCCATGGTCAGCGTGGGGATGCCGTCCCCAGCCCCGGTGCACTCGCTGCACGACGCGATGTAGTAGATGCGCGAGACATAGGGGCGCACCGCGGTCAGCTGATTGCACTTGCGCTCGCGCAGCACAAAGCTGGCGGTCTGCGTCGCCGCCACGAACGGGGTGCTGGCGCTGTCGCTGTTGCAACGCGAGGTCTGCACATAGACCGTGCCCGCCTGCGCCGATGCGACGGCCACGCTGTCCGTGCCCAGGCGGTGCACCACGAACGCCGGCGTCCCCGCACGCCGGTTGCTGATGCACGCCAGCGCCTCCGTCGCACCCACCCCCACCAGCGGCATCGGTGCCAAGGGGGTAGCCGGTGAAGAGGCATCCCAGCCCAGGGCATTGAGCGCGGTCGCACACGCTGCAGGCAAGGAATACGCCAGACTGTCCATGGGGACTTCGGCATAAAAACCAGCCATGCTCAGGTCGTCCTGCAGCAACTCCATGGCGTACCGGCCGTTCTCGATCTGACGCAAGCTCTGGTTCAGCGCATTGCTGGAGCGGCTGCTGTTGGCAAACATCAGCGCCAGCCCGGCGACCAGCACCAGGCCAACCACCATGCCGACCATCAGCTCGACCACGCTCAGGCCCAGCTGGGCACGAGGTGCACTGCGCTGCGTCATGGTGTGGCCTCCTGCAACTGTGCGACCTGCACCACGGCAGTCACCACCCGGCGGGTATTTTCAGACGCATACGCATCCTTACCACACACGGCCACAGGGGCAGCGCTGGCGTTGATGCCCTGCCACGCCAGCGTGATCTGGTAGTAATGCATGGCCGGGGTGGACAGGCTGCTGAGCTTGCTCACACACCCCCTGGCCGCCAGCATGGCCCCGACCTGGCTGGTGCCCACGGTTTCCGCCGCCCCACGGATGTTCAGGCTCCACTCGCACAAATCACGCTGCGCCTGCGTCCAGCCAGCCGTTGTGCAATCCCCCGGCGCGGTCACACCGATGTCGTTGGCCACATAGGCATCGGCATTCCAGCGGTTAAGTTCCATGCGCTGCGCCAGATCGTTCACCAGCATCAAGGCCTGGGTGCGCTGCGCCCCTTCCATGGTGGCGGCCACGCTTTTGCCTTGCAGGGCGATGTAACCCAGAAGGCCGAAGGCCACCACCAGCATGGCGACCAGCACTTCGAGCAAAGAGGCGCCACGTTCACGGTGGCGCACGGCGAGAGAGGGTTTCATGGCGTTGGACATGGCGAAAGCACACTCTTGGGCCGCCCCGAGGGGTCCAGCGAAATGCACCGGTGGCTGTTCGCTTGCCGATCCTCAAGGCCAAAACGCGTGACAGCGGTGGCATTCGCCACCCTGCCATTGCGATCAAACGTCACGGTCGCCGGCGCCTGCACCACGCGCACGCTGGAGCCAGCGCCTGCGCGCTGCGCCACCACCTCCGTACCAACCGTCAACGTCCAGCCGGCGGTCCAGTCCCCGGTCTGCTGCGGCGTCAAGGTGATATCGCTGCCCCGCTTGAGGGCCTCGCTGCGCGCCAAACTCAGGTCGGCCACCATGTCATAGGCCATGGCTTTCAGCCGCTGGGCATCCAGCAGCCCGCGGAACGATGGCACCGCCAGGCCCAGAAAGACGCTCAGCACCACCAGCGTGACCATCAGCTCGACCAGCGTGAAACCCTGCTGCCGGGAAGGTGAGGAAGGGATGGTCATCACTGCCTCCTACCAGCACTTTGCCGGGGATTTGACCGCACGGTTGGTCACGCTCAGCGTGCCACACGACTCGCGCTCCTGCGCCCCCTTCGGCGCTGCGGTCAGCGTAAAAGCAGGCACCGTACCAGCTGCACTCAGGGTCAGTGTCAGGGTATAGGCGCTGTCGACCTGCGCAGGCAACGTCACCCCCAGGTCAGACAAGGTCGTGGCATAGCTGCGCACATCCAGCATGCGCTGTTGCTGGCGCGTCACCACATCCATCATCAGCGTCTGCGTTTCCACCCGGCGTGTCTTGCGCACATGCTCCATGTAGCTGGGATAGGCCACCGCCGCCAAAATGCCGATGACCGCCATGTATTGACCCAGCGGTTTCTGCACAGGTCAGGCTGCTAAAGCATAAGCCTCAGCGGGGGTCTTCATGCCCAGCGCCTGATGAGGGCGCCGGTAGTTATAAAAGCCGATCCAATCTGCGATCACACGACTGGCGTGCTGCAGTGTCTCGAAGCGGTGGCGGTGCACGCATTGGTCTTTGAGCGTTCTGATCACGCGCTCGACCATGCCGTTTTGCTCCGGGCTG
>NZ_BBJR01000053.1 GCF_000739875.1 Comamonas aquatica NBRC 14918
ATCTGACAACCCTCTTGAATCTCCGGTTCAAGAGGGTTTTTTGTTGCCTGTTGGCTTGCGCGCCTGCAGGAGCAAGTCCACGCAGGTTTTTTCATGCATGGGAGAGGGTTGTCGCCACGGCAGGCGTGCAGGGGGCTGAAGTGGGGTGCTGTGCCGGCAGATGCAGCTGGGCGCACAGGCCGGGGCTGCCGTCGGCATGTGCTTGCAACTGCAAGCGCCCTCCGGCGCTGTGGGCAATGCGCTGCACGATGGTCAGGCCCAGTCCGCTGCCGGCGGAGTTGGCTGCCTTGCGCCAAAAGCGCTGCAGGGCCTGGCTGCGTTCCTCGGTGCTCAGACCGGCGCCGTGGTCCTCGACGCTCACCACCAGTGAGCCTGGCGCGCCCGGTGTGCTGGCGCTGTGCAACTGCATGCGCACGGTCACGGGCAGGGGGCCACGGTGGTGGCGCAGCGCATTGTCCAGCAGGTTGGTGATGGCGCAGGTCAGCAAAGCCGGGGGCAGGTGCAACTGCCAGGCTTCGGCGCTTTCCAGCATGGCGTCCACCGCGGTGTGCAACTGGGGCATGGGCTGCTGCCCCTGGGCAGCCAGTCTGCGCGCGCGTTCCAGGGATTGGTTGGTCGCCTGGCGCAGGGCGGCCACGATGTGCGGGCCGCTGGCGCAACTGGCGGGCGCGGTGGCGTTGCAGGTGTTTTCCAGTTGGGCCAGCTGCAGCAATTGTTCCAGCGTGGCGTGCATGTGCTCGATGCCCGCGTGCGCCTGCGCCAGGGCCTGCCGGGCCTGCGTGCACTCGGTCGCAGCCTGGCGTTCCAGCACCAATTGGGCGATTTGCGTGTGGGTCTTGATGGCGGTGAGCGGCGTGCGCAGTTCATGGGCCGCATCGGCGGTCCAGCGGCGTTCGTGTTCCAGGGCCGCATCCATGCGCGCCAGCAACTGGTTCAGATTGCGGGTCAGCGGTGCCAGCTCCACCGTGTCCAGCCCGATCTGAACGGGGCTGGGGTCCTGCGGTGGGCGTTGGGCCAGCACCTGTCCCAGCTGTCGCAGGGGCTGCAGGCACCAACCTGTGATCCACCAGCTCAGCACCACCACGCCCACCAGCGACAGCACAAAGGGCAGCACCAGGGTGCGAGCGAATGCGGTCACCAGCTGATCGCGCACATCCAGCCGGTCGGCGGTGGCGATGCGGATGCCGCGGTCCTCGAGCACATAGGTGCGCCACAGCTTGCCGCCTTTTTCGATCTGGCCAAAACCGCTGGGGGCAGGGCTGAAACCGGGACTGTTGTCGGTGCGCGCCAGCGGCACGATGTCGACCTCGCTGCGCACCAGGCTGACTTCGCAGGCCACGCCGTCGCGGCCGATGACGGATTGCAGGGCTGTGTGGTGGGCGCCCAGCGGCGTGTCCTGCTGCTGGAACTGGTGTGCCAGCCCAGCGACCATCTTGGCCGAGGCAATCAGCCGGTTGTCCAGCACCAGGCGCAGCTCGCGCTGCATGGTGGGGAACATCCAGGCCGCCACGCTGCCCCACAGCATGCACAGGGTCAGGCTCAGTGCGACGACCAGCCGCAGGCGTAGGCTCTTGGGCGCGGTCTGCAGTGCAGGCACGGGCTGGCCCGGGTCAGGATGGCGGTGCGTGCTCATGCCGCGTGCGCGCAGTAACGCGCGCCCAGTCGAAAACCCAGGCCGCGCACCGTCTCGATGGTGTCGTTGCCCAGTTTTTTGCGCAGGTGGTGCACGTGTACGTTGACGGTGTTGCTGCCCACGTCCAGGTCGAAGCCATACAGGCTGTCGTGCAGTTGCGCGGGGCTGAGGATCCGGCCCCGGGCCTGCAGCAGGGCGGTCAGCAAGGCCCATTCACGGCGCGACAGCTCGATGGCCTGGCCGTCGCGCCAGGCTTCGCAGGTGGCGGTGTTGACTTGGCAATCGCCCAGCGTCAGCGCATCGCTGGCCCGGCCCGCCGCGCGGCGCAGCAGGGCCTGTAGGCGCAGGGCCAGCTCCTGCAGGTCGAAGGGCTTGGTCAGGTAGTCGTCGGTGCCGGTCTGGAAGCCGGCCACCTTGTCTTCCAGGCTGCTGCGTGCCGTCAGGATCAGCACGGGCAGGTCCTGGCCACGGCCGCGCCAGGCGCGCAGCAGGTCCAGGCCGTTCCCGTCGGGCAGGCCCAGGTCCAGCACGCAGGCATCGAAGTGGCTGGCGGCCAAGTGGCTGCCAGCCTGTGCTTGCGTGGCGGCCACGTCGCAGGTGAAACCATGCAGTTCCAGGCCGCTCTTGAGGCCGCTGGCCACCAGGGGGTTGTCTTCGACGATCAGGATGTGCATGGGCAAATTCGGTCTGGCGCAGGTAGTGGGCGAGTGTAGGCGGGAGCCATTAACGCAGTGGCGCCGTGCGGGTCACCGTTCATCAGGTTTGATAGCTGTTTGCGCTTGCTGGATGTGCGCCAGGGCCTGATTTGGCTATAAATTGATGCGCATCAAGCGTGGTGCCGGCCCGGGCGGTCGGGCACTTCGGTGGCCATCGGGCGGCCCGCCTGGGCAGGCACCGGCCACCGGGTTACCCTCGGGGGTATCACTCGTATACGTCAACAAGAAAGCACCGCACCATGAAACTGGGATACACCATCGTCTATGTACCGGAGGTGGCCGCCTCCCTGCAGTTTTTTACCGACGCATTCGGTTTTGCCGTGAAGTTCTTGCACGAATCCGGCACCTACGGCGAGCTGGACACCGGGGCCACCACCCTGGCCTTTGCCGCGCATGCCTTGGGCGAGGGCAATTTCCCTGGCGGGCATGTGGCGGCTTCGGAGTCTGTCCAGCCCCTGGGCATGGAGATCGGGCTGGTCACCGAGGATGTGGAGCAGGCTTACACCCGGGCTTTGCAGGCCGGGGCCGTGCAGCTGTCCGCGCCGACGCGCAAACCCTGGGGTCAGGTCGTGGCCTATGTGCGCAGCCCCGACGGCACGCTGATCGAGCTGTGCACGCCGATCGGCGGCTAGCGCGTGCCGGGGGCACGGCGGGGGACGTGGGAAAGTCAAGGGCATGGCCCTGATCCAGGCCATCCCTTGCGCCGTGGCGGCCTTGCCAGACAAAGCCTGGCGTGCCAAATTGAAACGGTGCGGCCAAGTGGCACCCACCCCATGTCGCTGCAGTCCCAGGGGAAGGGCCTGCCCCGGACCGGGCACGCAGCTTGCGGTGCGGGCTGCTGGACTCAGCCGCGCTGCGGCCAATACAGGGATGCAGAGAGGTCGGAAAAACCGAATTCATTTTATTTTTAGATGTCATGGCGCGAGCCTCGGACTGCCGAGTCGCACCATCCAATCAATGGCTTGTGGAAAGATATTGCATCGGTCTATAAATGAAAAAAAGTAAATGCTGGTTTTCCATTTGCAGGGGTCTTTTCATGGCCCTGTGCCTGCTTGGCAATCTGCAGGCGCGCACCATCACGGTGGTGGGGGATGACAATTACCCACCCTACCTGTTCAAGGATGCCAGCGGCAACACGGTGGGCTATATCGCAGACCTTTGGGCGCTGTGGGAGCAGCAAACCGGCGTGCGCGTGAACCTGGTGGCCACATCCTGGGGCGATGCCCAACAGCTGCTATTGAATGGCCAGGCGGATGTGATCGAAATGATCTTCCGCACGCCGGAGCGCGAAGACGCCTACAGCTTTTCCCAGCCTTATGAACGGGTGAATGCCAATATCTACACCCTGGATGGCATCGTCGGCATTTCGTCACCGCGCGAGCTGTCCGGTTTTGTGGTCGGCGTGCAAAAAGGGGATGCGTGCATCGCCAAGCTGAATGCGGCTGGGGTTGGCGGTTTGCAGACCTACGATGGGTATCGCCAGATGATCAGCGATACGCTGGCGAAAAAAATAAAAATATTTTGCATGGATGAATATCCGGCGGATTATTACCTGTACCTGATGGATGCCGATAAACACATTCGCAAGGCATTTTCTTTTTATTTTGATGATTTTCGACGTGCTGTCCGAAAGAACGACCTGGCCACCCTGGAGTTGGTGGAGCGTGGCATGGCAGCCATTCCGCTGGAGGCGCGCGAGGCCCTGGAAAAAAAGTGGAAGGGGCGCCCGGTCCACCGGCTGTCGTATTCACAGTTGGTGCAATACGGCTTGCTGGCGATTGCGGCGCTGGGGGGCGTTCTGGCGCTGTGGATCTGGTTGCTGCGGGTGGCGGTGAAGAAGAAGACCACGGAAATCCAGGCCCAGGCCAGCCAGTTGGGGCTGGAGCGCAGCCGCTTGCAGGAAATCCTGGATGCCACACGGGCCGGCACCTGGGAGTGGAATGTGCAGACCGGTGCGTGTGTCTTCAACGAGCGTTGGGCGCAGATGCTGGGCTATACCCTGGAGGAAATCCGGCCCTGGACGGTGGACACCTGGACCCGGCTCACCCACCCGGACGACCTGGCGCCGACGATGGAACGGCTGGAGCTGCACTTTGCGCGCAAGACCCAGTATTACGAGAGTGAGATGCGCATGCGACACAAGGACGGGCACTGGGTGTGGGTGTCCGACCGTGGCCGGCTGATCTCCAGAACCCCCGAGGGCCTGCCCCTGGTGATGAATGGCACGCACATCGACATCACCGAAAGCAAGATCGCCAACGATGCCATCTGGCAGCAGGCCAACTACGACAGCCTGACCCAACTGCCCAACCGGCTCTTGCTCAACGACCGCTTGACGGATGTGCTCAAGCGCGCCGAGCGCAGCCAGAACAAGGTGGCGCTGATCTTCATCGACCTGGACCATTTCAAGGAAGTCAACGACACCCTGGGCCACCCGGTGGGCGACCAACTGATCATCCAGGCCGGTGCCCGCATCCGGCGCAGCGTGCGCGAGTCGGACACGGTGGCCCGCCTGGGTGGCGATGAGTTCTGCATCCTGATCGCCGATCTGGCCGATGTGACCCACCTGACCGAGCTGGCGCAGAAGGTCCTCGACCAACTGGCCAGCCCTTACACCCTGGGCGACGAGCAGGTCTACAGCACCGCCAGCCTGGGGATCAGCATTTATCCCGACGATGCCGGCGATGCCATCGAGATGCTGCGCCACTCAGACCAGGCCATGTACGCGGCCAAGAACGAGGGGCGCCACTGCTTTCGCTTTTTCACCGCGTCGATGCAGGAGTCTGCGCTGCAGCGCATGCAGCTGGTGCGCGATCTGCGCCAGGCGATGGCGCTCAATCAGTTCAAGGATTACTACCAGCCGATCGTGGTGCTGGCCACGGGCCGAATCCACAAGGCCGAGGCGCTGTTGCGCTGGCGGCACCCCACCCACGGTTTCATCAGTCCCGCGGTGTTCATCCCGATCGCCGAGGACATCGGGGCGATTGTGGAGATCGGCGGCTGGATCTTCTTGCGGGCAGCGCAGAACGCCAAGAAATGGCTGTCCATCGTTGGTGACGACCTGGCTATCAGCATCAACAAGTCGCCGGTGCAGTTCCGCGATCGCAGCCCCGAGCACCTGGACTGGGTCAGGCTGCTGGAGACCCTGGAGCTGCCCGGCAAGCACATCGTCGCGGAAATCACCGAGGGCCTGCTGTTGCGGCAGGAGCCGTTCATCGAGGAGAAACTGCTGGCCTTCCGCGATGCCGGCATCCAGGTGGCCATCGATGATTTCGGCACGGGGTATTCCTCGCTGTCCTACCTGACCAAGTTCGACATCGATTACCTGAAGATCGACAAGTCCTTCACCAGCAACCTGGCTCCGGGCAACGAGACCCAAGCCTTGTGCGAGGCCATCATCATGATGGCCCACAAGGTCGGGCTGAAGGTGATCGCCGAAGGGGTGGAGACGGAGCAGCAGCGCGATCTGCTCAAAGAGATGGGCTGCGATTACGCCCAGGGCTATCTGTATTCCCGGCCGATTCCCGCCCACGAATTCCAGGCAATGCTGGAGGCGCATTACCGCAGCCTGAACTCCGCCGTGCAGGAGTGAGCGCCGCGGCTGGCCCCCAGGGCGGGCCACCGTAAAAAAAGCCCACCGGCATGGCCGGTGGGCGGACTGTGTGGCACGGCCTGCCGCCGAGCCCTGTCAGAGCTTGCGCACCCGCACCGGCAGCCCCTGGCGCACCACGGCGCCGGAGACCCAGTCGATCCACACATTGTCCTTGGCCGGGCGCGTGGGGTCGGCAAAGCCCAGGTGGTTCAGGTTCACGCCGTTGGCGTGCTGCGGGTTGGCGTGGGTGGGCTGGCCATCCACGGTGTGGGCCACGGCCCCCAGCTGCTTGTGGCCATAGCCGTACTCGATCGCAATCGCGCCCTGGGCAATGCCCTCGCGCACCAGGGCCACGCCCTCCAGCCGTGCACCGGGCGTGCGCACCTCGATCCTGTCGCCATTGGCAATCCCCAGCTTGGCCGCGTCGGCCTTGTGCAGGCTGATGGGGTTGTGCGGGTGCACCTGGCGCAGGCGCGGCACGGCGATCGACATGCTGCTCATCAGGTTGGACTTGTAGCTGCTCATGCTCAGCGGCCAGTCCTGCGTGGGGAAGCGTTCGCGCATGCTGCTGCCGTCGGCGAAGCGGGTGGGGTACCAGGTGGGGCAGCCCACATAGCGCTCGCCGGTCATGGAGTGGCGCATCTTGGCCAGTCCCTCGTGCCACAGCTGCACGGGGAACTTGGCGGCCTGCTTGAGCTGGTCGCCCTTCCAGGCATCGTCCACCTTGTCGAAGCGGCCACCCCGGCTCATCACCATGGCCACGCGGCGCACCTCCTCGGGCTGGAGGCGCTGTTCCAGCGCGGGCATCCAGCGGCCCAGCCCGGTCAGGGCGATGTCATCGTCGCTGGCTTCGGGCACGGGCCGGCCCGCCTGGTAGGCGATGTTGCACATGCCGCGCAGGTAGAAGTCTTCCGCGTTGTCCAGGTCCAGCGGCTGGCCGTCCTTGGTGGACATGGCGTGTTTGCCAAAACCGGGCAGTTGCAGTTGCCGGGCCAGGGCAAACACGAAGCTCTCGAAGCTGACGGGGCGGCCGTCGGCCGCCTTGGCGGTGGCTGCCTCTACGGTGGGCCAGCGCACGGTGCTGCTCTTGGCAATCACATCGGCCCAGGGCGCGCCGATGCCCCAGCTTTCGTAGGTGACGGTGTCGGGGACGATGTAGTCGGCCAGGGCCGAGGTCTCGTTGATGAAGGGGTCGATGGACACGAACAGCGGCAGCTTCTTCGGGTCTTTGATGGCCTCGGCCAGCGTGTTCTCGAAGCCGGCGATCGCGTACATGGGATTACTCATGTGGTTGATCCAGGCCTTGACCGGGTAGGGATAGCCCAGCAGGCCGGCGGCCAGCATCTCGCTGGACAGGCCACCTGGGGCCGGGTACCACGGGGCCTTGGCGGGGTAGGGGTTCTCGCCCGCGGCCTTCTTGCGCTGGAACTCGCTGGTCTTCTCGTACGGGAAGCGGGTGCGCGACAAGGTCACGCCGGTGGGCTTGACCGCGCCCGGGAACTGCGCGAAGTTGTAGCGCGGGCCGGGGCCGAAGGGGCCGAAAGGCCCGGCATCCATCACCCAGCCGCCCTTGACGTTGAGGTTGCCGATCAGGTTGTTCAGCATGGCGATGGCGTAGGCGGTGTAAAAGCCCGCCCCGCTCATGGTGCCACCGTGGGAGTTGGCCACGGCCTGCTTGCCGTGGCTGGTGAACTCGCGCGCCAGCTCTTCGATGTCCTGCACCGGTACGCCGCACAGCTCAGAATATTCCTGCAGCGTCTTGCGGCGCGCTTCCTCGCGCAGCTTGACGAAGGCGGTGCACACGGCGATGGGCGCGGGGGCTTCGGTTGCGTCGGCTGCCTGCAGCGGGGTGAATGCGCGCTCCACCACCAGCTCCGCCGGCTGGGCCACGGTGTGGGGCACCAGCTTGAAGCCGCCATTGCCATCGGCCACCTGCACCACGTAGACGTCTTCGACCGGGGTCTTTTCGTCCACCGGCTCGGGCAGGGGCAGTCCCAGGTCAGCCCCGCGCAGGAACTGGCCATAGCGTGGGTGCTTGGGGTCGTTGATCAGCAGGTGGGTGGCGTTGCTCCAACTGGCCTCGCCTGCGGCGGCCATGGCCGCCGGGCCGGGTTGCGTGAGGAACTGGGCGTCGTAGCGCTCGTGGTCGATGATCCAGCGGATCAGCGCCATGGCCAGGGCCAGGTCGGTGGCCGGCTTGATGGGCAGCCAGCGGTTGTTGTCACCGGCGGCCAGGCTGGAGGAGGTGGGCAGCACGGGCGAGACCACCACGTAGCGGTAGGTCTGCTCCTTGCGCGAGCGGGCCTCGGCCAGCTCGCGGCCCTGGCGCTGGAAGGGGTTGCCCGCCTGGGCCGGCGCCGTGCCGATGAACAGGCCGAAGCGCGAGTGCTTCCAGTCCGGCTTGCCGTGGGGCATGCCGGGGATGTCGCCCAGCGCCGCCGCCGTGCCCACCCTGTAGCTTTGGCCACAGTACGCGCCGTGGTTGGCCACGTTCACCGTGCCAAAGGCCTGGCGTGCAAAGCGGTTGATCAGCGGGGTGCGGCCTTCGTTGGAGGCGTCGGTCACCAGCAGCTGGTTGGCCTTGGGGCCGTATTCGGGGTTCTCGGGGTCGATCAGCGTGCGCGTGTCGCGGATGGCCGCCAGACCCTCCACATGGCCTTCGCCGAACAGGTCGCCGCCTTCGCTGATTTCCTTCACCAGCTGTTCCAGCGAAATGCTCTGCCACTGGCCGGCGCCGCGCGGGCCCACGCGCTTGAGCGGGGTCAGCACGCGGTGCGGCGCGGTCTGGTGCGCCAGCATGGCCGAGCCGCGGGCGCAACTGGTGGCGCGCCCTTCCAGGCCGTTGTCGCCGCCCAGCATGGCATAGACCTCGCGCACCGGGGTTTCCATGGGCGCGGGGTTGGTGGTGGCCAGCGGGTGGTAGGGGTTGCCGGCAATGCGCAGGATCTGGTTGCTGGCGCTGTCCACGCGCAGGCGCACACCGCACTGGGTCCAGCAGCCCAGGCAGGACGAGGGGCTGACCACCTGGCCGGGCTGGGTGCTCAGCTGGCCGGTGGCGGGGTCGATGCGGAATTCCGGGGTCAGCGAGTTGCCGCGCGTGGCGCTGGCCGTGCTGGTGCCGGAGGTGCCGGCCACCAGGCCCTTGGCGCCGCGGGCCAGTGTTTCGCCATAGCCGGCGGCAAAGGCGGCCAGGCCACCGGCCACGGCCCCGCCACGCAGCAGCAGGCGGCGGCGGGCGGCATCGGTTTCTTCGTGGTGTGCGGGAGGATGTTGTTTGTCGGTCATGGTCTGCCCTTGCAGCTGCAGAGAAGGCAGGCGCCAGCGAGTAGGGCTATCTGTTTTGATAGCTGCTGGCGCCCGTCAATACTGGGTGAAATGCCAATTGGATGAAAATGGGCGAGGCGCCCTCAGGCGGCAGTGCGGCGGGCCGGGAACAGCTCCAGCGCCCAGGTGGTCAGGGCCACCAGGGCCACGCACAGCCCCGCCACGCCCACCATGCCCAGCAGGCCGTCGCCGCCCAGGGGCATGTGGTACAGGTACAGGCCCGCGCCGAACTTGGGCACGCCCTGCACGCCCATGAACAGCGCCCAGCGGAACGCCCAGGCACTGGCCGCCAGCCCCAGGCCCAGCACCAGCGTGTAGCCCCGGGCATGCAGGCGATGCTGGCCGCGCAGCAGCGCCCCCAGCACCAGGGCCCCGAACACGGCCGAGCCCAGCAGGGTCAGGCGCCAGACCGGGAAGTCCTGCCACAGGCGCAGGGCCGCGTTGAACGAGGCGTTGTGGCCCAGCAGGCCGCTGAGGGCCCAGGCCAGCGCCACCAGCACCAGCAGTGCTGCCAGGGCCAGTGCCAGGCTGCGCAGCAGTTGCAGGCCGGCGTGGCCGGCGCGCAGTGGGGTGGGCAGAAAGCGTTCCAGTACCAGGGTGCAGCCGACGGTGGCCAGCCAGCCGGTCAGGGCCAGGTTGACGGGCACCCACAGCGTATTCCACAGCGGCCTCGAGCGGATCACCATCATTTCCGCGCCGGTGTAGACCGTGATGCTCATTGCCGACAGCACCAGCAGCGGCGCGATGGCGCGCATCCAGCCCGGGCGGCCCAGCCACCAGCTGGCCAGCAGGGCCACGCTGAGGGTGACGAACACCGGCAGCAGCAGCGCCCCCACGGACATCCACGACCAGGGCGTGAAGTGCGCGTAGAAGTGCCAGAAGCGGGCCGGCTGGTGCAGGTCGGCAAGCAGCGACACGGGGGCGGCGACCACGCTGACCGCCAGGGTCAGCAGCAGGGCGGGCAGCACGCGCTGGCTGGGGCTGCCGGGCGCACCAAACACACAGGCGCAGGCCAGCAGGGCTGCGCCCGTGGCCACCCCCACCAGAAAGAAATACTGCACGGCCCAGGGGAGCCAGGCGACTTCGTATGCGGGGGTCAGGAGTTCAATGATCTGCATCGTGGGCTCCTTCAATGTTCAGCGACCAGGCGCACGCTGGCCTGGCCGTCGATGCCGTGGACAAAGGCCTCGGGCAGACCGATGTAGAACACGCGCGGCGCGGTGTTCATCTCGGGCTTGAGCACCTTGAGCTCGTCCTGGTGCTCGGCCATGCGCTGGTTGATGGCGCTGTGCGGGTCGTTCAGGTCGCCGATCACGCGGGCCCCGCCCACGCAGCTTTCCACGCAGGCGGGCAGCAGCCCGACCTCCAGCCGGTGCTCGCAGAAGGTGCACTTGTCGGCGGTCTGCGTCTCGTGGTTGATGAAGCGCGCGTCGTAGGGGCAGGCCTGCACGCAGTAACCGCAGCCCACGCAGCGCTCGTTGTCCACCAGCACGATGCCGTCGGTGCGCTGGAAGGTGGCCTGCACGGGGCACACGGGCACGCAGGGCGGCTCGTCACAGTGGTTGCACAGCCGGGGCAGGCTGACCATGGCGGGGGCGCTGCCGCCGGGTTGTTCCACCTCGTACTGCAGCACGGTGGTGCGGAACTGGCCAATCGGCGGCTGGTTCTCGACCGAGCAGCTCACCGTGCAGGCCTGGCAGCCGATGCACTTGCGCATGTCCACCAGCATGCCAAAGCGCTTGCCCGGCATGCCGGGGCGGCGTGCGGGCTGGAAACCAGGGTCACCCGGCAGGGCCGCCTGGGCGGTTCCGGCCAGACCGAAGGTGGTGGCCAGGGCCACCAGTTCTTGCAGAAAAGTGCGTTTGCTGGTGCCCTGGTTCTGCGTCAGGGGGGAGGGGTTGGGATCTGCCATCGTTTTCACATCCATCGTTGGGTGATGGCATTGTTGGACGCCTTGCCAGGGTGCTGGTTTGACTTGTATCAATCAATGTAAGTTATTGATTTCATTGAAATTTTACAAAAAACTTCCTATTTTTGAATGTAAGAATTAAGAAAGTATTAAAAGCGGCGACATCCTGTCTGGCCGGGCTGTGCGACACGTTTCGGGTGCCATGCCGCGACGACCTGAAGCTGGCCGAAATGGCCCCGCAGTGGTGGGAGAATGGGCCCTGGCACCGCAAGGGCGCCAAGCGGCAGCGGCGCCACCGGCGGCCTGAATCAGGCGGGTGGGCCGTGTGCATCCATACCAATAAAGGGAGAGACAGAACATGGTCGATCAGGTGCAAACCGTGGTCATTGGCGCGGGGGTGGTGGGGCTGGCCGTGGCCCGCGCCCTGGCGCAGACAGGGCGTGAAGTCGTGGTGCTGGAGGCGGCCGACGCCATTGGCACGGGCACCAGCTCGCGCAACAGTGAGGTGATCCATGCCGGCATCTATTACCCGGCCGGCTCGCTCAAGGCCCGGCTGTGCGTGCGGGGCAAGGAACTGCTGTACACCTACTGCGCCGAGCGCGGGGTGGAGTTCCGCCGCTGTGGCAAGCTGATCGTGGCGACCAGCGCTGAGCAGGTGGCGCAGCTGGAGGGGATCCGCCAGAAGGCCGCCGCCAACGGCGTGGACGATCTGCAGATGCTGACCCGTGAGCAGGCCCAGGCGCTGGAGCCTGCGCTGGCCTGCCACGCCGCGCTGCTGTCGCCCAGCACCGGCATCGTCGACAGCCATGGCCTGATGCTGGCGCTGCAGGGCGATTTGGAACATGCGGGCGGCGCCGTGGCGCTGCTGTCCCCGCTGGCGTCGGCCCAGGTGCAAGACGGCGGCATCCTGCTGCGCACCGAGGACGGCACCGAGCTGCTGGCGCAGGAAGTGGTGAACGCCGCGGGCCTGTGGGCGCCGGGCGTGGCGGCCCGCATCCATGGGCTGGACGCCGCCCATGTGCCCACCGCCTATTACGCCAAGGGCAGCTATTTCACACTCAGCGGGCGCGCGCCGTTCAGCCACCTGATCTATCCCGTGCCCGAGGCCGCCGGTCTGGGCGTTCACCTGACGCTGGACCTGGGTGGGCAGGCCAAGTTCGGCCCGGACGTGCAATGGGTGGACGGCCCCAGCCACCTGCAGGTGGACCCGCAGCGTGGCGACGGCTTCTATGCCGAGGTGCGCAAGTACTGGCCCGCGCTGCAGGATGGCAGCCTGGCGCCCGGCTATGCGGGCATCCGCCCCAAGATTTCCGGCCCGCACGAGGCCGCGGCCGACTTCTGCATCCAGGGTCCGGCCACGCACGGCGTGCCGGGATTGGTCAACCTGTTCGGCATCGAATCCCCGGGGCTGACCAGCTGCCTGGCAGTGGCCGAGGCGGTGCTGCCACACCTGCCGTCGCAGCCCTGATGCCGCCGCCCCCGCATGGCCCAGCGCTGCGGCAAGCGCCGCGTTGCTTGGTGGGGGGCGTTGCATTCGCTAAGATGCTTTCCATGGAGCGGCAGCAGCCTGCGGGCCTGCACCGTGCCGCTTCGTTTTCCTTTGTCCCACCACCATAAGAAAGGCGTGCACCATGGCGTTTTCTGTTTCCGACACTGTTTCTTCTGCCCAGGCTGATCTGGAAAAGCTGGTCACCGATGTGCGCGGCCTGCTGGCCAGCAAGGACCTGGACTCCATCCCCCAAATCAACGTGCTGCGCCAGAAGCTGGACGACGGCGTCTACCACGCGCGCGAATCCGCAGTGCATGCCGCCCAGGAAGCGGCACGCCAGGCCAAGGAAGCGGCCTATGCCGCAGACCGCTATGCGCACGACGAACCCTGGCGCGTGGCCGGTGCGGCGCTGGCCGTGGGTGCTTTGATCGGCTTCTTGCTGGCACGCCGCTGAGCGGTGCGCCCGACACCCTGCCTGTCAAACCCTGGTCTGTGTAAAGGAAGTCTGCCGTGAATTGGATGTCTGCGATTGGATTGGAGAGTCTGTCAGCCCGCTTGCGGGCCAATCTGAATGAGGGCGCCATGGCGGCGGAAGACCGTATTGCGCTGGCGCGCCTGGAGTGGAGCGCCCAGAAGCAACGCCTGCAAGCCATCTTTGTGCTGGGCGTGGTGCTGGGCGGTCTGACCATCGTGGCCCTGGTGCTGCTGTCGCTGGCGGTGCTGATCCAGTTCTGGGATTCGCCCGAACGCTCTGTCGTCGCCTGGGTGATTGCCGGGGTGTGGTTGCTGGCCTGGGCGGGGGCGCTGGCGTTGCTGCTGTCGTTCCTGCGCAAGTCCAGCCAGCCGTTTGCGCTCACCCGGGCCGAACTGGCACGCGACTGGGCCGTGATCAAGGAGAAGCTGTGAATACCTCTGCCATGACCGGCGCGGCCTCGGCAACGTCCGAGGCCTCCGCGCCCTTGACGGCCCTGGAGGCCCTGCAACGCGAAGCGCGCTGGGCCACGGCCACGCCCCAGCAGCGTGAAGTGCTAAAACGCATTGCCCTGCAGCGCGACCGCTGGGCGGCGGCTCGGCAGGCCCGCGAACAGGCGCTGGCGCAGCGCGCGGCCCGCACCAGCGTGCCGGTCGATGCGCCGCTGGCCGAACGCCTGATGGTGTTTGCCCGGCTGCACCCCGTGGCGACGGCCGGCGTGGCCGGTCTGGCGCTGCTCTTGGGGCCGCGCAAGCTGTGGCGCTACGGGGCCCTGGCCCTGCCGTGGATCAACAAGCTGCGGCGCTGACGCCACCGAGGGTGCGCGACTGGCGCCCCTGGAACGACAAAGCCCGGCAGGACCGGGCTTTGTTTTTAGGAGCTGTTGGCGCGCGTTATCAAAGCACTTGCGTATAAAAACAACGTGAAGTTGTTGAATAACGCACGCAACCTGCTCACTTTTTAGCGCAAGGCGCGGATGGCCTTGGCCGCGTCGCTGACCAGGCCGGGGCCGGCGTAGATCAGGCCGCTGTAGATTTGCACCACGTCGGCGCCGGCGCGGATCTTGGCGGCGGCGTCTTCGCCGCTCATGATGCCGCCCACGCCAATGATGGGATAGCCGGCGCCCAGCGCAGCGCGCAGCTGACGGATCACCTGGTTGCTGGCCTCGAACGCCGGGGCGCCGCTGAGGCCGCCGGCCTCCTCGGCGTGGGGCAGGCCCTGGACGGCCTCGCGGCTGAGGGTGGTGTTGGTGGCAATCACGCCGTCCATGCCGTGGCGCTGCAGCGTGGCGGCTATCACCTGGACCTGGGCTTCATCCAGGTCGGGCGCGATCTTCACGAAGATGGGCACGCGACGGCCCTGGGCGGCGGCCAAGGTTTCGCGCTTGGCGGCAATCGCGCCCAGCAGGGCGTCCAGCGCCTCGTCGCTTTGCAGGGCGCGCAGGTTCTTGGTGTTGGGCGAGCTGATGTTGACCGTCACATAGTCGGCATGCGGGTAGACGCCTTCCAGGCAGATCAGGTAGTCGTTGGTCGCGTCCTCGATCGGCGTGGCGGCATTCTTGCCGATGTTCAGGCCCAGCAGCAGGGGCTTGCCCTGGGCGCGCACGGTGGACTTCTTGACGTTGGCGATGAAGGCCTCCAGACCGTCGTTGTTGAAGCCCAGGCGGTTGATCAGGCCCTGGGCCGCCGGCAGGCGGAACATGCGCGGCTTGGGGTTGCCGGGCTGGCCCTTGGGCGTGACGGTGCCCACTTCGACAAACCCAAAGCCCATGGCGGCCAGCGCGTCGATGCAGCGCGCATTCTTGTCCAGCCCGGCGGCCATGCCGACGCGGTTGGGGAACGGCAGGCCGGCCAGCGTGATGGGGTCGTGCACCATCGGTGCCGACCACGCCAGCTGCAGCGGCGTGCCCTGGCCCTTGGCCAGGGTGTTCATGGTGAAGTCGTGGGCCGCTTCGGGGTCCATACCAAACAAGAAGGGGCGAACGAGGGCGTAAGGGATAAGCGACATAGGGAATAATTCGGTGGATTAACCGGATTTTCCCCCATGACGACATCTATTGCCCCCCTTTCCCAGGATGAATTGAAAACTTTGGTCGGCCAAGCGGCGCTGCGCTACGTGGTGCCCGGCGAGATCGTGGGGGTGGGGACCGGTTCGACCGTCAACAAGTTCATCGACGCCCTGGCCAGCATGAAGGACCAGATCAAGGGCGCCGTGTCCAGCTCAGTGGCCAGCACCGAGCGCCTGCAGGCGCTGGGCATCCCTGTGTTCGATGCGAATACCGTCACCAGCCTGTCGGTCTACATCGATGGCGCCGACGAGATCGACGGCCAGGGCTACATGGTCAAGGGTGGCGGCGCGGCGCTGACGCGTGAAAAGATCGTGGCTGCGCTGGCCCAGCAGTTCGTCTGCATTGCCGACGAATCCAAGCTGGTGCCTGCCTTGGGCAACTTTCCCTTGCCTGTGGAAGTGATCCCCATGGCTGCTGGCCAGATCGCCCGCAAGTTTGAAGCCATGGGCGCCACGGCGACCCTGCGGCTGAAGGACGGCCAGCCCCTGGTGACCGACAACGGCCAGCACATCCTGGACGTGCGTGGCCTGCAGATCAGCGCACCGCTGGCGTTCGAGAGCGAAGTCAACCAGTGGCCCGGCGTGGTCACCGTGGGAGTCTTCGCCCACCAGAAAGCCCAGGTATGCTTGCTGGGCTACGCCGAAGGTGTGCGCACCATCACCTATTAATTCCTGAGCGGATCCACGCCTATGCTCAACATGCTCTGGTTGGGCTTTTTTCTGGTGGCTGCCATCGCGGCACTGGCCCAGTGGCTGGTGGGCGGGCAGCCACAAGTCTTTGCGGCCATGGTCCAGGCGCTGTTTGCCATGGCCAAGCTGTCGGTCGAGGTCATGGTGCTGCTGTTCGGCACGCTGACGCTGTGGCTGGGCTTTTTGCGCATCGCCGAGGAGGCCGGGGTGGTGCAATGGCTGGCCCGGGTGCTAGGCCCGCTGTTTGCCAAGCTGATGCCCGAGGTGCCGCGCGGCCACCCGGCGCTGGGCCTGATCACGCTGAACTTTGCCGCCAACGGCCTGGGGCTGGACAACGCGGCCACGCCCATGGGCCTGAAGGCCATGCGCGCGCTGCAGGAGCTGAACCCCCGGCCCGACACCGCCACCAATGCACAGATCCTGTTTCTGGTGCTCAACGCGTCCTCGCTGACGCTGTTGCCGGTGACCATCTTCATGTACCGCATGCAGCAGGGCGCACCGGACCCGACGCTGGTGTTCCTGCCCATCCTGCTGGCCACCTCGGCCTCGACCCTGGTGGGCCTGCTGTCGGTGGCGCTGGTCCAGCGTCTGCCACTGTGGCGCCCGGTGGTCCTGGCCTACCTGCTGCCTGTGGCCTTGGGGCTGGCCGGGTTCATGGCGCTGCTGATGACGCTGAGCGCCGCGGCCCTGGCTTCCCTGTCGGCCCTGCTGGGCAACCTGACGCTGTTTGCCCTAGTGGTGCTGTTCGTCAGCCTGGGGGCCTGGAAGCAAGTGCCGGTGTACGACAGCTTCATCGCCGGGGCCAAGGAAGGGTTCGACGTGGCCAAGGGCCTGTTGCCGTACCTGGTGGCCATGCTGTGTGCGGTCGGGGTGTTCCGCGCCTCGGGTGCGCTGGACTATGCGCTGGACGGCATCCGCTGGGGTGTGCAGGTGCTGGGCCTGGATGGCCGCTTTGTCGACGCCTTGCCCACGGCACTGGTCAAACCGTTCTCCGGCAGCGCGGCGCGCGCCATGCTGATCGAAACCATGCAAACCCAGGGGGTCGACAGCTTTGCGGCCCTGGTTGCCGCCACCATCCAGGGCAGCACCGAAACCACGTTCTATGTGCTGGCCGTGTACTTTGGCGCGGTCGGCATCCAGAAGGCGCGCCATGCCGTGCCTTGCGCCCTGCTGGCCGAGCTGGCCGGTGTGGTGGCCGCCATCCTGGTGTGCTACTGGTTCTTCGCCTAGCGGCCTGATTGGGGGGGCGAATGTGACAGTCATCAAGCTGTCACGCAGCGTTCGCACAATCCGGCGTGGAGAAGATTCAATCCCATGCCTTTGTCTGCCTTGCCGCCCAGCCCGACTGCGAGTTTTTCCGCGCTCAAGCGCCGGTGCATCGGCTGGGCCAACAGCTGGCAGCCGGTGCACCTGGCCCTGGTGGCGATCGTGGTGCTGGTGCTGGCGGTCTCCTGGTGGCTGACGGGCAAGCACCTGCGGGCCCAGCTGGCCCAGGCTGAGCAGGCCGCCCGACTGCAGCAGTCGGGGCTGGCGGCGATTGTTTCCGAGAATTTGAGCCAGGTGCTGGAAAAGGCCCAGCTGATGAGCGTGGTCGCTCTGCAGGGCATGCACCACGATGGCGGCCCCTGGCAGGCCCAGCTGGCGCACATGCTGGAGCGCGACCGCGTCTTCCTGCGCATGGCGGTGCTGGACAAGCAGCTGCAACTGCTGGCCGGTGATCCCCAGCAGGCCGCGTTGCTGCACAGCCTGCTGCCGTACCAGCAGGGCTCCTGCGCGGCCGGGCGGGGCGCCTTTGTGCTGCACCAGCAGGAGCAGTCTCAGGACCAGGCCTGGCAGGTGCCCCTGCTGCTGTGCATGGCCGATGCCCAAGGCGTCTCCCTGGGATATTTGCTGCTGTACATGGACATGGGCTATTTCCTCGGGCTGTACCAGGACGTGGACCTGGGCGGCAGCGGCAGCTTGCACCTGCTGTCTCCCGATGGCAGCGTAATTGCCGCCATGGCGGGCGGTGGTCTGCTGGCCCAGCACCCGGCGCAGCGCATGACCACCTTCAGCAAGGTGCCCGAAGGGCCGGGTGAGATGGAACTTCCGGGGCCGCAGGGCAGCACGCGGCTGGCCAACTTCCACCGCGCCCGCTACATGCCGCTGACGGTGGTGGTGAGCCGCGACTGGAACGAAATCCGCGCGGCCCATGCGCAAAATGCCCAGCGCACCTGGGCGGTGCTGGGCGCAATCACGGCGCTGGCCCTGGTGGGCTCGCTGCTGCTGTGGCGCACCATGCAGCGGCGCCAGCACCTGTTCAATGCGCTGGAGAAGGCCGACCAGGACAAGCAGCAACTGATCGCCCAGTTGGAGAGCGAGAAGCAGCGGGCGCTGGAGCTGGCCGCCAGCGACCACCTGACCGGCCTGCACAACCGGCGCATGTTCCACGAGCTGGTGTCCAGCCACTTGGCCCTGGCGCGGCGCAGCCGCAAGCACTACGCCTTGCTGTATTTGGACCTGGACCGCTTCAAGCACATCAACGACACCCTGGGCCACCATGTGGGCGATGCCCTGCTGCAGGCCGTGGCCCAGCGCCTGCGCACCATGCTGCGCAGCTCGGACATCATTGCGCGCATGGGCGGCGATGAGTTCGCCGTGCTGATCACGGCCATGGAAGCCCCCAGCGATGTCGAGACCCTGGCCCAGAAGCTGCTGTCCGGGCTGGGGGCCCCCTATGAGGGCCTGGCGCCGGAGACGCTGCACACCTCGCCCAGCATCGGCATCGCCTTTTTCCCGCGCGACGGCCACGATGTCGAGGTGCTGTGCCGCCATGCCGATGCGGCCATGTATGCCTCGAAAAAGGCCGGGCGCAACCGCTACACCTACTACGACGGCATTCCCAAGCTGGACAGCGACCGCTACTACCAGCTGGCGCGCCAGCTGCCGTCGGCGATCACGCAGGAGCAACTGGTGCTGCACTTTCAGCCCAAGGTGCGGCTGGAGGACTGCCGCATCGTGGGTCTGGAAGCCCTGGTGCGCTGGCAGCACCCCCAGTACGGCCTGATCTACCCCGGGGATTTCATCGCGCTGGCGGAAGAGCATGGCCACATCGAGGCCCTGGGCGACTGGGTGATGCAGGCCTGCTGCCGCCAGATTGCGGCCTGGCGCATGCAGGGGGTGGAGACGGTGCCGGTCGCCTTCAATGTGTCGCCGCTGCAGCTCAAGGACAGCGCCTTCCCCAGCCGCATGGCCACCTACCTCAAGCACTACGGCGTGCGGGCCAGCGATATCCAGGTGGAGATCACCGAAAGCTGCCTGGTCGAGCCCGTAGGCCTGGCCGCGCGGGTGCTGCACCAGCTGCAGCAGATGGGGGTGTCCATCGGGCTGGACGATTTCGGCACCGGCTTTTCCAGCCTGAGCCAGATCCGGGCACTGCCCATCAACACCATCAAGCTGGACAAATCCTTCGTCAACGAGCTGCGCAGCAGCAAGGAGGCGGGGGTGCTGGTGACCTCCATCATCACGCTGGCGCACAACCTGAAGATGCAGGTGGTGGCCGAAGGCGTGGAGCTGATGGACCAGTTGGTCTACCTCAAGACGGCCGGCTGCGATGTGGCGCAGGGCTACTTCCTGAGTCGCCCTGTGCCGCTGGCGCAGACCGAGGCGCTGCTCAAGCAAGGCATTCTGGAGCCCGCATGATGCGACGTCGCTGGATGGCCATGGGCTGGCTGGTGTGGGGGGCGGGGCTGGCCCAGGCGGCCTGCCTGAATCCCGAGGTGCTGCATGTGGCCCTGATCCCCAAGAACGCGCAGAGCGTGCAGGAACAGGCCCAGGCCCCGCTGCTGCAGGCCCTGCACGAGAGCACGGGCAAGCCGGTGCAGATGCTGCCGGTGGCCTCGTACGCGGCGGTGATCGAAAGCCTGCTCACCGGCCAGGCCCAGGTGGCCGAGCTGGGGCCGGCCGGCTATGCCTTGCTGGCCAAGCGCTCCACGCGGTTCGTGCCGTTTGCCACCCTGTCCAACAGCCACGAGGTGGGGCGCTACCACTCGCTGCTGGTGGTGCGCGCCGATGCGGGCATCCGTGACATCCAGGGTCTGCGTGGGCGCGCCCTGGCGCTGACCGATCCGTCCAGCACCTCCGGGGCCATCGTGCCGGAGCTGGCTGTGCCCCAACTGACGGGTTACAAGCTGGGCCATTTTTTCGCCCGCGTGGTGTTCATGGGCTCGCACGACAAGGCCCTGGCCGCCGTGCGTGAGGGCAAGGCGCAGGCCGCGTTCGTGGCCAGCAGCCAGCTCGATGAGGCCGACCCCGCCTGGCGCGTGCTGTGGCGCTCGCCCGCCCTGGTGGGCAGTCCGTTTCTGCTGGACGGCACCCTGTGCCCGGCGCTGCAGCAGGCCGTGCGCCAGGCATTTTTGGCCAAACAGGCGCAGCTGCAGCCGTGGCTGCGCATCAAGAACTACCGCCAGGTGGTGCCGGTCACGGCGCAGGATTACGCCGGCATCCAGTCCCTGCTGGTCGGCGCGCCCTGAGGCGCGCGGCCCTTCAGCGGCTGCGCAGGCGCAGCAACTGGCCGTTGCTGCGGTCGGTCAGCACGTACAGCCAGCCGTCCGGGCCCTGGCGCACATCGCGCACGCGCTGGCCCAGCTGGGGCAGCAGCGGTTCGACCCGGACCACCTGGTTCCCCGCCAGGGTGATGCGTTCCAGGCGCTGCGCCTTGAGGGCGCCCACCACCATCTGCCCCTGCCAGCCCGGATAGCGGTCCGAGGTGATGAAGGCCATGCCCGAGACAGCGATCGACGGCGTCCACTGGTGGGCGGGCTGCTCCATGCCCGCCTGGTGGGTGATGCCGGCGCCGATCTTGCCGCCGCCATAGTTTTCGCCATAGGTGATGACGGGCCAGCCGTAGTTCTTGCCGGGCTCGGGGCGATTGATCTCGTCACCGCCTTGCGGGCCGTGCTCATTCATCCAGAACGTGCCGTCGGGGGCCAGCGCCGCCCCTTGCGGGCTGCGGTGGCCATAGCTCCAAATTTCGGGCCGCGCGCCGCTGCGACCGACGAAGGGGTTGTCCTGGGGCACGCTGCCGTCCTTGTGCAGGCGCACGATCTTGCCCAGGTGGTTCTGCAGGTTCTGCGCCTCTTCCTTGTAGTGCGACCGTTCGCCCAGCGTCAGCAGCAGCGTGCCGTCGCGCCGCTCCACGATGCGGCAGCCAAAGTGCAGCTGGCTGGCCACCTTGGGCTGCTGGCTGAAGAGCACCTGCACGTCCTGCAGCGCGCGCTGGTCGCTCGACAGCCGGGCCTTGGCCAGGGCCGTGCTGTTGGTGCCGTTGGGTGCAGCTTCGCTGTAGCAGAAGTACAGCGTGCGGTTCTGGACAAAGCCGCTGTCCAGCACCACGTCCAGCAGGCCGCCCTGGCCGCCGGCGGCAATCGCCGGCAGGCCTTGCACGGGCTCGCCCAGTTGGCCCTGGGCGCTGACCACGCGCAGGCGGCCAGGGCGCTCGGTCACCAGGAACTGGCCGTCCGGCAAAAAGGCCACAGCCCAGGGGTTCTGCAGGCCCTGGGCCACGACCTCGGGGGTGATCTCCAGGGCCTGGGCGTGGCCCAGCAGGGCGCCCAGGGCCAGGGCGATGGTGGTGCGCCGTGCAGCGCGGCGGGGGAAGGTGGGCATCGGGTGTCTCCTCGGAATGGGGTTGCGGCAACGCAAGCTCGAAGGCGGAAGGCACGAAAAAAGTTGGCATCGCTGGCGCTGAGGCCACTGTGGCAGGTGTATAAAACACGCTGATTCATTCTATGCCGGCCCTGGAGCGCGGCATTTTTTTGTTCTTTTTCAGGAAAGGCGCCGTATGGGAGCGCAATGGAAAGCCAAGGGCAAGGCCCTGGTCGCAGATGCCAAGGGCAAGCTGTTTGGCAAGTTGGTCAAGGAAATCACGGTGGCGGCCCGTCTGGGCGGCGGTGACCCCGGCAGCAATGCCCGCCTGCGCATGGCGATCGAAGCGGCGCGCAAGGCCTCCATGTCCAAGGAAACCCTGGACCGCGCCATCAAGAAGGGTTCGGGCGCGGGCGCCGATGCCGTGAACTATTCCAGCGTGATTTTCGAAGGCTACGGCCCGCACCGCGTGCCGGTGATGGTCGAATGCCTGACCGACAACCCCAACCGCACGGCCCCCAATCTGCGCGTGTGCTTCCGCAAGGGCCAGCTGACGGCCGTCGCCTGGGATTTTGACCATGTGGGCATGATCGAAGGCGAAGCCGAGAACGGCGCCGACGTCGAACTGGCCGCCATCGAGGCCGGCGCGCAGGATTTCGAGCCCGCCGACGATGAGGGGGTGACCCTGTTCATTACCGAGCCGACCGACTTGGACGTGGTCAGCAAGGCGCTGCCGGAGCAGGGCATCAAGGTGCTGTCGGCCAAGCTGGGCTACAAGGCCAAGAACCCCGTCAGCATGTCCAGCCTGTCGGCCGAGCAGCAGGAAGAAGTGCAAGCCTTCTTGGCCGGCCTGGACAACGACGACGACGTGCAGCACGTCTTCGTGGGTCTGGTGGACTGAGTGCCGCCTGATCCACAGGCATGGCGCCGCGCCGCCCAGGCCCTGGGACAAAAAAGACTGCCGATGGCAGTCTTTTTTTGTGCCTACTCTCATCAGCAGAGCGGTTAGCGCTTGTCAGCAAATGGTTTCAAAGGATTTTCTGTCTGAAATGCACGCGTGACGCGCGCAGCTAGCTCTGCTTTTTGAGGTGGCCTGTGCGCAGACGGTCAGACCGGTCAGGCCGTGCTGGCGTGCCAGGTGCATGGCGGGGCGTGCGAGGGCACGTCCATCTGCGGAAAGCTCTGCGGGGTGTGGCTGGCGACCATGTTGTGCGACAGCACCAGGCACGTGGTGATTTTGCGGTGGGCCATGTCCTGGGTCACCAGCGCCGACATCAACTGCGCGTGCTGGCTCCGCGCTGGTTGCGCCGTGGGGGGCTGCGGGGCCGGCGGGGCCCGCATCCTGCAGGATGCGCTGGGCGCTGAAGGGGCGATCGGTGCACCGCCACTGCATGCCGTCGGCTTGCCCATCCTGAAAGGAGTGACGGTGCCTACGGAGATTGCCCGCACCGGTGGCACCCACGAAAAAAAGCCAGCCTATGGGGGCTGGCGGTGGTGGGCGCGGTGACCCGCAGTCTGCGTCGCAGCGGACGTTTCAGCATGCCAGCACCGTGCAAGCCTTGTCCAGTCAGCGCAGGCTGCTATGCATTCCGCAGGCTGCGGGAATGCCACCCCGCTCAGTCGTGGTAGCGCTCGGCCAGGCTGTTGGCGGCGCGCATGGCGTCGTAGACCTCCTGCTCGCTGATGGGGCGCCCCATGTTGCCCATGGTGTCGTTCTTGTCGCAGGCCAGCTTGGCCACCTGGCGCCATTCGGCCTCCACCCATTCGGTCAGGCCGAAGTCGCGCAGCGACAGGGGCAGGCCCGCGGCCTTGATGATGCGGATGACTTCCTCCACCTCGTCCAGCGGGGCGTTTTCCAGCACCAGCTGGGTCAACAGGCCAAAGGCCACCTTCTCGCCGTGCTGGGCCCCGTGCAGCGCAGGGACCACGGCCATGCCGTTGTTCACCGCATGGGCTGCGGCCACACCCGCGGCTTCGGCACCCACGCCGCTGAGGTAGATGGTGGCTTCGATGGTTTCCTCCAGCGCGGGGGTCACGGCATGGTTGCGCACGGCGTCCATGGCGGCGTCGATGTTGCGGCGCAGGATCTGGTAGCACATCTCGCCCAGGCCCAGGCCGGTGCGCGAGGGGCGCTTGAGGATCAGGTTGGTGCCGTTGCAGCGCCAGGTGGCACGGGCCTCGAAGTAGGTGGCCAGCGCGTCGCCCACGCCGGCCGCGAAGAAGCGGGCCGGAGCCTGGGCGATGATGGCGGTGTCGGCCAGCACGGTGTCGGGGTTGTGCGGCATGAACAGATAGTGGTCGAACTCGCCATTGGGCTTGTAGATGACTGCCAGCGCGGTGCAGGGCGCGTCGGTGGAGGCAATGGTGGGCACCAGCACCTGCGGCAGCTTGCAGTGGTGCGAGACGGCCTTGGCCACATCCAGCGCCTTGCCGCCGCCCACGGCCAGGATGACGTTGCAGCCTGCGGTCTGCAGCGCGGCGGTCAGGCGCTCGATCTCGTCGGTGGTGCATTCGCCGGCAAAGGTTTCCACGTGCGCACGCAGCCCTTGTGCCTGCAGCTGGGGCACGGTGCGCTCGGTGATACGCGGCAGGAAGAAGCGGTCGCCAATGATGAAGACATGGTCACCGTGCTCTGCCAGGTAGTCGCCCACCTGATCGAACAGGCCGGCGCCGATCAGGAACTTCTTGGGGGAGGAGACGGAACGTGGGGTCATGGATATACCTTTGTGTCATCAAATACTAGGGTTTTCCATGATGCCTGCCGACGGGCGGTTGATTGGGCAGTGCGCGCCTGTCGCTTGATGCATGTCAATCGCAGGTCGGAAGTTGCGGGCGTCTGGAGGGGCCGTGGCCGCGCTGGCGCCGCCCACGGCCAGCGGGCGGGCACAAAAAAGGCTTCCCGGGGGAAGCCTGGCATCGGTTGCGGCGCACAGCCCTGGGCTGCGCGCGCAGGGGCTTACTTGGTGCCGAAGATGCGGTCACCGGCGTCGCCCAGGCCGGGGAGGATGTAGCCGTGGCTGTCCAGCTCGCGGTCGATGGCGGCCGTGTAGATGTCTACGTCGGGATGGGCGGCCTGCATGGTCTTGATGCCTTCGGGCGCGGCCAGCAGGCACATGAACTTGATCGACTTGGGCGCGCTCTTTTCCTTGAGCTGTTGCACCGCGGCTGCGGCGGAGTTGCCGGTGGCCAGCATGGGGTCGACCACGATCACGTCACGCTCGCCCATGTTCTCGGGCATCTTGTAGTAGTACTCGACGGGCTGCAGGGTCTCGGGGTCGCGGTACAGGCCGATGTGGCCGATGCGCGCGCCAGGCACCACGTTCAGCATGCCATCCAGGAAACCGTTGCCGGCGCGCAGGATGGACACCAGGGCCAGCTTCTTGCCGTCGATGACCTTGCCGGTCATCTTTTCCATCGGGGTTTCGATCTCGATGTCCTGCAGCGGGAAATCGCGGGTCAGTTCGTAGGCCATCAGGGTGGACAGCTCGCCCAGCATGCGGCGGAAGCTGTTGGTGCTGGCTTCCTTGCGGCGCATCAGGGTCAGCTTGTGCTGGACGAGGGGGTGGTCGATGAGGTGGACGTTGCTCATGGTCGGGGTGTCTGTGAAGAGAAAAAGCGCCGTGCAGGCCGGGTGCTGAGTGAGATGTTGCTGTCGTTGTGCCCCAGCAGATGGCGTGCCAGCGCCGATTGCGATGCCCCGCATTGTCCTTTTTTCTGGCCCCATCGGTGAAAAAACGCGCGCTTTTCTGTGCGCGCAAGGGTGTTTTCCTTGAACTCGCGCACATGCGCTGGGGCTTTGGCGCTAGCTGGTGATCCGCTCGGCAGGGCTGTGGGCACCCGGGGCACTACCCGGGCCGGGCTCGGCATCCAGTTGTGCAAAGTGGCGCACCGGCTCCAGGGGGGCAAAGGTGCCCGCACGTTTTTGCTGTGTGGCCTGTACGGATTCCATCACATGGCGGTTGCTCCAGATGCCGGCCTGCAGCCAGCCCATCTGGCGCAGGCTGTCGTCCACGCTGTGGTCGCGGGCAAACTGCAGCGCCTGCTTGCTGCCCCAGATGGCAATCGGGGGTTTGGCCGCGATCTCGCGGGCACAGGCCATGGCGGCGTCCAGCATGGCGTCCTGGGTGGCGTGGACGCCATTCACAAAGCCCTGGGCCAGGGCTGCTTCGGCCGGCCAGCGGCGGCCGGTGTAGGCCAGCTCCTTGACCAGGCCCATGGGCAGTAGCTTGGGCAGGCGCTGCAGGCTGCCTAGGTCGGCCACCATGCCGATGTTGATTTCTTGCACGCAGAAGAAGGCATCCTGCGTGGCATAGCGCAGGCAGGCGCAGCAGACCAGGTCCAGCGCGCCGCCGATGCAGCCGCCCTGGATGGCGGCAATCACGGGGATGCGCAGGTTGTCCAGTCGCGTGAAGGCCTGCTGCATGTCCCACAGGAATTCGGACAGGGCGGCGCGCCCTTCGGGTGAGCGGTCCTGGGGGATGAAGTCCGGGTTGGCAAAGGTCTCCAGCGCCATGCCGGCGCTGAAGTGCTTGCCGGTGCTGCTGAGGATCAGCACGCGCACGTCGGGGCTGCGCTGCAGGTAGTCCAGCGCCGCATCCAGGTCCCGCCAGAAGGCGGGGTGCATGGTGTTCAGGCGCTCGGGCTGGTTCAGCTGCAGGTGGGCGATGTGGTCTTGCACCTGCAGGTGCATGACCGCCAGGGAGGGCAGGGTCGTGGTAGGCATGGCTGGTGACTGTAGGCAGCGCACCCGCACCGCAAAACTCGCACATTCCCTGATGTGCGGCCTGCCGTCAGCGTTTCTTGCTGCCCGTCAAACTGCCCAGCACGCCACGCAGCAGCTGGCGGCCCAGCTGGTTGGTCATGCTGCGGGCCGTGGACTTGACCACGCTTTGCACCAGACCATCGCGTTTGCCGCCGCGTGGGCCGGTCGAGCCGAAGAGGAATTCGTTCAAGCCATTCATCAGGCTGCTGTCGGCTGCAGCGCCTGCGCCACTGGCCCCCGGGGCCCCTCCGGTGGCCGCAGGCTCCTGGCTGGCGCGGCTTTGCAGCACTTCGTAGGCCGACTCCCGGTCGACCGGTTGTTCATAGACCCCGGCGACCAGGGAATGGGCCAGCAGTGCCCGGCGCTGTGGCTCCTGGATGGGGCCGATCTGGCTGCCCGGGGGCACGACGTAGACGCGCTGGGTGATGCCGGGGCGGCCCTTTTCGTCGAGAAAGCTGATCAGGGCCTCGCCCACGGCCAGCTCGGTGATGGCCGATTCGATGTCCACCTGGGGGTTGGGGCGCATGGTCTGGGCCGTGGCTTTCACCGCCTTCTGGTCTTTGGGGGTGAAGGCGCGCAGCGCATGCTGCACGCGGTTGCCCAGCTGGGCCAGCACGCTGTCGGGAATGTCCATGGGGTTTTGCGTGACGAAGTACACGCCCACGCCCTTGGAACGTACCAGGCGCACCACCAGTTCGATGCGCTCGATCAGCACCTTGGGAGCATCGGTGAACAGCAGGTGGGCTTCATCGAAGAAAAAGACCAGCTTGGGCTGGTCGGGGTCGCCGATTTCCGGCAGCCGCTCGAACAGCTCGGACAGCATCCACAGCAGGAAGGTGGAGTACAGGCGCGGCGACTGCATCAGCTTGTCGGCCGCCAGGATGTTGATCACGCCGCGCCCCTGGGCATCGGTCTGCATCAGGTCCTCGATGTTGAGCATGGGCTCGCCAAAGAACTGCTCGCCCCCTTGCGACTCGATCTGCAGCAGGCCGCGCTGGATCGCGCCCACGCTGGCGGCCGAGATGTTGCCGTACTCGGTGGTGAACTGCTTGGCGTTGTCACCCACATGCTGCAGCATGGCGCGCAGGTCCTTGAGGTCCAGCAGCAGCATGCCGTTGTCGTCGGCAATCTTGAAGACCAGGTTGAGCACGCCCATCTGCGTGTCGTTCAGGCCCAGCATGCGGCCCAGCAGCAGCGGCCCCATGTCCGAGATGGTGGCCCGCACCGGGTGGCCCTGCTCGCCAAACACGTCCCACAGGGTGCAGGGACAGGCCACGGGATCGGGCAGGGCGATGCCGCGCTCCTGCAGCGAGGCGGCCAGCTTGCCGCCGATGCTGCCGGCCTGGCTGATGCCGCTCAGGTCGCCCTTGATGTCGGCCAAAAATACGGGAACCCCGGCCAACGCGAAGCTTTCGGCCATCTTCTGCAGCGTCACGGTTTTCCCGGTGCCGGTGGCGCCGGTGATCAGCCCATGGCGGTTGGCCATGCTGGGCAGGAGGGAGCAAACGGTATCGCCGTGCAAGGCAATAGGCAAAGCTGGGGCCATGTTCGGGTTTCCTCTGTCAAGTTGCGCTGTCAAAAGTAGAATCCGTGCCCAATAGATTAAATCAAGACCAAAGGATTTCCTGTGGCAGGACATAGTAAGTGGGCCAACATCCAGCACCGCAAGGGTCGCCAGGATGAGAAGCGCGGCAAAATCTGGACACGCATCATTCGTGAAATCATGGTGGCGGCCCGCCAAGGTGGCGGTGATCTGAATGCCAATCCCCGCCTGCGCTTGGCAGTGGACAAGGCCAAAGCTGCCAACATGCCTGCCGACAACATCAAGCGCAACATCGACAAGGCCACAGGCAATCTGGAAGGTGTGAACTACGAGGAAATCCGCTACGAGGGCTATGGCATCGGCGGCGCGGCCATCATCGTGGACACCATGACCGACAACCGTGTGCGCACGGTCGCTGAAGTGCGCCACGCCTTCAACAAGCACGGCGGCAACATGGGCACCGAAGGTTCGGTGGCCTTCCAGTTCAAGCACTGCGGACAGATCGTGTTTGCCCCCGGAACCAGCGAAGACCAGGTCATGGATGTGGCCCTGGAAGCCGGCGCCGAGGATGTGATCACCGACGAGGACGGTGCCATCGAGGTGCTGACCGCGCCTGCGGACTTTGAAGCCGTGAAGAATGCCCTGGAAGCGGCTGGCCTGAAGCCCGAAGTGGCGGAAGTGACCATGCGCGCTGAAAACACCATCGAACTGCAAGGCGAGGACGCCGAGCGGATGCAAAAACTGCTGGATGTATTGGAAGATTTGGACGACGTGCAGGACGTCTACCACAACGCTGAACTATGAAGATTCTTGTGATTGGCGGCGGTGGCCGCGAACACGCTCTGGCGTGGAAATTGGCCCAGTCGCCCAAGGCGACCAAGGTGTTTGTCGCGCCCGGCAACGGTGGCACTGGCCTGGCAGGTGGCAAGCTGCAGAACTTGCCCATCACCGATGTGGTTAAGCTGCGCGAATGGGCGCAGGCTGAAGGCGTGGCGCTGGCCGTGGTCGGCCCCGAGGCACCGCTGGCCGCCGGCGTGGTGGACGAGTTCCGCGCGCACGGCCTGAAGGTGTTCGGTCCCACCAAGGCGGCTGCGCAGCTGGAGTCGTCCAAGGCCTTCTCCAAGGCCTTCATGCGTCGCCACGGCATTCCCACGGCCGACTACGACACCTTTACCGACCCCGTGGCCGCCCACGCCTTTGTGGAACGCCTGGGGGCACCCATCGTCATCAAGGCCGACGGCCTGGCTGCCGGCAAGGGCGTGGTGGTGGCGATGACACTGCAGGAAGCACACGATGCCGTGGACTTCATGCTGGTGGACAACAAGTACGGCGTGCAGCACAACGAAGGCGGTGCACGCGTGGTGATCGAGGAGTTCCTCGCTGGCGAGGAGGCTTCGTTCATCGTGCTGTGCGATGGCAAGAACGTGGTCGCCATGGCCACCAGCCAGGACCACAAGCGCCTCAAGGACAACGACGAAGGCCCCAACACCGGCGGCATGGGCGCCTACTCGCCCGCCCCCGTGGTCACGGCCGACGTGCATGCCCGTGCCATGCGCGAGATCATCCTGCCCACCATCCGTGGCATGGAAAAGGACGGTATTCCGTTCACCGGCTTCCTGTATGCCGGCCTGATGATCGACGGCAACGGCCACCCCAAGACGCTGGAGTTCAACACCCGCATGGGTGACCCCGAAACCCAGCCCATCATGATGCGCCTCAAGAGCGATCTGGTGGACGTCATGCAGGCGGCTGTGGACGGCAAGCTGGACCAGGTGGAGCTGGAGTGGGACCGCCGCACCGCGCTGGGCGTGGTGATGGCGGCGGCCGGTTACCCGGAAGATCCGCGCAAGGGCGATGCCATCACCGGCCTGCCCGCCGAGGTGGACGATGCCGTGGTGTTCCATGCCGGCACGCAGCTGAATGAGGCCGGCGTGCCCGTGACCAGCGGTGGCCGCGTGCTGTGCGTGACCGTGCTGGCCGACAGCGTGCGCCAGGCGCAGACCCGTGTCTACGATGTGACGCGCGGCATCCACTTCGACGGCATGCAGTACCGCCGCGACATTGGCTTCCGCGCTATCAAGGGCTGAGGAGGCCGCCATGCAAGCACCCACCGCCAGCATCGACAACGTGCGCGCCTACCTGCTGGGGCTGCAAGCCAGCATCACCCGTGCGCTGGAGGCGGTGGAAGCCGCCGCTGGCGAAGGTGCGGCCCGGTTCCTGGCCGATCCCTGGCACAAGGGGGCGGATGAGCGCCTGCAGGGCGATGGCGTCACCAAGATCCTGGAAAACGGCCGGGTGTTCGAGCGTGCCGGCTGTGGTTTCTCGCACGTCAAGGGCGCGCAACTGCCGCCCTCGGCCACCCAGCACCGGCCCGAACTGGCGGGTGCACCGTTCGAGGCCATGGGCGTGTCGCTGGTGTTCCACCCACGCAACCCCTATGTGCCCACGGTACACATGAATGTGCGCATGATTGCCGCCGGCCACCCGGGCCAGCCCCAGGTGTGCTGGTTTGGCGGTGGCATGGACCTGACACCGGTCTACGGCTTCGAAGACGATGCCGTGCACTTCCACCAGACCTGCCGCGATGCGCTGCAGCCTTTTGGCGCGCAGCTGTATCCGCGCTTCAAGCAGTGGTGTGACGAGTACTTTTTCCTGAAACACCGCAACGAGCAGCGCGGCATCGGCGGCATCTTCTTTGATGACTTCAGCGAGCTGGGCCAGGACCAGGGCTTCGCCATGCTGCGCGCGGTGGGGGATGCGTTCCTGCAGGCCTATCTGCCCATCGTCGAGCGGCGCCAGGCCATGGCCTACGGCGCGGCGCAGGTGGATTTCCAGCGCTACCGCCGTGGTCGTTATGTGGAGTTCAACCTGGTCTGGGACCGGGGCACCCACTTCGGCCTGCAGTCCGGGGGGCGTACCGAATCCATCCTGCTGTCCATGCCCTTGCATGCGGACTGGAGCTACCAGCGCGTGGACGCCCCGGGGACGCCCGAGGCGCAACTGCTGAGCCAATTCTTGGTGCGCCGCGACTGGCTTTGAGGGCGCGCAAGCAGCCCCCTGGCCGAAAAACTATAATTTCCATAGCTGCCGACGACAGTCCCTGTGGTCGGCCTTTCTATTTAGACCAACAATAAAAGCCCTGTCAGCGTGGGGCAGCATCCCCAAGGGCATTGAAGCCCGCGATGCAGCCGCGCTATATTGACCGGAACTTTCAACCAGACATCGCCTGATGAGCACTTCCACCCAATCGGATTCCGCAGCCAAGAAAGACGTGACCAAACTCCAGCGTGCCATCGTCGATGGCCTGGAAGACGTCAAGGCCCAAGACATTCAGGTTTTCAATACCGAGCACCTGTCGCCGCTGTTTGAGCGCGTCATCGTCGCCTCCGGTACTTCCAACCGCCAGACCAAGGCCCTGGCCTCCAGCGTACGCGATGCCGTGAAGAAGGCCGGCTTTGCCGTGCCACGCCATGAAGGCGAAGAAAACGGCGAGTGGATCATCGTCGACTGCGGCCAGTGCGTGGTGCACATCATGCAGCCCATGATCCGCCAGTACTACCGCCTGGAAGAAATCTGGGGCGACAAGCCCGTGCGCCTGAAGCTGGCGGGCGCCAAGCCTGCCAAGATCTTCGCCTCCGAAGATGCCTCGGCCGAAGCCAAGCCTGCCAAGAAGGCTGCGGCCAAGAAGACCGCCCCTGCGGTGGATGGCAAGACCGTGGTGAAGAAGGCCGCAGCCAAGAAATCCGCCGAGAAGTCGGTGGACGCCAAGGCCGACAAGGCTCCGGCCGTGAAAAAGCCGGCAGCCAAGAAGCCTGCCGCAAAGAAAGCCGCCGCCGTGAAGACCGTGGTGGTCAAGCCCACGGCACCCCGCGGCGGCGCCAAGAAGGCGGCTGCGAAGAAGGCATGAAGCTGTGGATCGTGGCCGTGGGCCAGCATGTGCCCGATTGGGCGCAGACGGCCTACGACGATTACGCCAAGCGCTTTCCCCCGGAACTCAAGGTCGAGCTCAAGGCCGTCAAGACCGAGCCGCGTGGCTCCAAGACGGTCGAGACGCTGTATGCCGCCGAGCGCAAGCGCATCGAGGCGGCGATTCCCCGGGGCACCCGCATCGTGGTGCTGGACGAGCGGGGTACCAACCTGACCACCAAGGCCCTGGCCCAGCGCCTGGAGCACTGGCAGCTGGAAGGCGATGATGTGGCACTGGTCATCGGAGGCCCCGATGGCCTGGACCCGGCCTTCAAGCAGGCCGCACACGAGAAAATCCGCCTCTCGGACCTGACCTTGCCGCACGCCATGGTGCGGGTGCTGCTGATCGAGCAGCTGTACCGCGCCTGGTCGGTGAATGCGGGCCACCCGTATCACCGCGAGTGAGTCGCGAACCCCTCCGTGCCGGCTGCCCGGCATCCGCAGACCCTGCCCCCAGCGTGCAGGGTTTTGTTTTTTCAGCGTCAGCCTGGGCAGAGGGTGGTGTGGCCGTGGATTGCATGGCGCAGGGTGCCGTGATACTATTTTTTTAATAGCTTCTGGCGCTTGCTGAATGCGCGCTGAAGCCTTTTTTGATTCAAAACCATGTCCGACTTCATCTACCTTGCCTCCCAAAGCCCGCGCCGCAGCCAGTTGCTGCAGCAGCTGGGCGTGCGCCACGAACTGCTGTTGCCCAATGCCCCAGGGGATGTGGCCGAGGATGCCGAGGCCATCGAGGCCGTGTTGCCGGACGAGGACCCGCAGGCCTACGTGCAGCGCGTGACCGGATTGAAGCTGGATGCCGCCGTGGCTCGCCTGGCGCGGCGTGGCCTGCCCGATGCGCCGGTGCTGACCTCGGACACCACGGTGGCCCTGGGCACGCAGATCCTGGGCAAGCCAGCTGATGCCGCGCATGCGCTGCAGATGCTGGCGCAGCTGTCCGGCCAGACCCACACGGTGCTGACGGCGGTGGCGGTGCAGCAGGGCGCACAGCGCTGGCAGGCCCTGTCGGTCTCCAGCGTGCGCTTCATGGCGCTGAGCGAGGCGCAAATGGCTGCCTACGTAGCCTCGGGGGAACCTTTCGGCAAGGCCGGGGCCTATGGTATTCAAGGACGTGCAGCGGCCTATATCGAACATATGGACGGCAGTTATTCCGGCATCATGGGCCTGCCCGTGTTCGAGACGGCCCAGCTGCTGCGGCAACTGGGCTGGCAGATTTAAGCAGCGCCTGGATGGCCCGCGCTGCCGCCGATGTGCGCGCAGCTGGCATTCGGACGCACCGCGGTACGGGGCCGGCAGCACCTGCCCCCTCAACAAACCAAGACAAGCGCATGCAGCAAGACATTTTGATCAACTGGTCGCCCCAGGAAACCCGGGTGGCCGTGGTGGAGCAGGGCGCTGTGCAGGAGCTGCACATCGAACGCACGCTGGAACGCGGCCTGGTCGGCAACATCTACCTGGGCAAGGTGTCGCGCGTGCTGCCGGGCATGCAGTCCGCCTTCATCGACATCGGGCTGGAGCGCGCCGCCTTCCTGCATGTGGCCGATGTCTGGCAGCGCCACGAAAGCGGCGATGCGCCCATGATTGCGCGCAAGAACGAGCCGCCCAAACCCATCGAGCACCAGGTGTTCGAGGGCCAGTCCATCGTGGTGCAGGTCATCAAGGACCCGATCGGCAGCAAGGGCGCGCGCCTGTCCACGCAGATCAGCATTGCCGGGCGCCTGCTGGTGCACCTGCCGCAGGACGAGCACATTGGCGTGTCGCAGAAGATCACGCCCGAGGAGCGCGATGCCCTGCGCGGGCGCCTGCAAAAGCTGGTGGGCCTGAAGGACCAGGGCGGCGGTGGCGGTTTCATCCTGCGCACCAACGGCGAAGATGCCAGCGATGAGGAGCTGTCCGAGGACATCGCCTACCTGCGCAAGACCTGGGCGCGCATCAAGCTGGCCGCCACCACGCTGCCGCCGATGTCGGTGCTGCACCAGGACCTGAGCCTGCTGCAGCGCGTGCTGCGCGATCTGGCCGGCGAGAGCACGCAGAGCATCCGCATCGACTCGCAGGAGCAGTTCGCCAAGCTCATGGCCTTTGGCAAGGAATTCATGCCCAGCGCCGTGCCCAAGCTGCAGCTGTACAAGGGTGAGCGGCCGATCTTTGACCTGTATTCCATCGACGAGGAAATCGCCAAGGCACTGGGCCGGCGCGTGGAGCTGAAGTCGGGCGGCTACCTGATCATCGACCAGACCGAGGCGCTGACCACGGTGGACGTGAACACCGGTGGCTATGTCGGGGCCCGCAATTTCGACGACACCATCTTCAAGACCAACCTGGAGGCGGCGCAGGCGATTGCGCGCCAGCTGCGCCTGCGCAACCTGGGCGGCATCATCATTGCCGACTTCATCGACATGGCGCACGAGGAGCACCGGGAGCAGGTGCTGGCCGAGCTGCGCAAGCAGCTGGGCCGTGACCGGGTGAAGACCATGGCGGGGACGTTCTCACAGTTGGGGCTGGTCGAGATGACGCGCAAGCGCACGCGCGAATCGCTGGCCCACATGCTGTGCGAACCCTGTCCCGTGTGCCAGGGCAAGGGCAGCGTGAAGACGGTGCGCAGCGTGGCCTACGAGATCCTGCGCGAAATCCTGCGCGAGGCACGCCAGTTCAACCCCAAGGAGTTTCGGGTGGTGGCCAACCCGGATGTCATCGACCTGCTGCTGGACGAGGAAAGCCAGCACCTGGCGGGCCTGAGCGATTTCATCGGCAAGCCCATCTCGCTGCAGGCCGAAGGCGGCCTGGCCCAGGAACAGTACGACATCGTACTGCTGTAAAGCGGCCACGCGGGGCCGCGGCAGTGCCGGTGGCCCCGCACGAACCGGAATGGAACATGCGCAAAACCCTGCATTACATCTTTGATCCGCTGTGCGGCTGGTGCTATGGCGCCGGGGCTGTCGTGGCCCAGGTGGCCGCCCTGCCGCAGCTGCAACTGAAATTGTGGCCCTGCGGCATGTTTTCGGGCGCCGGCTCGCGCGCCATGGACGACGACTTTGCCGCCTACGCCTGGACGAACGACCAGCGCATCGAGCAACTGACCGGTCAGCACTTTTCGCCGCGCTACCGCACCCAGGTGCTGGCCGATCGCCAGCAGCGCTTTGACAGCGGCCCTATCAGCCTGGCCCTGACGGCGGTGGCGTTGACAGCCCCCACGCAGGAGGTGGCAGCGCTCAAGGCCATGCAGCAGGCGCGCTACATCGACGGGCAGGATGTGACGTCGCTGGACCAACTGGCCGTGATCTTGCAAGGCCTGGGCCTGGGCCTGGCCGAGGCGGCGCAGCGCTTGACCGCGACCGATGCAGAGCTGCTGCAGGTGCATGCCGCGCGCACGCAGCAAGCCCAGCACTGGTTGCAGCAGCTGGGCGCACGGGGCGTGCCCACGTTCTTGCTCGAAATCGATGGGCGTGGGCAGTTGCTACCTTCCAACCTGTTGTTTTCACAGCCCGAGGCCTGGATTGAGCAACTGTTGGCGGCCTGAGCGCTCACATAGCGGCCCCGCTGCAGCGTGATCCGCCGCCCCGCGCAAATGAGGGGCCGCAAGCACCCGCACAGTCCGTGCCTAGGCATACGCGAGGGGGCTTGATCGCTGCCTGAGTCGGGCAGCGCCAAGCGGGCGGTGCTGGCCCAGAGCATGCCCGACGGGCGCAGTCTGTGGCTGCGCGCGTCGGCCGCGGATCAGGCACCCGGTGGGTGCAGCAACTGGTCCAAGGCGCCCGCCAGCGTGGGGTGCTGCCACGCAAATCCCGCGGCCTGCGCACGCTGGGGGCGCAGGCGCTGGCCGCCCAGCAGCAGCACGGACATTTCGCCCAGCGCCAGGCGCAGCGCCCAGGCCGGTGCCGGCAGCCAGGCCGGGCGGTGCAGGGCGGTGGCCAGGGTCTGGGTGAAGGTGGCGTTGCGCACGGCCTCTGGCGCGCAGGCATTGAATGGGCCGCTGCAGTCTGCGTGGTGCAGCAGGTGGTCCATCAGCCGGACCTGGTCGTCCAGGTGGATCCAGGGCATCCACTGCTGGCCATCACCCAGTCTGCCCCCCAGGCCCAGCTTGAACGGGGGCAGCAGCCGCGCCAGCATGCCGCCCCTGGGGGCCAGGACCGGTGCGGTGCGCACCAGGGCCACGCGCACGCCGAAGCGGCGCGCGTGCTCGGCCTCTTGCTCCCAGGCGATGCACAGCTGGCTGCCAAAATCGGCCGCACCGGCCGGGCTGCTTTCATCCAGCCAGGCGTCGCCACCATCGCCGTACCAGCCCACGGCCGAGCCCGACAGCAGCACACGCGGCGGCTGGGGCTGCTGCGCCATCCAGTCCACCAGGGTCCGTGTCAGCTCGACGCGGCTGCGCCACAGCACCTGGCGGCGCGATGTGGTCCAGGGGCGGTCTGCAATCGGGGCGCCGGCCAGGTTCACCACCGCGTCCAGCGATGTACCTTCCAGTTCGTGCAGGTGGGCTATGCCGCGGGCACCGCTGCACAGGGCGGCCACCTTGTGCGGTTCGCGGCTCCAGACCCAGAGTTCGTGGCCTTGGCGTTGCCAGTGCTGGCACAGGGCTTGTCCAATCAGGCCGGTGCCGCCAGTCAGCAGGATGCGCATGGGGTTCTCCTTGGTGCAAAGTGGGCGAAGGGCTTACCAGGGCAGGCGTTGACCATCGTAGGCCCAGAAGCCGCCGCTGTCTTGGGGTTGCAGGCGATCGAGCACAGCCAGCAGGTCCTGCGCGGCCGCGGCGGGCGGGCGACCTATCTGCGCCCCGCGAAACGGTGCCGACAGCGCCGAATCCACCGTACCGGGGTGCAGGGCCGCCAGCACGGCCTGGGGGTGGGTGCGCGCCACTTCGATCGCGGCGGTCTTGAGCAGCATGTTCAGCGCTGCCTTGGAGGCGCGGTAGCTGTACCAGCCGCCCAGGCGGTTGTCGCCAATGCTGCCTACCTTGGCCGACAGCACTGCCAGCAGGCTGCGCGCCCCCTTGGCCAGCTGCGGCGCGAAATGCGCCAGCACCAGGGCCGGGCCGATGGTGTTGGTGGCAAAGCTGGCCGCCAGGTGCGTGGCGTTCAGGTCGGCCAGGCGTTTTTCGGGGCAGCCGGTGGGGCCGCTGAGCATGCCGGTGGCCACCACGACCAGGTGCCAGGGCCCTTGCGGGCGCAGCGCCTCGGCGGCAGTGGCAATGCTCTGCGGTTGTTCAAAATCCATCGCAGGCGTGCTCTGGCGGCTCAGGGCAACCACCTGGGCACAGCGTGGGTCCGCGGCCAGCTGCGCGGCCAGGGCACCGCCGATGGCGCCAGTGGCCCCCAGGATGAGGGCTTGGTAACCAGTGGGCAGGGATTGCATGGCAGGCCTTGTGGAGTGGGGTTGTGGTTACAGGGTAGCGAGCTGCTGGCGCACCTGCTGTGCGTGCGCTTGCAGGGCGGTTTGCTGCTCGTGCGGCATTTTTTGCCACTGGCGGTACACCAGCGCCAGCCGGTGGTTGCTGCCCAGTGTCTCGGCATGGCGCGCAAAAAAGTCCCAGTACAGGGCGTTGAAGGGGCAGGCGCGCGGGCCGGTCTTGAGCTTGGGGTTGTAGGCGCAGCCCTGGCAATAGTCGCCCATGCGCTGCAGGTAAGCCGCGCTGCTGACATAGGGCTTGGTGGCGATCAGGCCGCCATCGGCGCGCTGGCTCATGCCCAAGGTGTTGGGCAGCTCCACCCATTCGAAGGCATCGATGTAGATGCCCAGGTACCAGCGGTGCAGCGCGGCCGGGTCCAGCCCCGCCAGCAGGGCAAAGTTGCCGATCACCATCAGCCGCTGGATGTGGTGGGCATGGGCGGTCTGCAGCGACTGGCGAATCGACAGTTGCAGACAGCGCATGTCCGTGTCCCCGCTCCAGAACCAGTGCGGCAGCGGCAGTTGGTGGTCCAGCGCATTGCGCTGCTCGTAGCCCGGCATGTGCGCCCAGTAGATGCCGCGCACGTACTCGCGCCAGCCCAGAATCTGGCGCACAAAGCCTTCCACTGCGGCCAGCGGGGCCTGCCCGGTGCGCCAGGCGACCTCGGCGCGCTGCAGCACCTCCAGCGGGTGCAGCATCTTTACGTTCAGCGCAAAGGAGAGCAGCGAATGGAACAGGCGCGGGGCCTGGCTGGCCATGGCGTCTTCATAGTCGCCAAAGTGCGGCAGGGCGTGGGTGATGAAGGCCTCCAGACAGGCCAGTGCCTCGGCACGGTTCAGCGGCCAGCGCACGGCGTCGGCCTGCGGCTCGCCAAAGCTGTGGATGCCGCAGCGCTGCAGCATGGCCCACAGTGTGCGGTGGTCGTGCGTGGGGCGCCAGTCCGCAGGCTCTGGCGGGGTGCCGGGCCAGGGCTTGCGGTTGTCATGGTCAAAATTCCACTGACCGTCTGCGGGCTGATCGTGCTCGTCCAGCAGCAGGCGGTAGCGGCGGCGCATGCCGCGGTAGAAATGCTCCATCAGCCACTGGCGGCGCCCGTGCATCTGGGTGGCCAGATCGTTCCGCGCCGTCAGAAAGTGTTCGCTGTCTACCACGCTGCAGTGCAGTGGGGTGGTGCGGGCCCAGTCCTGCAACTGGGCGTCGAGCCGCCATTCGTCGGGCTGCTGCCATTGCACCGTGTGGGCGCCGTAGTGCGCGGCCAATGCAGTCAGGTTGTCGGGGATGGATTGGCGGTTGCTGGCGTCGTCAAGCGCCACATAGCGCACGCGGTGGCCCGCAGTGCGCAGCTGGTGCGCCAGATCGCGCATGGCGGCAAAGATGGCCAGAATTTTCTGTGCGTGGTGCAGCACGTAGTCGGTTTCCTGGCGCACTTCCATCAGCACGTAGACCACCTGCGGATCCACCTGCTGGAACCAGCTGTGTTGCGGGTTGAGCTGGTCGCCCAGCAGCAGGCGCAGGGTGTGTGCGCCGTGCGGGGCGGTGGGGGTGGGTGTGCGGGTGTTGCTCATGCCGTGCCCCACAGTCGCTGGTAGGCCCCGTCGGGGTCGTAGGTGGCGGCCTGTTTGACGGGGTCAAAGCGGCGCCCACCGCGTGGGTCGGTGCCCCGCCCGGCGATGTACAGCCAGTTGCCCTGGTTGCTGTACACGTCATAGTCCAGCAGCTGTGCCTCAAACCAGGCGGCACCAGCGCGCCAGTCGCAGCCCAGGTCGTGGATCAGATAGCTGGCCGCCACCTGGCGCAGGCGGTTGCTCAGGTAGCCGGTGGCCGCCAGCTCGCGCATGGCGGCATCCACCAAGGGCTGGCCCGTCTGCCCGGCGCACCAGGCGGCAAAGTGCTGGTCATTGTGGGGCGTGGCCTGCGTAGGACCCAGTCCCCGCGCCCAGTACAGCTTGTGGCCATGCTGCAGGTGCAGAAAACGGAAGTAATCGCGCCACAGCAGCTCAAACCACAGCCAGTAGCTGCCATCGCTGGCGCCGTGTGTGGCTTCAAACTGCCGCAGCTGGGCCATGGCTTGGCGCGGCGAGAGCGCCCCCGTGGCCAGCCAGGGCGACCATTTGCTGGAGTAGTCCAGCCCCACCAGGCCGTTGCGTGTGCGCTGGTAGCTGTGGGGCAGCCCGCGTTCCAGATACTGGCGCAGGTGGGCCAGCGCGGCTGACTCCCCGCCGTGCAGACGGCCTTGCAGGTAGGGGAAGGCGCTGCGTGCATCGGCAGCCGGGGGCAGCCCGGCCAGTACGGCCAGGGCTTGCGCTGGTGTGTCTGGGGATGCCGTCGGCAACTCAGGTGGCAAGGGGGGCAGTGCGGCCGGTACTGGCAGGGGTGCTGCGGGTTGCAGCCCGGCACGCTCAATCGCTTGGCGAAACGGCGTGAACACGGCAGGCAACTGCGCCACCGGCCACGGCAACTGGTCCGGGTGCAGCAAGCTGCTGTGCCACACGGTGTGCACCTGCAGGCCTGCGGCGCGCAGGGCTGCAACTTCGGCCTGCTCCTCGGGTGCGGCAATGTCCTCACAGACGATGGTGGTGGCGCCCACGGCCCGCGCCAGCGCAGGCAATGCAATTGCAGCAGGCTGATTCAAAATACATAGCTGAGAGCGTAGATTCTGAAAGCGCTGGAGCAGGTTTTTAAGGGTATTGGCCAGCCAGGCGCGGCGGTGTGGGCCGATGCGGGCAAAGCCCCAGGGGGTGCTGGCTTGCACATCGGGCCGGCACACCACGGGCAGCAGGTGCTGTGCCCCCAGCTGGCATGCGGCCTGCAGCACGGACTGGTCGTGCAGGCGCAGGTCGTGGCGCAGCCACACCAGCACCGTGCTCATGGCTGGGCTCCGGGTGAGGGCGGCTGTTTGCGCTGGCGGCGGCAGCGTTCGGAGCAGTACTTGACCTCCTCCCACACCTGCGCCCACTTTTTGCGCCAGGCAAACGGGCGCCCGCAGCACTGGCAGGGCTTTTCAGGCAGATGGGGTTTGCGGTGCATGGTGTGCTTCCAGTGGTGGGCGGTTTTACCTGGTGTGCGCCTGCAGCGCGGCGTGTACGCGCTGCGCCAGACAGCGGCCGCTGAGCCAGGCGCCTTCCACTGTGCCGCTGTGCAGCCAGTCGCCGCACAGGCCCAGGCCGGTCTCCGGCTGCCACCAGCAGTCCACGTTCAGTGGCGGGGCGGTGTCGGCGTAGCGCCAGCGGTGGGCGGTGGCCTGCACGCTGGCCGGCTCGGGGCCGCCCAGCTGTGCAAAGGCCTGCAGCAGCGTGGCCGTGACCGAGGCAGCGTCGTCTTCCACATGCGCCTCGCTCCAGGTGTGGGTGGCGTGCAGCAGCCAAGTTTCGGGGCCGTTGCGCCCGGGCTTGCTGCTGTCGCGTGCGATCCAGCGCAGGGGGCTGTGCTCGACAAAGCAGCCGTCCACGGGCAGGTGCACCGGCTGGGGGCAGCGCACCATGACCGACCAGCAGGCCCGCATGCGGGCGCTGCGCGCCAGGTCGGCGGCATGCGGGGCTACACCCGTCAGCAGGGGCGCGGCCTGTGGGGCAGGCACGGCCAGCAGCACGGTCTGGTAGCGCTGGGGCTCGGTGCCGTGTTCGGGGCTGTGCAGCAGCCAGCCATCGCCGGCATTTGCCTGCAGCGGCTGGACGGTGGTTTGCCACTGAAAGCGGACCGGCTGGTCCAAGGCCTGCAGGCTGCGCACCAGGTGGGCCGCCGGGGACGTCATGCGTGGGGTGCCGACAAAGCGCTGCACCGTGCTGGTCTGCAGCGTGAAGCCTTGCCCATCGTGCGTGCCGATGCGGGCGGTCCACGGGGCTGCGGTGCCGGCTTGCTCCCAGCTGGCGACCTGGGCCCGGAAATCGGCGTGGCGCGCCGTGAAGTACTGGGCGCCGTGGTCGCACTGCCAATCCGTCGCACCATCGCTGCTGCGGCGCGTGCTCATGCGGCCCGAGGGGCCACGGCTTTTGTCGAACACGTGCACGCTGTGGCCTGCGTGGGCCAGGGCCTGGGCACAGGCCAGGCCTGCCAGGCCGGCACCGACGATGGCGATCGTGGCGTGTTCCAAGGATGGGGAAGTTGCGGTGCTGGTCATGGTTGTGCCGGGGTGGGGGAGTCCGTGTCGGTGTGGTCCACCCAAATGAAAGCCTGTGTGTCAATGCCGAGGGACTGGGCCTGCGCCACGATGCGCTGCAACGTGGCACGGGGCAATTGGGTGTCGCGCGCCAGAATCCAGGCATAGCCGGTATCGGTGCCGACCACCAGCGCCCAGCGGTAGTCGGCGTCCAGGCCCACGACGTGGTAGCCGCCATAGAAGGGACCAAAGAAGGACACCTTGAGGGAGGCGGTGCTGCTCGGACCGGTGAACAGCGCCTTGCCGACAGCCTCGCGCCACTGGCCGCTGGCGGCCTGCCGGCCGCGGTTGATCACCTGCACGCTGCCGTCGGGCTGCGGGGTGTAAGTGGCCGACACATCGCGCAGGCCGCGCTCGAAGGCGTGGTCCAGCCGCGCCAGTTCGTACCAGCGGCCCTGGTAGCGCTGCAGATCGAAGCCTGTGACGGGCTGCAGCCCCGGTGGCGGGCTGGTGCTGGCGCACCCTGTCAGCAGGGCGGCCCCGAGGAGTGCGGAGGCCAGCCAGCGCAGCAGGCGTGGGCGCGCTGTCGGTGCGGCGGGCTGGTGTGGCAGTGGGCGTGTCAGGTGCTGCATGTCTGTGAGGTGCTTCTATCGGTCAAGGTATTGGGGGCAGGGCCGTGATGGCCACGCGATCACGGCAAAGCCTGTCTGGAGCAAAGCGCTGAGCCCCGGCATGGGGTGTCGCCAATGCGCGGCTGTCTGGCTTCCCTGCGGAGCGTATTGGCCGACACCCTGCATATGCGCAGGACCGCGCACAGGCAGGCTGTGTGGGGGCAGTTGTTGCACTCAGGTGGTGAGTGCCGCCTTGGCGCGATGTGCTCCCAACCTGTTGGATGCGCCATCGGGCCTGGGCGTACCCAGCGGTCGCGTACACCACAGTGGTCCGCGATCCACTTGGGCAAGGCGATAGACCTACCAGTGCCCGTGGGTGTGTGACAGCCTGACTCCCTGTGCGGGGGCGATCCGGGACAATCCGCCCCTGCCATGTTGGGGGGCATGCAGGGCGATGCAGCTGTGCCTCTTTGTCTTGGACAAATTCAGGCCAGGCATGGCACGGTGCGCAGCCCGTCACGCCAAACCAGCCCGTTGGTCCAGTCCCCCACATTCGCAGACAGTGCGCACTGGCAGCCACCGGGCATCGCCCTGTAGACATGGTCGTCAGCAGCCTTGCATGGGTTTGCCTAGGTCCTTTCGCGCAACAAAAACCATAGCGTCTATTTCCGTCGCCCACGCGGTCCTGCGCCACTGTGTCTGGGCATGGCTGCACAGCCATGGGTGGCGGTGTGCCCCCATCGCGGCAGTACGCTGGATTGCTGGAAGCGGTGCGGATAGACATAGACAATTCAAGGTATAGCCATAATTGTCTAGGACAAAAATAGTTTTGTCCAATACATTAAGACCCAAGCCATGCGTGAAACATGGCGCAGCACCTGCCAGTCATCCATGCAGCACAAGGGTGTGCGGCTGGCTGCGTGGTGAAGGGTTGGGTTGGAAGAGGGACATGCGCTGTATGCGCTGGCCACGTTCTGCTGATGGCACTGCCATCGGCTGTGCCGCGTAGGAATGCGTTGGTGCCCAGGGGGCGCAGCCAGCGTGTGCCGGGCCAGTGGGCTGGCTCGGCCGACGCACCGATGGTGTCGGTGTGCAACGGATTCAATTTCTGGAAAACAGATTAAAAAATGTCAATCAAAAACAAGCTGATCTTGTCTTTTGCGCTTCTGATGCTGATTCTTTTCGGCCTATCGGGCATGGCGGTGCGCGGGATTGCTGTGACCCAGGGCAGTTTCGAGCATTTTGTGTCCAACGACTTTCGGCGTGCCGGCCTGGCGCGTGAACTGCAGGCGGCCGCCGATGCACGCGCCGTGGCGGCCCGCAATCTGCTGCTGGTGACGGCGCCGGCCGACATCGAGGCCGAGAAAAATGCCGTGATGCAGGCCCACGAGCGCATGCAAGAGCGCCTGGGGCGCTTGCGCACCCTGGTGCAGGCCCCGGACGTGTCGAGCGACGAACGGGCCCTGTTTGCCGCTGTCGAGCAGATCGAGGGGCAGTACGGCCCCGTGGCTTTGGCGATTGTCGACATGGCACTGAAGGACCAGCGCGAGGCGGCCATCCGCAAACTGACGGACGAATGCCGCCCCTTGCTGGCCGAGCTGGTGCGCAAGACCAGTGCCTATGTGGCCTATATCCGTGAGCGGGGCGATACCAATGTCGAGGTGGCGGCGCAGGCCTATGGCTCCACCAAGACCGCCTTGCTCTCGGCCTGCGCCCTGGCCCTGGCGATTGCCGGCGTACTGGCTTGGCGCATCATCCGCAGCCTGATGCGGGCGCTGGGGGCCGACCCCGCCGAGTTGCGGGCCGTGGCCAAGCGCGTGGCGGCTGGCGAGCTGAACGAGGTGACGCTGGACGCGGGCGTGCACCACAGCAGCGTGCTGGCCTCGCTGGCCGAAATGCAGACGGCGCTGGCGCAGATCGTGCGGCAGGTGCGCAGCTCGGCCGAAACGATTGCCGCCAGCTCGGCACAGATCGACTCCAGCAATACCGACCTGGCGCAGCGCACGGAGCTGCAGGCCACGCGGCTGCAGCACAGCTCGGCCACGATGGAGCAACTGCATGGCACCGTGGTGCAGAACGCCGAGCATGCGCAGCAGGCCACCAGCCTGGCGGCCACGGCCAGCCAATCGGCCGAGCACGGCGGCCAGGTGGTGGGTGGCGTGGTCCAGACCATGGAGGACATTGCCGCAGGTTCCCGCCGCATCAAAAGCATCATCGGCGTGATCGATGGCATCGCCTTCCAGACCAACCTGCTGGCCCTGAATGCCGCGGTCGAGGCCGCGCGTGCGGGCGAACAAGGGCGTGGGTTTGCCGTGGTGGCCGCCGAGGTGCGCATGCTGGCGCAGCGCAGTGCGGAGGCCGCCAAGGAAGTCAAGCAACTGATCGATACCAGCATGGGCCAGGTGGCCCAGGGCGTGGAGCAGGTCCAGGAAGCCGGCGTGACCATGGCGCAGCTGGTGGGCGAGGTCAAGAGCGTGGCCGCGCTGATCAGCGAAATCAGTGCCGCGTCGCGGGCCCAGACCCAGGGCATTGGCGAGGTGACAGTGTCGGTCTCGGAGCTGGACCGGGCCACCCAGCAAAATGCCGGCCTGGTGGAGGAAATGGCCGGGGCCTCGGGCAGCCTGCGGGTCCAGGCCAGCAGCTTGATGGAGGCGGTTTCGCTGTTCCGTACCGGCCAGGGCCATCGCCAACTGGAGAGCGCTTAAGCCTGGTGGCCTTGGCTGCGGCAAGCAGCCAAGGCTTCAAGCGGCCCGACGCTTGCGTTGCCAAAGTAAATTGTCACAGCGTAGGGGGTGGGTCGACCGTTTTTTGTGCAGCACGGCCATGCATCGGCGGCCTGGGCCTGAGGGGGCGCACACGGTCACAGCCAATCGACGAAAACTGTGGCGCCTGCCCTCCCTTGCCGGATTCGTCCCTTCACCTGGCTGTCCTGTGGATTCCGCCACCCATGGCTGGCCGCAGATGGTTGCGCGTTCGCAGCGGCGGCCACCGCAGGCCCGCAAGCCGGATGGCGTCAGCGCCGTCAGCTTCTTCGCGGCATGGCAGGAATGCCGACACCGCAGGCCATGCCACCCGGATCGCGCCGGGCCACGTGGTGGGCGCCTGCGCCTTAGGCCTGCACATGACGGCTGTCGACCGCCTGTGCCAGGTGACAGGACCTGGGAATTATGAGTAAAAAGTGGCTTAAAGCCAAACAGGGAGCGCGCAAGCAGCTCCCTTTTTTGTGCAGAGGACCGTTCAGGTGCGCAAGGCCTGGCCCATGGCCAGCAGCGCAGCCACATTGCGTGCGGTGCTGCGCACGTTGTGGGCCGCTTCGGCGATGGCGTCCTCGATGCTGCACGGACGGCTGAGCACACTGCAGATGGCATCGATGCCGTGTGCATGCACCACCTGGGCATTGCGGCCCAGGCTGCCGGCCATGCCAATCACGGGTTTGCCGTAGCGTTTGGCCACGGTCGCCACCCCGAACGGGGTCTTGCCAAAGATGGTCTGCTCGTCAATGCGCCCCTCGCCGGTGATGACCAGGTCGGCATCGCGCACGGCGGCGTCCAGGCCCACGGCCTGGGCAATGATTTCGCAGCCGGGGCGCAACCGGCACTTGAGCACGGCCAGCAGGGCCGCGCCCATGCCACCGGCGGCACCGGCGCCTGCAATCCCTTCCACGTCCGCCCCCAGGTCGCGCCGCAGGATGGCGGCCCAGTGCTGCAGGCTGGCGTCCAGGGCGGCCACCATGTCCGGTGTGGCGCCTTTTTGTGGACCGAAGATGGCCGAGGCACCGCGCGGGCCGGTCAGCGGGTTGTCCACGTCGCAGGCGACGTCGATGCGGCAGGTGGCCAGGCGCGCGTCCAGTCTGGAGGTGTCGATGCGGTCCAGCTGGGCCAGGGCCGCGCCGCCGCGTGCCAGCTCCGCCCCTTGTGCATCCAGCAACCGCACGCCCAGGGCCTGCAGCATGCCGGCCCCGCCATCGTTGGTGGCGCTGCCGCCAATCCCCAGGATCAGGTGGCGCGCACCGGCATCCAGGGCCGCAGCGATCAGCTCGCCCGTGCCGTAGCTGGTGGTCACCAGGGGATTGCGCTGCGCGGGTGGCACCAGGGCCAGGCCGCTGGCGGCGGCCATTTCGATCACGGCCGTGTGACCGTCACCGGACAGGCCATAAAAGCCCGTGACGGGTTCGCCCAGGGGGCCGGTCACGATCACGTCCACGCGGCGGCCCTGGGTGGCTTCCACCATGGCCTGCACCGTGCCCTCGCCGCCATCGGCCATGGGGATCTTGAGGCACTGCGCCTCAGGAAACACCTCCAGCAAGCCCAGCTCAATCTGCGTGGCGACTTCCAGCGCAGACAGGCTTTCCTTGTAGGAGTCGGGGGCGATCACAATTTTCATGGGCAGGCTTTCGCGAAGGTCCGGGGGGGCAGGAAGGTGGGCGTGGCGGTGTCAGAGCTTGCGCAGGCGCTCCAGCGCGGCCAGCAAGGTGGCATCTTGCTTGGCAAAGCAAAAACGCACCACCTTCTGGTCGAACCCGTCGCCGTAGAAGGCCGACAGCGGGATGGCGGCCACGCCCACTTCCCGCACCAGCCATTGGCAGAAGTCGGATTCGCTCAGGGTGGTGACGCCCGAGATGTCCACGCACTGGAAGTAGGTGCCGGTGGTGGGCAGCAGCTTCAGGCGCGTCTGCGCCAGCCCCTGGGCAAACAGGTCGCGCTTGCGCTGGTAGAAGGCGGACAGCTCCAGGTACGGTGCCGGGTTCTGCATGTAGGTGGCCAGGCCGACCTGCATCGGCGTATTCACGGTGAACACGTTGAACTGGTGCACCTTGCGGAATTCGGCCGTCAGCGCGGCGGGCGCCGCCACGGTGCCCACCTTCCAGCCTGTGACGTGGTAGGTTTTGCCAAAGCTGGAGACGATGAAGGCGCGCGCGGCCAGTCCGGGGAAACGCGCGGCGCTTTCGTGCTGGGCGCCGTCGAAGACCATGTGCTCATACACCTCGTCGCTGATCAGCAGCACGTTGGTGGGCGCCAGCAGGGCTTCCAGCTGGCGCATGTCGTCGGCGGTCCAGATGGTGGCGCTGGGGTTGTGCGGGCTGTTGATGATCAGCAGCCGCGTTTTGGGCCTGATGGCCGCAGCGATCTTGGCGAAGTCCGGACGGAAGCTGATGGGCGTGAGCGGCACGCGCACGATTACCCCACCGGCCAGCGCGATATTCGGCGCGTAGCTGTCGTAGCAGGGGTCCAGCACGATGACCTCATCGCCGGCATGCACGGTGGCCAGAATGGCTGTCAGGATGGCCTGGGTGGCGCCGGCGGTGATGGTGATTTCGGCGTTGGCGTCGTATTGGCGGCCGTGCAGTGCTTCAATTTTTGCGGCCACGGCCTCGCGCAACTGCGGCATGCCAGGCATGGGCGGGTACTGGTTGTGGCCGGCCTGCATGGCGGCCGTGACGGCATCGATCAGCGCCGTGTCGCAACCGAAGTCCGGGAAGCCCTGGCCCAGGTTGACGGCCTGGTGCTGCTGGGCCAGGGCCGACATGACGGAAAAAATGGTGGTGCCCACCTGGGGCAGCTTGCTGGGGAAGGCCGGGGTCTGGGCGGGGGAAGTCACGGTCATGGCGTAAAAAAGGTGCCCGCAAGGCACCTGTTTCTGGGAAAGGGGTTCAGAGCTCGTAGTCGTTCACGTGGCCGCTCATGGCGCGCAGGATCAGGTCGCGCGAGAGGCGGTCGCTGAGGGTCTCGGCAAACTTGTAGACGAAGTTGCGCAGGTAGGCGCCGCGCTTGAAGGCGACGCGCGCCACGCTCTGGCCGAACAGGTGGCCCATGGGGCGCGACACCAGGTCGGGGCCCAGGTCTTCGCGCATGGCCATCTCGGCCACGATGCCAATGCCCAGGCCCAGGCGCACATAGGTCTTGATCACGTCGGAGTCGATGGCTTCAAGCACGATGCGCGGCTCGATCTTGCGCGTCGCAAAGGCCGCATCGACCTTGCCACGTCCGGTGAATGAGGGGTGGTAGGTGATCAGCGGCTCACCGGCCAGATCGTCCAGGCCGATGCGTTCCTTGGTGGCCAGCGGGTGGCCGCTGGGCACGACCAGCACGTGCTGCCATTCGTAGCAGGGCAGGGTGACCAGATCGGGGTAATCCGCCAGGGATTCGGTGGCCATGCCGACCTCGGCCACCTCGTCCAGCACCATGCGCGCCACTTCGTGCGGCGTGGCCTGGTGCAGGCTGATGGTGACCTTGGGGTAGGCATCGCGCAGCTTGGCCACGGCTTTGGGCAACACGTAGCGCGCCTGGGTGTGGGTGGTGGCGATGCTGAGCGTGCCGCTGTCCTGGGCGCTGAACTGCTCGCCGATGCGTTTGAGGTTGCCCACCTCGCGCATGATCAGCTCGATGCTCTTGAGCACATGCTGGCCGGGTTCGGTGATGCGCTTGAGGCGCTTGCCGTGGCGGGCAAAGATGTCCACCCCCAATTCCTCTTCCAGCTCGATGATGGCCTTGGAGACACCGGGCTGCGAGGTGTGCAGGGCCTTGGCCGCCTCGGTGAGGTTGAGGTTGCGGCGCGCAGCTTCTTGGACGAAACGGAATTGGTGGAGGTTCATAACAGAATGAAAGCAACGATGCTTTCATTATTATGAAGTAATTGTCTAAAGGTGTCTTGCTTTATGCAATGTATTGGTGTGCCATCTCGGCCAGCAAGGCCGTCAGGCGTGCGTCTTCGCCGACAGCGGTAGCCACCTCGAACTGCACCTGGGGGTGCTGCTCTCGCAATCCAGCGACCAGTACCGGCAGGTCCTGGCGTGCGTGGCGGCCGGTGCCCAGGAACATGGGCAGCACGGTGATGTGGGTGCAGCCCTGGCCTACCAGGTCGGCCGCGGCCGTAGGCAAGTCGGGCTCGGTCAGTTCCAGGTAGGCCGTGCAGCAGCGTGCCTGCGGGTGTTGTAGCAGCAGTTGCTGCGCCACCGCCTCGATCGGCAGGCGCCACTGCGGATCGCGCGAACCATGGGCAAAGAAAACAATACCGCGCTGTGAAGACGGCGTACTCATCGGCGAATCACCAGCCATGCAAAGGCCCCCAAAGACAATATCGAGTAGATCAGCCCCGGCGCGGCAGCGGTCAGCATGGGCGACCAGTTCTGCAGGTTGCCGGCATAGCCGAACACGTTGTTGAGCAGGAAGAAGCTGATGCCGGCCATCACCCCGGCGAAGACATAGCCTGCAATGCCACCGGAGCGGAAGTGCAGGTAAGCAAAGGGCAGGGCCAGCACCACCATGACCATGCAGCTCAAGGGATAGAAGACCTTGCGCCAGAATTCGATTTCGTACTTCTGCGCCGACTGGTCGTTGGCCTTCAGGTGCTGGATGAACTGGAACAGCTCCAGGGTCGGCATGCGATCAGGTTTGTGCACGGCGGCCACCAGCATTTCGCTGGTGATGCTGGTGGGCCATTCCAGGCTGGGCGCCTGCTCGCGCGTGACCTGGGCGGTTTCGGCACCCTGGGCGTCAGGCGTGTAGCGGAAACGCGCGATGCGGGCATTCGTCAGGTCCCAGGCGGTGGCAGTGCTTTGCACCTGCCCACTGTCGGCATGGATTTGCAGCACCATGCGACCCTGACCATCGAACTGGAACACACGGATGCCCTGCAGGGCACCGTCGGCGCGCACGGAACGGACATTGACGGCCAGCGTGTTGCCATTGTTTTTTTCCTTGAGCCAGGCGCCGGTGGAGCCGCTGGTCGAGGTCTTGCCCAGGTACTTGGCCTTGGCCACCAGGGCCATGCGCTCGGCGGCGGGTGCAATGTAGTCGCCGACCGCTACCGTCAGTACCACAAAGCAGGCGCCCAGCAGCAGCATGGTGCGCAGCGCCAGCCAGGGCCCCAGGCCGCTGGTGCGCATGATGGTGAACTCTGAGCTTTGCGCAAATCGGGCCATCACAAAGATGCTGCCGATCAGCACGGCAATCGGCAGCAGTTCGTACAGGTGGTTCGGGATGCCCAGGGACACGGCCAGCAAGGCATGCCAGACGGTGTAGGTGGTATCGCCCACGGTGCGGCCCACATCGCCCATCTCGTCGAGCAGGTCAAAGAAAAAGAACAGCGCCAGAAACGCCAGGGCCACAAAGCCGATGGCACTGACGGTGTCGCGGTAGATCAGTCTGCGCAGTGTCTTCATGCGGTGGCTCCCCGGCGTTGCCACAGGTCCTTGAGGTGCCAGCGATGGTGGCGGATGGCCAGCCCCAATACCGCCAGCACGAAGACGCTGCCATGCACGCCCAGCACATAGCCGGTCAGCCCGATGCGGCCCGAGGCGGTCCAGCTCTGGCCGACGCTCATCAGGTTGTAGTAGACGACGAAGGCCAGCAGTGCCACGACCAGGCTGGTGCTTTGCCCGGCGCGGGGGTTGACGATGGTGATGGCCAGTGCCAGCACCAGCAGGTTCAAGGCTGCCAGCGGCAAGCCCGCGCGCCAGCCGGCTTCGGCCAGGTTGACGGGATTGGGGGTCTGGAACAGTTCCGGGGTCGACAGCGCACGGGCGGTCAGGCTGGTCTTGGCCGGTGCGTTGTCTTCGAGGCGCACGGTGTAGGCTTCAAAATGCGTCAGCTTGAGTTGCCCTGTGGCAGGGTCGGTCTCCACGCGCTGGCCGTTCTCGAGCACGGCATTGCGCAAGCCGTCCACGGTTTCCAGGTGGGCGGACTTGGCCGAGGTCACATATTCACGTCCCTGGCGTTGCTCGACCAGGAAGATGTTGCTGGCAGCCTCGGTGGTGACCGTGTCCTTGTCGATGAAGATCACGCGCGTGCCGTCCGAAGATTCCTGGAACTCCCCGGGTGCGATGCGGTCAATGTCGCTGCGCTGCTCGAACTGGGCGCGCAGTTGCTGGATCTGGTGGTTGCTCCATGGCCATACCAGCAACGCCAGTACGGCAATGACTGCCACAATCGGCCACGCGAAGCGCAGCACCGGACGCAGCTGGCTGGCCAGTCCCTGGCCGCTGGCGAACCAGATGGCCATTTCGCTGTCGCGGTACATGCGCGACAGCGTGCCGACAACAGCCACAAACAGGCTGAGCGTCAGGATGGTGGACATCTGGCCGAGTACGGTGAAGCCCATGACCAGCATCACATCGGATGGGCTGACGGTGCCCTTGGTCGCCTGGCCCAGGGTCCGGATCAGCATCATGGTCATGACGACGGTGATGAGCACCACCAGGGTGGCACCGAAGCTGCGTCCCAGCTCCTTGCGTATGGATGAATCGAATAACATTGGCTCAAAAGGAAAACACCGATTATGAACTTTGAACTCAAGGCTTTGAGCCTGTCCAGTGCAGCCGTTGCAAAGTGTGATCTTCTTGTATTGTTGGTGCCCCAGGCATTTGAGCCTGCGCAAGACCCTTTGTCGGCGCTGGTCGAAGCTGCGGTGCGCCATGGTGACTGGAGTCATGCGGCCGGCAAGCAGTTGCACTGCTACCGGCCTGCCGGCGTGCAGGCGCGGCGGGTGCTGCTGGTGGGCGCCGGCTCGGGCAGCCAGCGCGATCTGCGCACGGCCCTGGGCAGCGTGTCCGCCGTGCTCAAGGCCGAGGGCGTGCAGCACGCGGTGTTGTGCCTGAGTGCACTGGACGATGCACCGGCTGCGGTGCGCGCCAGCGTGCACAGCGTGGCCGATGCCAGCTATGTCTATACCCTGACCAAGCCCCAGGCCAAGGCGCTGGGCTTGCAGAAGGTAACCGTGGGGGTCGCGGACAAGCATGCAGCCACCCCAGCGTTCGAGCAGGCCGTGGCTGTGGCCTTGGGCCAGGGCCTGGCCAAGGAGTGGGGCAACCGCCCTGCCAACCATGCCACGCCCACTTTGCTGGCGCAGGCTGCCAAGGACTTGGCCAAAGATGCAGACATCGATTGCAAGGTGCATGGGCCGAAAGAAGTGGCCAAGCTGGGCATGGGCGCATTCCTGGCGGTGGCACAGGGTTCCAAGGAGCCCTTGCAGTTCATTGAGCTGAGCTACCAGGGGGCCGCCAAGTCGCAGGCCCCGGTGGTGCTGGTGGGCAAGGGCATCACGTTTGACACCGGCGGTATTTCGCTCAAGCCTGCCGCGGCCATGGACGAGATGAAATTCGACATGTGCGGTGCTGCCAGCGTGCTGGGCGTCTTCCGCAGCCTGGCCGAGCTCAAGCCCGCGATCAACGTCGTGGGCCTGATCCCTGCGTGCGAAAACATGCCCGATGGCGGCGCGATCAAGCCGGGCGATGTGGTGACCAGCATGAGCGGTCAGACCATTGAAATCCTGAACACCGATGCCGAGGGGCGCCTGGTGCTGTGTGACACCCTGACCTATGCCGAGCGTTTCAAGCCTAGCGCCGTGGTGGACATCGCCACCCTGACAGGGGCGTGTGTGATTGCGCTGGGCGGTGTGCGCTCCGGCATGTATGCCAACGAAGACAGCCTGGGTCAGGCGCTGCTGCATGCGGGTGAGAAAAGCCAGGACCTGTGCTGGCAGATGCCGCTGGACGACGACTACGCCGAAGGCCTGAAGAGCAATTTTGCCGATGTCGGCAACGTGGCAGGCCGCGCTGGCGGATCAATCACGGCGGCCAAGTTCCTGCAGCGCTTCGTGGGCACCATGCGCTGGGCACACCTGGACATTGCCGGTACGGCCTGGAAAGAGGGAGCCTCCAAGGGTGCCACTGGCCGTCCGGTGCCCTTGCTGGTGCAGTACCTGTTGGACAGCGCGGCTGCCGCCAAGCCCGTCAAGACGACGACCAAGCCCAAGTCGGCGCCACGCAAAGCACCGGCCAAGACCGCGAAAGCTGAATGAGCATGGCCGATTCCCCGGTGCAGGTCGCATTCCACTTCAATGCACCTGACAAGCTGGATTACGCCTGCCGCTTCATCCGCAAGGCCGTGCGCCATGATGCGCGGGTGACCGTGGTGGCGCCGATGGCGCAGCTGCGCCAGCTGTCCTCCAAGCTGTGGAAATACGCCGGGCACGAGTTCCTGGCGCATGCCTTGCAGGGCGACGATGCCGAGCTGCTGGCCCTGGCGCCTGTGGCGCTGGTGGAGCAGGCCCAGGCCAGTACCCACCGTGAAGTACTGCTGAACCTGGGGTTGGACATGCCCCAGGGCTTCGAGGCATTTGCCAAGGTGGTCGAGGTGGTCTCCAGCTTTGACGATGAAGACCGTGCCCAGGCGCGTGTGCGCTGGCGCGCCTACCAGGGTGCGGGCCATGCGATCGAGCGCCACGACCTGGTGTTGAAAGGTAATTGATGCAGCCCAGTGACCGTCAGCCTCCGCGGTTTGTGCCGACCTTGACCGAGGTGGTGGAGCCCGCTGTGGTGCCCCCCACCCGGTTGCCAGACCCCGCGCAGGACGTGCCTGACCGGGTGCCAATGCAGCCCGTGCCCGTCGACGAAGCACCGCCGACCCCCGCGCCGGTGGGCGTGCCCGCGATGACGCCGGATGCACTGCGCGACCAGGGACTGGCACTGGCGCAGACCCTGCAGCTGCGCGTGATGGAGCGCCTGGACGGCGTGCTGGAAGAGCGCTTGCGCTATGCCCTGGCCGATGTGGTGCAGTTGCAGACCCAGGCCCTGTACCAGTCCATTCGCCAGGAGGTTGAGGGGCTGGTCAGTGCGGCCGTGAATGAGGCCGTGGCCCAGGAACTGGCCGATTTGCGCTACCCACCCGCCACGTGGGGTTGAAGGCCTGCCTGTCACGGCAGGCTTGCTCATACTTGGCTCAGCACCTCGGGATTGAGGATGTTGACAGGCTGGCCCTGGAAGAAGTGCACGATGTTGTCGAAGGCAGCACCAAAGTAGAGCTCGTAACTGTCCTGCTCCACATAGCCAATGTGTGGTGTACAGATGCAGTTTTCCATGCGCAGCAGTGCGTGGCCTTGCAGAATGGGTTCGCTCTCGAAGACGTCCACGGCCGCCAGGCCGGGTCGGCCCTGCGTCAGAGCGCTGGCCAGTGCATCGGGTTCGATCAATTCGGCGCGCGAGGTGTTCACCAGCAGTGCCGTGGGCTTCATCAGCGCCAGGTCTTCCCGGCGCACGATGTGTTGGGTCTGCGGATGCAGTCGCAAGTGCAGGGACAGCACGTCGCTGTGCGCGAAGAACTCTTCCCGGCTGGCGGCGGCCTGGTAACCATCTTGCAAGGCCTTGGTGCGCGATGCCTCGCTGCCCCACACGGTCACAGCCATGCCAAAAGCCTTGCCGTAGCCCGCCACCAACTGCCCGATCCGGCCATAGCCCCAGATGCCGAGGGTGCGGCCGCGCAGCGCACAGCCCATGGCGAAGTTGGGCGGCATGGACGCTGCCTTGAAGCCCGATTGCTGCCAGGCACCGTGCTTGAGGTTGGAGATGTACTGGGGCAGTCGGCGCATGGCCGCCATGATCAGGGCCCAGGTCAGCTCGGCCGGGGCCACCGGTGATCCCACGCCTTCGGCAACGGCAATCCCATGGTCGGTACAGGCTTGCACGTCCAGGTGGGGGCCGGCCTTGCCGACCTGGGCGATCAGCTTGAGCTTGGGCAGTTTCTCAATCAGTTGGCGAGACAGCGGGGTGCGCTCCCGAATCAGCACAATCACATCCGCATCGCGCAGACGCACGGCCAGTTGACCCACGCCTTTGACTGTGTTGGTGTAGACCTTGGCGTTGAACCCGTCCAGGCGGGCAGCGCATTGGAGTTTGCGGACCGTGTCTTGGTAGTCGTCCAGAATGACGATGTTCAGCATTCAGCGTGCTTTCTAAGTGCTTGATTTCTTCAATGGGTCTGCGGCAAGCCTTTTAAGCGATCTTGCCAAAACGCGGGGTTCAGGTGGCGGTAGCGTGCCTGTGACCATCAAGTGGCTTGCAAGCAATATCCGGCCCAGGTTGGTTGGCAAGGGCAAGCCTGGATTGTGACCCGGCTGCAGCCCCGGCTCTACCGGTTGATGCCCATATTGTCGTCCAAGCAACTCCGTGCTCGGCACTGTGTGCCGGTGGGGGTGGTAAAAGATGGAACGATTGGTAGAACCGTGGCCACGGGCGTTGCAGCTTGTTGTTACGCCCTGATAAGACTTGTTGCAGCGCATGCTTCTACACTCGGCAGCCATTCTCACTCCTGAATCATCGATATGAAAAAACTGCTCGGATGGACTTTGGTGGCGGCATTGCTGGGTGGCTGCGCGGTGTACACACCCAGTGGCTCCGTGGTGATCGACCCCGGTGCTGGTGGCGGCCATGGTGGTTTCTGTCCACCGGGTCAGGCCAAGAAAGGCAATTGCTGAAGTCGCCAGGGCGCTGGCATCTCAATCCCATGGACATATCCCGGGCTGTCTGCAGGTTGACCCTCCAAACCAACAGCGCAGCTTGGACATCTGTTTTTCGCGGCGCAATCTCTGCAACCGCCCGGTGTATGCCGGGCGGTTTCTTCTTTTGCCAAAAAATGGCCGTTGCGCTGATTGCACAAGTGTGAAAAGCTATCGAATTAGGAGCTTGGATGCAGCGTTAGGTGCGCAGCCACTGCATGGTCCGCAGCAAGTAGGCGGCAGAGCCTCGCCGGGGCGCAGCACAAATGGCCGGTTCGGGTGAAGCCTCGTTGAGGCGGCGCATGTTTTGCGTGCGGCCTGAGGCCGGTGACCCGTAGCAGCGAATGTAAACTTTGCCGGGTCGTTCGATGTTTTGCAGCGGTGCTGTGGGACGGCGTTG
>NZ_BBJR01000052.1 GCF_000739875.1 Comamonas aquatica NBRC 14918
CGATTCAATGCATGAAGGTGACTGGTATCTGAAGGTGATTGGGTGGTACGCTTGCCGGCGCTGCCACTCGCACGGGATGTGCCGCTGAAGGCGACCCTCGTCCCTCCATCGCAGAGCGCTCCCCACGCTGAACGACACTTACGTCGCTGTGTATCCGTCGCGTGGCATCTGGATGGCAGCCGCTGTAGCTGCTGCCCGCCGCGCAGTGGCCACTGCAACCTTGCCCAGTTGGCGCCTTGCCGGCTGGGCCTGTGTTTCCTCGCCCTAGGCTGCGAAGACTGCCGGGCCAAGGCGCATGTTACACCCCGGCTGCCGCTTTTCTTGACCGTGCAGTCTATGGACCGTCCGATGGCGGAGGGCCCTGCTGCACATTCTGGGTCCGACATGCGATTGAACGACACACTTTCTTCCCACCTGCCTGCCACCGTCCGCCGTGGCAGCTTCCGTATTGCCAGCCTGGCCGCGATGGCCTGGCTGGGCCTGGCCGGATCGGCCTGGAGCGCACTACCAACGGTGGCTTCCATCGAGGCGCTGCTGGCGGCCACCAAGAGCGAGGCCCTGATTGCCAAGACTGGCGCCGATCTGGAGCGCAACATGCGTGATGCCGTGCAGGTCAGCTTGCAGGGGCGCAAGCCCAGCGAGCGCGAGCAGCAGATCATCGACAAGATGACCCGCGAGAGCGCTGCCCTCATCCGCCAGGAGCTGAACTGGAGCCACATGCGGCCCATGATGGTCCAGATCTACCAAAGCACGTTCACCCAGGAGGAGGTGGATGGGCAAACGGCCTTCTATCGCACGCCGGTGGGCATGGCCGTGGTGGAGAAGATGCCGGCCGTCATGCAGGCCACCATGGCTGCCACCCAGCAAAGCATGGCCCGGCTGATGCCCCAGTTGCAGGCGATTGCCAAAAAGCACATGGCGGAAGCCCAGGCGGCCGGCGCTGCCGCAGGCGCCCCGCCTGCCGGCGCCAAGCCCTAAAAGCTAGCACTGTGGCCGTCCCCAGCGCGCAGTAACGGCTGCACCCCTGCCATGCGGCCCAGTGCCCCTGGCGCGGGCCGGTCCCATCGCATGGGTGTGAGACTGGTGCAGGCCTGCAGCCCCGCCGCGGTGACGCTGGCGGGGTTTTTTCTTGGTGGTGCGGACACCATGCCATCATTTCGATAGCTTGAAGTACTTATGGAATAAGCGCAGACAGCCTATTTTTTGTCAAACGCCAAAATGTGCTTCCTACCGGTACTTTCCTGCCGGTACTGCCATGCGACGGCACGCACGTGCCCCGGCCGGCGGCGCTGGGCTGGCATCCCCTGTTGCCGCGGAGCAGGTAGCGCGGGTGTGCCGCCTTCAGCGCAGCCACAGGTAGCACCCGCCGAGGTCCGCACCGCTATGTCAGCACAGCGCCGGCGTGAACGTCAATGTGTGCGGGGACGGAGGGGAGCGCCACAGTCCCTGCAATTGAACCGTGGCCTGCCGAGGCCATGCAGGGTCGCCGTGCGGCTGTCACGGGAATACGGGTTGCGGCAGGGCCCCACGGCGCGATCAACGCAAGCCTCTGCTTCTGCCACGACCACAGGAACTGGAACGGCGCCTTCCTACCCGGCGGCGACCACGCCGGCGGTACGTGACCCTGCTGCGGTATCAGCTCTGGGGGCGGCCTTGCCCCAGGTGCAGGCGGCCATCGACGAACACATTCACCACCCCGGGTTCAAAGGCGGTCCAGGCTTCGTTCTTGGTCAAAGGGGCGGTCACCACCACGGCCACGCGGTCGTCGGGCGTGGTTTCGCTGGCAAAGTCCACGCTCAGGTCTTCGTCGGCCAGGTGGGCCTGGGCGAAGGGGTGGCGGCGCTCGGTGAAGAACAGCTGGGTGGTGGCGTGGGCCCACAGGGCTTCACCGTTGGATAGCAGGAAGTTGAAGGTGCCATGCGGCGCAATCCGCCGGGCCAGGTCCTGCAGGGTCAGGGTCAGCTCTGCGATGCTGGGCACGCCGGCGTGGGATTTCCACAGCTCCTGCATGATCCAGCAGAAGGCCAGCTCGCTGTCGGTGTTGCCGACGGGGCGGAAATGGGTGTGCAGCTTGGGCGCGAAGTTCTTCAGATCGCCGTTGTGCGCAAACACCCAGTTGCGGCCCCACAGCTCGCGCACAAAGGGGTGGCAGTTCTGCAGGCTGACCACGCCCTGGGTGGCCTTGCGGATGTGGGCGATGACGTGCTTGCTCTTGATGGGGTAGCGACGGATCAGCTCGGCCACCGGCGAGTCGATGGCGCGTTCATGGTCTACAAACAGCCGCAGGCCCTTGTCCTCGAAGAAGGCAATGCCCCAGCCATCGGTGTGATCGCCGGTGTTGCCCGCGCGCTGTGCAAAGCCGCTGAAGCTAAAACGCACATCGGTGGGCGTGTTGCAGTTCATTCCTAACAGCTGGCACATGGGCAGGGGGCTTCCAAACGGGCAAGACAACAAAGGGGCATAGCCTAACGCGCGCCGGCGGTTTGTGCAGCAAAGGTGCAGCTTGCCTGCCGGGTTTGTGCCGCAGAGGTGTTCTTTGGGTGACGGTGTGGGGCGTTCAGACAATCCAAGCCGGGATTGGGGGCCGGGGCTGTAGCCGGCCCGGGGTGCTTAGCCTGGTGGGGTGGACGGACTGCCTCAGCACAGTTAACCCGCGGCGGGGCGCGCAGTCCACCTAGGGCGGAGTGTGATGCCTGGGCTGCGGTTGGCAAAGGCCGGATGCGCAGTCTCGGTGGGTGGAGGACGCTGGGGTTCACCGGGGTGCTTCGGGAGGCGCTGGCGTTTGGCCGCAGGCTGGGCAGACACAGCGCTGGCCGCGTTCGGCAGCGGGAATGCGCTCGAGCACCGAGGCCGGGATCCGGATCTGCATGCACCAGCAGGTTTCCGGCGGTAATCCGGCCGCGACCGCACAGGCATTGGCTTGGCCGCACAAAGGGCAGGTCGCAGGGGAGGGGGCGGCAGACATGGCGCCAGTGTATGCCGTGTTCAGCCGCCGCCGGGCGGGACGCGGAAGTTCTCCAGGATGCGCTGCTCGGCCCGTTGCAAGGCAGATTGCAGGCGTTGCGGCCACGCGGGCTGTCGGATCAGTGCTGGCGGGGCATCCGGGGACTGTGCCCTGGTGGGCGCCGTGGGTGCAGTGGACACAGTGGGCGCGGGGGCCAGATCGGGTGGCACTGCGCGAGGCAGAGCAGGTGGTTTCAGCATGGAGAAGATGCTCCGGGCTGGCCAAACATCTGTAAAGTTGAATTCAATGAAGATTCAATTCAGGAATTCTGATGCGTAACCTCAACCTCGACCAGTTGCAGACCCTAATCGCCATCGCCGACCTGGGCACCTTTGCCGCGGCGGCGCAGGCCCTGCATCTGGCGCCGCCGACCGTGAGCCTGCACATCAAGGAGCTGGAATCGCGCCTGGAGGCGGTGCTGTTGCTGCGGGGGCGCCGGCAGGCCGAGCTGACGCCGGCCGGCCAGGCCCTGGTGGAGCAGGGGCGCAAGCTGCTGGCCGCCAGCGACGATCTGATCGACCTGGTGCAGCGCCGCGCCAGCGGGCGCGAGGGCCTGGTGCGCGTGGGTGTGTCAGCTGGCGTCAGCACCCGGCTGCTGCCCCTGATGCTGGAAGCCCTGGGCCGGCGCAGCCCGGGCGTGGAAGTGCGGCTGGAGGCCGTCGGTTCCACCGATGCCATGCAGCGCTTGCAGGCCGGCACGCTGGACATCGCCGTGGTGGCCAGCCCCCAGCCGGCGGCGGCCGACATCGTGCTCACCCCCTGGCGCACCGACACCATGGTGGCGTTGCTGCCGGCGGTCTGGCAGGCACCGGCGCAGATCACGCCGCAGTGGCTGGCCGAGCGGCGCTGGGCCTCGTTCGCACCGGCCACGCAGATGCATGGGCTGATCTCCGCCTGGTTTGGCCGGGCGGGCTACCATCCGCGCCCGTTCCTGACGCTGACCTACCCGGGTGCCCTCAAAAGCCTGGCTGTCGCCAGCCAGAGTGCGGCGCTGTTGCCGCTGGAAGAAGTCGAGGACCAGCGCCACGTGCCCGGTGTGGACATCCGGCCGCTGCACCCGCCGCTGCTGCGGCCCATGGCCGTGGCCCACCGCCGGCTGCCCGTGCCCCACCCGGCGGTGGAGGCGGTGCTGCAGGTGCTGGCCGCATTTGGCAGCTGAGGGCGCAGCCGTGCTGCTGGTGGTCTGCGGTGGTTTATGCGTTAAGGGGGCGTGCGCGGTCCCCACCGCGCGCATGGGCTGGCCTGTGGGGCGCAGCCCTTGGCAGGTGGCATCCCTGTGTGGTCGATGATATTAATGAAATCCCGCGCATACGCAGGCGGGGTGAGCGCGGATAGCTATGGTTTTTGGGTCTGTGGTGCCGCAGGTGTCCCGGTTTGCCAGCGGGCCCGCAGGTCGGCGCAATGGTCCTGGGCCGGCACGGCCGGGGTCTGCACCAGCCAGTCGTAGTCAACGGGTGGGGTGGGCGTGGCGCCCTGCGCCTGGGCCACGGCGACTTGGGCGCGCAACCCGGCCGGCAGCCAGGTGGGGATGCCCACGCTGCGCAGCACATGGCCGCGGCCGGCGATCACCAGCACGGTCTGGCCAGGCTGCAGTTGGGCCTGCGCCACGGCGGCGATGCTGGCGTCCTTGGCCAGTTGGATGCGCGCCATGGGCGTGAGCTGGCTGGCGGGCAGCAGATCGCAGTGGCCGCTGCGGATGGCGTCGCGCTGGCGCTCCCACGCGGTGGGCGGCAGGTGCTGGTCCCAGTGCGTTTGCTGCATCACTTCCCGCATGTGGCTGCGGCGCAGGTTGCCGCCATGCACGGGCACGCCGGCCTGCACGGCGGCCATGACCACGGGCGCATAGGGCGCCCAGTCCCAGCCGGCCGCCTGCCAGTCCAGGGCCTGCTGGACCTCGGCTTCCGAGGCCGTCGGTGCCAGCGCCCGGGTGCTGTGCCCGCTGTGGGCCATCTCCAGCACCACGGCCGCCAGGCGCTGCTGCCGGGCCAGGGCCTGGACCGTGTCGCGTTCCCAGGCCTGGTGTTCCGGGGCATCGTGCTGTTCGCCCAGCAGCAGCACCGCCGGCAGGGGGGCCGGGGCCTGCAGCTGGCGTTGCCAGCCCGTGGTGTCGGTGGCCGGCGCTGGTGACAGGGCGGCGCAGCCGCCGAGGCACAGCCACGCACCGAACACGGCGGCGCGCACTGCGTTGGAAATGAGAATGGGTTTCAATGCCATGCCCGGCATGGTAACCGGGATGGCCGGGTCGCCCCAGTGGCGGTGGGGCGTTGCGCCCGCATGTCGCCCCGTTCTGCGGGGGCCTTCACCCCGCGTGGCGGCGTGCCTGTGGCGGTGCACGCGCCCCGGTGTCTGCACGCCGGTCATCCCCCAGGCCCCGCAGGGCCGGGGGGTGGATGGGCGGGGGGCTTATTCGGGCGTGATGCCGGCGGCCTTGATCACCTGCCCCCACTTGGTGGTTTCCGCCGTCTGGAACTGTGCCAGCTCCTGGGGGGTGGTGGTCCAGGCCTCGGAGCCGGACATGTCGAAGAACGAGGCCGCGGCCGGGCTGCCGACGGCGGTGCGCAGCAGTTGATTGAGCTTGGCCACCACGGGGGCGGGCGTGTGGGCGGGGGCATAGGCCGCGAACCAGTAGCCCATGTCATAGCCTTTGACGCCCGCTTCGGCGATGGTGGGCACATCGGGCAGCTGGGGGCTGCGCTTGGGGGTGGAGTAGCCCAGCGCCCGCAGCTTGCCGGCCTTGATCTGCGGCACGCCGGTGGACATGTCGGTGACCATCAGGTTGATCTGCCCACCCATCAGGTCGGTGATGGCCAGCGGGTTGCTTTTGTAGGGCACGTGCAGGATGTCCACGCCGGCCAGCTGCTTGAGCATTTCGCCGGCCATGCGGCTGGAGGAGCTGCCGCTGCCAAAGCTCAGCTTGCCGGGGTGGGCCTTGGCAAAGGCCAGCAGCTCACCCACCGTCTTGTAGGGCGCATTCATGGGCACCACCAGCACCTGGCCGCCCTTGCCCAGGCCGGTCAGCGGGGCAAAGTCCTTGACCGGATCGTAGGCGAGCTTTTTGTACAGGTGCTCGTTGGCCGCGTGCGTGGTGTTGGTGGTGATCAGCACGGTGTAGCCATCGGCCGGGGCCTTGGCCGCCGCCTGGGCGGCAATCATGCCGCTGGCGCCGCCCTTGTTCTCGACGATCACGGGCTGCTGGGTCTGCTCGGTGATCGACAGGCCCAGGGCGCGCGCCAGCTGGTCGGTCGCGCTGCCGGCCGCAAACGGCACCAGCAGGGTGATGGGCTTGCTGGGAAAGCTGCCCTGGGCGAAGGCGGCGGGTGCCAGGGCCAGCGCGAGGCTGGCGGTCAGCAGGTGGCGGCGGGTCGTGCTTGTCATGGTTGTCTCCTGTGTGGTTATGGGAATGGTCAAGCGGGACGGGCAATCCAGGGGGCAAGTGCCCCAGGAACGGAAATCGGCATCTGCAGCACGCGGAAGCACAGCGTCTTGCCGTGGCTGTCGAGGTTCAGGGCATCGTTCACGCCCCCGTCCAGCACCTCGTCCAGCACCAGGTTCATGGCCTGCAACTGGGGCAGCAGGTAGCGGCGCACCTGGCGCGGCTGGCGGTCGGCAAACAGCTGGGCCACGGCGGCCTCGGTGACCTGGGCGCAGATCGGCACCCACAGCTGCGGGTGGAAGGCGATCACGCTGATGTTGGAGCGGTTGCCTTTGTCCCCCGTGCGGCCATGGGCCAGCTGGTACAGGGGGACGGTCAGGGTGTCGGTTGCAGTGTCAGCCATGGGCGCGCTCCGGTGCCGGGCCAGGGGCGGTGGCCCAGGTGAACCCGGTGGGGATGTGGGTGTGGGGGATCAGGCAGGAGGTCAGCCCCAGGCGCTGGCGCATGTGCGTGCGCACCCCGCCGCCGCCCGCCGGACCGCAGCAGTACAGGGCGTTGACCTCGCGCGGCAGGCGCTGGGCGGTGGCGTGGTCGGCATGCTGCCAGGCCATGCGCAGGCGCACATCGTGCGGGGCATGCCGCAGGTCGGCGCCGTCCAGCCAGCTGCTGACATCGTTGCCCCAGACGCTGGTGACGCCGATCAGGTCGGTGCGCAGCGGCGCGAGATGGCCCAGGCGTTGCTGGATGGTCTGGCCCGCCAGGCGCGCGCGCTCGGCCGCACGCGGGCCGGCGTAGGAAATCTCGGCCTCCGCAAACCAGCCCGTGGCGTAGCAGACGTTGACCTTCAGCGTGTCGGGCCGGGGGTGGCCGCGCACCCCTTCCAGGCGCACGCGGTCGGGCCCCACGGCGCGGACCTGGGCCTGGGTGATGTCGGCCACCACGTCGGGGGTGAGGTACTGCGCCGGATCGTGGATCTCGTACAGCAGCTGTTCCTTGACCGTGGCCGGGGTGATGCAGCCGCCCGTGCCCTGGGGCTTGAAGAGGGTGCAGTGGCCGTCGGCGTCGATCTCGGCGATGGGATAGCCCAGTTGGTCCAGGCCCGGCACGTCCTTGTAGCCGGGATCGGCAAAGTAGCCGCCGGTCACTTGCGTGCCGCATTCCAGCAGGTGGCCGACCATGGTGGCGCGGCCCAGGCGGTCCCAGTCGTCCCAGGCCCAGCCGTAGTGGGCCATGACCGGACCGACGACCAGGGAGGGGTCGGACACCCGGCCGCAGACCACGATGTCGGCCCCGGACTGCAGGGCCACCGCAATCGGTTGTGCGCCGATGTAGGCGTTAGCACTGACCAGTTCCTGTGCGGGCATGCGCTCGGTCAGGGCTTCGGCCAGCAGCGGGCGGTGCGCGGGGCTGCTCAGGTCATCGCCGTGCACCACGGCAATCCGCGGCGTGCGCGTGCCCAGGGCCTGGGCCAGGCTGTGGATGGTGCGGGCCGCGGCCTGCGGGTTGGCGGCGCCGAAGTTGCTGACGATGCGGATGCCGTGCTGCAGGCAGTCGGCCAGCACTGGGCGCAGAAACTCGGGCATCAGCGGTTCGAACCCGGCCTCGGGGTTGCTGCGCCGGGCCAGCTGGGCCAGGGCCAGGGTGCGTTCCGCCAGGGTCTCGAAGATCAGCACCGCAGGCTGGCGCTGGCGGATCAGCTCCTGCACGACGGGGCCGGCGGCATCGATGCGGTCCCCGGAGAAGCCCGCGGCGCAGCCGATCAGTAGGGGCGGGGTGGTGGCGTGGGGTGAAGTCATGGAATCTCCTGTTGGCCACTATAGGAAGGGCTGGCTAAGCTGTGAAATCGATAATTGAGATGAATTGATTTGAAAGTCAGATGAATATTTCGGCCCGCGACATCCAGGCCTTCCTGGCCCTTGCCGAGGTGAAGAACTTCACCCGTGCGGCCGCGCGCTGCCACCTGTCACAGCCGGCGTTCAGCGCGCTGATCAAGGCGCTGGAGGACCACGTGGGCCTGAAGCTGTTCGATCGCAGCACGCGCCACGTGCTGCTGACGCAGGAGGGCGAGCGCTTCTGGCTGTCGGCCCAGCGGATTGCCGAGGAACTGGAGGACTGCGCCAAGGCCATGCGCGACACCGCCCAGCTGGCGCGCGGGCATGTGGCCGTGGCCTTGCTGCCCTCCTTGGCGGCGGGCTGGTTGCCCGGCGTGCTGGCGCAGTTTCTGGCGCGCCATCCCGGGGTGGAGGTGGCGGTGCAGGACGTGCTGTCAGAGCCCTGCATCACCGCCGTGGCCCAGGGGGAGGCGGACTTTGCCCTGGCGGCGATCCGTGCCGACACGCCCGAGCTGCAGGCGGAGCCGTTTTGCCGCGATGGCTTCCATCTGGTGTGCCGTGACGACCACCCGCTGGCGCAGCAGGCCGAGATCGGCGTGCCGGATCTGCAGCCCTGGCCGTTTGTGCACCTGGCCCGGCACAGCAGCGTGCGCCAGTACCTGGATGCAGCGCTGTTTCCCCAGACCCTGCGCACCCTGGTCGAGGTGGAGCAACTGGCCACGGTGATGGGGTTGGTGCAGGCGGGGCTGGGCATCAGCGTGGTGCCGGCGCTGTCGCTGTTCCATTTCGACAAGCCCGGCCTGTGCACCCGGGCCTTGCAGCTGCCGGCGATGGAGCGCCAGATCTACCTGGTGCGCCGCCGGGGGCGCAGCCTGTCCGTGGCGGCCCAGGCCTTGTACCGGCTGATGCAGGACATGCGGCCGGCGTGCGTGACGGCCTGAGCTGCCGCGCCGCCGGGGTTGCGAAGAATTAAGTCAAAAACGCCTTGGGCCCATGCTGCAAGCGCGCTGCATGCTCTGGATGTGGGAGCGTGCAGGCGCCGGCCCGCCAGCCACACCGGGCCGGCGGACCAGGGGGCGCGTCAGTTCTTGCCGTACAGCGGCGAGCGCGGTCCGTACAGCAAGCCGTTGGGCGTGCCGGCAGCCAGCAGGCGGTTGGTCGCCACGCCGGCCATGGGGTGGGCGGCATCGGTGGCGGAGTTGACGATCTGGTTGACCAGGGCCGTCACCAGCATGCCGACCAGGCCGCCGCCCGAGTTGTTGCCGCCTTCCTGGTTGGAGGCCGAGGCGCGGCCATCCCAGAGCTGGGTGCCGGTGCGCAGGTCCACCAGGCGCGCTTCCACGCTGACCACGGTGGCGCTCTGGATCACCTGGTAGGTGGTGCCATAGCGCGTGACGCGCAGGTACAGCGCGGCGTCGGCGCCAAAGATCTCCTGGAGTTTGGCGGGGGCCACCTCGTGGATGTCGCCGGCGATTTCCAGGCCGTTCTGGCGGAAGGTTTCGCTCACCAGGGTCACGGGCAGGACGTAGTAGCCCGCCTCGGCCAGGGGCAGGGTCGCCTGGGACAGCACGCTGGCGCTGGCCTGCACTTCGGGCGCGTCATTGACGGGCGGCAGCACCAGGATGGAGGCCGGCTTGGCCGCACGGTAGGCGCTGTAGTCCTTGCCGGGGGCCGTGGCGCAGCCCGCCAGCCAGGCGCAGGTGGCCAGCAGGGTCGACCACTTCAGAATGCGGGGGATCAGGGGAATGCGCATGTCAGATGCCGTTCTTCTTCAGGTTGCCGACCAGGTAGTCGATGTACGGGGCCGATTCGGGGAACTGCTTTTTCTCCTGCTCCCAGGCGGCCAGCGCCTGGTTGGTGCGGCCGGTGTTCAGGTACAGCAGGCCCAGGTGGGCCTGGTAGCCGGGCGGCAGCTGCGCGCCCTGGCTGGCGCTGACCTGCACGCCTTTTTCCAGCGCCAGGATCTGCTCTTCGGCGGCCGGGCCGTCGCTTTTGAGGTACTGGTAGACCTGGTTCTGGTAGCCGTTCCAGCTGTACAGGGACTTGGGCGCGGCGCAGCCCACCAGCAGGGTGGCCAGCGCCAGGCTGGCGCCCGCGCGAATGGCGGTGTGGAGGTGCATGGTGCGGCCTTTCAACGTGCGGTCGCGGCCAGGGCGGGCAGGGCGCCGGCATCGACGGCTTCGCCCAGGCGGTCCACGGCCTCGCGGATGGCCAGGTCCAGCACCTTGCCGTTGAGGGTGGAGTCGTAGCTGGCGGTGCCGCCGAAGCCGATGATCTCGCGGTTGGACAGCTGGTACTCGCCCACGCCCTGCACCGAGCGCACCACTTCCGAGGTGCGGATGTTGACCACGTTCAGCGTGACCTTGGCATAGGCGGTTTGCGTCTTGCCGCGGCCCAGCACGCCGAACAGCTGCTTGTCGCCGACTTCCTTGCGGCCGAACTCGGAGATGTCGCCGGTCACCACGTAGTCCGCGCCCTTGAGCTGCTGCGTGGTGCCCTGGATGGCCGCTTCCTGCTTGATTTCGGCCATGTTGTCACGGTCCAGCACGTTGAAGCGGTTGGTCTGCTGCAGGTGGGACATCAGGATGGTCTTGGCCTGGCTGCCCAGACGGTCAACGCCATCCGAGAACGCACCGCGCAGGTAGCTGGAGCGGTTGTCGAACTTGCCCACGGCGATCGGGCTGCGCGGCCCGTGGTAGCTGCGGCTGGCGCTCTGGGTCTGGGTGGCGTTCAGGGCCTGGGACGTTTCCGTCGCGCAGCCGGTCAGCCAGAGGGGAACGGCCACGACAGCGGCCAGGGGGATCAGTCGGAAAGAGCGCATGGTGCAGTGCAATGAAGAGAAAAGTGAATTGTCTCCATATCGGACCGCACGATGCTTGTGGCTGGCTGACAGAAGGGGCCAGCGCCCACCAAAAAGGCACCCGCAGGTGCCTTGTCTTGCGCCATGTCAGACGCCGGTGCGTTGCCCGGACCCCGGTCGGGTCCGGGGCTGCGGGTCATGCCCGGGTCAGCAGGGCCGGGGCGGCGGTGACGGCGCGTTCCTGGCCGACCTGGAAGTGCACCATGGCCTGGACCAGTTGCACGGACTGGGCCTCCAGCGCGCGCGTGGCGGCGGCGGCTTCCTCGACCAGGGCGGCGTTCTGCTGGGTCACGGCATCCATCTGCGTGATGGCGTGCTGCACCTGCTCCAGGCCCTGGGTCTGCTCCTGGCTGGCCGCGCTGATCTCGCCCACGATGTCGGTCACGCGGCGCACGCCGGCCACCACGTCGCGCATCACCACGCCCGCTTCCTCGACCAGGGTGTGGCCGGCGTCGACACGCTCCACGCTGGCGGTGATCAGGTCCTTGATCTGCTTGGCCGCATCGGCACTGCGCTGCGCCAGGGTGCGCACCTCGCTGGCCACCACGGCGAAGCCGCGGCCCTGCTCGCCGGCACGCGCGGCTTCCACCGCCGCATTCAACGCCAGGATGTTGGTCTGGAAGGCAATCGCGTCGATGACGCCGATGATGTCCACGATCTTGCGCGAGGCCTCATGGATGTCGCCCATGGTGCCCACCACCTGATCGACCACCTGGCCGCCGCGGCTGGCCAGCTCCGAGGCCGAGACCGCGAGCTGGTTGGCGGTGCGGGCGTTGTCGGCGTTCTGGCGCACGGTGGAGGTCATTTGCTCCATCGAGGCGGCGGTCTGCTGCAGGGCGCTGGCCTGTTCTTCCGTGCGGCTGGACAGGTCCAGGTTGCCGCTGGCGATCTGGCTGGAGGCCGAGGCCACGCCGTCCGCACCCTGGCGCACCTGGCCGACCACGTTGCGCAGCTGGTCGCCCATGCCGTCCAGGGCGCGCAGCAACTGGCCAGTTTCGTCCTGGGCATCGCTGCGCACGCGGTGCGTCAGGTCGCCGGCGGCCACGGTTTCCACGGCGTGCACGGCGCGCGCCAGCGGGGTGGTGATGCTGCGCGTGATGGCCACGGCCAGGGCCACGGCGATCAGCACGGCCAGGCCTCCCAGGCCGGCCAGCTGCATACGGCCGCGTTCAAACTCGGCCTGCACGCCGGCGGCGGCGTCGCTGATGCGCTGGCGCTGGTGGTCCAGCAGGGCTTGCAGGGTCTGCAGGTAGGCGTCGGCCGCCGGCTGGAAGTCGCTGCGCAGCAGGCGCTCGGCCTCGTCGGCCCGGCCTTCGGCCTTGGCCTGGTAGATGGTGTCGCGGGCCTGTACGAAGCGGGTGCGCAGCACGCTGACCTGGTCGAACAGCGCCTGTTCTTCGGGCGTGCTGATCAGCTTTTGCAGTTCCGCTTGCTGGCGCGACGAGGCCTTGGAGGCCTCGACGTTGTCGGCCACGAACTGGCGCGCCAGGTCGGCGTCACTGCTGCGGGCCACCAGGGCGTGGCGGTTCACGTTGCTGTAGACGGTGCGGTACCAGTCGGAGATGACGCGCTCCTTGGACAGCGGGCGCGCCATCATGTCGGCCGTGGACTGGGCCACGGCCTGCAGGCGCCAGATGCCGACTGCCAGCATGGTGGCGATGAACAGCGTCAGCACGGCAAAGGCCAGGCCCAGGCGCTTGCCGATGGAGATGTGTTGAAGTGGTATGGAGATGGAGTAAGTAAAAACCCTGATTGGCGGGCGATTGTCCAAGCAATCCTCGTCCACTCCGTCTACACGCTGATGACAACCTTACATCCTGTAGCAATATCTGCAGGGCTGGCGACGCCATGCAAAAAGCGCCCCGCAGGGCGCTTGGTCGGGCCTGCCGGGGCCTGGGGCCCCGCGGCTTCAGCGGGCGCCGGCCTTGACCTTCAGGCGCCAGGCGTGCAGCAGGGGCTCGGTGTAGCCGGACGGCTGTTGCACGCCCTTGAACACCAGGTCCAGGGCCGCCTGGAAGGCTGCCCCCTGCGGGTTGGCGACCAGGCTCTTGTAGCTGGCGTCGCCGGCGTTCTGGCTGTCCACCACCTGGGCCATGCGGGCAAAGGTGTCGCGCACCTGCTGCTCGGTCACCACGCCGTGCAGCAGCCAGTTGGCGATGTGCTGGCTGGAGATGCGCAGCGTGGCGCGGTCTTCCATCAGGCCCACGTTGTGGATGTCCGGCACCTTGGAGCAACCCACGCCGGCGTCCACCCAGCGCACCACATAGCCCAGGATGCCTTGCACGTTGTTGTCCAGCTCCTGTTGCTTTTCGGCATCGGTCCACTTGGGGTCCTTGGCCACGGGGATTTGCAGCAGGTCGGCCAGGATGTTGGCGCGTTCGGTGTCGGCGCTGGTCTTTTCCAGCTCTTTTTGCACATCGGCCACATTGATCTGGTGGTAGTGCAGGGCGTGCAGCGTGGCACCGGTGGGCGAGGGCACCCAGGCGGTGTTGGCGCCCGACTTGGGGTGGCCGATCTTTTGCTCCAGCATGGCCTTCATCAGGTCGGGCATGGCCCACATGCCCTTGCCGATCTGGGCGCGGCCGCGCAGGCCCATGGTCAGGCCGACCAGCACGTTGTTGCGCTCATAGGCCTGCAGCCAGGCACTGGTCTTCATGTCGCCCTTGCGTACCATGGGGCCGGCGCGCATGGCGGTGTGCATTTCGTCGCCGGTGCGGTCCAGGAAGCCGGTGTTGATGAAGGCGACGCGGGCGGGGGCCGCGGCGATCGATGCCTTCAGGTTCACCGAGGTGCGGCGCTCCTCGTCCATGATGCCCAGCTTCACGGTGTTGGCGGGCAGGCCCAGCAGTTGCTCGACACGGCCGAACAGCTCGTTGGCAAAAGCGACTTCGGCAGGGCCGTGCATCTTGGGCTTGACGATGTAGACGCTGCCGGTGCGGCTGTTGCGGATGCCGTTGGCGCCATGGCCCTGCAGGTCATGGATGGCGATGGCGGTGGTGACCACGGCGTCCAGGATGCCTTCGGGGATTTCCTTGGCCTGCGCACCCCACAGGATGGCGGGGTTGGTCATCAGGTGGCCGACGTTGCGCACGAACATCAGCGAGCGGCCGTGCAGCACCACGGGCTGGCCGTTGGCGCCGGTGTAGACGCGGTCGCCGTTCAGGCCCCGGGTGATGGTCTTGCCGCCCTTGTCGAAGGATTCGGTCAGCGTGCCCTTCAGGATGCCCAGCCAGTTGCTGTAGCCCAGCACCTTGTCCTCGGCATCCACGGCTGCCACGGAGTCTTCCAGGTCCAGGATGGTGGAGAGGGCAGCTTCCACCACCACATCGGCCACGCCGGCGGCGTCGCTGCTGCCGATGGGGGTGGACTTGTTGATGATGATGTCGATGTGCAGGCCGTGGTTCTTCAGCAGCACCGAAGTGGGCGCAGCCGCATCGCCTTGGTAGCCGACGAACTTGTCCGCATCCTTCAAGCCGGTGGTGTTGCCGTTCTTCAAAGTCACGACCAGCTTGCCGCCTTCGACCTTGTAAGCCGCCGCATCTTTGTGCGAGCCCGCAGCCAGTGGCACAGCCTGGTCCAGGAAGTTGCGTGCAAATTCAATGACCTTGGCGCCGCGCACGGGGTTGTAGCCCTTGCCCTTTTCGGCACCGCCATCCTCGGGGATGGCGTCGGTGCCGTACAGCGCGTCATACAGGCTGCCCCAGCGCGCGTTGGCGGCGTTCAGGGCGTAGCGCGCGTTCAGGATGGGCACCACCAGCTGGGGGCCAGCCATGGTGGCCAGCTCGGCATCCACGTTCTCGGTGGTGGCCTTGGCGTCCTTGGGGGGCTCGACCAGGTAGCCGATCTGCGTCAGGAACTGCTGGTAGGCGGCCATGTCGGCGATGGGGCCGGGGTGGGCCTGGTGCCAGGTGTCCAGCTCGGTCTGCAGGCGGTCGCGTTCGGCCAGCAGGGCGGCGTTCTTGGGGGCCAGGTCGGCCACCAGGGTGTCAAAGCCCTGCCAGAACGCGGCGGCATCGACGCCGGTGCCGGGCAGCACCTGTTCATTGATGAAAGTGTGCAGTTCTTGGGCAACTTGCAGGCCGTGGACCTGGGTGCGAGCGGTCATGGGAAGGCTCCTTGGATCGTGGGAAGTCGGAAAACCAGTGTCGCCGGGACGGGCCAGCGTTGCATCCCACTGTATTCCAAATGTATGCAGCAATAAATTGCTGAAAAATCTCAAAACTGATGACTTTTACGCAAAAGTGGGCAACACTCCCGAGCGTGCATGCAGCGTCGATAATCAAAGAAAACATAGCTTTCAGCGCTTGCTGCATCAGCGCTGCAGGCCTATTGGGCACCTGATCCGTCTCGCCATGGACAAACTCAAAGCTTTCGAGTCCTTTGTCTCCGTCGCTACCAAGGGCAGCCTGACGGCCGCCGCCAAGGCCGAGGGCGTGGCCCCGGCCATCATGGGGCGCCGGCTGGACGCGCTGGAGGAGCACCTGGGCGTCAAGCTCATGGTGCGCACCACGCGGCGCATCACGCTCACGCACGAGGGCAGCGCTTTCCTGGAGGACTGCCAGCGCCTGCTGTCCGATGTGGCGAATGCCGAGGCCAGCGTCTCGGCCGGCGGCATCAAGGCCACCGGGCACCTGCGCATCACCGCGCCGGCCGGCTTTGGCCGCCGCCATGTGGCGCCGCTGGTGCCGCTGTTCCACGACCTGCACCCCGAGGTGACCATCTCGCTGAACCTCAGCGACCGCGTGGTCGACCTGGCGGGCGAGGGCTATGACTGTGCGGTGCGCGTGGGCGACCTGCCGGATTCGTCGCTGATCAGCGTGCGCATGGCCGACAACCGGCGCCTGTGCGTGGCCACGCCGGCCTACCTGGCGGCCTATGGCACGCCCCGGCACCCGGGCGAGCTGGCGCAGCACCGCTGCCTGACGCTGTCCAGCGATGCCTCGCAGACCCGCGGCTGGGCCTTCAGCGTGCCCCGGGACGGCGGGCGCGAGAGCGTGCACATCAAGCCCGGCGGTCCGCTGGACTGCTCCGACGGGCAGGTGCTGCACGACTGGTGCCTGGGTGGCTGGGGCATTGCCTGGCGCAGCACCTGGGAGGTCGAGGCGGAAATCGCCGCCGGCCGGCTGGTGGAGGTGCTGGCCGACTTTGCCGCGCCGCCCAATGGGATTTACCTGGTCTTTCCGCAGCGCAAGCACATGACCTTGCGCCTGCGGCTGTGGATGGACTACCTCAAGGCGCACTATGAGCGCCCGGAATTCTGGAGCAAAGGAGGAACGCAATGACCTTGGAAGCCTTGTTAGCCAGCCTGCACCTGCTGGCCATCCTGACCCTGGTGGTCTTCTTGTCGAGTGAGGCGGCGCTGTGCCGCAGCGAGTGGATGAACGCCGCCGTGGTGCGGCGTCTGGCGCGGCTGGACATGATTTACGGCATCACCGCCCTGGTGCTGCTGCTGACCGGGATCGCCCGCCTGGCGTGGGGCGTCAAGGGCCTGACCTGGTACGTGTCGCAGCCGCTGTTCCACCTGAAGATGCTGCTGTTCTTCGTGGCGGCGCTGATGTCGCTGCGCCCGACCCTGGCCATCCGCCGCTGGCTTAAGGCCTTGAATACGGACGGCGCGCTGCCCGGCGAGGAGGCGGTGCGCAAGGTCCGCGTCTGGATCATGGTGCAGGCCCACATCATCCCGGTGATCGCCGTCGTGGCCGCGTACTGGGCCCGGGGCATGTAGCCGGCGGCAGGGCGCGGGAATCCTGGCTGCGGGCATAGCGGCGCCCGGGCACGTAAAATCCGCCGATGCTTTCCGTCAAACAGGATTTGCTCGCGGCCCTGGCTGCCGAGCTCGAAACACTCTCGCCCGGCGCCGGCGCTCGCGCCGCATTTGAAAACCCCAAGGTGGCAGCCCATGGCGACTTCGCCTGCACGGCGGCCATGCAGCTGGCCAAGCCCCTGAAGGCCAACCCGCGTGCCCTGGGCGAGCAGCTCAAGGCCGCGCTGGAAGCCACGCCCGCGTTCCAGCAGTGGGTGGATGCGATCGAGATCGCCGGCCCCGGCTTTCTGAACATCCGCCTCAAGCCCGCCGCCAAGCAGCAGATCGTGCGCGAAGTGCTGGAGCAGGGCGCCCAGTTCGGCTACCAGCCGGCGCGGGGTGAGCAGGTGCTGGTCGAGTTCGTCTCAGCCAACCCCACCGGCCCGCTGCACGTGGGCCATGGCCGCCAGGCGGCCATCGGCGATGCCATCAGCAACCTCTACGCCACCCAGGGCTGGAAGGTGCACCGCGAGTTCTATTACAACGACGCGGGCGTGCAGATTGACACCCTGACCAAGTCCACGCAGCTGCGCGCCAAGGGCTTCAAGCCCGGCGACGACTGCTGGCCCACGGACAGCGAGAACCCGCTGGCCAAGAATTTCTACAACGGTGACTACATCGCCGAAATTGCCCAGGCCTTCCTGGCCAAGGAAACCGTCAAGGCCGATGACCGCGAGTTCACCGCCAACGGCGATGTCGAGGATTACGAGAACATCCGCAACTTCGCCGTGGCCTACCTGCGCAACGAACAGGACAAGGACCTGCTGGCCTTCAACCTGAAGTTCGACGAGTACTACCTGGAATCTAGCCTCTACCAGAACGGCCACGTGGCGGCCACGGTGGAGCGCCTGATCGCCAGCGGCTACACCTACGAGCAGGACGGTGCGCTGTGGCTCAAGTCCACCGAGTTCGGGGACGACAAGGACCGCGTGATGCGCAAGTCCGATGGCACCTACACCTACTTCCTGCCCGATGTGGCCTACCACATCCAGAAGTTCCAGCGCGGCTATGGCAAGGTCGTCAACATCCAGGGCACGGACCACCACGGCACCATCGCCCGCGTGCGCGCCGGCCTGCAGGCCGCCAATGTGGGCATCCCCCAGGGCTACCCCGACTACGTGCTGCACACCATGGTGCGCGTGGTGCGCAATGGCGAAGAGGTCAAGATCAGCAAGCGCGCCGGCTCCTACGTGACCCTGCGCGACCTGATCGAGTGGACCAGCAAGGACGCCGTGCGCTTCTTCCTGCTGAGCCGCAAGCCCGACACCGAGTACACCTTCGACGTGGACCTGGCCGTGGCGCAGAACAACGACAACCCCGTGTACTACGTGCAGTACGCGCACGCCCGCATCCAGTCGGTGCTGCGTGCCTGGCAAGAGGCCGGCGGTGCCGGCGTGGCGGCGCTGCAGAGCGTGGACCTGTCCGCGCTGCAAGGCCCGCAGGCCCAGGCGCTGATGCTGCTGCTGGCCAAGTACCCCGACATGCTGACGGCCGCGGCCGCGGGCAATGCCCCGCATGACGTCACTTTCTACCTGCGTGACTTGGCTTCCGCCTACCACAGCTACTACGACGCCGAGCGTATCTTGGTGGACGACGAGGCCGTGAAGCTGGCGCGTCTGGCCCTGGTCGCCGCCACGGCCCAGGTGCTGCACAATGGTCTGGCGGTGCTGGGGGTGGATGCCCCCGAGCGCATGTAAGTGGCGCAACAGAAAGTGACAGGCGTTTTTATGGACAAGCAGCAGCGCGGGGGCACGATCCTCGGCTTCATCCTGGGTTTGATCGTGGGTCTGGGGGTGGCGCTGGGGGTGGCGGTGTATGTCACCAAGGTCCCCGTGCCCTTCCTGAACAAGGGCGAGGCGCGCAACACCCCGGCCGCCGAGAGCGAACGCAACCGCAACTGGGACCCCAACTCGCCGCTGTATGGCAGCACCCCGGCCCGTTCGGCGCCGGCGGCCACCCCGGAGGCCCCGGCCGCCCCAGCGACCGCGACGGCCACGCCGCCGGCGGCCAGCCCGACCACGCAGCCGCCCGCGGTCGCCGCGGACCCGCTGGGGGACCTGGCCAAGGCCCAGCTCAAGGCCGCCGATGCCAAGGCGGCCGCGGCCGCGAAGGCCGCGACCGCCAGTGCGGGTGGCTCCGACGGGTTCAGCTACTTCGTGCAGGCGGGTGCTTTCCGCACCCAGGCCGATGCCGACGCCCAGCGCGCCAAGCTGGCGATGCTGGGCTGGGAGGCCCGCATCAGCGAGCGCGAGCAGAACGGTCGGCCCGTGTTCCGCGTGCGCGTGGGGCCCTTCGACAAACGCGGCGATGCCGAGCAGCTGAAGCAGAAGCTGGACGGTGCGGGCGTGGACGCCGCCCTGGTGCGCGTGCAGCAGTGAACTTTCTGAGGCTTTCCCCCTCTCAATGCCCATATCTCAAGAAGGAGTCCTTTTGATGCAACGCCGCCAGTTCTCTTTGGCCGCAGCCACCGCTGCGACCTCCATGGCCTTCGGTGCCAACACGGCTTGGGCACAGGCTGCCGCCCCCAAGGAAGGCAAGGAATACCTGCGCCTGTCGACCCCCGCCCCCACGGAAGCGGCCGCTGGCCAGATCGAGGTGGTGGAGTTCTTCTGGTACAGCTGCCCCCACTGCAACGCGTTCGAGCCCACCTTTGCCGCTTGGAAGCAGAAGGCCCCGGCCAACGTGTCCGTGCGCCGCGTGCCCGTGGCCTTCAACGCCAGCTTCGTGCCCCAGCAAAAGCTGTATTTCGCGCTGCAGGCCATGGACAACTTCGACGCCATGCACGTCAAGGTGTTCCACGCCATCCATGTGGAGCGCAACAAGCTGGCCAAGGACGAGGACATCTTCAACTGGGTCGCCAAGCAGGGCGTGGACGTGAACAAGTTCAAGGAGATCTACAACTCCTTCAACGTCGCCAGCCAGGTGCGCAAGGCCACCCAGGTGCAGCAGGCGTATGACGTGGAAGGCGTGCCCTCCATGGGCGTTGCCGGCCGCTACTACACCGACGGCCCCCGTGCCGGCAGCATGCCGAATGTGCTGCGTGTGGTCGAATACCTGGTGGAGCAAAGCCGCAAGGCCTGATCCGGTGCTGCTGCCCCCATCCCCGAGCCCGCCTTGCGCGGGCTTTTTTGTGGGCTTGGGAGGCAGGATGACTACAATGTCCAGCAAGAAACGTGCCCTGCCCATGACACCCAAACTCCTCACCTGCCTGTTGTTGACTGCCCTTGCGGGGGCTTCTGGCGTGGCGCATGCCGAGCGTGCCGACCGCGACAAGCCCATGAACATCGAAGCCGATGCCTTGCGCCACGACGAGCTCAAGCAGACCAGCGTGTTCACCGGCAATGTGGTGATGACCAAAGGCTCCATCGTGCTGCGCGGCGCGCAGCTGGACGTGCGCCAGGACGGCGAAGGCTACCAGCACGGCGTGGTCAAGGCCGAAGCCGGCAAGCGCGCCTTCTTCCGCCAGAAACGCGACACAGCGCCCGGCGCCCCCGAAGAGTTTGTCGAGGGCGAGGCCGAGGTCATCGAGTACAACGGCCGCACCGACGATGTGAAGCTGATCCGCCGCGGCCAGCTGCGCCGCTACACCGGCGGCAAGCTCAGCGACGACATCATGGGCAGCGTCATTACCTACAACAACCTGACCGATGTGTTCACGGTCGACGGCGAAAAGCGCAGCAACCTGCCTTCGTCGGCACCCGCAGGCTCCGGCGGCCGCGTGCGCGCCATCCTGGCGCCCAAGGCCACGCCGGGCAGCAGCCCCGCGCCGGCACCGGCCCAGCCCTTGCAGCCGTCGGGTGGTCTGAACTCCCAAGGACAGTGATGGCAGAAGATTCTCGTGACACGCGTGCCACCAGCAAGCTGGAGGCGCGCCACCTGGCCAAGACCTATGGCAGCCGCAAGGTGGTCAAGGACGTGTCCATGACGGTGCAAAAGGGCGAGGTGGTGGGCTTGCTCGGCCCCAACGGCGCGGGCAAGACCACCTCGTTCTACATGATCGTGGGCCTGGTGCGCTGCGATGGCGGCGACATCCTGATCGACGGCCAGTCGGTGGGCAACATGCCCATCCACCAGCGCTCGCGCCTGGGGCTGTCCTACCTGCCGCAGGAAGCCTCGATCTTTCGCAAGCTGAATGTCGAGGACAACGTGCGCGCCGTGCTGGAGCTGCAGACGGATGCGGCCGGCCAGCCCCTGGGTGCTGCTGCCATCGAGCAGCAGCTGACCAGCCTGCTGCAGGAGTTGCGCGTCGAGCACCTGCGCAAGTCGCCGTCGCTGGCGCTGTCCGGCGGCGAGCGCCGCCGTGTGGAGATCGCGCGCGCCCTGGCCTCCAACCCGCGCTTCATCCTGCTGGACGAGCCCTTCGCCGGCATCGATCCGATCGCCGTGATCGAGATCCAGCGCATCATCGGCTTCCTCAAGGAACGCGGCATCGGTGTGCTGATTACCGATCACAACGTGCGCGAAACACTGGGTATCTGTGACCACGCCTTCATCATCAGCGATGGCACAGTACTCGCCCAGGGCACACCCGAGGAGATCGTCGAGAACCCGGATGTGCGCCGGGTCTACCTGGGCGAGCACTTCCGCATGTAGTCTGGCCCGGCAGCGTCGGCAATCACAAGAAAGTTCGAGGGGGTACAGCGTTGAAGCCAGGTTTGTCACTGCGGGTCTCACAGCATCTGGCGCTCACGCCGCAGTTGCAGCAATCCATCCGGCTGTTGCAGCTGTCCACCCTGGAGTTATCCCAGGAAGTCGAGCAGATGCTCGACGACAACCCGTTTCTGGAGCTGGCCTCGGACGACGCCCCGCGCGAGGAGTTCGGCCTGCAGGCCGCGGACGAGCCCGCCCAGCACGAGGGCGCCTCGGCCGACGAAACACCATATTCCATAGCAGACAGCGCAGGCACAGCCAGCGCTGAAGGCCAAAAAGACCAGGAATCCTCGGCGCCCGACAGCGACGTGCCCAGCGACTGGGAGGGCGACGGCAGCGTCGACATCGCGCACGACGACAGCGAATGGGGCGGCGACGCCCCGGCGCGCGGCAACCGCAATGACGACGAGGATGCCCCCACGGCCCTGGATCTGGCGGGCGCGCACGAGTCGCTGACCGATTTTCTGCACCAGCAGGCGCTGTCGCTGCGCCTGTCCGAGATCGACCGCTATGCGCTGCGTTTCCTGATCGAAAACCTCAACGACGATGGCTACCTCGAGGACCCGCTGCAGGAGTTGGCCGAGGGCCTGGCCGGCACCGACGACCTGGAGCAGCTGGACGAGCTGGTCCACCGCTTCACCGTGGCCCTGCGTCTGCTGCAGTCGCTGGAGCCCGTGGGCGTGGGCGCCCGCGACCTGGCCGAATGCCTGCGCCTGCAACTGCTGCACCTGCACCGCGAGGACCCGCAGGACGAGATGCTGGGGGTGGCGCTGCAGGTCTGCGCCCAGCCGCTGGAAATGCTGGCGCGGCGCGATGTGCGCAAGCTGATGCAGGCCTGCGGCCTGCCCGAGGCCAAGGTGCGCGCCGCGCTGGGCGTCATCGCCCGGCTGGAGCCCAAGCCGGGGCGGCGCTTCACCGATGTCGAGCGCCACATCATCGTGCCCGACGTGATCGTCAAGAAAACAGCTCGCAAGGGGGGCGATGGCCTGGCGCAGTTCAGCGTGCAGCTGAACCCGGACGTGATGCCGCGCCTGCGCGTGCACGACGTCTACGCCAACGCCCTGCGTAGCCACAAGGGCAGTGACGGGCACGCCGGACTGCAGCAGCGGCTGCAGGAGGCGCGCTGGTTCATCAAGAACGTGCAGCAGCGCTTCGACACCATCCTGCGTGTGTCCAAGGCCATCGTCGACCGGCAGAAGAACTTTTTCGTGCACGGCGAGCTGGCCATGCGCCCGCTGGTGCTGCGCGACATTGCCGACGAGCTGGGCCTGCACGAATCGACCATCAGCCGCGTGACCACGGCCAAGTACATGGCCACGCCGCACGGCACCTACGAGCTGAAGTTCTTCTTCGGATCGGGCCTGGGCACGGAGACCGGGGGCAATGCCTCCAGCACGGCGGTGCGCGCGCTGATCAAGCAGTTCGTCGCGGCCGAGAGCCCGAAGAAACCGCTGTCCGACAGCCAGATCGCGGACATGCTCAAGGAGCAGGGCATCGAGTGCGCGCGCCGCACCGTGGCCAAGTACCGCGAGGCCTTGAAGATCGCTCCGGCCAACCTGCGCAAGGCGCTGTAGACGCGTGACGGTCCGGTGGGGGCAGCCGGTGGGGCAGGCCCGACACAGCGGTCAATCATCAAAAAGAGAGCTGCTGGCGCTCCATAGACAAAGGGTTCAGATGGAAAACCATCTGAACCCTTTTTGGCAAGCGCGCAAGCAGCTCTTTTTTAGAACCCTGCGGGCACGCGTAGTGCGTACCCGGCGGTGCGTCAGCGCAGGGCCAGGGCCTGCGTGGCGGGCGCGTGGTCCAGCTTGAAGCCGCCGACCACCTCGGCCAGCTGGTGCGCCTGTTGCTGCAGCGACTGCGCGGCGGCGGTGGCCTGTTCCACCAGGGCGGCGTTCTGCTGCGTGCCCTGGTCCATCTGGCTGACGGCGCCGTTGATCTCTCCGATGCCGTTGCTCTGCTCCTGGCTGGCGTGGCTGATCTCCGCCACGATGGCGGTGACGCGGCGCACGCTGTCCACCACTTCCTGCATGGTGGCGCCGGCCTCCTGCACCAGGCGGCTGCCGGTGTTGACCTGGTTGACCGAGTCGTCGATCAGCTGCTTGATCTCCTTGGCCGCGGCGGCGCTGCGCTGGGCCAGGGTGCGCACCTCCCCGGCCACCACGGCAAAGCCGCGGCCCTGCTCGCCGGCCCGCGCCGCTTCCACGGCGGCGTTCAGCGCCAGGATGTTGGTCTGGAAGGCGATGCTGTCGATCACGCCGATGATGTCGACGATCTTGCGCGACGCGGCGTCGATGCCGCCCATGGTCTGCACCACCTGGCCGACCACGCTGCCGCCGTGCGAGGCGACGGAGGAGGCGCTGCTGGCCAGCTGGTTGGCCTGGCGGGCGTTCTCGGCGTTCTGCTGCACGGTGGCGGTGAGCTGTTCCATCGCCGCGGCGGTCTCCTCCAGCGAGCTGGCCTGCTGCTCGGTGCGCGAGGACAGGTCCTGGTTGCCTATGGCGATTTCCTGGCTGGCCAGGCGCACGGATTCCGAGGCGGTGCGGATGCGCAGCAGCACGGCGGCGATCTTGTTCACGAAGTGGTTGAAGGCGGTGGCGATCTGTGCCAGCTCGTCCTTGCCGCTGTTGTCCAGGCGCACGGTCAGATCCCCCTCGCCCGAGGCGATGTCTTCCAGCGCATCGCGCACCATGGCCAGACGGCGCAGCTGGCGGCTGACGACCACCGACACCAGGGCCACGGCCGCCACCAGGCACAGCGCGGTGATGGCCGCCGCCACCTGCAGCAGGTGGCGCAGCGGCGCGGTGGCCTCGGCGCGGTCGATGCCGATGGCCAGCACCCAGGGCGTGCCCTCGACTTTGGCGGCATACAGCATCTGCTCGGCATCACCAATGGTGACGTTCGCGCTCTGGCCCTGTTGGGTCAGCTGCTCGATCAGGGCCGGCGTCAGCGCCGGCGCGAGGGCGCTCATGGGCTTGAGCACCAGGTCCGCCTGGGCATGCGCCAGGATGTTGCCCTGGCCGTCCAGCAGGAAGGCAAAGCTCTTGGGGGTGGGCTGGATGCTGGTCACCTTGCGGGAGACCGTGTCCAGGTGCATGTCCGAGCCGACGACGGCCACGGTCTGCCCGTTGGTCACCACGGGCTCCACGAAGCTGATGGTCAGCTTGCTGGTGCTGGCGTCAACGTAGGCCGGCGTCAGCGCCGCCTTGCCTTCGCGCACCGCCTGCTGGTACCAGGGGCGCGCCGTGCCGTCGTAGTTCTCGGGCATCGGGTGGCTGAAGACGTGGCGCTTGTCGGCAAACACAAAGTAGGTATCGTCGAAGGCGCCGGCCTGTTTGGCCGCCAGCAGCGCGGGCACGGGCTCGGCCTGGGGCACGGCGGCCTTGATGGAGCTGGTGATGCGCTGCTTTTCCTTGACCCATTCGGTCAGCTCGCCGGCATAGACCTGGGTGAGCTGGTGGATGCGCTGGTCCAGGCTCTCCAGGGTGTTGCTGCGCACCAGCAGGAAGGTGGGCACTGCCAGCGCCAACAGGGACAGCGCAGTGATGGCAACACAAATGCCGATGAGGCGGGCGCGCAGACTCTGGAACATCGAGGAATCCCGAAAGGAGATGTAACAAAGTGATTCTGGCTGCTATTTCGACGGAAATTGAACGGGATCAAGCGCGATCTGCAAAGTTACAGGTGTAAAAAATTGCGTCAAGCAATTCCTGGCGGCAACGCGTATCCTCCGCAGCACTACTTATGAATGCCCTGCAAATTTTTCTGCCCTGCGCCGCCGGCGTCGAGGGCTTCTTGGCCGATGAGGTCCGCGCCATCACTGGCGTCGGCCCGGAGGATGTGCTCACTGGCCGTGGCGGTGTGCTGGTGCGCGCCATGTGGCGCGACGCCCTGTTGCTGAACCTCCACAGCCGCCTGGCCCAGCGCGTGCTGGTGGAGCTGTCGTTCACCGAATACCGCAACGAAAACGACCTGTACCGCGCCGCCAGCGAGGTGGCCTGGGAGATCTGGTTCTCGCCCAAGGAAACCTTCAAGATCGAGGTCACGGCCCAGCACAGCCCGCTGACCAGCCTGAACTTCGCCGCGCTGCGCGTCAAGGACGCGATTGCCGACCGTTTTCGCGCCAAGCGCAACGGCGTGCGCCCCAGCGTGGAAACCCACCACCCCGACGTGCGCGTGCACATGCACCTGACCACGGACAGCTGCACGCTGTACATCGACACCACGGGCGAGGCGCTGTTCAAGCGCGGCTGGCGCGAGGACAAGGGCGATGCCCCGCTCAAGGAAACGTTGGCCGCCGCGATGATCGCAGCCACCGGCTGGAACCCGCACGGCTCCAACCCGCAGCCGCTGTACGACCCCTGCTGCGGCAGCGGCACGGTGGTGATTGAGGCCGCGCAGATCGCGCGCAAGATCCCGGCCGGCATCCTGCGCCGCTTTGCCTTCGAGAAGCTGGTGCCCTTCCAGAAGCATGTCTGGGAAGCCATGCTGGACGAGGCCGAGGCCCAGATTCTGGACGAGAGCCCCGTGCCCATCTACGGCTCGGACGTGTCGCACCGCATGGTCGACTTTGCCCAGCGCAACGCCGAACGTGCGGGCGTCGGCCAGACCCTGCAGCTGCGCGGCGGCGATGCGCTGCAGCGCATGCCGCCCTGCGAGCAGCCCGGCGTGATGCTGCTGAACCCGCCGTATGGCGAGCGCATTGCCGCCGCCGGCAGCGCCGGCCGCAACGCGGCCGAGCGCATGGGCGTGGTCGAGCGCGCTGGCCGCGAAACCGCGCAGACCGAAGACGGCGTCGATTTCTTTGACCAGCTGGCCGCCCACTGGAAGAAGCATTACAGCGGCTGGCAGGCCTGGCTGCTGACGCCCGACCTCAAGCTGCCCGGCAAGATGCGCCTCAAGGAGACGCGCCGCACGCCGATGTGGAACGGCCCCATCGAATGCCGGCTGTTCCGCTTCGACCTGATCAAGGGCGCGGTCAAGCCCCGCAAGGATGAGAGCGCACAACGCCCATCCGACGAGGGCTAAGCCATGAAAATCGTGCTGAAGTGGCCGGCCTGCAACGCCGGCTACACCGGCCCCTGGCCGCGTCCGCTGGTGCTGGACACCAACGTGGTGCTGGACATGCTGATCTTTGACGATCCGCACATCCCGCCCATCCGCGAACTGGTGGCGCAGGGCGCCGTGCGCTGGATTGCCGACCAGGCCCAGCGCATCGAGCTGGAGCGCGTGCTGCACTACAGCCAGATCGCGCCGCGCGTGGCCTTCTACGGCAAGACCGCCGAGGGCGTGCTGGCGGCCTTCGACGCGGCGGTGAGCTATGTGGCCGCGGCGCCCAAAATCCGCTTCACCTGCACCGATCCCGACGACCAGCATTTCCTGGACCTGGCCAGCCAGCACCAGGCCCTGCTGGTCAGCAAGGACAAGGCCGTGCTCAAGCAGCGCAAGCGCGTGGTTCAGCACTACGGTGCGACCGTGGGCAATATCTTGCTGCTGGAAACGGCAGAGGCCGTAGAGGCGGTGACTGAGGTTTGAGTTAAATTGCTAGCGCTTTTCCAGCAAGCGCTAGCAGCTATCAAAAGTATGTGAAGGGTGTGATGAAAGTCACATCCTTTTTTTTATTGCCAGTACACCGCGAGTTTGTGCTCGATCCCTGTTGCCAGCGGATGCGTTTTGAGCGCGGTTTTGGTGGCTTGAACCAGTGCTTTCCCGCCCGCTAACCACAGCTGGGTATCGGCGGTCGCAGAGGCCGCTTGCGCGCGCAGCCAATGCTGTACGGCAGCGGGTTGGCTGGCGATATCGCCCACATGCCACTGCACATGTGCAGCAGCGGGGATGTAGGCCGTGTCACCCGCGTGGGTGGCTAGCGCCAGTAGTTGCCAGCAACTGCCACGTGTGCCTTGCTGCTGTGCGATGCGCAAGGCGGCAGGCAGGGCAGTCATGTCCGCCACCAACAGCAGGTGGGGGGCTTGGGGAAGGTGGCCGCCAGAGGGCCCCAGCAACCCCACGTGGTCGCCCGGCTTGGCCTGTGCCAGCCACTGCGCACCGGGAGCATCATGGTCGTGGCGCACGATGTCGATGTCCACCCATTGCGTCCGCGTGTCGTACTGGCGAATGGTGTAGATGCGCTGCGGCAACGGGGTTTGGCCTGCAGCCCACTGCAGGCGGCCCTGCGCGTTGAGCTGCGGCCACTGTACGGTGGCGTTGGGCGGCGGCAGTAGCAAACGCACATGCAGGCCATCATCTGCCAACGCGGTCATGACAGGTACTGCCAGCCGCACGCGGCGCATATGGGGGGTGATGTCGGTTACTGCGATGATTTGCACAACCTGAAAACGGTAGCGCAGATCTGCTGTGGGCAGACCGTGCCACTCCAGCTGCAAGGCAGAAGCCGAAGCGCCGTGATCGGTCAGAAACTCTTGGGCATGTTCGTCCAGCGAGAGCTGAATCAGTTCGGCCATGCGGTCATCCACGGCGTCAATGTCGCAGTGAAACCCTTCTGCATGGCGGCTGTGAAATGCCAAGGTGCCCACTTGGGGCATGTGCAGCGTCAGGCCTTGGGGGGAGGGGTGCAGTAGCACCCCCTCGGCCTCCAGATGACTTTGCAGCCATGCCAAAAACGCTGGGGCATGGGGCATACGTGCTTGCACGTGGAAATGTAGGGTCATATCAGTGCTCCATCAACCCGTGCTGGGCTTTGCGCAACAAGGTGGGGGTGAGCACCAACGACATCACGCCCAAACCCGTGGCGACAGCGAACAAGCCGGTGAAAGACAGCTGCTGCGCAATCGCTCCGCCCGCCATAGAGCTGACCATGTAAGTGAACAGTTCGGCGCAGACAAACACGCTGAAATCAGTACCAGGTTGTTTTTGCGAGGAAGCGCCCATGAATAAAGCGTAGAGCGCTACCATTTCCATATAGCGCAACATGCTCAGCGTCAGTGCCAGGACGACCAGCACTTCGCTGCCGCCCAGGTGGCCGCTGGCATGCATCCCAAACAGCACATAGCAGCCCACACGGATCACGCAAAGCCCCAGTAACACGGTCAACTGGCTGCTGCGGCGCAACCACCAAGCGGCCACCACACTGCCGAGCAAACCGGCGGTGACGGCGGCGGTACCGCTGAGTGTGCCTACCTGGCTCAGGCTGATGCCTTTGGCCAGCATGTAGCTGCTTTCCATGGAACGCACCATGCCTTCGCTCAGGCGATAGCTCATGGCCAAAAGCAAAATAGCCCAGATACCTGGGCGCCGTAGCAGTCGCAAGATGCTGGGTCGTTCTGCGCGGATGCAGGGTGGTGCGGCGGCATGGGTCTCTTGCATCCAGGGCAAGGCCAGCAGCGGCAGCAGACACAGGCCTGCCATCAGCAGCAGCGTGGCCTGCCAGCCCCAATGCTCAAACAGTTGCATGGACAACATCCCGCCCACCAGCACCCCTGCAGCCACTGCGGCAGCTTGAATGCCGTTGCCCGTGGCGCGCTGGGTTTGGTTGTGCAAGATGCTGGTGGCATAGCCATCGGTGGCAATGTCTTGCGTGGCAATGCACAGCGCAATCACCATGCCCACCACCAGCAGGGCGGTGATGCTGCTGGGCGGCACCCAAGCCAGCGCCGCAATGGCTGCGCAGCAGCTCAACTGTGTGATCACAATCCAGCCGCGGCGGTGCCCCAGCCTTCCCCAGCTTTTGCGATCCACCCACGGTGCCCACAGAAACTTGAGCATCAGCGGCAGCATTAGCACCGACAGCAGGCCTACCTGGGTCAGGCTCATGCCGCTGGCGCGCAGCGCTGCGGGCACGGCCATGATGAGCAGGTAGGACGGCACGCTTTGCGCCAGATACAGCGCAGCAATCGTGGCCCAAGTGCGTGTGGGTGACGAAGGGGCAAGGCGGAGGGTCGAGGACATTTCAGCGCACGGTGCTATCAATAATTCACGGTGTAGTTCACCGAGAAGGTGCGGCCACGGCCATAGTAGGCAAAGGTTTCTGGTGTGGCGGATGCGCCGTAAATATAGGCGGCGCGTTGCGACCAAGTGGTCAGGTATTTGCGGTCCAGCAGGTTCTGGATGCCGACGCTCAACCGACCTTTGCCAAGTTGTGTGCTTGCCAGCAGATCCACAGTGGTGAACCCCTTGATGGCTTGCTGGTTGTCATCGCGGAGTGTGCGCTGGTGCGTGGCCTGTACGCGTGCCTGCCAGCTGCCTTGCTGGTAGTCCGTGTGCAGTGTCAATTTCGACGGACTGGCCATGTCAATGCCTTGGCGCTTCCAGTCTCCATCTTTGCGTTCTTGTGACTGAATCAGCAGCCAAGAGCCGCCAATGCCCCATTCGCGGCTCAAGGCGTAGTTCACACTGCCTTCCCAGCCAAAGTTACGGCGCTTTTTCTCCAGCACGTCGATCAGCAAGGTGGTGCGGTTTAACTCAATGGAGTTGTCGGACCAGGCATAGAACAGTGCTGTTTGGAAATTCAGCGGGCCTTGCTGTCCCTTCCAGCCCCATTCCACTTGGCGTGTTTTGATGCCTTTGAGGGGTGCAGAGCTGGGGTCAATGCCTTGCACCAGCTGCCAGTGTGTACCCACCAAGTTATACCTGCCGTCACCAAAGTACTTGCCGGGGTCGGGCAGCTCAAAGCCTTCGGCGTAGTTCAGCCACGTGCTGTGGCCTTCCATCGGTTTGAAGTGTGCGCCAAGGTTGAACAAGGTGACGTTGTAGTCTGCACTGCCGCCGGGCACTGCATCGGCTGTTTGACCCATGCCCAGCGCCATATAGACCTGCTGGGTGGCGGCCACAAAATCGTTGACATCCAAGCCCATGCGCTGGTGGCGCAGGCCTGCAGACAACGTCGTGCGTGGGGAGAGCTTCCAATCCAGTTGGCCGAAGAGGGCCTTGCTGTCCACGCGGTAGTCGGGGTAGCGGCCGGTGGTGCCGATTTTGCGATTGATCAAGCCACCGCTGGCCATGGATTGAGCGCGGTCAAACAGCGTCATGCTGGAGTCGAAGTTCTCGCGATCCCAGTCCAGCCCGTAGCGCACGGAGAGGTCACCGATGTTTTTGGCCAGCGCTGCTTTGAAGCCCCACACATCGGTGTTCTGGTGCGAAGCGGATACGTAGCGTGGATCGGGGAAGGGGGCAAAGTCCAGCTCTTCCTGCCGCCAGAATCCTTGCAGGTAGAAATCGTGTCCGCCCAGTACGTCGCTTGCGTGGTAGTTGGCATTGAACATGGCACGTTCGGTCATGGGCACCACATCGCTGCTGAACCCCTCGCGCTGTTCCAGAAGGCCGGGTTGCTGGCCGTAAATACCGGCAAAGTTGGGGCCGGCATACAGGTAGCTGCTGCCCTCGAATTTGTTGCGGTAGTACTGTGCGCTGAGATCCAGGCTTTGCCCTGCGCCAAGGTTGAATTGCAGATTGCCCATCACATCCATGCTGCGGGTATCTTGCAAATCGGTTTGCGTGATGTCAGAGCGGACGGCCTGCCCTTTGGGGTCAAAAAATCTGCCGTTGTCTTGCACGGCAATGCCCAGGCGACCTTGCACGGTCTCGTTGCCGCCGCTGACGGACTGCGCAACGCGCAATTGGCGGTCATCACTGGCGTTCAAGCCACTGACCATCCCGACTTCGCTGGTGAAGCGGGACGGGGCATCTGCCGCTTTTTTGGTGATGATATTGACCATGCCGCCGGTGGCACCGCCCCCGTATAGCGCAGATGCACCGGAGAGTACTTCGATACGTTCAATATGGAAGGGGTCAATGGCGTCGAGTTGGCGTGCAGTACCCCGTGAGGAGTTCAGAGACACCCCATCCACCATCACCAGCATGGGGCGGCCACGCAGGTTTTGCCCAAAACCGCTGCGCCCTTGGTTACCGAGGTCAATGCCCGGCACGAGGTGGCCCAGCGCTTCTTTAAGGTTCAATCCTGTCTGGATCTGCGCATTCAAGGCTTCGCTGTCGATGACTTGTACGGTTGCAGCCAATTCCGCGCGGGTTTGCCCCAGACGTGAGACAGACACCGTCTGTACACCCATCACCTGGGGCTCTGGGGCGCTGGATTGTGCGTGTGCCGGGGTGCAGAGCATCAGCATCAACCCCGTGGCGGAGGCGAGCGGGGTCAGGCGCAAAGCGTGCATAGCACTGCGTGGTGCAGAGAAAGAGGGCGTCATAGCCATGTGGTCTGTTGTAGAGGGAAATAGCGGATTGCATGCGAATGTATGAGAATGGTTCTCAATAATTTTTTCTTTACGGAACAATTGCATGAATCAGCCCAAGAGTTGGACGCAGCATGACCTTTACGCACATTGGCGTGAGTGCATTTGGGCTGACTGCATCCCTGCGGATGTGATGCAGGCGGACGTGCTGCCGCAACTGCGTGTGCACTGCTATCAACCGGGGCAAGCGTTGTGGCTGCGTGGCGATGCGCCCACAGCATGGGTGGGTGTCATGGGCGGCGCAGCCAAGCTGTGTTTGACGACGGCGGAAGGACGTGCGGTGACGGTGGGCTGCACGGCGGGTGGCTGGATTGGCGAGGCACCATTGATTTTGGGTGCAGCGCGGCACAGCTGTGATGCGGTGGCATTGCACACACTCACCGCCGTGAGCATGCCGCGCTCCTGCTTTGACCATTTACGTTGCAACTACTTGGCGTTTGGGCTCTTTTTGCAAGAGCTGATGGCCGAGCGCAACCAACAGCTCATGGATTTGGTGGCGGCCCAGCAAGAAGGCAATACCCCCGTCAAAGTGGCGAAGTGTCTGGCAGCACTGCTGACACCGCGCAACTTTCCGACGCCACAAAGCCGAGAGATTCAGGTCTCGCAAGGAGAGCTCAGCGAGCTGTGCCAAGTCTCGCGGTCGCGCCTGAGTGAGGCACTATCGACGCTGGAGGCTCAGGGACTGATTCACGTGGGTTATCGCCGTATCAAGGTGCTGGACTGGAATGCCATGCGTGGCTTGGTGTGATTTGAATGAAATTGGCTGCTAACGCTTGCCTGTCAAGCGCTGCTAGCTACGGTTTTGTGATTTGGAGACAGGCCGGCGTGGTGCACAAGCCTTGGGCTGGCAGCTTTGCAGCCAGACAGCGACAATGGTGCAATGACTTCTTCGCCTTCTCTGACCAAGCCTGCGGCCTTGTCCACGCTGGACAAGACCCGCATTGACGACACCCGCATCAAGACCGTACGCCCGCTGCTGACCCCCGCTTTGCTGGAGGAGTGGTTGCCTGCGACACAGCAGGCCCTGGCGCTGGTGGAAAGCAGTCGCCGCGCCATCTCGCGCGTGCTGCATGGGGAAGATGACCGTCTGGTTGTGGTGGTGGGGCCTTGCTCCATCCACGATCATGCGCAGGCCATGGAATACGCGCGCCAGCTCAAGGCGCAGGCCGACGCGCTGCAGGACGATCTGCTGATCGTCATGCGCGTGTACTTCGAGAAGCCACGCACCACCGTGGGCTGGAAGGGCTACATCAACGACCCGCACCGCGACGACAGCTTTGCCATCAACGAGGGGCTGGAGCTGGCGCGCAAGCTGCTGCTGGAGGTGGTGGAGCTGGGCCTGCCGGCCGGCACCGAGTTCCTGGACCTGCTGTCGCCGCAGTTCATCAGCGACCTGGTCAGCTGGGGCGCCATCGGCGCCCGCACCACGGAGAGCCAGAGCCACCGCCAGCTGGCCAGCGGCCTGTCCTGCCCCGTGGGCTTCAAGAACGGCACGGACGGCGGCGTCAAGGTGGCCAGCGACGCCATCCAGGCGGCGCAGTCGTCGCACGCCTTCATGGGCATGACCAAGATGGGGCAGAGCGCGATTTTCGAGACCCGCGGCAACCAGGACTGCCACGTCATCCTGCGCGGCGGCAAGCAGCCCAACTACAGCGCCGCCGATGTGCAGGCGGCCTGCGAGATGCTGGTCAAGGCCGGCCTGCGCCCGCAGGTGATGGTGGACCTGTCGCACGCCAACAGCAGCAAGCAGCACCGCCGCCAGATCGACGTGGCCGCCGATGTGGCGCAGCAGATCGCGGGCGGTGACGCGCGCATCACCGGCGTGATGATCGAAAGCCACCTGGAAGAAGGCCGCCAGGACATCGTCGAAGGCCAGGACCTGGCCTATGGCGTGTCGCTGACCGACGCCTGCATCAGCATGGCGCAGACCGTGCCGGTGCTGGAGCAGCTGGCCGCCGCCGTGCGCGCCCGCCGCAGCCAGTCGTAAAGAACGGAGCGCACTACGCTCGTCCCCAGCCACTTTCAGCCCTTTAGCGTGCTGAGAGTGGCTTTTTGCTTGCACAGGCAGCTATCTTTTTGATAAGCCTGTGCGGCGGCGCACCCCGGGCCGGGTGGGGTGCCCGGGCACGGCGGGCTGCGCTCAGTCGCTCAGTACTTGTTGGAGAAGTTGGCGCTGATGCGCTGCTTCAGGTACTCGGCGGCGGTGATGTCCGGGTACTTGCCGCCGGGGCTGCGGATCACCACGTCCTCATTCGCCTGGCAGAAGAAGGCCAGGCTGTAGCGCGCGCCCTGGTACTCGTGCGCGGCGGGGTGCTTCACGCGGTGGAAGTTGGAGGGCAGCTGGTCATCGCTCCAGCGCATCAGCATGTCGCCGATGTTGCAGGTGATCACGCCCTGCGCGGGCTCCACCGGCGTCCATGCGCGGTCCTGCATCTCCTTGCCGGGCAGCACCTGCAGACCGCCCTGGCCGGGGCGCTGGAACAGCAGGGTCAGGCAGTCGAAGTCGGTGTGCGCGCCGGCGCGCCAGGTGCCGGGTGTGTGGGCGCCGTCCTGGGCAAAGTAGTGCAGCATGCGCAGCGTGCTCTGGTAGTGCGGGCTGTCGGGCGCATGCGCCCGGGCGAAGAAATCGCTGTCAAAGCCCAGCTTGTCGGCAAAGCAGGACAGCACCTGCATGCCGACCTGCCAGCACTTGGCCTCGAAGGCCAGTGCGGCCTGCTGGAAGCCGGGCAGTTCCTGCTCCGACGGCCACAGCCCGGCCATGCGCGGGCGGGTGATCTGGTAGGACTCCTTCTGGTCGGCCGTGCCGGTGGACGGGCGGATCTGCGACAGGCTTTCCCAGCCCGCGTTGCGCGACAGCGGCCACTGCGCCTTGGTCGCCGTGGGGAGGGCGAAGAAGGATTCGGACAGGGCGAAGGCGTCGTCGATCTCGGCGTTGCTGATGCCGTGGTGGTCGATCTGGAAGAAGCCGATTTCGGTGGCCGCGCTCCACAGCTGCTCGGTGATCTCGGCCTTGCGCGCGGCAAAGTTCGACAGGTCGATGCGGCGGATGTCGCGCTGCACGGTCGTGCCTTCGCTGCCCATGGTGGACTCTTTGCGCAACTCTTCGAGGGCGTAGTCGGGCGCGGCAGCGGAGGTGGAATAGATGGCTGGCATGGCAAGGGCTTTCAGGGGCAAGAGGTGGAAACTCCCGATCGCCCGGTCTTGCACTGTCAAGGTGCGCTCAGCGGGGCGGTCAGGCCTGTTGCGGTGCACGCAGGCACCGCACGCTGAGCAATTTCCGGCCGTGCCCGCCGGTCAGGCTGGGGGCACTGCTGAACGCTTCTACTCGTGCACCTTGATTCAAGCCAAAACCGTGCCAGGCCGCGCTGCGTCACCTTTGCGCTGTCGCAAGGCGCGCTGGCATGCGATGTGCTTTGCAGGGTGCTGAGTAGAAGCGTTCAGCACACCACGGCCCTGGCCGTGCCGCCGGAAATTGCTCACCCCCACGGCTGCAGGACGGCCGTGGACGGGGTGGGCCAGCCTGGCGCGCGCACCCCGTCTGCCCCTGCTTGCAGCACATCCCCCGATGAAGGAGTTTTGCCATGCAACGCCGCCACTTTCTGCGCTCTGTGTCTTCCCTGTCCGCCGCTGCAGCCCTGGTGCCCGCCCACACCTGGGCGCAGGGGGCCAAGCCCGCCCTGACCCCCGTGAAGTTCACCCTGGACTTCAAGGTCACCAGCCAAACCGCACCGTTCTTCCTGGCCGCGGCCAAGGGCTACTACGCCCAGGAGGGGCTGGACGTGCAGATCGACGTGGGCGCGGGCTCGGTGGCGTCGCTCACGCGTGTGGCCTCCGGGGCCTACGACCTGGGCCTGGGCGACATCAGCGCGCTGATCGAGGCGCACGCCAAGGGCAGCCTGCCCGTGCAGGCCGTCTACCAGTACTACAACCGCGCGCCCTTCGTCATCATCGGCCGCAAGGACCGCGGCATCACCACCCAGATGGCCAGCCTCAAGGGCAAGAAGGTGGCCGCCGCGGCCGTGGAATCCACGCGCCGCAGCTGGCCCATGGTGGCCGAGCAGCAGCAGCTGGGCAGCGACTTCTTCGAATGGGTGACGACCGACTTCAGCGCGCGCGACAACGTCATGGTGCGCGGGGACGTGGACGCCGCCACCTACTTCCACGACTCGGCCGTGTCGCTGTTCCAGCGCATGCCGCCCGAGCAGCTGAGCGTGCTGTCCTATGCCGAGGCCGGCGTGCACCTGTACGGCAATGCCATCGTGGCCAGCACCGTACTGATGAAGGACAAGCCCGAGCTGGTGCGCGGCTTCCTGCGCGCCACCCAGCGTGCCCTGCTGGACGCCCTGGCCAACCCGGCCGAAGCCCTGGCGGCGGTGCGCACCCGCGAGCCCATGCTGCGCGATGACCAGGAGCGCGCGCGCTGGGCCATCACGCGCACCTACCTGGCGAATGCCGAAACCGCCCAGGTAGGCCTGGGCCGCATCCAGCCGGCCGTGCTGCAGCAGCAGATCGCGCAGATCGGCAAGACCTTCGGCCTGCCCCAGCTGCCCACGGTGCAGGCGGTGTGGAACACCGGCTTTCTGCCCACCGCCGTGCAGCAAGGGGTGGGCGCATGACCGCAGTGACAGCACCTTCCGTGGCCACCTTCCCGGCCGAGCAACCCGTGGCCGAGCGCGATGCGACCTACCTGCGCCAGGCGATTGCCCTGTCGCGCACTGCGCGCCAGCGCGGCAACCGGCCCTTTGGCTCGGTCATCGTGGCGCCGGACGGCACGGTGCTGGGCGCGGGCTGGAACAGCAATGGCGAGTCCGGCGACTGCACCGCGCATGCCGAGGTGCAGGCCATTCGCGAGGCCTGCCAGCGCCACGACCGCACGGCCCTGGAGCAGGCCACGCTGTATGCCTCTGGCGAGCCCTGTGTGATGTGCGCGGGCGCCATCTTCTGGGCCAACATCCGCCGCGTGGTGTATGGCATTGACGACCAGCGCCTGCGCGTGTTCCGCGGCGAGCGCCTGGACCAGCGCGATGTGGAGCTGTCCTGCCGCGACGTGTTCCGTGCCGCGCCGTTCACGGTCGAGTGCACGGGCCCGTCCCTGGTGGACGAGGCCAGCCAGCCCCACGTCGGCGCCTGGAAGTAGGGCGCGAGCGCGCGCCGCGGCCCGGGCGCCACTGTGGCGTGGCAACCACCCAGGCGCCGCCCGGGCTTGGGGCGGCGCGCGGGCCACGGACGCAGGGGCTGCCTACACTGGCTGCAGCTTCACAGCCGCGCGCTGTGCCACCAGGGACGGCCCTGGCGGAATCCACATCCGGGGACGGCCCCTGTGCGGTGCCTGGCACCGCCAAGGAGCAGGGTCATGGCATGGTGGTATCTGTTGGTGGCAGGGGTGTTGGAGGTGGTGTGGGCCTACACCATGAAGCAGTCGCAGGGCTTCACACGGCTGCTGCCCAGCGTGATCACCGGCGCCACCATGGTCGCCAGCTTTGGCCTGCTGTCACTGGCCATGCGCACGCTGCCCTTGGGCACGGCCTACACCATCTGGACCGGCATCGGCGCCGTGGGCGCTTTCGTGGTGGGCATCACGGTGCTGGGTGAGCAGGTCAGCGCCACGCGCGTGCTGGCGGCCGTGCTGATCGTCTGCGGCCTGGTGCTGATGAAGCTGTCTGCCACCGAGTGAGCACGGGGTGCCCGCAGGTCCGTGCGGCGCGTGGCCATGGTGTCCCTTTGGGGCGCACCGCGGCGGCGGCCTTGCCGCCGGGTGCCTTCCCTGGGCTGGGGCCGGTCAGGCCAGCACTACGGCCGTGCCGCTGGCGGACACCATCAGCATGCTGTGCCCCGTGCCCAGGATGGCGTAGTCCAGGTCCACACCCACCACGGCGTCCGCCCCCAGCTGGATGGCGTGGGCCTGCAGCGCCAGTTCGCGCGCCTTTTGCAGCTCGCATTCGTTGGAGCCCGCGCGCCCGCCTGTCAGGAGCGGATGCCGGCAAACATGTCCTTGAACATATCGGTGCTGAGGATGACCTTCCCCGCGACCACGCCGCAGTACTTGCTGATGTGCTTGCCTTCCACGTTCGGGGTGGTGGTGATCATGGGGCCTCCAGGCGCGGCTGCGCATGACGGCATGCTCCAAGGGCGCAGGGCGTGCGCGGTGTAGGACGCAGGCCGAAAGCACCGCGCAACCCCGACCAGACCCGGACCAGCGTGCCCGGCCCAGGCCGGCGGGCTGTGGCGCGATGCCCACACCTGGCGCAGGTTGCATGCTGCAGTGCAAAAAAATCGCATGTGGTTTATACTTACGTCTACGGGTTATCACTTAGAGGTTATCCCGAGGTTGTGCGGTGGTTGAGATGCCCGCCCACAGCCCCCAAGCAAGGCATCTCGTATTTACAGAAAGAAGACTGTCATGCGCCAAGCCCTCAACACCGTGATCGAGTTGATCCAAGCAGCCCGCGCTGCCCACCTGGAAATCGCCAGCCAGTAATCCGGCCCTGGCGGCAGCCGCTGCGGCTGCCTGACAAATGCAGTGACAAATGCCCTTCAGCCGCAGGCTGCGGGGCATTTTTGTTGGGGGTTTGCGCCGACAGGGGGTGTGGATATGACCCGCATGGCAGACTCGCGCCATGCCCCACCCCACCTTGCTGGTCGCCGACGACCATCCCCTGTTCCGTGCCGCGGTGCTGCACGTGCTGCGCGAACGCTTTGCGCAGTACCAGACGCTGGAAGCCGCCAGCGCCATGACCGTGAGCAGCACGCTGCAGGCCCACCCCGAGGTGGAGCTGGTGCTGCTGGACCTGACCATGCCGGGTGCGCGGGGCTTTTCCACGCTGTTGCATGTGCGCGGCGAGTACCCCGAGATCCCGGTGGTCATCATCTCCTCCAACGACCACCCGCGCATCATCCGTCGGGCCCAGCAGTTCGGGGCGGCGGGCTTCATCCCCAAATCGGCCCCGGCCGAAGACATCGCGGCCGCCGTGGCGGCGGTGCTGGACGGTGGCAGCTGGTTTCCGCCGATGGCGGCGGAGCGCTCCGAGGCCGACGCCGAGCTGGCGGCGCGCCTGGCCCAGCTCACGCCGCAGCAGTTCCGCGTGCTGCTGTGCATTGCCGATGGCCTGCTGAACAAGCAGATCGCGCACGAGCTGGGGCTGGCCGAGAACACCGTCAAGGTGCATGTCACGGCCATCCTGAAGAAGCTGGCCTGCTACTCCCGCACCCAGGCCGCGGTGCTGGTCAAAAGCCTGGAAAATGACCGCGAGGCCTGAGTGGCGCATGCCCTAGGTGGGGCAGTTGATGATTGGTATTTTGGGGTTTTTGCCCAATGCAGTCAAGCGCCTACAGCTCTGGTTTTTGAGTCTCCGATGGCAGCTTGGCGATGACCTTGATTTCCAAGATGAAACCGGACAGCCAGGTGACGCCGACGCCGGTCAGCGCGGGGTAGGGCGCCTCGCCCCAGTAGCTGGGCAGGATGCGCCAGATGCGTTCGAGCTGCTGCGGCGGATCGACGAGGAAGACCGTGACATCGACCACATCGTCAAAGCTGCAGCCAGCGGCCTGCAGCACCGCCTGCAGGTTCTGGAAGGCGCGGTGCACCTGGGTGTCCAGGTCGGGTTCGGGCGAGCCGTCTTCGCGGCTGCCGACCTGGCCGGAGACAAACAGCCAGCCACCGCTGCGCACCGCCGGGGAGTAGCGGTGGCGCTCGTACAGGGCGTGGCGCCCGGGTGGAAAAACAGCATCGCGCAGGGGGGAGTGCATGGGGGATCCAAGGTGATAGCGTCCCGCAGGGACAATGCAGCCACTGTAAGAATCTGGAGCCCGCGGATCGAGGGCCAACCCGTGCCAACACTGTTCGTGAAATCCCAACAATCTCTTTGCCCCTGGAATGCCCATGGACCGTTTTGATGCCATGCAGGCCTTCGCCCGTGTGGTGGAGGCCGGCAGTTTCACCCAGGCCGCGCAGACGCTGCACATGGGCCGCGCCACCGTGACCCAGCTGGTGCAGCAGCTTGAAGCGCGGCTGCGCGTCAAGCTCTTGCACCGCACCACGCGCAGGCTGCGCCTGACGGAGCAGGGCGCCCTCTACTACGACCGGGTGTGCCGGGTGCTGGCCGAGCTGGAGGAGGCCGAGTCCCAGCTCTCCAGCGCGGCCCACCAGACCCGTGGCCGCCTGCGTGTGGACGTGCCCAGTCCGCTGGCGCAGCGGGTGCTGATCCCGGCGCTGCCGGACTTCTTTGCGCGCTATCCGGAGATCCAGCTGGAGCTGGGCGTCAGCGACCGCAATGTGGACCTGCTGCGTGAGCGGGTGGATTGCGTGCTGCGCGGCGGCAGCATCGACAGCCCCGGCCTGGTGGCGCGCCAGGTCGGCAGCCTGCGCCTGGGGGTGTATGCCGCCCCGGCCTACCTGCAGCGCCACGGCACCCCGGCGCACCCGCAGCAGCTGGCCGGCGACGGGCACCACATGGTCGGCCTACTGCAGTCGCGCACCGGCAAGCCCCGGGTGGCCACGCTGCGGCGGGGCACGGAGTCGGTGGCCCTGCCCGCGCGCTACGTCTGCGCGGTGGACGACGGCAACGCCTATCTGGCGGCCGGGCTGGCCGGCTTGGGGGTGGTGTGCGTGCCCGACTACATGGCCCAGCCGCATGTGGCCTGCGGGGCCTTGCAGCCGCTGTTTGCCGACTGGCAACTGCCCGCCATGCCGCTGTCGATCGCCTATCCGCCGCAGCGCCACGTGAGTGCGGCCTTGCGGGCCTTCATCGACTGGGTGGTGGCCCTGATGGCCGTGCATGTGCCACGGCCGGAGGATGCACCGCCCGCCGCGCTGGATTGAGGCGCGGGTGTAGCGCCGCTCAGAGCGTGGCGGCCACCCAGCCGGTGGCCAGCACGCCGAGCTGCCAGTTGCGCCACAGCTGCCAGGTGGGCGTGGCCTGTTCGGTCCAGCGGAACAGCTGGGCGCCGGCCACCACCGACAGCAGCACGGCCGCCAGCATGCCCAGGGCATTGGCGGTCACGCTCTGGGGCCAGTGCAGGGTGACCAGGGCGTTCACCAGCAGGCTGGTGGGGAAGTGGATCAGGAAGATGGCGTAGGAGCGCTGGCCCATCCAGGTCAGCACCGGCCATTGCGGCCAGCGGCCGGCGGGCAACCACAGGCCCTGCAGCACCAGGGCCAGTGCCGTGACGCCGGCGATGGCGATGCGGGTGCGCCACTCCAGCAGCAGGGCGCTGCCGGTCAGCAGCAGCATCAGTGCCACCCAGCCCCAGCGCTGCCAGGGGTGGGGCGTGTGCGTGGCCCACCAGGCCATCATGCCCAGGCCGTAAGCGCCGAGGAAGTACAGCGCCCACACATCCAGGCTGCTGTCCAGGTTCCAGACCCACAGCGAGGCGGCCGTGGCCAGCACCAAGCCGGTCTGGCCCAGCGCGGGCCAGCGTGGCAGGCGGCGGCTGCACCACAGCCAGACCAGGCACAGGGCGTAGAGCTGGAAGTCAATGGCCACGTACCAGACGCCGGCCGACAGGGCTTCCCAATCGCCCAGGCTTTGCACCAGCAGCAGGTGGGCCAGCACCGCATCCCAGGTCGGCGTGGCGGAGACCGAATCGTGGTCAAAGCCCCAGCTGCGCACCACCTCGTTGACCACGATGGCGCAGGCCAGAGCGGCGCTGTAGGGCAGGCACAGGCGCACGAAGCGCTTGCCCAGCACTGGGCCGATGTCGGCATGCCGGGCCTGGCCCTGGGGCGCCAGCGCGGCGGCGGCCCAATAGCCCCCCAGCACCAGGAACAGCTGCACGGCCATGCGCCCATACTCGTCCAGCCAGCCCAGCAGGCCGGGCCACAGCGGGCGCAGCACGTCGGACATGGGGCCGTAGAAAGCCAGGTGGTGGCAGACGATGACCAGGCAGGCCACGGCCTTGACGTGGTCCAGGGCGGTATTGCGGGAAGTCACGATCCAGAGGGTCTGTTAGGTGTTGTTCTCCCCCCTCAACGCGCCAGGGGGGCGAATGGCTGACACGCGCAGCCCGCGGCACCCGGTGGCAGGCGCACGGGGGGCGCTGATGGGCCGGGCAGGCTGGCTTGAGGCGTGGCGGCCCTGGCGCTACAGTGGGCCATCCCTGTTTCACCGGAGTACGGTATGCAAATCAACGAGATCCACCGGGGTCGCCTGATCGACCATGTGCAGCTGGTGGTGCGCGATCTGCCGCGCACCCAGGCCTTCTACACCGCCGTGCTGGCGGCGCTGGAGGTGCCCCTGGGCGGCACGGGGGAGGGCTACTTCTGGGCGGACGAGCTGTTTGTGACCAGTGCCGACAGCGAGGCCGCGCTGGGCCAGCTGACCGGGCGCCACCACCTGGCCTTCCAGGCCCGGGACCGGGCCATGGTCGATGCCTTCTACCAGGCCGCGCTGGCCCACGGTGGCCGCGACCACGGCGCCCCCGGGGAGCGCGCCTACCACCCGGGCTACTACGCGGCCTTTGTGCTGGACCCCGATGGCAACAACATCGAGGCCGTGTTCCACGGCGAGGCCCAACGCAGCGCACCCTCGGTGCACATCCGCTTCTAGCCGGCGGGCCGGGTCAGCGCAGATCGGTAGGAAATAGGCCGTGGACCCAGGTGGTATCAGCGCGGGCAGCTCTACTTTTTAGGGCGCTGCGGGGCGGGGCCGTGGCTGCGCAGGCCGCTCCGCTTCCACCGGCCTCGGTGCCGGCGGCGCCGGGTTGATCTCCACCGTGATGTGCACCAGCTCCTCGTGGATGGCGAGCTGCTGGCGGATGGCATCGGGCGTCACGCCGTCGCGCGCCTCCAGGGCCACGATGCAGGCGTACAGGCCCTTGCCCACGCGCCAGACATGCAGGTCGGTCAGCACCACCGGCTGCGGCGCGGCCGCCAGGACGTCGCGGATTTCCTGCACCACGGGCGCGTCCATCTCGGCGTCCAGCAGCACCCGGCTGCTGTCGCGCAGCAGGCCCAGGGCCCAGACGGCCACCAGCACCGCACCGACCAGGCCCATGGCCGGGTCCAGCCAGGCCGCGCCCCAGAGCATGCCGCCCAGCAGGGCCAGGATGGCCAGCACCGAGGTGGCCGCGTCTGCGACCACGTGCAGGTAGGCCGCGCGCAGGTTCAGGTCTTCGGGCGCGTGGTCATCGGCGTGGCCGACGGGGTGGTGCCCGTGGTCATGACCGTGATCGTGACCATGATGATGATGGTGGCGGTGGCCGCCGCGCAGCAGCCAGGCGCAGGCCAGATTCACCGCCAGGCCCAGGCCGGCCAGGGCGATGGCCTGGGCGTAATCGATGGCCAGGGGCGCGCGCAGCCGGTCCAGGGACTGCACCGCCATCCAGCCGGCGACGAACAGCAGCAGGATGGCGCTGGTGTAGCCCGCCAGCACTTCCAGCTTCCAGGTGCCGAAGGCGAAACGGCGGTCGCCCGCCAGGCGCCGCGCCGCCACATAGGCCCCCACTGACAGGCCCAGCGCCAGGGCGTGCGAACTCATGTGCCAGCCGTCGGCCAGCAGTGCCATGGAGTGGAAGTAGTAACCGCCTGCGATCTCCAGCACCATCATGCTCAGGGTCAACCAGACCGCCAGCGTGGTGTTCTTTTCCGCCAAAGGGTTGCCCGTGTCGAAGCGGTGGCTGTGGGCCCGGGTGCTGGGTGACAAGGGGTTATGGGGCAGGGATTCGGTGTGCATTTTTATACTGTACCCCAGTATATTGTCACCCCTAGAATAGGGGCCATGTCACACACCCTGCAGAACCGAAAACCCTTGCTGGCCCGTATCCGGCGCATCAAAGGCCAGACCGAGGCGCTAGAGCGCGCGCTGGAGAACGCCGAGGAGTGCGCGGTCATCCTGCAGCAGCTGGCGGCGGTCCGTGGGGCCGTCAACGGCCTGATGCTGGAGGTGCTGGAGGGCCATGTGCGCGAACACCTGGGCGCGCCGGACGTGCCCGAGGCCCAGCGCGCCCAGGACCTGGACCTGGTGGTGAAGGTGCTGCGCTCGTACGTGAAGTGAGGGGCTAGGCGCCGCTGGCGCGCGCGTGCCACCACAGCCAGGCCGCCACGGCGGCGGCCAGCCACAGCAGCACGATGGCCACGGCACCGGCGGTGCTGCGGGGCTTGCGGCCCGTGGTGTGCATCCAGGCCTCGGCCTGGGCGCGGCAGGCCACCAGCACGGGCGGCGGCAGCAGCCGCAGGGCCAGCCAGATCAGCCCCGGCAGCAGCAGGACGTCGTCGACAAAGCCCAGCACCGGGATGAAGTCCGGGATCAGGTCGATCGGGCTCAGGGCATAGGCCACGACCAGCACGCCCAGGGCCTTGGCATGCCAGGGCGTGTCCGGGTGCCGGGCGGCGAACCACAGGTTCATGGCATCGCGCTTGAGGCGTCGGGCCCAGGCTTTCAGGGTGTCGAGCAGCTGCATCCGCAAGGTGGGGAAAAGGCCGGGGGCCGGTATGCCGCGGATTGTAGGGACAGTCCTGCGGTCCGCGCGCCTGTCCGTCGCACGGACCCTGTTGCGTTTGCATGCAAAAAACAGAGCTGCCGGCGCAGGCTGCATCAGCACTGGAGGCCTGAAAGCCTGTGCATCAACTGCGGCGCCGTGGCGCCGGGCCTCAGCCTTCGCGGATGCGCAGCAGCATCTGGCTCATCAGGGCGCGCAGGGCCGGGGGGCGCACCGGCTTGGCCAGAAAGCCCCAGCCCTTTTCCGCTGCTTGGCGGCGCAGCGAGGCATCGCGCTCGGCCGTGACCAGGATCACCGGTGGGGTCTGGCCCCAGCGTTCGCACAGCTGGGCATAGACCTCGGGGCCGTACAGGTCGCCGCCCAGGTGCACGTCCAGCAGCAGCAACTGGGGCACGCTGTCGGGGCTGGCCAGGGCCAGCGCTTCGTGCGGGCCGCCGGCGAACGGCACATGGCAGCCCCAGCGCTCCAGCAGGGCGCCGGTGGCGCTGCAGGTGCCTGGGTCGTCGTCCACGTACCAGGCGACGCCGCCCTGCAGCGGCGCATCGTCGGTGTGGACGGTGACCTGGGGGCGGGCCGTGGGCTGCAGTGCGGCGCGGTCGCCCAGCGGCACCTTGACCCAGAACACGCTGCCCTGGCCGACCTCGGAGCGCAGGCCGATCTCGTGGCCCAGCAGCCGGCCCAGGCGCTCCACGATGGCCAGTCCCAGGCCGGTGCCGCGGTCGTCGGCGTGGCCTTCGTCCAGCCGGCGGAACTCCTCGAAGATTTCTTTTTGCAGGCTCAGTGGTATGCCCGGGCCCTGGTCGTGCACCTCGATGCGCAGGAACTGGCCCTCGCGGCGGCAGCCCACCAGGATGCGGCCGCGGCGCGAGTAGCGGATGGCGTTGGAGACGAAGTTCTGCACGATGCGGCGCAGCAGGGCTTCGTCGCTGCGCACCACGTAGTGGCCGGCCCGCGTGCGCAGTTGCAGGCCTTCGCTTTGCGCCAGCATGGCGAAGTTGTTGTGCACCACGTGCAGCAGGGCATCCAGCGTGAAGTCGCGCACGTGCACCTCCAGCTGGCCCGATTCCATGCGGGCGATGTCCAGCAGGCTGGTCAGGATGGCGTCCTGCGAGGCCAGGGCCGCCTCGATGCTGTCGACCACGTGGCGCCCGGCCTCGTCGCGCACATGGGCCGGCAGCAGGCTGGTGAACATGCGCGCGGCGTTCAGCGGCTGCAGCAGGTCGTGCACGGCGGCGTTGACGAAGCGGGTCTTGTAGCGGTTGGCCTCTTCGGCCTCGCGCTTGGCGGCGGCCAGGTCGCGGGTGCGCTCCACGATGCGCTGCTCCAGCGCATCGGCCAGCGACCGCAGCTCGCGCGCGGCGTTCTTGTAGCTGGTGATGTCGGCGTAGCTGGTGACGAAGCCGCCGTCCGGCAGCGGGTTGCCGCGGATCTCCAGCACCGTGCCGTCGTCCTTGGCGCTTTCATGCAGGTGGGGCTTGCCGCTGCGCAGGTGCTGCAGGCGGCGCTGGATGGCCTCTTCCATCGGCGCCGGGCCCAGCAGGCCGCGGCGGGCGTTGTAGCGCAGCAGGTCCTCGATCGGTCGGCCCACCTGCAGCAGCTCGGACGGGTAGCGGAACAGCTGCAGGTAGCGCGAATTCCACGCCACCAGGTTCAGTTCGGCGTCGATGATGACCACGCCCTGGGGCAGGTGCTCCAAGCTGCGCGACAGGCCGGTGTCGGCCTGCTTGGCGGCCTGGACGATGCCGTCCTGGGCGGTGCGCAGCTCCTGCGCGTGCTGGCGCAGCACGGTCTCCAGCTCCTGGCGGCTGCGCTGGCGCACGCGGGCCAGGCGCTGGCGCTGGCGCACGAACAGCACCAGTAGCCCGCTGGCCAGCCACAGGCCGCCGGCCGCGGCGGCCGCCCAGATGCTGGTCTGCAGGCTGGTGCGGATGTCGTGCAGCAGGTGCATCTTCCAGCCGCTGTGCGGCAGCTCCAGCGTCTGCAGCAGCATGCGGCCCGGCAGGTCGCTGTCGCGCAGGCGCACCAGCCGGCCGCCGTTGTCCAGCTGCTTGCGCACGTCGAAGTGCAGTGGCGTCAGGGTCTGGCCCTCGTACTGGCGCGTGGCGGCCAGCATGGCCAGGTCCTCGGGCGAGAGCGGCTGCAGCAGCCGGTAGCGCCAGGATTCGCGGCTGGTCAGGAAGATCACGCCGTGCTCATCGGCCACCACCACCACGTCGGTGGTGCGCAGCCACTGGCGCTCCAGCTCATGCAGGGCGATCTTGATGGCCACCAGGCCGATCACCTGGCCCCCCTCGTCGTAGATGGCCTGCGACAGAAAGTAACCGGGCTCGCCGGTGGTGGTGCCGATGCCGTAGAAGTGCCCGCTGCCCGTGGTCAGGGCCTGCTGCACGTAGGGGCGGAAGTTGTAGTCCTCGCCCACGTTGTTGCGCGGCGAGCGCCAGTTGCTGGCGGCCACGGCAATGCCATGGCGGTCGATCAGGGTCAGGGTCGAGGCCTGGCTGGCGCCGTTGGCCCGCTCTAGCTTGCGGTTCAGGTAGTTCACATCCCCGGCCGACAGCGGGTGCTGCAGCGCGGCGCGCAGCTCGTTGTCCAGGGACAGCACCTCGGGCAGGGTGCGGTAGCGGTCCACGCGCTGGGTCAGCCCCTGGGCGCGCACCGCGAGCTGGCGCAGGTAGTTCTCACTCTCGGCCAGCAGGGTGCGCTCCCAGGTCAGCCAGCCCGCGGTCAGCATGCTCAGCAGCATGCCCAGCAGCAAGGTGGCGACGGTCCAGACGGTGCGGCGGCGAAGGGGGAACAACATGGCCTCCAGTGTGCCCGTTCGGGCGTCTGGGCGTGCGTGGCGGGTGCTGGGTAGGGGGTGAAATCGTTCGTATTTCTACGTAGAAAAGCGGCTTTCTTGCAGCAAAAAGGGGGCCTCTAATACCAATAGGTTATCGGCGTGGGCGCGGCGCAGCAGTACAACCCCGGCAGTTGCACCCCCGGGTGCGTTTTTTTGGACTTCCGGAACACCTCGCATGCATGCCGTCCCCGCTGAAGCAATGAACACCCTGAAGCTGCCGTTCTACCGCCAGCTGTATTTCCAAGTGGTTGCCGCCATCATCATCGGCGTGCTGCTGGGCTATTTCGAGCCCGCCTATGGCGAGGCCATGAAGCCGCTGGGCGATGCCTTCATCAAGCTGATCAAGATGATCATCGCGCCGGTGATCTTCCTGACCATCGTCACCGGCATCGCCGGCATGACCCAGCTGTCCACCGTGGGCCGCGTGTTCGGCAAGGCCATGGCGTACTTCCTGACCTTCTCCACGCTGGCGCTGGTGGTGGGCCTGGTGGTGGCCAACGTGTTCCAGCCCGGTGCGGGCATGAACATCAACCCCGCCGACCTGGACCAGAAGGCCGTGCAGGGCTTCGTGGCCAAGTCGCACGACATGACGCTGGTCGGCTTCGTGATGGACATCATCCCCAAGACCCTGATCAGCCCGTTCGTGGGTGACAACATCCTGCAGGTGCTGCTGGTGGCCGTGCTGTTCGGCGTGTCGCTGGCCATGGTGGGCGATGCCGGCAAGCCCGTGCTGAACTTCTTCGAAGCCCTGACCAAGCCCGTGTTCAAGCTGGTGAACATCGTGATGAAGGCCGCCCCCATCGGTGCCTTCGGTGCCATGGCCTTCACCATCGGCAAGTTCGGCCTGGGTTCGCTGCTGAACCTGGCCGAGCTGGTGCTGACCTTCTACATCACCTCGGCCATCTTCGTGCTGGTGGTCCTGGGCGCCGTGGCGCGTGCCTGCGGCTTCTCGGTGATCAAGCTGATCCGCTACCTGAAGGAAGAGCTGCTGCTGGTGCTGGGCACTTCGTCGTCCGAATCGGCCCTGCCTTCGCTGATGGAAAAGATGGAAAAGGCCGGCTGCAAGAAGTCCGTGGTTGGCCTGGTGGTGCCCACCGGCTACTCGTTCAACCTGGACGGCACCAACATCTACATGACGCTGGCGGCGCTGTTCATCGCCCAGGCCACCAACACCGAGCTGACGCTGGGCCACCAGATCGCGCTGCTGCTGGTCGCCATGCTGTCGTCCAAGGGCGCGGCCGGCGTGACCGGCGCGGGCTTCATCACCCTGGCCGCCACCCTGGCCGTGGTGCCCGAAGTGCCCGTGGCCGGCATGGCTCTGATCCTGGGCGTGGACCGCTTCATGTCCGAGTGCCGTTCGCTGACCAACTTCATCGGCAACGCCGTGGCCACCGTGGTCGTGTCGCGCTGGGAAAAGGGCGTGGACATGGAACGCCTGCACGCTGCGCTGGATGGCAAGCCCCTGCCGGCGCTGGATGCCGTGCCCGCCAAGGCCTGAGGCGGAGCGCGCTGCCCGACCCCGAAGCCCCGCTCAGCGGGGCTTTTTTCATGCCCCCCAGGCGCTGGGTGATGCTGTACCTAATCGGCCGCTAGCCCATGTCTAGTGAGCGCGGAGTGCTATCTTTTGCGATGAATTAACGGCCTACAGCAGCACCGCCTGCGCGACCACGCGGTTGCGTCCGGCGTTCTTGGCTGCATACAGCAGTTGGTCCACTGCGTGCACGAAGCCGGCGCAATCCTGGCCGGGCTGCGGCACCAGGCTGCCCGCGCCGATGCTGACCGTGACCTGCTGGCCGAAGGGCGAGCGGGCATGGGGAATGGCCTGCTCCTGCAGCAGGCGGCGAAAGCGCTCGGCCACCTGCCGGGCGATGTCCAGGCCCACCTTGGGCAGCAGCACCACGAACTCCTCGCCGCCATAGCGCGCTACTAGGTCGTTGCACTTGTCGCAGACCTGGGCCAGCGCCTGCGCCACCTGGACCAGGGCCTGGTCGCCGGTCTGGTGGCCGTAGCAGTCGTTGAGCTGTTTGAAGAAGTCGATGTCCAGAACCAGCAGCGACAGCGGCGTCTGCGCGGCCTGGGCCTGGGCCCAGGCCTGCTCCAGCGCCTCGTCGAAACGGCGGCGGTTGGCCACGCGGGTCAGGCTGTCCTGGTAGGACAGGGCCTGCAGTTCGCGCTGCAGCGCCAGCAGCCTTTGCTCGGTTTGCTTGCGTTCGTGGATGTCGAAGATGAAGCCGACCAGGGCCTCGGTGCCGCCCTGTGCATTGCGCAGCACGTGCACCGTCTCGCGCACCCAGACGTAGCGCTGGTCGGCCGTCAGCGCGCGGTAGTCGGCCTCGTGGTCGACGCCGGCCTGCGACAGTTCCACACAGCGGCGGACCACCTGGTCGCGTTCATCGGGGTGGATGCGGTCGATCCAGTCCTGCACCGTGTCCCAGTCCTCGGTGCGCCAGCCCAGCAAGGCCTCGATCTGGGGGCCGACGTAGACGTAGCGCTGGCTGGCCCAGTCGATCTTCCAGGGGATGGCCTGGGTGGACTCCAGCAGCGTGCGGTAGATATCGTCCTGGTCGAGGGGCTGGGGTGGGGGCAGCTGGGGCATGGGGCGCGACCTCCGGGCTCAGGCGCTGTGCTGCGGCGCCGGCGCGGGCGGGCGGCTGTGCACCGTGGGCAGCGGGTTCCAGTACCAGCGGAAGGAGTCGTCCTTCGCGCGCAGCAGGGTCTGGGTGTGCACGCGGTCCTGGAACAGGTCGCCCCAGCAGGCGCGTGCCGAGTTCCGGTTGTTGTGCAGGTCCACGCAGGGGGCCGTGGCGTTGTCGGGCTGCGCTGGCAGGAACACGCTCCAGCCCTGCGGGATCCACATGTCGGCCATGCAGATGCGGCCTTCGGCGGGCCAGTAGCGCGCCACGCTCAGCACCAGGGGCTTGACCGGGTCGCAGGAGATGAAGAGGTGGGGGAAGTCGTGGTGTTCCAGGTCGGTGCAGATGGTGGTGCACAGGCGGTTTTGCGTGCCCTGGTAGGGCGACCAGTGGCCGGCAAACACGCCGTACTCGAAGTGCATGTGCTGCAGCTCGGGGAAGCGGCTGTCGATGCGCAGCCCCTGGCCGGGCTGGATGACGGTGATGCCGAAGGCGGCGGCATGCTCCGCAGTGGCCCACAGCGGCTCGAACACCACCTCCTCGGCGGCCAGGTCCAGCTCGTACTCCACGCCAAAGCCGGGCGACAGCTTGGTGTTGCGCAGACCGCGCACGGTGTAGGGGCGGCCGGCCCGGGCCTGGGGGTTGCAGGGCGCGGGCTGGATCAGCGTGGCCTCGGGGGGCAGCCGGTCCAGGTAGCAGGGCTCGCCCCCGGCGTTGTAGAAGAACGGGGTGAGTTCCAGGCTCACGGTGCGCGATTGCAGCTCGCGGATCAGCAGCGGGGGATCGAAGTGGTCTTGCGTCATGGGTCCCAGCAGGGCGGCAAAGCGCTCGATCCTAGGGATTCCCGGTGACGGCCGCTATCGCGCACGGGGGGCGATCAACGGTCAAAAAGCACAAAATAGCTTATTGCTATTGTGTTGAGTGCTATGTTATTTTTCCGACCAGCGGTCGTTCAGTTGCTCGCCGGTGTGGCGTGGCCGCCTCCGCCATGCTGGCGCCGCCTGGTGCCGTGCGGCATGGGCCGGTCTGTGGCCGGTGACCGGCGGGGGCTCAGCGGTCGGCGCGCACCAGCTCGAACGCGCTGCGCAGGCGCTGTGCGTCGCGGCCCAGCCGGCGGCTGTCGGGCAGGCGGCCGGCCCAGGCCATGCGCGCGATGGAGGCGTGCAGCAACTCGCGCGCGTCGGGCGACAGGGTGCTGACCCAGGCTTTCCACTGCGCGCGCGCCGGCTCCAGCGCACCGGCCTGCGCCAGGATCCAGGCCGTGGAGTGTGCATAGCACAGGGCGTCGCGGACCTGGCACACGGCCAGGGGCAGGTGGGCGGCGGGGTCGTCCTCGAAGTCGATGTAGCCGATCACGCCATCGGGGCAGCGCACCAGGTTGCGCGCAAAGGCCTGGCTCAGGCAGGTGCCGGCCTTGTGCACCTTGGCAATCGCCTGCAGGCCCTGCTTCCACAGTGCCAGCACGGCGTGGGCGCCGCGAGGCATGGCTTCTTCCATCGCATTGCCCAGGTTGGGCGTTGCCTGGCCGGGGGCGCCCAGGTGGCGCATGACAAAGCCGTCGGCGCAGTGCGCCAGCACGGTGGGCACGCGCAGGCCGCGGCGCTGCAGGTCCTGCAGGCGCGCCACCTCGATGGCCATGGCCGCGCGCCCGCCGGGGTTGGGCACGGGGGTGAGCACGGGCATGCGCAAGGCCTTGGCGGCCGCGCCCAGCACCCGCAGGCGCCAGCCCGGCACGGTGGCGCCGGCCCGCTTGACCCACAGGCTCTCCCCGTCCACGTCGTAGCGCATGACGCTGTGCGGCTGGCTGTGCACATGGGCGTGGAGGAAGGCGTCGTAGTCGGGGGCGGTCGCGGAAGCAGGCACAGGCAGTCGGTCCAGAAAAACAGGGGCCTGCAGGCAGGCCGGTGGTCGGTGCGACGATTGTGCCTTGTTCGCCGGGGGCTGCGCGCGGGTCGACAACGCCAGGGTGCGCGACGCGGACTTGGCCTGCGGGCTACACTGCGCGGCAACGGCGCTGCATGCCTGCGCATGCCGCCACCTTCCGGCCCCCGCGACGGCCCTGCCATCGCCCCGGCCCCTCCCCCCGCACACCGACACCGTCCCATGACCGATACCCCTGACACCCTGGAACCCCAATCCGCCCTGAGCACCGAGATGCTGGAGGAGCTGGACGCGATGCTGGAAGCCATGCGCGAGCGCGCCGAGGAAATCCCCCAGTGGGAGTTCTGCGACGGCTTCCTGGCGGCCATCGTCTGCACCCGCCGCGAGATCCCCGCGACCGAATGGCTGCCCATGCTGCTGGGTGACGGCGAGGCGCTGAGCGTGGCCGAAGGCCAGCCCCTGCCCAAGCTGGAAGCCTTCCTGGATGCGGCCCAGCAGGCCCGTTTCCTGGAACTGGCCGCGCTGCGCATGGCCGAGCTGCGCACCCAGCTGGACACCGAAATCAAGTCCCTGCAGGACGAGGCCGCCTTCCAGCCCGAAGTCATGGACACCCGCGGCGCTGTGCTGATGCTGCCCGAGGCCGAGCGTGCCGAGCTGGCCGATGAGGAGATCCCGTCCTTCGCCCAGGTCTGGGCCCTGGGTTTCATGTTCGTGGTGGAAAACTGGGCCGAGGAATGGGCCGCCCCGCGCGACAAGGAAGCCGCGCAGATGCTGGATGCGGCGATGGAGTTCGTGGTCGACCTGACCGAGGACGACGACGGCGAGCCTGCGCTGAACCTGTACGCCGAGGAAGGCCCCGCCTCCACCAGCCAGGAGCGCCTGGACGCGTTCGGCGAAGCCATCTGGGCCGTGTACGACCTGCGCCAGCTGTGGCGCAGCATCGGCCCCCGCGTGGAGGCCGTGGTCAAGGGCGACCAGCCCGGCCGCAACGATGCCTGCAGCTGCGGCAGCGGCAAGAAGTTCAAGAAGTGCTGCGGCGCCTGATCGCCTGAATGCCTGAACGCCGGGGCGGAATCCGTCCCGGCACGCTTCTTGAAAAGGAGCTGCTGGCGCTGGTATGCAAAGGGTTTCAGATGGTTTTATCTCTGAAACTCAGACATATCCAGCGCTGGCAGCTCCTTTTTTGTGGGTGACTGCCAGGTCTCACCCCGCCCACCGCCCCCGCTCGTTGCACCTGTCCATGTCCTTGCCCCTGCTTGCCCGCCTGCGTGCGGAATGGGCGCCCAGCATTCCGCGTGAACTGCTGGCCGGCGCCGTCGCCACCTTCGCCCTGATTCCGGAGGTGATCGCCTTCTCCTTCGTCGCCGGGGTCGATCCGTCCGTGGGGCTGTTCGCCTCGTTTGTCATCAGCATCGTCATCGCCATCTTCGGCGGGCGCCCGGCCATGGTGTCGGCGGCGGCAGGCTCGGTGGCCCTGGTGGCGGCACCGCTGGTGGCGGCGCACGGCCTGCCCTACCTGTTTGCCGCCGGCCTGCTGGCCGGTGCCCTGCAGATCGTCTTCGGCCTGTGCAAGCTGGGCGTGCTGATGCGCTTTGTCTCCAGCTCGGTGCGCACCGGCTTTGTGAATGCGCTGGCCATCCTGATCTTTGCCGCCCAGCTGCCGCACCTGGACGGGGCGAATGCGCCCACCTGGGCCCTGCTGGCGCTGGGCCTGCTGCTGATCTACGGCTTGCCGTGGCTGGGCCAGCGCCTGGGGCTGACGCTGTTCGGCCTGATCCCCTCGCCGCTGATCTGCGTGGTGGTGCTGACCGTGCTGGCGGCGCTGCTGGGCCTGCCCGTGGCCACGGTGGCCGACCTGGGCCGGCTGCCCGAGGCGCTGCCGCAGTTCGGCCTGCCCGCGGTGCCTGCCAGCCTGGAGACGCTGCGCATCATCTTGCTGCCGGCGCTGGCCATCGCCATGGTCGGCCTGCTGGAGTCGGTGCTGACCGCCGCCGTGGTCGACGAGATGACCAACACCCCCAGCGACAAGAACCGCGAATGCACGGGCCTGGGCCTGGCCAACATGGCTTCCAGCGTCTTTGGCGGCATTGCCGGCTGCGGCATGATCGGCCAGGCCGTGGGCAATGTGAAATACGGCGGGCGCGGGCGCCTGTCCACGCTGTTTGCCGGGGTGTTCCTGCTGGTGCTGATGGTGGCGCTCAAGGACTGGGTGTCGCAGGTGCCGGTGGTGGCCCTGGTGGCCATCATGGTCATGGTCTCAGCCTCCACCTTCGACTGGAAGTCGCTGGGCAACCTGGTGCGCCACCCGCGCCTGTCCAGCGGCGTGATGCTGGCCACGGTGGTCATCACCATCGCCACGCACAACCTGGCGGCGGGTGTGATCACCGGGGTGCTGCTGTCGGGGGTGTTCTTCACCTTCAAGGTGGCGCACATGCTGCAGGTGCGCCATGCGGATGATCCGGCCACCGGTGCGCGCACCTGGTGGGTCAGCGGCCAGGTGTTTTTTGCCTCGGCCGATGCGCTGGTGGAAAGCTTCGACGTGCGCGCCGTGGCCGGGCTGCCGGTGCGCATCGACGTCAGCGGCGCGCAGTTCTGGGACATCACCGCCGTCGGCGCCCTGGACAAGGTGGTGCAGCGCCTGCAGCAGCATGGCTGCACGGTGGAACTGGTGGGCCTGGACGCCCAGAGCCAGCGCCTGGTGCAGCGCATGAGGACCTGAGCAGCCCCTGGCCCTGGGTCAGACACCAAAAAGCCCGCTGGCGCGATGCGAGCGGGCTTTTTGGCGTGTGGTGTCGCGCGGCGCGTGGTTCTCAGCTCAGCACGTCTTCCGAAAAGATCTGCCAGCGCCCGTCCTGCTTGCGCCAGTACTGGCGCACGGTGGGGCTGTTGCCGCCCTTGGTGGCCACATGCAGGTTGACGATGCGGATCTCGCCAGCGGCCTCGCGCCAGTTGTAGACCGACATGTCATCGATCGCCAGGTTGGCCAGCGGGCCGTACGAGGATAGGCGGCTGCGGCGCTTGCTCAGCGGCTCGGCCCCGGCCAGCTCGGCGCTGTACAGCGCTGACAGGCGCTGCGTATCGCCCTGGCGCCAGGCCGTTTGCCACTGCTCCAGGCCTTGCATGAAGCTGTCCTGCTTGTGCTGCTGGGTGGTCCACTGCGGGGTGACCCAGTCCAGCTTTTCCGCGATCAGCACCGGCGTGCGGCGGTCGATGGACTCCATCAGGAAGCTGATGTCCGGGTTGGACAGCACCACGCAGCCATCGCTGGCCTGGGGCACGCGCGCGAACTGGTCGGAGGGCACGCCATGCAGCCAGATGCCGCTGCCGGTGCGGCCCTGCAGGCGGTCCCAGTCGTTGGGGTAGTTGACCGTCAGCGCGCCCTTGCCATACAGCTCGGGCAGCTTCTCGCCAGGGATCTGGCGGCCGACGAAGTACACGCCCAGCGGTGTGCGCTGGTCGCCTTCGGCGCGCTTGTGCACGCCGTTGCGGCCCACGGTGACGTAGAAGTTGGAGATCAGCTCCATGCCCTGCGGGCCGTTGGCGAACACGTACAGCCGCGAGCGGCTGGCATCCACGGCGATCGCATGCCGCACCGAGGGGCTCAGGTGCAGGAAGTTGCTGGGGATCATGCCCGGTGGCGGCAGGTCGACCGCGGCCTGGCGGCGGCGCTGCAGCTCGCTTTGCAGGCCCTGGAAGAACTCGGGCGGGGCAATGCTCTGGTCGGCCACGCTGCGGTTGCTGGTGCTGGGCGTGGTCTGTGTCTGGGCCAACTGGGCGCCCATGGGGCCGCTGCCGGTGCGCATGCGCAGCAGGTCGGCGTAGAGCAACTGGGCGGCGCGGAAGTTGGGCACCTCCTCGGTCAGCTCGGCCACGGCGCGCAGGGCGGCGTTGATTTCGCGGCGCTCGATCTGCGTCAGGATGGCGACCAGGCGCTGCTCGGCACGCGCCAGCTCCTGGGCCTGCGAGGAGGCCCAGACGGTGGAAGACCAGCCCAGGCTGGCAGCCAGCGCGGTGCCGGCCAAGCAGGTGGCCAGCCAGCGTGGGCGGAGGGTGGAGGAGGGGCTACGGATCGGATCGCGGAGCATTAGCGGCCTGTTTCTTCTCGGACGATGCGCCACTGGTTGCCCTCGCGCTGCATGCGCAGCGTCTTGCGGGTGGTGGCCTTGTAGCTGCCAGAGGCGTAGTACTGCTGGAAGCTGGCGGCCGCCTTGTCGCCGTCCAGCGTGACCTTCAGGTTGCGCACCGCCACGGTGATGGCGTCGCGGCCCACGATGCGGTCCTTGCGCTCCTGCTTCCAGGCCGCCAGGGTGCCGCCCTGGGGATCGAAGCGGGGGCTGTAGGCCGCGTAGTAGGCGTTGATGTTCTGCTGCTCCCAGGCCTTGGCCCAGGCCAGCACGGCCTTTTCCACCGCGTCGACGGCCTGCTGGTGGGCCGAGGGGCCTTCCTTGGCCTTCTCGGTCTTGTCGGCCTTCTCGACCACGGCGGCGGCCGGGGCGGCAGGCGCAGGCGGGGTGGCCGCGGGCGCCGGGCTCGCGGGGGTGGCCTGGGC
>NZ_BBJR01000051.1 GCF_000739875.1 Comamonas aquatica NBRC 14918
TCCTTCTCATTCGAGATCGCCGGGCTGGCGCGTTTCCGTGTCAACGCCTTCAACCAGTACCGCGGTGCGGCCGCCGTGTTCCGCACGATTCCCAGCAAGGTGCTGACGCTGGAAGAGCTGAACGCGCCCAAAATTCTGGCCGACCTGGCGCTCAAGCCGCGCGGGCTGGTGCTGGTCACCGGCCCCACCGGCTCGGGCAAGTCGACCACGCTGGCGGCCATGGTCGACCACCTCAACAACAGCGAGCACGGCCACATCCTGACGGTGGAAGACCCCATCGAATTCGTGCACAACTCCAAGAAATGCCTAGTCAACCAGCGCGAAGTCGGTCCGATGACGCACTCCTTTGCCGCGGCCCTGCGTTCGGCGCTGCGTGAAGACCCGGACTGCATCCTGGTCGGTGAAATGCGTGACCTGGAAACCATCCGCCTGGCGATGACGGCCGCCGAAACCGGCCACCTGGTGTTCGGCACCCTGCACACCTCCAGCGCCGCCAAGACCATCGACCGTATCATCGACGTGTTTCCGGCCGAGGAAAAGGAAATGGTGCGCGCCATGCTGTCCGAGTCCCTGCAGGCGGTGATCTCGCAGACGCTGTGCAAGACCAAGGACGGCAACGGCCGGGTGGCGGCGCACGAAATCATGCTGGGCACCAGCGCCATCCGCAACCTGATCCGCGAAGCCAAGGTGGCCCAGATGTACTCCGCCATCCAGACTGGCAGCAATGTCGGCATGCAGACCCTGGACCAGAACCTGACCGAGCTGGTGCGCCGCAACGTCATCAGCGCCGCCGAGGCGCGCGGCAAGGCCAAATCGCCGGACAACTTCCCCGGCTAAACGCTGTAGATCAGAAAGAGCGACATGGAACGCGATCAGGCCAGCAAATTCATCAATGACCTCCTCAAGCTGATGGTGGCGCGCAAGGGCAGCGACCTGTTCATCACCGCCGAATTCCCGCCCGCCATCAAGGTCGACGGCAAGGTCACACGGCTGATGGACCAGCCGCTGGTGCCCACGCACACCCTGATGCTGGCACGCTCCATCATGAGCGACAAGCAGGTGGCGGAATTCGAGCGCACCAAGGAGTGCAACTTCGCCATCTCGCCCGCCGGCATCGGGCGTTTCCGCATCAACGCCTTCATCCAGCAGGGCCGCGTGGGCATGGTGCTGCGGACCATTCCGGCCGACATCCCCACCATCGACGGCATGGGCCTGCCCCAGGTGCTGAAGGAGGTGGCCATGACCAAGCGCGGCCTGTGCATCTTCGTGGGGGCCACCGGGTCGGGCAAGTCGACCTCGCTGGCGGCCATGGTGGACTGGCGCAACGAACACTCCGAGGGGCACATCGTCACGGTGGAAGACCCCATCGAATTCGTGCACCCCCACAAGAACTGCATCATCACCCAGCGCGAGGTGGGGCTGGACACCGACAGCTGGGAGGCGGCGCTCAAGAACTCGCTGCGCCAGGCGCCCGACGTAATCCTGATGGGCGAAATCCGCGACCGCGAAACCATGGAGCACGCCATCGTGTTCTCCGAAACCGGCCACCTGTGCCTGGCCACGCTGCACGCCAACAGTGCCAACCAGGCGCTGGACCGCATCGTCAACTTCTTCCCGGAAGAGCGCCGCGAGCAACTGCTGATGGACCTGTCGCTGAACCTGCGCGCCATGATCTCGCAGCGCCTGCTGCCCAAAGAAGGCGGCCAGGGCCGTGTGGCCGCGCTGGAGGTGATGCTCAACACCCCACTGATCTCGGACCTGATCGCCAAGGGCGACGTGGTGGAAATCAAGGAAATCATGAAGAAAAGTCGCGAGCTGGGCATGCAGACCTTCGACCAGTCGCTGTTCGACCTCTACGAAAGCGGCGCCGTCATGTACGAGGATGCGCTGCGCAACGCCGACTCGGTGAACGACCTGCGCCTGCAGATCAAGCTGCACAGCAAACGTGCCCACAACACCGACCTAGCGGCGGGTACCGAGCACTTCCGCATCCTGTGATCCCTGGCGCTCCACAAAAAAGCCCGGCAGTGCCGGGCTTTTTTATGAGGTCAGGCCACGCGCTCACTTCGCGGCGGGGTCCTGCACCACCGGTGCCGGCTGCTGGCGCGTGTTGTAGCTGGCCAGCTCTTGCTCCGAAATGTTCTCGAACACGCGCACCACCTTGCGCACATTGTTCACGCCACGGGCGATCTCGGCGGCACGCTGGGCCTCGCGGGGGGTGACGATGCCCATCAGGTAGACCACGTTCATTTCCGTCACCACCTTGATGGTGTTGGCCTGCAGATCCTTGGCATCGATGAGGCTGGCCTTCACCTGGCTGGTCAGCAGCGTGTCGCGGCTGCGCTGGCCGATGGAGGAAATGAAGGGCACCACCTCGACCTCGTTGACCACGTTGCGCACGTTTTCCACGCTGGCCACGGTGCGGCCGACCTCGGCCTTTTCTGCCTCGGAGCGCACCTCGCCCGTCACCAGCGCCAGGCGGTTGAAGCTGGTGACGCTGGCGCGTGTCCCTTCCTTCAGCGTTTCACGCAGCTTGGCCGCAGCGCTTTGCTCGATCCGCTCGTCCTCCAGGTACATGCCCGAGGTGCGGCGATCCGACGCCACCAGGGCCGTCGTCACCGCGCCGCCGCCCAGCAGCAGCGGGACGCAGGCGGTCAAGCTGCCAGCCAGCACGCCAGCAGCCACCAAGGTCAAGCCTGTACGGCACCATCCTCGTTTCATCACATCTCCTGTTCGCCCAGCAATTGGGTATCCACCCCATCGCACAGGCAGTTCAGCACCAGATCGTGCGTTTCCCGCACACGTGCGGGGCGTTCGTGGGGCACACAGATCAGCACATCGGTCTCGCGCATGCGCGCGGCCAGTGCACCACCGGTGTGGCCCGTCAGCACGACCACCATCATGTCGCGCTCGTGCGCGGCCTCCACGGCTTCCAGCAGGCTGTGGTCATTGCCGGTGATGGAAATGGCCAGCAGCACATCGCTAGCCTGCCCCAGGGCCCGCACCTGGCGCGCCAGGTAGTGGGCGGACAGGCCCGCTGCGCCGGACACCGAGGCCAGGAAGCCGCTGTCGGCCGACAGGGCCACGGCCGCCAGCTCGGGACGGTCGCGCTCAAAGCCGCTGACGCACAGGCTGGCAAACATCTGGGCCTGGCTGGCCGACACGCCAGCGCCACAGGCCAGGATTTTTCCACCGCCGGTGATGCAGGCCAGCAAGGCCTGGACGGCCGCCGAAATGGGCGCACTCAAGGACTGCGCGGACTGGTATTTCAGGTCGGCGCTGTCAATGAAATGCTGTTGGATTCGTTGCTCAAGCATGGGATAGGGATGATACCTGCGTGCTTTGTCGAATTTTGTAGCGTTCGGTTAACACGGAGTCGGATTGCCAACCGTTTTCTGAAGTTCCCGCCGCCGGTCGGCCCGCCCGGGCCACTAGCCCGCATCAAACGCGGCCTGCAGCCATTGCAACTGCTCACCCTCGATCAGCACCACATCGAAGCGGCAGGGGCACGCGGCCCCGTGCCGCTGCAACCAATGCTGGGCCGTCGCCACCACGCGCTGGCGCTTGGCCGCACCGATGCTGCCACCGGCCCCGCCAAAGTCCGCACGGCTGCGACTGCGCACTTCGACGAAGACCACAGTCCCCTGCGGATCCTGCAGGATCAGGTCGATCTCGCCCCCTGCGCGCCCAGGCGCTTGATAATTGCGCACCAGCAAGCGCAGGCCCCGTGCCTGCAAATGCGCCAGGGCCCGGTCCTCGCCCGCCCGGCCACGCAACTGTGCGGCCGTGGCCGGCGCGGCGGTCTGTGGCTTTTTCCCAAGGAAGAACATTGAGTGCCTCTTTCGCTTCGGCATTGACAGCAGCGCATGATGCGGCTGCCTCCCAAAATTATCCCCAGGCTTGCCTGTACGTGGTGGCCACGCCCATCGGCAATCTGGCCGACATCTCGCTGCGCGCCCTGCATGTGCTGCAACGGGTGGACGCGATCGCCTGCGAAGACACGCGCCACACCCAGGGCCTGCTGCGCTCTTACGGCCTGGAGCGCCCCGGCCACCAGTTGCTGGCCGTGCACCAGCACAACGAGGCCGAGGCGGCCGCCGGCATCATCACCCGCCTGCAGCAGGGCCAGCGGATTGCGTATGTCAGCGATGCCGGCACCCCCGGCGTGAGCGACCCAGGCGCCCGCCTGTGCGCGGCCGTGGCCGCCGCCGGCCTGCGCACCATGCCCCTGCCCGGGGCCAGCAGCATCACCAGTGCCCTCAGCGTGGCCGGTTGCGTGCCACACGGTCAGACCGAAGGTGGCTTTGTGTTTGCCGGCTTTCTGCCCACCAAGAACGCCGAGCGCCAGGCGGCCGTGCACAAGCTGGCGGCCGAGCCGCGCTGTACCGTGCTGCTGGAGGCGCCTCACCGCATCCAGGACCTGGCCAAGGCCCTGGCCGTGCTGGGCCCGCGCCCGGTGACGCTGGCGCGCGAGATCACCAAGCAGTTCGAGCAGATCAGCACCCATGCGGCCCACGACGTGGCCGCGTGGCTGGACGTCGACGCCACCCGCAGCAAGGGCGAGTTTGTGGTGGTGCTGCACCCTGTGGCGGTGCAGCAGGACGGCGGGGACGCCGAGCGCGTGCTGCGGTTGCTGCTGGCAGAGCTGCCCACCAAGACCGCCGTCAAACTCACGGCAGAGATCACGGGCGGCCACCGCAATACGTTGTACGACCGCGCGCTGGAGATCAAGCGCGAAGCCGACAAGGCCTGACCGTCTCCTTCGGTTGCCCCCGGCGAGGCTGGGCGCACACAGCACGGGGATGGGCCGGTCCTGGGCACCGCCCACCCGTCAGCCTGCGCGGCAGGCTTGTATCTGGGCTCAGGCGTAGGCCAAGCCCGAAGCCACGCCCCCAAACAGGTCGCCAGCGACCTGCGGTGTGGCCGGAAACGCCACCGCCAGCGCATCCCGCAGCGTCTGCAAGGCCGAGGAACCACCGGTCAGGTACAAGGCCGTGATCTGGTCGGTCCGCAGCCCCGCCTGGGCCACGCAGGCCTCGGCGCAGCGCACCACATCGGCCAGCTGCAGTTGCAGATGCGTGGCCAGGCTGGCAGGGCTGATGGCGGCGGTCAGGTCTTCTTCGACCCAGCCCAGGTCCAGCGGCGCCGTGGCCGCGGTGCTGGAAGCCGTGATCTTGCCCTGCTCCACGGCATCGGCCAGACGGTGGCCCGCCTGCTCCTGCAGCACCCGCATCAGGCGGGCATGCAGCCGGCGATCGCTGTAGTCGGTGCGCAGCGCTTCCGCCTCGCGCAAGGCCTTGGCGGTGTACAGCCACTGGATCAGGTGCCAGGTCGACAGGTCGTAGAACACCCGGCTGGGCACCTCGCGCCCCGTGGGGCCGTGGTGCCCCAGGCCCAGCAGCGGCTGCACCTCGGCCACGTTGAGCTTGTGGTCGAAATCGGTGCCGCCGATGTGCACCCCCGTGGTCGCCAGGATGTCCTGGCTGCGGTCACTCTTGTGGGCATGCTGCGGCCCCAGGCGCACCACCGTGAAGTCCGACGTGCCCCCGCCAATGTCGACCACCAGGATGCAGGCCTCCGAGCTCAGGCGCTGCTCGTAGTCCAGCGCTGCGGCAATCGGCTCCAGCTGGAACGCCACCTCCTGGAATCCCGCCGCACGCGCCGCGGCCTCCAGCGAAGACTGGGCCATCGCATCGCGTTCGGGATTGCCGTCCACAAAGTGCACAGGCCGCCCCAGTACCACGCGCTCCGGCATGCCGCCCAGGTGGGCCTGCGCCTGGGCGGCGAGGTGCCGCAGGAAGATGGCGATGATGTCCTGGTAACTCACCAACTGGCCATGCACCGCCGTCTTGTCCTGCAGCAGGCTGCTGCCCAGCAGGCTTTTGAGCGAGCGCATCAGCCGCCCCTCCTCGCCCGCCAGATACTGCTGCATGGCATCGCGCCCGTAGTGCGTGCTGTGGTCCTCGTAGTGGAAGAACAGCGCCGTCGGCATCGCGGCGGCACGCCCTTCCAACGGCACCAGCTGTGCCGTCTGCCCGGCACTGCGCCACGCCATGGCGGAATTGGAAGTGCCGAAATCGATACCGAGCGTGGTCTGGGAAAGCAAGCGCATGCGAAGCAAATTCAAACAGGCGGACTGCATAAAACAAGAGCTACCAACGCTTGCCCAACAAGGATTTCAGAGATGAAAACACCTGAACACCTTGTTGTGCAAGCGCAAGAAGCTATGGTTTTGTGCATTCTGCGGTCAACAAAGGGGCGCCATTGTGGCAGCCTGCGCCCAGATCTGCAGGCCCGCCAGGAACCACCCCAGGCATGGAGGCGGTCTTTGCCCCAACACCCGATAGAACCCGCGCTGCCCAGCGTTTGACTACGCCGAGGCTTATCGCAACGCACAAAGAGCGGAGAGCCCCCAGCACCACCCACGCCCGGTGACTTTGCTTTCGCCATGGCGGCGGCGCATTCTGGGCTGCACCGGCTGCTCTGCTATCACCAGGCTTTGCAGCGGTGCCCTCCCCATTCAGACAACAAAAAACCCTGCTGAATTTCTTCAGCAGGGTTTTGGATCTGGTTGCGAGGGCCGGATTTGAACCAACGACCTTTGGGTTATGAGCCCAACGAGCTACCAGACTGCTCCACCTCGCGATATGCATCCATTGTAGCGCATAACCGCAATTCGCCTGCCCTCATCAGGCCTTTCCCTGCATACCAGGCCGCATCCCTACCAAACTGCCGTCGCAGGCGGATGGAGCCAATCACGCAACAAAAAACCCTGTTGAATTGCTTCAACAGGGTTTTTGATTTGGTTGCGAGGGCCGGATTTGAACCAACGACCTTTGGGTTATGAGCCCAACGAGCTACCAGACTGCTCCACCTCGCGATATATCCAAATTATAGCACAGAATTATTCTACAGCTTGGGTTTCAGCGGCTTGCTCCACCAATTCCACGTAAGCCATGGGGGCGTTGTCGCCCACGCGGAAGCCCATCTTCAGGATGCGTGTGTAGCCACCGGGACGCTGTGCGTTGCGGGGACCCAGCACGTTGAACAGCTTGGTCACGCTGTCGCGGTCGCGCAGGCGGTCAAACGCCAGACGGCGGTTGGCGACGGTGTCGACCTTGGCCAGAGTGATCATGGGCTCGATCACGCGGCGCAATTCCTTGGCCTTGGGCACGGTGGTCTTGATCGCTTCGTGTTCGATCAAGGAGTTCATCATGTTCTGCAGCATCGCCTTGCGGTGAGCAGAAGTACGGTTCAGTTTGCGGAGGCCGTTGCCGTGACGCATGGTGCTTTCCTTTTCAGATAGTTTGGTCGGATGGCCGTATCAGGTACCGCCCGGTGCACGTGGTAAAAATAACTGGCTCTTTACCCTCTCAGGCAAAGAGCCAGCGATTATAGCCGGACTCGCGAATTAACGCTTTTCCAGGCCTGCTGGTGGCCAATTCTCGAGCTTCATGCCCAAAGTCAGGCCACGGGAAGCCAGGACTTCCTTGATTTCGTTGAGCGACTTACGACCCAGGTTAGGAGTCTTCAGCAGCTCGTTCTCGGTGCGCTGGATCAGGTCACCGATGTAGTAAATGTTCTCTGCCTTCAGGCAGTTGGCGGAACGCACGGTCAGCTCCAGCTCGTCCACAGGACGCAGCAGGATTGGATCGAACGTTTGAGCGCTCGAGCGGCTGCTGTTGCCGCCACCCAGGATGCCACCTTCACCGAACTCGCCGTCCAGTTGTGCAAACACCGCCAACTGTTCCACCAAAATCTTGGCAGAAGCGCGCACGGCGTCTTCCGCGTTGATGGCGCCGTTGGTTTCGATTTCCACCACCAGCTTGTCCAGGTCGGTACGCTGTTCCACACGCGCGGATTCCACGGTGTAGCTCACGCGGCGCACGGGCGAGAACGAGGCATCCAGCACGATACGGCCGATCGACTTCGTCGACTCGTCACCGTAGCGGCGCACGTTGCCGGGCACATAGCCACGGCCTTGTTCCACCTTGATCTGCATGTCCAGCTTGCCGCCTTGCGACAGGTGGGCGATCACGTGGTCAGGATTGATGATCTCAACGTCATGGGGAGTCTGGATGTCGCGTGCGGTCACCACGCCTTCACCATCCTTGCGCAGACTCAGGGTCACTTCGTCACGGTTGTGCAGTTTGAACACCACGCCCTTCAGGTTCAGGAGGATGTTGGTCACATCTTCTTGCACGCCATCGATGGACGAGTACTCGTGCAGCACGCCAGCAATCGTGACTTCCGTCGCTGCATAACCCACCATCGACGACAGCAGCACGCGGCGCAGGGCGTTGCCCAGCGTATGGCCATAGCCACGCTCGAACGGCTCCAGAGTCACCTTGGCACGGTTGTGACCCAGCTGCTCAACATTGATCGTCTTGGGTTTCAGCAGATTTGTTTGCATGCAGAACTTCCTCTCAATACCCCCGGCTCGTTACACCGGTAAGGCTGGTGAAGCACCTAAACCGCGATGCCTCGCGGTTTAGGAACGGGATGGTTGATTGCTCAACCGAAACTACGATTAACGCGAGTACAACTCAACGATCAGGGATTCGTTGATGTCTGCACCGAATTGGTCGCGGTCAGGCACTTGCTTGAAGGTACCTTCTGCCTTGTCCAGGCTCACTTCCACCCAAGCGGGGAAGCCCACTTGCTGAGCCAGTTGCAGGGCTTCAACAATACGGGCTTGCTTCTTGGACTTTTCGCGAACTGCCACCACGTCACCAGCCTTCACCAGGTAGGAAGGGATGTTCACGGATTGGCCGTTCACAGTGATGGCCTTGTGGGACACCAGCTGGCGTGCTTCAGCGCGTGTCGAGCCGAAGCCCATACGGTACACGACGTTGTCCAGACGAGTTTCCAGCAAACCCAGCAGGTTGGCACCGGTGTTGCCCTTCTTCTGGTCAGCAGCTTCGAAGTAGCGGCGGAATTGCTTTTCCAGCACGCCGTACATGCGCTTGACCTTCTGCTTCTCGCGCAGTTGCAGACCATAGTCAGAAGTGCGCTGACCCGAAGTGCGGCCATGCTGGCCAGGCTTGCTGTCAAACTTCGCCTTGTCAGCGATCGAGCGACGAGCAGACTTCAGGAACAGGTCGGTGCCTTCACGGCGGGAGAGTTTGGCCTTGGGGCCGAGATAACGTGCCACTTGAGCTTCCTTTATGTCATCTACCGTGCTTACACACGGGAGCCACCCGGGATGTTATGACACACCCCGGGTGGCGGTGGGCTTACAAAAATTAGATACGACGACGCTTTTGAGGGCGGCAGCCGTTGTGAGGCACCGGTGTCACGTCCGAGATGGAAGTGATACGGATACCCAGGGCACCCAGGGCGCGCACCGAGGATTCACGGCCAGGACCGGGACCCTTGATTTCGACGTCCAGGTTCTTGATGCCCTGTTCGATAGCAGCACGACCAGCCACTTCGGAAGCAACCTGAGCGGCGAAAGGTGTCGACTTGCGCGAACCCTTGAAGCCCTGGCCACCCGACGAAGCCCACGACAGAGCGTTGCCCTGACGGTCGGTGATGGTGATGATCGTGTTGTTGAACGAAGCGTGCACATGCGCGATACCGTCGGAAATGTTCTTGCGAACTTTCTTGCGAACGCGTGCTGCAGCGTTGTTTTGTGCCTTAGCCATAGTGATCTCTCAATCCCTTATTTCTTCAGTGCAGCTGCACCCTTGCGCGGACCCTTGCGGGTGCGGGCATTGGTGCGCGTACGTTGACCGCGCATAGGCAGACCACGACGGTGACGGAAGCCGCGGTAGCAACCGATGTCCATCAAACGCTTGATGTTCATCGTGGTTTCGCGACGCAGGTCACCTTCCAGAGTCATGCCAGCCAACTGGTCACGGATCTTTTCCAGATCAGCGTCCGTCAACTCCTTGATCTTCTTGGAGTACTCGATGCCGCAAGCTTCGCAGATCTTGCGAGCAGTCGTACGACCGATGCCGTAAATGGCGGTCAGGCCGATTTCAGCATGCTTGTGGGGCGGGATGTTAATACCAGCAATACGTGCCATATTAGTCCTCTAATACTTTCAATCAGCCCTGGCGCTGCTTATGACGCTGGTCTGTGCAGATCACGCGCACCACACCCTTGCGGCGGATGATCTTGCAGTTGCGGCAGATTTTCTTGACCGAAGCCGAAACTCTCATTTCATTCTCCTAAAACTTTGCATCCGTTCCACTCTTTCCACCTGGACACTGCCTGTGACCGTGAAAGAGCGCAGAGCACTCATACTTGCCTGTTGTTGGATTCCTCCCGACCTGGGCCGGGGGGATGGCCTTCATATCTCAGTGACCTGATGCCTTGAAGTTAGCCTTCTTCAGAAGGGACTCATACTGCTGCGACATCATGTAGTTTTGCACTTGCGCCATGAAGTCCATGGTCACCACCACAATAATCAGCAGCGATGTACCACCGAAGTAGAACGGAACGTTGTACTTCAGGATCAAGAACTCGGGCAACAGACACACAAACGTGATGTAGACGGCGCCAGCCAATGTCAGACGCACCAGAATTTTGTCAATGTAGCGTGCTGTCTGGTCGCCGGGACGAATGCCAGGGATGAAAGCACCACTCTTCTTCAGATTATCAGCGGTCTCGCGGCTATTAAACACGAGTGCCGTATAGAAGAAGCAGAAGAAAATGATGGCGGCTGCGTAGAGCATCACATAAATCGGCTGACCGGGGGTCAACGTCGATGCAATGTCCTTCAACCAGCGCATGGATTCCCCTGCACTGAACCAATTCACCACGGTTGCTGGCAGCAAGATGATCGAGGAAGCGAAGATGGGAGGAATGACCCCGGCCATGTTCAACTTCAGTGGCAAGTGCGAAGACTGACCACCATACACCTTGTTGCCGACTTGGCGGCGTGCGTAATTCACCAGGATCTTACGCTGACCGCGCTCGACAAACACGACGAAGTACGTCACGGCTGCCACTACGAGGACAATGAAGATCGCGGCCAGGATGCTCATGGCACCAGTGCGCACCAGCTCCAACAGACCACCGATCGAGCTGGGCAAGCCTGCGGCAATACCAGCAAAAATCAGGATCGAGATGCCGTTGCCAAGACCACGTTCCGTGATCTGTTCACCGAGCCACATCAGGAACAGGGTGCCGGCAGTCAGGCTGACCACCGCCGTGAGGCGGAAGCCAAAGCCTGGATCCAGCACCAGACCTGGAGAGCTTTCCAGAGCCACAGCAATACCCAACGACTGAAAAATTGCCAGAGCCAAAGTGCCATAGCGGGTGTACTGGGTAATCTTGCGACGACCCGCTTCACCTTCTTTTTTCAGCTGCTCAAATGTGGGGACGACATAGGTCATCAGCTGCATGATGATCGATGCCGAGATGTACGGCATGATCCCCAGTGCGAACACTGTGAAGCGCGAGAGCGCTCCACCCGAGAACATGTTGAACAGGTTGAGAATGCCCTGCTGGCCATTGAACAGCTGCTGCAGCTGCGCTGGATCGATGCCCGGCACGGGGATATGTGCCCCGATGCGGTACACGACCAGCGCAAGCAGCAGAAAAACCAGTCGACGACGCAAGTCGCCAAACTTGCCGGTTTTTGCAATTTGAGCTGCGCTAGTAGCCACGGATGTCTCTTTCAGAACTTAATCAGGCGATGCTGCCACCAGCAGCTTCGATGGCGGCCTTGGCGCCAGCTGTAGCGGCAACGCCGTTCAGCTTGACAGCCTTGGACAGCTCACCGCTCTTGATGACCTTCACCACTTGGGCGTTGGCGGCCACCAGACCAGCTTGCTTCAGAACCGCGACGTCGACTTCCGCCAGACCCAGTTGCTCCAGAGCAGTCAGTGTCACTTCGGCGTTGAACTTCAGTGTCATCGACTTGAAGCCACGCTTGGGCAAACGGCGCTGCAAAGGCATCTGACCGCCTTCGAAGCCCACCTTGTGGTAGCCACCCGAACGCGACTTCTGACCCTTGTGACCACGACCGGCGGTCTTACCCAGACCGGAACCGATACCGCGGCCCACGCGACGCTTGGCGTGCTTGGCGCCTTCTGCAGGCTTGATGCTATTGAGTTCCATCATCAATCCTTTCAGAGAACCTTCACCAAGTAGGCGATCTTGTTAATCATGCCGCGCACAGCAGGGGTGTCCTGCAGTTCGCTGACGCTGTTCAGCTTGCGCAGACCCAGGCCACGCACAGTAGCGCGGTGGTCTTCCTTGGTACCGATGGGGCTACGGACCAGCTGAACCTTGATGGTTTGTTGTGTAGACATGTGCTGACTCCGATCAGACGAACAGGTCTTCGACCGACTTGCCACGCTTAGCTGCCACTTCCGAAGGGGTTGTGGAGTTCTTCAGCGCGTCAAAAGTGGCGCGAACCATGTTGTAGGGGTTCGAAGAACCATGGCTCTTGGCCACGATGTCGGTGATACCGACCACTTCGAACACAGCGCGCATAGGGCCGCCAGCGATGATGCCGGTACCCTTGGGGGCAGGGTGCAGTTCCACACGAGCCGCGCCATGGTGACCCACCACGGAGTGGTGGATGGTGCCGCTCTTGAGCGACACCTTCATCATGTTGCGACGGGACTCTTCCATGCCCTTTTGCACAGCTGCAGGCACTTCCTTGGACTTGCCCTTACCCATGCCAACGCGGCCATCACCGTCGCCAACCACGGTCAGTGCAGCGAAGCCGAGGATACGACCGCCCTTCACAACCTTGGTGACGCGGTTCACCGCGATCATTTTTTCGCGCAGACCGTCGTCACGACCTTCGTCTTGCACCTTGGGGGAAAACTTTGCCATTTTTGTCCGCTCCGCTTAGAACTGCAGGCCCGCTTCACGGGCGGCTTCTGCCAAAGCCTTCACGCGGCCGTGGTATGCGAAACCAGCGCGATCGAAAGCCACTTTCTCAACGCCGGCAGCCTTAGCACGCTCGGCAATCAGCTTGCCGATTTGTGTGGCGGCAGCCACGTTGCCACCCTTGCCAGCGGCGCCCAGTTGTGCGCGCACGGAGGCTTCGGCAGTCGAAGCTGTGGCCAACACCTTGGTGCCGTCTTCGGAGAAGACGCTGGCGTAGATGTGGAGGTTCGTGCGGTTCACGCTCAGACGCGCCACGCCTTGCTGTGCAATGCGGATACGTGTTTGGCGTGCACGACGCAGACGCTGCTCTTTCTTGGTCAACATATTGCAGCTCCTTACTTCTTCTTGGTCTCTTTGATCACGACCTTCTCATCCGCATAACGGATGCCCTTGCCCTTGTAAGGCTCGGGAGGACGAACGGCGCGGATCTCAGCAGCCAGCTGACCCACCGCCTGGCGGTCAGCACCCTTGACCACCACTTCCGTGGGGGTAGGGGTAGTGATAGTGATGCCGGCAGGCATTTCGAAGTTCACTGGGTGCGAGTAACCCACAGCCAGGTTCAGCTTGGTACCCTGCACGGCGGCCTTGTAGCCCACACCGATCAGAGTCAGCTTCTTTTCGAAGCCTTCGGTCACGCCCTTGACCATGTTGTTGACCAGCTGGCGGAAAGTACCGGCCAGTGCGTCAGCATCACGGGAGTCGTTGGCGGGAACGAAAGACAGCTTGCCTTCGTTGTTGCTGATCACCACTTGGGGGTTCAGTGCCAGGGACAGCTCGCCGCCCTTGCCCTTGACCTTGATGGTCTCAGCAGTCATCGACACATCCACGCCTGCGGGGATGGTCACGTTTGCTTTTGCTACGCGAGACATTTCAGTATTTCTCCTTAATGTCCGTTAGGCCACATAGCACAGCACTTCGCCACCGACACCGGTAGCACGCGCCTTGCGATCGGTCATCACGCCCTTGGGGGTGGTGACGATGGCCACGCCCAAGCCGTTCATGACTTGGGGAATTGCGTCACGCCCCTTGTACACGCGCAGGCCAGGACGGCTCACACGTTCGATACGCTCGATCACAGGGCGACCGGCGTAGTACTTCAGGGTAATAACGAGTTCAGACTTGCCGTCTTCGGTCTTGACTTCAAAACCGTCAACATAGCCCTCATCCTTCAGCACCTGTGCGATGGCAACCTTCACCTTGGAGGAAGGAACCGACACAGTGGCCTTGGACACCATTTGGGCGTTGCGAATACGGGTCAGCAAGTCGGCGATAGGATCACTCATGCTCATCTTGTATCTCTCCTGCTTGCTTACCAGCTGGCCTTGGTGACACCGGGGATGTCGCCAGCAAAGGCCAGTTCACGGATCTTGGCGCGACCCAGACCGAATTGACGGAATGTGCCACGTGGACGACCAGTGATTTCGCAACGGTTACGTTGGCGAGTAGGGTTGGCGTTGCGGGGCAGCTTCTGCAGACCCAGACGGGCTGCATCACGCTCTTCGTCGGAACGCTTGGCGTCGCCGGCGATTGCCTTCAGTTCTGCGTACTTGGCAGCGTACTTAGCTGCCAGCTTTTCGCGCTTCAGTTCGCGCTCGATCAAAGCTTTCTTAGCCATGCGCCACCTCAGTTCTTGAAGGGGAATTTGAACGCTGCGAGCAGTGCCTTGCACTCGTCGTCAGTCTTCGCGGTCGTCGTGATGCTGATATTCAGACCACGCAGAGCATCCACTTTGTCGTATTCGATTTCAGGGAAGATGATCTGTTCTTTGACGCCGACGTTGTAGTTGCCGCGACCGTCGAACGAACGACCCGAGATACCACGGAAGTCGCGCACGCGGGGCAGAGCCACGGTCACGAAGCGGTCCAGGAATTCGTACATTTGAACGCCACGCAGGGTCACCATGCAGCCAATCGCTTGGCCTTCACGGATCTTGAAACCAGCGATAGCCTTCTTGGCCTTGGTCACCACGGGCTTTTGACCAGCAATCTTGGTCAGGTCAGCCACGGCGTTGTCCATCACCTTCTTGTCGGCCACGGCTTCGCTCACACCCATGTTCAGGGTGATCTTGGTCAGACGGGGCACTTCCATGGAGGAGGTGTAACCGAACTTTTCCTTCAGTTCGGCCGCGATCTTTTCGCGATAGAGTTTTTGCAAACGTGCCATGTGTTACTCCTTAGGCGGCGATTTCAGCGCCATTGGACTTGAACACGCGAACACGTGCGCCATCGGCGTTCACCTTGATGCCCACGCGATCGGCCTTGCCAGTCGCTGCATTGAAGATAGCCACGTTGGATTGGTGGATAGGCATGGCCTTTTCCACGATACCGCCGGTGGTGCCCTTCATGGGGTTTGGCTTGACGTGCTTCTTGACCAGGTTCACGCCTTCGATCAACAGATGCGAATCGTCAACGCGCTGAGTCACCACGCCTTGCTTACCCTTGTCACGGCCGGTCAGCACGATGACTTTGTCGCCCTTGCGAATCTTGTTCATGGTGCTTCCTTAGAGAACTTCAGGTGCCAGGGACACGATCTTCATGAACTTTTCGGTACGCAGTTCACGGGTCACGGGGCCAAAAATACGAGTGCCGATAGGCTCCAGCTTGGCGTTCAGCAGAACGGCAGCATTGCCATCGAACTTCACCAAAGAACCGTCGCCACGGCGGATGCCCTTGGCGGTACGGACGACCACAGCACTGTAGACCTCGCCTTTTTTGACGCGGCCACGGGGAGCGGCTTCTTTGATGCTCACTTTGATGATGTCGCCAACACTTGCGTAACGACGATGAGAACCGCCCAGCACCTTAATGCACTGAACAGACTTCGCGCCCGTGTTATCGGCAACCTCTAACCGAGATTCTGTTTGGATCATTTCAATATTCCCAACTTGCTCCAGCAGACCCGGACAGCCCCAGAGAACTTCTCAAGGGCCGAACGAGCAGCCGGTCAGTCTTGGGCCCGTCGTCCACCTTCTGGACCATTCCAAAAGGCTTCCCGCTGGGCAGAACTTTCACGCTTTTACACGTGAAGCAGAGGAGTATCGCAGGAAAATCCTTGCGTGTCAACTGCTTAGCGCACAAAAACCAGCTGGCCTGCGGGGCTGACGGCCTGCCACGCCGCAGTTATAAAAAACATAGCTGCTTGCGCTTATCCAGCGGCAGTTTCAAAGGACTTTAAAGACAGAATCCGCCATAAAAAAGCGCCGACCGCTCCTGATTCGGAAGCAGTCGGCGCCACAACCCTGGCAATCGGGAGGTTGGGAGGTCAGGCCGCCAGGCGGTACTGCTGGCACAAGGCCAGGAAGTCGGCCAGCTTGACGTCAACACCGGGCAGCTCCTGCTGCAGGATCTCGGCCACGCGCGGCGCCACCTGGGCAGCCAGGCGGGCATCCAGGAACAGCAGGCGGCTGCGACGGGCCAGCACGTCCTCGACGGTGCGGGCGTACTCGTAGCGCGCCGCGAAACGCACCATGGCCTCGCTCAGGCCTTCGGCCAGGCGCTGGCCGGCGCCGGGCAGGCTGTGCACGGCGGCGGCTTCGGTGCCGTAGATGTGCTCGCCCTGGGCCGCATTCATGCGGTGCTTGACCTGCTCGGGCTTGGGGGCGCCGACCAGCGGCAGCTTGACGGTCACGCCGCCAACGCGGCCCGGCAGGAGCTTTTGCTCGAAGCACTCCTGCAGCACGTCCTCGGCCATAGCGCGGTAAGTGGTCCATTTGCCGCCGGTCACGGTCACCAGACCGGACTTGCTGGTCATCACCGTGTGTTCGCGGCTGATTTTCTTGGTGTTCTCGCCATCGTCGTCCTGGGGCTTGACCAGGGGACGCATGCCCACCCAGATGCTGCGCACATCGGCGCGCGAGGGGCGGCGGCACAGGTAGTTGCCGGCTTCCTTGAGGATGAATTCAATCTCTTCCTCGAAGGCCTGGGGCTCACGCGCCAGGTCGTGGCGCGGCGTGTCGGTGGTGCCCAGGATGACCTTGCCCAGCCAGGGCACGGCAAACAGCACGCGGCCGTCGGCGGTCTTGGGCACCAGCAGGGCGTGGTCGGAGGGCAGGAATTCGCGGTCCACGACCACGTGCACGCCCTGGCTGGGCGCGACCATGGGCTTAACGGGCTTGCCCAGCAACTCGGCATCCTGCTGGCGCAGTGCATCCACCCAGGGGCCGGTGGCATTGACCACGCACTTGGCGCGCACGGCGTAGCGGCTGCCGGTCTCGGCGTCCTCGCAGACCGCGCCCACCACCTTGCCGCCTTCGTGCAGCAGTTCCTTGGCGGGGCAGTAGTTCACCAGCAGCGCACCCTTGGCCGCGGCCGTGCGGGCCAGCGCCAGCGCCAGGCGCGCATCGTCGAACTGGCCGTCCCAGTACTTCACCCCGCCCTTGAGGTGGTCGGTGCGCACCGTGGGCAGCAGGCGCAGGGTCTTGTCCTTGCTGAGGAATTCGGTGCGGCCCAGGCCGTCCTTGCCGGCCAGCGCGTCGTACATCTTCAGGCCGGCGCCGTAGAACGGCGTATCCAGCAGGCGGTAGGACGGCATCACAAACGGCAGCGGCTGGGCCAGGTGTGGCGCGTTGTTCAGCAGGGTGCTGCGCTCGTGCAGGGCTTCGCGCACCAGGGACACATTGCCCTGGGCCAGGTAGCGCACGCCGCCGTGCACCAGCTTGGTGGCGCGCGAAGAGGTGCCCTTGGCGAAGTCGTGCGACTCCACCAGCGCCACCTTGAAGCCGCGGGCCGCCGCATCCACGGCCGTGCCCAGGCCCGTGGCTCCACCGCCGATAATCAGCAGATCGTAGGTTTCCGGTTGGGCCAAGCGGGCCAATAATTCGGCACGATCGGTGGTCAGGGGCGTGGTGGCAATCGTCATGGCGCTTCAGGACTGAGCAGGTGTCTGAGGGTAATCAATCAGCAGGAACGGGGGCGTCAGTGCATGCCGATCCTGCGCGCCGCCCCGGCGGGTCCAGCGCATAGCACATATTGTCATGCTTTTTGCTCGTTTGTGATTGGTTTCTTTCGATTTTCATTATTTTGCTTTCGGTTTTAGGATACTCCAGCCCCAAGCATGAACCCCACAGCAACGTGATCAGCAACAACAACCCCCGCCAGCTGCAATTGCTGGAAGAAGTGCGCAACCAGCAATCGGCCACCGTGGAACAGCTGGCCGAGACCCTGGGCGTGACCTTGCAAACCGTGCGCCGCGATGTGCAGAAACTGGCCGGCGCCGGCCTGCTGGTGCGCTTTCACGGCGGTGTGCGCGTGCCCAGCGCCACCGTGGAGAACCTGGCCCACACGCGGCGCGAAACACTGCACGCCGACGGCAAGGCGCGCATTGCCAAGGCCGTGGCCGAGGCGATTCCCAACGGCTGCTCGCTGATCCTGAACATCGGCACCACCACCGAGGCCGTGGCCAAGGCCCTGCTGCATCACCGTGGCCTGCGCGTGATCACCAACAACCTGAACGTCGCCGCCATCCTGAGCAGCAACGCCGAGTGCGAAGTCATCGTCGCCGGTGGCGTGGTGCGCACGCGCGACCGCGGCATCATCGGCGAGGCGGCCGTGGACTTCATGCGCCAGTTCAAGGTGGACATTGCCCTGATCGGCATCTCCGCCATCGAGGCCGACGGCACGCTGCGCGACTACGACCTGCGCGAGGTGAAGGTGGCGCAAACCATCATCCAGCAGTCGCGCGAAGTCTGGCTGGCCGCCGACCACAGCAAATTCCACCGCCAGGCCATGGTGGAGCTGGCCAGCCTGCGCCAGATCGACCGCCTGTTCACCGACGCACCGCCGCCCAGCCCCTTCGACCGCCTGCTGGCCGACGCCGAGGTGCAGTGCGTGGTGGCGCAATGAGCGCCACCTGCACCCTGCGCGCGGCCCAGCCGGGCGATGCCCCGGCGCTGGCCACCCTGCTGCAGGGCATTGGCTGGTTCGACCGCTTTGCCACCGGCCATCCCGACGCGCACGCGGCCCAGCTGGCGCCCCTGCTGGCCCCCAGCGCACACCAGCTGCAACTGGTGGCCTGTGACGCCCGGGGCCAGCTGATCGGCTACTGCGCCGTGCACTGGCTGCCCATCGCCATCCTGCAAGGCTGGGAGGGCTATGTGAGCGAACTTTTCATCGCTGACAGCGCCCGGGGATCGGGCGTTGGCAGCCAATTGCTGGACCAGGTCACCGCTGCGGCACGCAGCCGTGGCTGCCGCCGCCTGTGGCTCGTCAACAACCGCCAGCGCGACTCGTACCGCCGGGGCTTTTACGCCCGACAGGGCTGGCAGGAGCAGGCCCAGGCCGCCCGCTTTGTCCTCGACCTCTGATTTGCACCACCGCCCATGACCACCTACCTGCTCGCCTTGGACCAAGGCACCTCCAGCTCCCGCGCCATCGTGTTCGACACGCAGGGCCGCATCGTCGCCTCCGCCCAGCAGGAGCTGCCCCAGATCTACCCCCGCCCCGGCTGGGTGGAGCACGACCCGCGCGAGATCTGGCGCACGCAGCTGGGCACGGCGCGCGACGCCCTGGCCAAGGCCGGACTGAAGGCCAGCGACATCCGCTCGGTCGGCATCACCAACCAGCGCGAAACCACCATCGTCTGGAACCGCAAGACGGGCCAGCCCATCCACCACGGCATCGTCTGGCAGGACCGCCGTGCCGAGCCCACCTGCCAGCAACTGCGCGAAGCCGGCCACAGCGATGCCATCCTGCAGAAAACCGGCCTGCGCATCGATGCCTACTTCTCGGGCACCAAGCTGCAGTGGCTGCTGGACCACGTACCCGGCGCGCGCGACGCCGCCGAGCGCGGTGAGCTGGCCTTCGGCACTGTGGACAGCTGGCTGATCTGGCAACTCACTGGCGGCCAGCGCCACGTCACCGACGTCAGCAACGCCAGCCGCACCATGCTGTTCAACGTGCACACCAACCAGTGGGATGCCGACCTGCTGGCCTTGCTACACATCCCTGCCAGCCTGATGCCCGAGGTCCTGCCTTCGGCCGCCGACTTTGGCCGCACGGCCGAAGACGTGCTGGGCGGCCCCATCCCCATCGGCGGCGTGGCCGGCGACCAGCAAAGCGCCCTCTTCGGCCAGGCCTGCTTCCAGGCGGGGATGGCCAAGAACACCTATGGCACGGGCTGCTTCATGCTGATGCACACGGGCGGCCAATTCCAGACCTCAGCCAACGGCCTGCTGACCACCAGCGCCGCACAACCCAGCGCCACGCCCCAGTTTGCGCTGGAGGGTAGCGTGTTCGTCGGCGGCGCCGTGGTGCAGTGGCTGCGCGATGGCCTGCAGGCGATTGAACACAGCGGCCAGGTGCAGCAACTGGCCGAAAGCGTGCCCGACAGCGGCGGCGTGATGCTGGTGCCGGCCTTCACCGGCCTGGGCGCACCCTACTGGGAGCCCGATGCGCGGGGCTCCATCACTGGCCTGACGCGCGGCACCACCCTGGCTCACATCGCCCGCGCCGCGCTGGAGTCCATCGCCTACCAAAGCGCCGCCCTGCTGCTGGCCATGAGCCGCGATGCGGTGGCCAACGGCGGCGCGGCCGTGAGCGAGCTGCGCGTGGACGGCGGCGCTTGTGTGAACAACCTGCTGATGCAGTTCCAGGCCGACCTGCTGGGCATTCCTGTGGTGCGCCCGGCCTGCGTGGAGACCACCGCCTTGGGCGCGGCCTACCTGGCCGGCTTGTCCAGCGGCGTCTACCAGAGCACGGAAGAACTGTCCTCGCTGTGGAAGGCCGAGCGCCGCTTCGTGCCCACCATGGACAAGTCCCGCGCCGACGAGCTGATGGCGCGCTGGGAACGCGCGGTGCGCCAGACCACTGCCGCCTGATCTGCAGCCACGCAAAAAAGAGAGCTGATCGCGCTGATCCACGTTTGATTTCAAATAGAAAACACACTGAAACGATTGACCAAACTGCGCATTCAGCTCTGATTTCTTCACACCTTCGGAAAGCCTTGTTTATGAGCCAGACACCCTCCACCCGCATCGCCTTCATCGGCGGCGGCAACATGGCCAGTGCCATCATCGGCGGCCTGATCGCCAACGGTCTGCCCGCCAGCCAGATCACCGTGGTCGAACCCTTTGAGGCGGCGCGCGATGCGCTGAAAGCCAAGTTCGGCATCGACGCCCTGCCCGCCGCCAGCGCGGCCCTGGCCGCGGCCGACCTGGTGGTCTGGGCCGTCAAACCCCAGACCTTCAAGGACGCCGCTGCTGCCGCCGCCCCGCACACCGCCCAGGCCCTGCACCTGAGCGTGGCGGCCGGCATCACCACCGACAGCATTGCGCAGTGGCTGGGCACGGGCCGCATCGTGCGCGCCATGCCCAACACCCCGGCCCTGGTGGGCAAGGGCATGACCGGCCTGTTCGCCCGCCCCGAGGTGGACGCCGGCGGCCAGGCCCTGATCGAGCGCGTGATCGGCACCACCGGCCAGCTGGTGTGGGTGGATAGCGAAGCCAAGCTGGACGCCGTGACGGCCCTGTCCGGCTCCGGCCCGGCCTATGTGTTCCTATTCTTGGAAGCCATGACCCAGGCCGGCGTGGACATGGGCTTGACCGCGCAGCAGGCCTACCAGCTGGCCGTGGCCACCTTCCAGGGGGCCTCGGAACTGGCGGCCCGCTCCGACGAGCCCGCCAGCGTGCTGCGCGAGCGCGTGACCAGCAAGGGCGGCACCACTCACGCCGCCATCACCCACATGCAGCAGGCCGGCTTGCCCCAGACCTTCATCGAGGCCCTGCGCAAGGCCGAAGCCCGCGCCCAGGAACTGGCGCAGGAGTTCGGTCGCTGATTCAGCACCCAAACCGCCTTCCACGCACAGCCAGCCAGCGCTAAAAGCTCACAAAAAAGGAATGCCTTGGCACGCCTGGGAGTCCACCGCAGCGCCCGGCCAGCACCCTAGACGCCCCACACCATGGAGCGCATGGAAATGGCGGCCATCTGGAAGTCGGCGTTGAAGAACTGGGCCGCTTCGCCCGGGTGCACGGCCCCGGCCGCGTACAGCAGCGGCAGGTAGTGGTCGTAGGTCGGGTGGGCCATCTGCGCCACCGTGCACAGCTGCTGGAAGTCGCCCAGCCGCGCCAGATCCCCCCGCTCCACCAGCCCGGTCACCATCTGGTCGAACTCGATCGCCCAGTCATAGGCCTGCAGGGGCGACTGCGTGCGCTGCAGGGCGCGCAGGTTGTGCACCACATTGCCGCTGCCCACGATCAGCACGCCGCGCTCCCGCAGGGCCTGCAGCTGCTGCCCCAGGGCGAAATGCTCGGTCGGCGGGCGGCGGTAGTCGATGCTCAGCTGCACCACCGGGATGTCGGCGGCCGGGAACATGGGCTTGAGCACGCTCCAGGTGCCGTGGTCCAGGCCCCAGCCGTCCGCATCCACCCCCAGCGCCTGCTGGCTGTGCGGCATGTGCAGCTGGCTGGCCAACTGCTGCGCCACCACCGGCGCGCCCGGCGCGGGGTATTGCTGGGCAAACAGTTCGTCGGGGAAGCCGCCAAAGTCATGGAGGGTCTTGGGCTGGGCCATGCCCGTGAGCCAACTGCCCTGGCCCTGCGTGATCCAATGGGCGGAGATGCACAGCACCAGCTGCGGGCGCTCGGCCCGGGCCAGCAACTGCTGGCCCAGTTGCTGCCAGCTGCGGCGGTAGGCGTTGTCTCCAATCGCATTCATGGGGCTGCCATGGCCGACGAACAGCACCGGCATGCGGGCCGAGGGTTTCAGTTCCGTCAACCCCGCCTGCGCCACTGCGGTCCCCAGCGTTTGGGTTCTGGTCATAGCGACTCCTGTGGCAGCCAGCGCCGCCGCGCCTGCGGCAGCACCCAGCCAATGTCTGCGTTGCATCTTCCCACTTTCTGCGCGATGCCCGCGGGCTGCGGGCATGAAAAAAGGGGCACCAAGCCCCTCACAAGTGCTGGGCAGACTGAGTGCCCCGGCACGGCAAAGTTCCGGCCACAGCCGCCTAGCGCAGCGCGAAGCCCAGGGCAATGCCCGCAAACAGGCTCATGCCGATGTAATGGCTTTGGCTGAAGGCCACAAAGCAGCCTTCGCGCGTGCGGTCCTTGATCAGCGTGTAATGCCACAGCAGCTGCGCCGCGGCCACACCCAGGCCCAGCCAGAACGGCCAGCCCAGGCCCTGGGGCAGCACCGCCCAGACGGTCAGGCCCAGGCACAGCACAAAAAAGCCCATGATGGCCAGCACGTCGCAGCGCCCCAGCGTGATGGCCGAGGTCTTCATGCCGATCTTCAGGTCGTCGTCGCGATCCACCATGGCGTATTCGGTGTCGTAGGCCAGCACCAGGAACATGTTGGCCAGCCACAGGGTCCAGGCGGTCCAGCCCACCTCGCCCGTGACCGCCGCAAAGGCGATCACGATGCCGAAGTTGAAGGCAATACCCAGGAAGGCCTGGGGCATGGCAAAGAAGCGCTTGGTGAAGGGGTAGAGGATGGTGAACAGCACGGCGGGCACGGACCAGGCCACGGCCTCCCAGCGCGTGGTCAGCACCAGGGTGAAGGCCACCAGGGTCAGCACCAGGCCCACCAGCGCCGCCTCTTTGACGCTGACCTGGCCGCTGGTGATGGGGCGCTGCGTGGTGCGCTTCACATGCCGGTCGAAATCGCGGTCGGCAATGTCGTTGATGGTGCAGCCCGCGCTGCGCATCAGCACCGTGCCGGCGACGAACACCAGCAGCAGGTGCCAGCCCGGGAAACCTTGGGCCGCCACCCACAGCGCGGCCAGCGTGGGCCAGACCAGCACCAGCCAGCCGGCCGGGCGGTTCCAGCGGATCAGGTCCAGGTACAGCGACAGTTTGGAGCGGGGTGCCACAGCGGCACCGGGAGAAGCAGGACGGGTCATGGGCAAATTGTCGCGCCAAATGCACAACGCCCGCTGGCAGCGGGCGTTGTGGCGGCGCACGGGCGCCGGCGCGGGGTGTCACTCTTCCAGCATCGAGCGCAGCATCCAGGCGGTCTGCTCGTGCACGGTCAGGCGCTGGGTCAGCAGGTCGGCCGTGGGTTCGTCGCTGGCCTTGTCGGCCAGGGGGAACAGGCTGCGCGCGGTGCGCGCCACGGCCTCATTGCCCTCGACCAGGATGCGGATCATGTCCTTGGCCTTGGGCGGCGTGGCGGGCACGTCCGCCAGGCTGGTCAGCTTGCCGAACTGGGCGTAGGAACCGGGGGCGGGGTGGCCCAGCGAGCGGATGCGCTCGGCGATCGGGTCCACGGCGTTCCACAGCTCGGTGTACTGGTCCATGAACATGTTGTGCAGGGCATTGAACATGGGACCGGTCACGTTCCAGTGGAAGTTGTGCGTGGTCAGGTACAGGGTGTAGGTGTCGGCCAGCAGGCGCGACAGGCCCTGCGCCATCGCTGCACGGTCTTCGTCACTGATTCCGATATTGATAGCAACACCAGCAGCCACAGAAGCCTTCACAGGCTGCTTCTTGTTGGTCTTGGTCGATTCTTTCGCCATGGTATTTCTCCTCAAACACTGAACGGGGCGCCGTGCGCGCCACATGCGCAGGCACGGTCGGCCTTACGACTTTAGCGCATGCCGCAGGGCGCGGCATGTCGGTTTCATGACTTGGGCCAATGGGACGGATAGCCCGCCGCCGCTCAGGTCAGCAGGCTGACACCGGGCAGATCGCAGGCGTAGACGGCGTTGCGCAGCGCGGCAATCGCTTCGTAACGGGTGAAGCTGCGGCGCCACACCAGCACGACACGGCGGCTGGGCGGCGTATTGCCGTCGTCGCCACGGATGGGCAGGTAGCGGATGTGCGGATCGTCCGAGCTGCGGCGGCGCTGCGTGACCAGGGCCTCGTTGGGCACGGACAGGCGGGGCACCAGGGTCACGCCCATGCCCGCGGCCACCATGTGCTTGATGGTTTCCAGGGACGAGCCCTCGAAGGTGCGGCGGATGCCTTCGGCATTGCTGGCGTAGCGCGCGAACTCGGGGCACACCTCCAGCACATGGTCGCGGAAGCAGTGGCCCGCGCCCAGCAGCAGCATGGTCTCGTTCTTCAGCTCGGTGGTGGTCACCGATTCCTGCTGCGCCAGCGGGTGGGCGCTGGGCACGGCGGCCATGAAGGGCTCGTCGTACAGCGGCGCCATCGCCAGGCCGGTGTCGGGGAAGGGTTCGGCCACGATGGCGCAATCGATCTCCCCGGTGCGCAGCATCTCCAGCAACTTGACCGTGAAGTTCTCCTGCAGCATCAGCGGCATCTGTGGCGTCATCTTGATGGAGTTGCGCACCAGCTCCGGCAGCAGGTAGGGGCCGATGGTGTAGATCACCCCCAGCGTCAGCACGCCCGACAGCGGGTCCTTGCCGCGCTTGGCGATTTCCTTGATCTCCGCAGCCTGTTCCAACACACTTTGGGCCTGCCGCACGATGGACTCACCCAGGGGCGTGACCGAGACTTCGCCCGCGCTGCGCTCGAAAATCTTGACGTCCAGTTCCTCTTCCAGCTTCTTGATGGCCACCGACAAGGTCGGCTGCGACACATAGCACGCGTCTGCAGCGCGACCAAAATGCTTCTCTCGGGCTACGGCAACAATGTATTTCAGTTCAGTCAGTGTCATGGGCGGAACGTGCGCCTATCGCAGTTCGTGGGTTGAAAGTGCAAAGCGGGTATGTAATCGAATGTATAGCAGGCTGGCTTTCTCTGCACGGCCGCATGCCTGATTATTTCGCCCAAACCCGCGCTTGTCCTACGCCTTGAGGAACTCGGACTTGGCGCCCAGCCAACGCTGGATGTGCAGGTCCGCCAGGTGCGGGTAGCGCTGCAGCATGGTGGGCGCCAGCTCGCGCGCCCATTCCAGCAGGGCCACGTCCCGCTCCAGGTCGGCAAACCGCAGCAAAGCATCCCCGGACTGGCGGGCGCCCAAAAACTCGCCAGGGCCGCGGATTTCCAGGTCGCGCCGCGCGATCTCGAAGCCGTCGTTGGTCTCGGCCATGGCGCGCAGCCGCTCCTTGCCGGTGTCCGACAGGCGGCCGTTGTCGTTGACCGAGTACAGCAGCACGCAGGCCGAGGCTGCAGCACCCCGCCCCACCCGGCCGCGCAGCTGGTGCAGTTGCGAGAGGCCAAAGCGTTCGGCATGCTCGATCACCATCAGGCTGGCGTTGGGCACGTCCACCCCCACCTCGATCACCGTGGTCGACACCAGCACGCCCATGATGCCGGCGGTGAACAGCTCCATCACGGCCTTCTTCTCGGCCGTGGGCATGCGCGAGTGCAGCAGGCCCACCATCACGCCGGGCAGGGCCTCGCTCAGATCGGTGTGCGTGGCCGTGGCGTTCGACAGGTCCAGCGCCTCGCTTTCCTCGATCAGCGGGCACACCCAGTACACCTGCCGCCCGGCCGCCACCTGGGCGCCGATGCGGGCGATGACCTCGTCCTTGCGGCTGTCCGAGATGACCTTGGTCACGATGGGCGTGCGCCCCGGTGGCAGCTCGTCGATCACCGACACATCCAGGTCGGCGTAATAGCTCATGGCCAGGGTGCGCGGGATGGGCGTGGCGCTCATCATCAGCAGGTGCGGCTCCAGCCCGGCGTGGGCCAGCTTCTGCCGCAGCGCCAGGCGCTGGGCGACGCCAAAGCGGTGCTGCTCGTCGATCACGGCCAGCGCCAGGTTGTGGAATTCCACCTGCTGCTGGATGACCGCGTGCGTGCCCACCACCAGGGCCGCCTCGCCGCTGGCGACCAGGGCCAGCATGGCGGCGCGCTCCTTCTTCTTCTGTGCGCCGGACAGCCAGGCCACCTTCTTGCCCAGCGGCGCCAGGATGGGCTCCAGCCAGCCGACCAGCTTGCCGAAATGCTGCTCGGCCAGGATTTCCGTGGGCGCCATCAGCGCGCACTGCCAGCCCGCAGCGATGCAGACCATGGCCGACATGGCCGCCACCACGGTCTTGCCCGAACCCACATCGCCCTGCAGCAGGCGGTGCATGGGCAGAGGGCGGGCCATGTCCTCGGCGATCTCGCGGCACACGCGCTGCTGGGCCCCGGTCAGGCCGAACGGCAGCTGCTGCAGAAACTGCTCCACCAGCGTCAGCATGCCCGGCTCGGGTGTGGGCACCGTCAGCACCGGGGCCTTGAGCAGCGCCCGTTCGCGCTTGGCGCGGAACTGGGACAGCTGCTGGGCCAACAGCTCCTCGGCCTTCAGGCGCTGCCAGGCCGGGTGGCTGTGGTCTTCCAGCGTGGCCAGGGCCACGTCGGGGGTCGGGTGGTGTAAAAAATGCAGCGCTTCGCGCAGACCCATCAAGGGCTGAAGGCCATTTTCACCCCAATAGTTCATCACTGGCGGCGGCGTGCCGGGCGGCAGGGTTTCGGGCAGTTGCACGCGCTGCATGGCACTGGCGATGGCGCGGCGCAGGTAGGGCTGGGGCAGGCCGGCCGCCGTGGGGTAGACCGGCGTCAGGGCCTGGGGCAGCTCGCCGCCGGCAGCCTTGAACGCGGGATGCAGCATCTGCCGCCCCCAGAAGCCGCCCTTGACCTCGCCGCGGATGCGCAGCACCGCGCCCACGGCCATGCTCTTTTGCTGCGACGGGTAGAAGCTGAAGAAAGTCAGCACGCATTCGCCCGTGCCGTCGTCCACCGTCACCTTGAGCATGCGGCGCGGGCGCAGTTGCACCTCGCACTGCGTGACCGTAGCCTCGATCTGCACGGTGTCGCCCTCCCGGGCGTTGCGCAGCAGGGTGATGCGCGTTTCATCCTCGTAGCGCAGCGGCAGGTGCAGTGCCAGGTCGATATCGCGCACCAGCCCCAGCTTGTGCATGGCCTGCAGGGCCGCGCTGGGGGCTGTTTTCTTGGCGGGCGATGCGGAGGGGGCGGACATGGAGCGGTAGCAGTTGACGCAATTGCGGGGCAAGGGGAAAAGGCTACCATGGGCGTGCGCGTATCCAGTTGTTACGTTCTCAGCCTTTTCGACCCATGCTCAAAAAAATCCGTGTTGATCAGCTGGAAATCGGCATGCATGTGCATGCGCTCTGCGGGCCATGGCTGTCGCACCCGTTTTGGCGCACGTCCTTTCTGCTCGACAAGGTCGAGGTGCTGGACAAGCTGCGCGCCAGCCCGGTGCAGGAGCTGTGGATCGATACCGACCGGGGGCGTGACCTGCCCACACTACCCCCCACCGTCCCGGCCACACCGCCTGCGGCCGAGGGTCCGGTGACCCTGGGCAGCGAGGTGCAGCGCGCGGCCGCGCTGTGCGCCGAAGCCCGCGACGCCGTGATGCACATGTTCAGCGAGGCCCGCATGGGCCAGGCGGTGGACATGACCACGGCGCAGAACCTGGTCTAGGAGATCACCAACTCCGTCGCACGCCACCCCGATGCCCTGATCAGCGTGGCACGCCTGAAAACGCTGGACAACTACACCTACATGCACTCGGTGGCGGTCTGCGGCCTGATGGTGGCGCTGGCCAAGAAACTGGGCCACACCCCGGCCCAGGTCCACCAGGCCGGCATGGCCGGGCTGCTGCACGACATGGGCAAGGCGCACATGGATCTGCAGATTCTCAACAAGCCCGGCGCTCTGACCGAGGCAGAGTTTGCGCAGATGAAGCAGCACCCCGTGCGAGGCCACGCCATGCTGCAGACATGTGTACAGGACGCCGCCGTGCTGCACGCCTGCCTGCACCACCACGAACGCCTGGACGGCCGCGGCTATCCGCAGGGGCTGGCCGGTGACGCCATTCCCCTGCTGACGCGCATGGCCACGATCTGCGACATCTACGACGCCATCACCTCGGACCGGCCCTACAAGCAGGCCTGGTCGCCGGGCATTGCCCTGCAGCGCATGTCCGAATGGTGTGGCGGCCACCTGGACGCGCAGTTGTTCGAGAGCTTTGTGAAAACCATGGGCATCTACCCCATCGGCAGCCTGGTGCGCCTGCAGTCCGGGCTGCTGGGCGTGGTCTGCGCCCCAGGTCATGGCCTTCTACCACGTCGGGCAGCAGCGCCTGCTGCGCCCCGCCCGGCTGCTGGACCTGCGCCAACTGCCCGAGGAACGCATCGTGTCGCGCGAGGACCCGGCGCAATGGCCGTTCCAGAACCTGGACAGCCTGTGGCAGAAAGCCGCCACCGCGCTGGCCTGAGGCCGATTGCTACTCAGGGCGCGTGGCCCTCGGCGGGGGCGGTCTGCAGCAGCTGCAGCTTCATGGCGCAATTGCGGCCCCGGCCCTTGGCCTGGTACAGCGCCTCGTCGGCGCCCCGCAGCAGCAGCTTGGCCCCGGCGATCGTCGGCACCATGCTGTAGGCCCCGGCACTGATCGTGACCACCTGGGCCGCCTGCGAGCTTTCATGCACCCAACCCAGGGCGCGCACGGCCTCCACCATGCGCTGCGCCACGGCATAGGCGCCATCCAGGTCGGTGTCGGGCAGGATCACGGCGAATTCCTCGCCGCCATAGCGCGCCACCAGATCGGTCTCGCGGTGCACGCAGCCCTGGATGGCCTGGGCCACGGCCTGCAGGCAGGCATCGCCCTGCAGGTGTCCGTAGCGGTCGTTGTAGCGCTTGAAATCGTCCACATCGACCAGCACCATGCCCACCGGGCGCACGCCGCGCCGGGCCATGGCACACACCTGCTCCAGGCGCTCGTTGAAGTGCGCACGGTTGGCGATGCCCAGCAGGGCGTCGGTGCAGGAATAGGCCTTGAGGCGGGCATTGGCCGCCTCCAGCTCGCGCGTGCGCCGTGCCACGCGGGCCTCCAGCGTCTGGTTGGCCAGCGCCAGTTGCGCGTTCTGGGCCGACAGCGCGGTGTAGAGCTTGCCGATCATCTTCAGCAGCGCCTGTGTGCCGTTGTCGTGGTTGCCGCGCTCCTTGTCGTAGGCCGCGGCCGGGGTCATGCCCTGGCGGATGGACTTGATCTGGCGCGCCATCGACTGGTCGATGCCCAGGATGTGCAGGCCCAGCCAGGAGGTCAGAAAACCGACCAGCGTGGTGGCAGGGTCGGTCATGGTGGTGCGCTGCGCCCACAGCATGATGACCTGCTCCACGAACTGCTGGTGCATGCTGTGGTGGCTTTCGACGTGGCGCGGGTCCACGGCGTACTGGGCCATCAGCGCTTCCTCTTCCTGGAAGTGGTGCTCGGTGTACGACAGCAGGCGCGCGTAGGTATCGGCCAGCACCACCTCACGGTCGCTGCGCTTGGAAAACAGGCCCTGGCTCAGCTCGTTGAACAGGTCCACCAGCGCATGGTGCTGCTCGTCCACGGCATCCAGGTCCGTCACGAAATGCTGGTCCCATGCGAAAGAGGTGTCCATGAAGTGCAGTCATCCAGAGGGGGAGTCTGTAATCAAGTGTAAGGATGTTTTACCGCCCGGCTGTGACCCGCATCAAAGGAAACGGTCTTCGTGCCTAGGGCTTACCCGAGGGCATCAGGGACATTGCCGGCCACTTGCCGCGCAGGGTGCTGCAGATTTGCGAGAATCGCGGTCTTTGGTTTTTTCACCTTGGAACGGGCTTGTCAGGCCCTCAAGCACACGCATGTCTCTCAGCCCCCGCGCGCACACGCTCAGCGATTTCGACTTTGTGCTCCCCGAGCACCTGATTGCCCAACACCCGGCTGCCGAGCGCAGCGCCTCCCGCCTGCTGGATGCACGCGCGCCGGAGCTGGTGGACCGTATCTTCAAGGACCTGCCCGGGCTGCTGCACGAGGGCGACCTGCTGGTGTTCAACGACACCAAGGTGGTCAAGGCGCGCGTCTTTGGCGAGAAGGCCAGCGGTGGCAAGCTGGAGCTGCTGATCGAGCGTGTGCTGCAGGGCAACGAAGTCGTGGCCCACATGAAGGTCAGCAAGAAGCCCCTGCCCGGGGCCCGCATCCACCTGTGCGGTGGCCTCCAGGGCGGCGGCTTTGACGCCGTGCTGCTGGGCCGCTGGCCCGACGAGAGCGGTCCGCTGTTCCGCTTTGCCCTGACCGGCGCCCACGGCGAAACGCCCTGGGAGCTGATGGACCAGTTCGGCCACCTGCCGCTGCCGCCCTACATCGAGCGCCAGCAGAACGCCGAGGTCGATCCCGACGCGGCCGAGGACACCGAGCGCTACCAGACCGTCTTCGCCAGCCACCCCGGCGCCGTGGCCGCGCCGACGGCGGCGCTGCACTTCGATGACCAGGTGCTGGCGGCGCTGAAGGCCAAGGGCGTGGAAACCGCCGCCGTGACCCTGCACGTGGGCGCCGGCACCTTCCAGCCGGTCAAGACCGAGAACCTGGCCGAGCACCAGATGCACAGCGAGTGGTACAACATCCCGCTCGAGACCCTGGCCGCGCTGGAGCGCTGCCGCCAGCGGCGCGGGCGCATCATCGCCGTGGGCACGACCAGCGTGCGCACGCTGGAGTCCTGGGCGCGCACCGGCCAGATCACGGGCGACACCAACATCTTCATCACGCCGGGCTTCGAGTTCCGCGTGGTGGACGCACTGATCACCAACTTCCACCTGCCCAAGAGCACGCTGATGATGCTGGTCAGCGCCTTCGCGGGCTACCAGCACATCATGCAGGTCTACCAGCACGCGATCGCCCAGGGCTACCGCTTCTTCAGCTATGGCGACTCCATGCTGTTGGAGCGCCGCCGCTGAGCCAGCAAAAAAACATAGCTGCCAGCGCTGAAAGCAAAAGGACTTCAAGGCATCAGCACCTTGAAGTCCTTTTTTCATGCGCGCCAGGCGCTCACCTTTTCAGCAGCACCGCCTCAGGCGAAGTAGTGGCACAGGCGCTGGCCCTTGACCTCGTGCACCGACACTTCCAACCCGTACAGGCTGGACAGCACCGCATCCTGCACCACCTGCAGGGGCGAGCCCTCGTAGGCCACACGCCCGTCCTTCATGGCCAGGATGTGGTCGGCGTAGCAGCTGGCGAAGTTGATGTCGTGCAGCACCACCACCACGGTCTTGCCGCGCTCGTCCACCATGCGGCGCAGCAGGCGCATCATGCTGACGGCGTGCGCCATGTCCAGGTTGTTCAGCGGTTCGTCCAGCAGGATATAGGGCGTGTCCTGGCACAGCACCATGGCGATGTAGGCGCGCTGGCGCTGACCGCCGGACAGCTCATCCAGAAAACGGTCGGCCAGCGGCTCCAGCTGCAAGAAGGCCAGGGCCTCGTCCACATGGCGCAGGTCCTCGCCCGTCATGCGCCCCTTGCTGTGCGGAAAGCGGCCAAAGCCCACCAGATCGCGCACCGTCAGGCGCAGGGCCGACTGGTTGTCCTGGCGCAGGATGGCCATCACCTTGGCCAGCGCATCGCTGGCGGTCTTGCCCACGTCCAGGCCGGCCACGCTGGCCGTCCCCGAGGTGATCGGCGCCAGGCGGCTGACCAGGGCCAGCAGCGTGCTCTTGCCCGCACCATTGGGGCCGATGATGGCCGTCAGCTGGCCGGCCGGAATCTGCACATCCACTCCGTGCAGCACGGTCGTCGTTCCGTGGACTTTCACCACCTTGCGTGTTTCGATCATTGCTTACCCTTGCGCATCAGCAGGTAGATGAACACCAGCCCGCCGACAAATTCCACCACCACCGACAGGGCGGAGTTGAAGCCCAGCACCCGCTCCAGCACCACCTGCCCGGCCAGCAGCAGCACGCAGCCCCACAGCACCACCGCCGGCAGCACCCAGGCGTGGCGGCGTGTGCCCATCCACTGGTAGGCCATGTTGGCGACCAGCAGGCCAAAGAAAGTGACCGGGCCGACCAGGGCCGTGGAGATGGCCACCATGGCGCACATCACCACCAGCAGCTGCAGCACCTGGCGCTGGTAGTGCACGCCCAGGTTGACGGCGGTATCGCGCCCCAGCGCCAGCACATCCAGCACATGGCGGCGGCGCCAGAAGAAGGCCGTGCCCAGCGCCAGCACCACCAGCGACGGCAGCAGCAACTGCGTGTGGATGGTGTTGAAGTTGGCGAACATGCGGTCCTGAAGCGTCGCGAACTCGTTGGGGTCGATCATGCGCATGGCAAAGCTGGTCATGCTGCGAAACAGGATGCCCATCACCATGCCCACCAGCAGCATCAGGTGCAGGCTGCTGGCGTGGCCGGTGAACAGCCAGCGCATCAGCCCCACGCTGAGGGCCACCATCAGCACGATCTCCAGCCCGTACTTGGGCAGCAGGCCCAGCTGCACCACGCCCACAGAGCCCAGCACCAGCACCAGCACCGCCTGCAGGAACAGGTACAGCGCATCCAGCCCCATCACCGCCGGGGTCAGGATGGTGTTGTGCGTCACCGTCTGGAACACCACGGTGGACATGCCCAGCGCACAGGCCACCACCAGCATGGTCAGCGCCTTGGTGCCCCGGTGCTGCAGCACGAAGGCCCAGTCGGCCTCCACGCCCAGCGTCATGAAGGCCAGCAGCGTCACCGCCGCCAACACCGCCAGCGCCATCAGGCGCACACCCTGGCGCGACCAGTTGCGGGTCCAGGCCCCGGCCTGCAGGGCCTTGCTTGCATCGCCAGCCATGGCGTCACTCCGGCCGCGCCCGGCGGCGCAGCAAAATCACCAGGAACAAGGCACTGCCCACCACGCCCATGACAGTGCCCACGGGCACCTCATACGGGGCGATGACGAGGCGGCCAAACAGGTCGCACAGCAGCGTCAGCGCCGCCCCGGCCAGGGCCACCCACAGCACGCTGCGGCGCACGTTGTCGCCCAGCACCAGGCGCACCACGTTCGGCACGATCAGGCCGACAAACGGGATCGCGCCCACAGTCACCACGATGCAGGCCGTGACCACCGAGACCACGATCAGCCCCTGCAGCACCAGACGCTGGTAGTTCAGGCCCAGGTTGGTGGCGAACGACTCGCCCAGCCCGGCCACCGTGAAGCGGTCGGCCGCCAGGCAGGCCAGCACCGTCACGCCCAGGGACAGCCACAGCAGCTCGTAGCGGCCTTCGACCACCACGGAAAAATCACCGTTCGAGAACGCGCGCAGCGACTGCAGCATGTCGTACTGGTAGGCCAGGAAGGTGGCCGCGGCCTCCAGCACGCCCGCCAGGATCAGGCCCACCAGGGGCACGATCCAGGCCGAGCGCAGGCGGATGCGCGACAGCACCGCCATGAACAGGGCCGTGCCGGCCATGGCCGTCACCGCCGACACGCCCATCTTGGCCAGCACCGACCACTGCGGCGCCCACAGCATGCACACCAGCATGCCCAGGGTGGCCGACTCGACCGTGCCCATGGTCGACGGCTCAACGAAGTGGTTGCGCGCCAGCATCTGCATCAGCAGGCCGGCCACGGCCATGGCGCTGCCCGCCAGCATCAGCGCCAGCGTGCGCGGCACGCGCGCGTACATCAGCACCTGGGCCACCATGTCGTCCTCGTGGCGGGACCACAGCGTGTTCCACGACACGTCGCTGACGCCGACCGCCAGACTCCACAGCGCCAAAGCAAAAAGGGCCACGAGGGCCCCTGTCCACGCCAGCGCCATGCGCCCGGCGGGTGTGTGCTTATGCGGAGAAGGCATCGGACAGCTGCTTCAGGTTCTCCTTCAGGGCTGCCGGGCCCGCGTTGGACAGCGTGTACCAGTTGGCCGCATTCAGGTAGACCACGCGCTGCTGGCGCCAGGCCTTGGTGGCATGCACCAGCTTGTTGTCCAGCAGCTTCTTGGCCGCGTCGCCGTCCTTGCCGATGGCGGCGTCACGGTCCAGCACCAGCAGCCAGTCGGGGTTGGCCTTGAGCAGGTATTCAAAGGACACGGCCTGGCCGTGCTTGGACACCTCGATCTTGTCCTTGGTGGGGCTGATGCCGAACACCGAGTACAGCATGTCGAAGCGCGAGCCGGGACCGTAGACGCTGAGCTTGCCGCCGTTGGTCATCAGGAACAGCGCCCCGCCCTTGCCGGCGGCCTTGGCCTTCAGCTCGGCGATGGCCGCCTCGATCGACTGGATCTGCTGCTCGCCCTGGTCAGGCACGCCATAGATGGCCGCGATGCTGCGGATGTTGCGGTACACGTGGGCCATCTGGTTCTGGTTGTCGATGGTCACGTCCAGCACCGGACCGAACTTCTTGAGCTCGTCGATCTTGGGCAGGGTGCGGTTGCCGGCAATGATCAGGTCGGGCTTGAGGGCCTTGACCTTTTCGTAATCGGGCTCGAACAGGCTGCCGATCTGCGGGTACTTGGCGCTGTCGCGGTACTTGCGCAGCAGCTCGGGCACGGCCTGGTTGGGCACGCCCTGCACCTCGCCGCCCAGGGACTGGATGATGTCCAGCGCGCCCAGGTCGAACACCAGCACGGTCTTGGGCCGGCGCGGCACGCTCACCTCGCCCGTGTTGTCCTGCACCTTCAAGGTCTCTGCCGCCTGGGCCACCGCCCAGGGCATGGTTACCAGCACTCCCAAGCCACCCAGCACATGGCGGCGCGTCAACAAGCCGTTCATCAATTCTTCCCTTGTTCAAGGCCGGCACTTCACACCGGCACTGCGACCCATTTTATGAGAATAATTCTCAATAAGACTGGAATGGGTTTTGTAAAGTTGCGCAAAGCCGCGCCACGCTGATGCAGATCAGTCCCGGGCCACCCGGTGTCACTGCCCCGACAGCGGCGTGGCCACCGGCCCGCGCCACCCGCCCGGCGCCGCCACCCCAGCCCCTACAATCGCCAGCCGTGACGGCCGCATGGGGCGCCCGCACCCGGGCGGTACTGCCGCCCGCCGCCCCCGCCGTGGCTGCGGGGATGTTTTTGCAGAAAGTGGGTGGACTGGATGTCCTCCGTCTCCGGGTGTGCGCCCGCCATCTCCCCCGCCCGGGCCGCGCTGACCGGCATCGCCCTGACCGTTGCGGCCTGCGCCCTGTTCGCGCTGCTGGACAGCGGCACCAAATTTTCCGGCCAGTTCCTGCCGATGCTGATGGTGGTCTGGCTGCGCTTCGTGGCCCAGGCACTGGTGACCACGGCCGTGGTCCTGCCGCGCCAGGGCCTGCGCGCCCTGCGCACGCAGCACCCGAAGTTCCAGCTGGGCCGCGCGCTCAGCGGGGTGCTGACCACGGTGTTCGCCTTTTACTGCATCCAGCACATGCCGCTGGCCAACTTCACCGCCGTGTGGTCGGCCGGCCCCTTGCTGATCGTGGTCGCCTCGGCCCTGCTGTTTGGTGAAAAAGTGAGCGCCGCACGCTGAACGCTGCTGGTGATCGGGCTGATTGCCGTCATCGCCATCGTCCGCCCCGAACAGGATGGCCTGCCCCTGGGCTGGATGGCCCTGGCCCCGGTCGGCGTGCTGCTGTGCGGCACCACCTACCAGTTGCTGGGCAGCCGCCTGGCGCGCCTGGACCCGCCCACCACCACGCAGCTGTACACCACCTGGCTGCCGGTGCTGGCCACGGCCCCGCTGATTCCCTGGCTGTGGGAACCCGTGCCCCACTGGCAGGTCTGGGCCGCCGTGGGACTGATGGGCGTGTGCAGTGGCGTGGGCCACCTGCTGCTGCTGCAGGCCTACATCCACGCCACGCCGTCGGTGGTGTCGCCCTTCCTGTACAGCCAGATCGGCTTCGCCATGCTGATGGGCTGGCTGTTCTTCGACCAGCGCCCGGACGGGCTGTCCCTGGCCGGGATCGCGGTGATCCTGGGCTGCGGTCTGGTCAATATCTGGCTCAGCGTGCGCACAAGCGTCATAATCGGCAATCTAGTAAAATCCATCAATGATGACAAACGACAGTAATTCTCAGCTCGATCAAAAAAATGACGAAATAGACCTGATGGATCTATTACTCATACTTTCGAACCATATCAAGACATTGCTGCTTTTTCCTGTGCTAGGCGCTATTTGCGCCACTGCTTTTGTATTCTGGCAGGATCAAAAGCCCAAGATATTCGTGAGTAATGCTTCAGTTTTTGTGGAGACTCCTACTGCAAGTAATGAAATCCCAAAAGCTCGTGCAGAAGTACTGATCAGCATCATCAATTCGGGCGATGCTTTTGCTGAACTCAAAGGGAAAATTACCGCAAGCCTTGGCCGCACAGATAGGCTGGTGAACTTATCTGCATCAGCAGCTTCACCAGAAGCTGCACAAGCAATAAACAAAACTGCCTTGGAAAGAATTTACGAGATTACAGCCCCCACAGGGGTCGAGGCTGCGCGATTGAAAAATCTGCTAAAAAATGAGCAAGAAAAGCTCGTTGCAATAAAGAAAATTCTTGCGGATTCGGCACTTTCCGCAAAAGCTAATCCAGAAAACATTCGCGCGCATGGTGAACTTTTAAATATTGCTAGCGATCGTGAATTTGCAATTGCAAAAATTGAACGCCAGCTTTCCGGCATTTCCTCCGCCAACGTAGTCCTAGCCCCGACCTTACCGAACTCTCCGCAGCCAGTGAAAAAATTGCTGCCTCTTGTGGCTGGCATCATGGCTGGTGGATTCGCGGCGTTGTTGTGGATTTTTATCAAGCATGGTTTGCATTTGCTACGCCGTGATCCACAACAGCAAAGCAAGCTGGCACAAATAAAGGCCAACCTGGGCTTCAAGACATAACTGGCTGGCATCCGGTATGCAAGTAGGCCGGTTCACGACAGGCGCACCAGCTTGCCCGTGATGCGCTTGACCACGGGGATCACCAGCAGCACCGTCGGGAAGGCCACGACCCAGGCCAGCAGCCAGGTGCCGGGCCAGGCGGCCAGGGCCGCGCGGCTCCAGCCCAGGGCGCGCACCAGGTTCACCATGCAGATGATGCCGGACATCATTCCGGACATCAGCAGTGGCATGACGATCAGGGCGTACTTGGGCGGCAGCTTGGGAATGCGGCCGACGATGTAGGGCGAGGGTGTCGACATAGGCCCGTCAGTATCCGTGCTGCTGGCGGAAATCGCGCGCCTGGCTGAAATGGCCGTTGCCGATGAAGGGCACGGGCGGGCGCAGCGCCGACAGGGGCGAAGGGTGGTTGCTCATCAGCACCAGATGGCCACAGTCGGCGGGAATCAGCACGCGCTTGGACTGGGCATGACTGCCCCAGAGCATGAACACCGTCGGCTTGCCCTGCTCGGCCACCTGGCGGATCACGGCATCGGTCAGCACCTCCCAGCCACGCTTGCTGTGGCTGGCAGCCTGGCCCTCTTCCACCGTCAGGCAGGTGTTGAGCAGCAGCACGCCGTTGTGCGCCCACTTGACCAGCGAGCCCCCGGGCTGCGGGAACGGTGGAAACGGCACGCCCAGGTCGCGCTGCATTTCCTTGAAGATGTTCAGCAGCGACGGCGGCAGGCGCACGCCGGGCGCGACCGAGAACGCCAGCCCCTCGGCCTGACCCCGGCCGTGGTAGGGGTCCTGGCCCAGGATAACCACGCGCACGTCCTCGGGCGCCGTCAACTCCAGCGCCCGCAGCGGCTGGGGCGGGAAGATGACCGCGCCCGCCGCCAGGCGCTGCTGCAGGTAGCCCAGCAGTTGCTGGCCGGTGGCCGAGGCGAAGTAGGCATCGACCACCCCCTGCCAGCCGGGCGCGACGCGCCAGTCGCCGGGGTCAGCGCTCATCAATTGCGTAGCGGTTTGCGCAGGTGTATCGGTCATTTCAGAACGTTTTCTCTACAAAAAGCTGGAGGGACCAGCGCTGACTGCTCCTGCTTGAGGAGTGCCTAGGGCGGCCCACCGCGTACGGCGCCCGCCGCCAGTGAACCCTCAACCACGCGCCCACGCCGGCCACTCGGGCGGGCTGCGACGGGCGCAGTCACGGCCACGGCCCGCAGGCTGGCGGGCACAGGCCCGCCGCCCCACCGGCCGTCAGGCGAACAGCTTGGCCAGTGCCTCGCCAGGCTCCTTGGCGCGCATGAAGGCCTCGCCCACCAGGAAGGCGTCGATGCCGGCGTCGCGCAGGGTCTTCACCTCGGTCGTGCTCAGGATGCCGGATTCGGTCACCAGCAGGCGGTCGGCCGGCACCTCGGGCTTGAGCGTGATCGAGGTCTGGATGTCCACCTCGAAGGTCCGCAGGTTGCGGTTGTTGATGCCCACCAGCGGCGTCTTGAGCTTCAGCGCGCGCTGCAGCTCGGCGCCGTCGTGCACCTCCACCAACACGGCCATGTCCAGGCTGAACGCGATCTGCTCCATCTCGGCCATCTGCGCATCGTCCAGGCAGGCGGCGATCAGCAGCACGCAGTCGGCACCCATCACGCGCGATTCATAGATCTGGTAGGGATCGACCATGAAGTCCTTGCGCAGCACCGGCAGCAGCGTGCTGGCGCGCGCCTGCTTCAGGTAGTCGGGCTGGCCCTGGAAGAACTGGCGGTCCGTCAGCACCGACAGGCAGGCCGCGCTGAGCTTGCCGTTGCCCACCATGTAGCTCTGGGCGATGTCGGCGGGATCGAAGTCGGGGCGAATCACGCCCTTGCTGGGGCTGGCCTTCTTGATCTCGGCAATCACGCCAGCCTGGCCCTGGGCGATCTTGGCGCGGATGGCGCCCACGAAGTCGCGCGTGGAGACACGGCTTTCCGCATCGCGGCGCACCTCGGCCAGCGACGTGGCCTTCTTGGCGGCGGCCACTTCCTGCACTTTGACGTCGCAGATTTTTTTCAGAATGTCGGACATGTGTTTTCCTTGTGTTCGGTGGCGGGCCTGCCGCGGGGGCCGACCGCCTTGTGGTCTATTGTCGGCGTTTTGGCGGCACCAGCCGCGAGCCCGAGCGGCGGATGCCCAGGCGCGCCACCAAAGCGTCCACCAGCGCATCCACGTCCTGCTGCAGGGCCTGGGCGCCCGAGTTGCTGCGCACCACACACAGCGTGGCCACGGGGCCGCGCCGCTGGTGGCACAATTCCAGCTGCCAGGCATGGACCGCCCGGGCGTCCTGCACATCGCCAGGGAGCACGCCCAGGCTCCAGGCGGCGGCCGGTTCCAGCTGCAGCACGTCCATCGGCTGCGCGCGCGGATCGGCGGGGGTGCCGATGCGCGCCAGCGCCCGCTGCGCCACATCGATGCGCCAGCCGTTCCATTCCAGGGGCAGGCCCAGGTCCTCGGCCGGATCGCGCGGGTGGCGCCAGCGGTAGACGCCCAAGCTGGCCACGGCCAGCGCCACCGTCAGCGCCCAAACCTGCCGGAACGCCAGCGCCGCCCCCAGCGCAAACAGCACCACCTGCCACAGCGGAGCCTGCTCCCCGCGCCACAGCCGGCCCGGGCGGCCGTGGGCCAGCCGCGCGGGCAGCCAGAGCTCGGCATCGGTCTGCACCTGGCGCAGCACGGCGCCCAGCGGCGGGTACGGGTCGGGGGGCGGGGCCGTGGGCATCAGCGCCGTGCCGGATGCACCACCAAAAGCAGGACGGCGGCCACGCAGCTCAGGCCGTCAACGCGCCGCTGTAGGCCACCAGCTGCTTCAATTTCTGAAGCGCTGCGCCGCTGTCCAGCGCGGCCTGGGCACGCTGCAGGCCGTCTTCGATCGACGCCGCCACATTCGCTGCGTACAGCGCCGCGCCGGCGTTCAGGCAGACGATGTCGCGCGCCGGGCCCTGCTCGCCCTGCAGCACGCCCATCAGCATGGCCTTGGATTCCTCGGGCGTCTCCACCTTCAGCGCGCGCGTGCCGGCCATGCGCAGGCCGAAGTCCTCGGGGTGGATTTCGTACTCGCGCACCACGCCGTCCTTCAGCTCGCCCACCAGGGTGCCGGCGCCCAGGCTGATCTCGTCCAGGCCGTCGCGGCCATAGACCACCAGCGCGTGCTCGGCGCCCAGGCGCTGCAGGGCACGCACCTGGATGCCGACCAGGTCTTCGTGGAACACGCCCATCAGGATGTTGGGGGCGCTGGCCGGGTTGGTCAGCGGGCCCAGGATGTTGAAGATGGTGCGCACGCCCAGTTCCTTGCGCACCGGGGCCACGTTCTTCATGGCCGGGTGGTGGTTGGGCGCAAACATGAAGCCGATGCCCACGTCGCGGATGCAGTCGGCGATCTGCTCGGGCGCCAGCATGATGTTCACGCCCAGGGCTTCCATGGCGTCGGCGCTGCCGCTCTTGCTGCTGACGCTGCGCCCGCCGTGCTTGCTGACCTTGCCGCCGGCCGCGGCGATCACGAAGGTGGCGCAGGTGGAGATGTTGAAGGTGTTGGCGCCGTCACCGCCGGTGCCGACGATGTCCACCAGGTGCGTGCGGTCGTGCACATGCACCTTGTTCGAGAACTCGCGCATCACCTCGGCGGCGGCGGAGATTTCGCCAATGGTTTCCTTCTTCACGCGCAGGCCGGTGAGGATGGACGCCGTCATCACCGGCGAGAGCTCACCGCGCATGATCTGGCGCATCAGCTCCAGCATTTCGTCGTGGAAGATTTCGCGGTGTTCGATGGTGCGCTGCAGCGCTTCCTGGGGGGTGATGCGGGGCATGGTGGATCCTGTGCTATCGGTTGCGAAGCTGCCTGCGCTGGCTGTTTGCGGCTTTCAGATAGTTATGGCTTGGAAAACCAGAGACAACGCGCGCCAGCAGCTCTCAAAAACAAAAGGCCGCCTGCTGGGTGGCAGTGCGGCCCGGGTGTCACTTCTGGTCGAGGAAGTTCTTGAGCATGGCGTGACCGTGCTCGGTCAGGATGCTCTCGGGGTGGAACTGCACCCCCTCCACGGCCAGCGTCTTGTGGCGCACGCCCTGGATTTCGCCATCCTCGCTGGTCGCGGTGATGGTCAGGCACTCGGGCAGGGTGTTGCGGTCGATCACCAGCGAGTGGTAGCGGTTCACGGTGAACTGCGCCGGCAGGTCGGCGAACACGCCCTGCTGGTCGGTGGTGATGACGCTGGTCTTGCCGTGCATCTGCTGCTGCGCGCGGATGATGTCACCGCCAAAGGCCGCGCCAATGCTCTGGTGGCCCAGGCACACCCCCAGCACCGGCAACTGGCCCGCAAAGTGCTGGATCGCCGCCACCGAAATGCCAGCCTCCGCCGGCGAGCACGGCCCGGGCGAGATCACGATGCGCGTGATGCCCTGCTCGGCCACCAGGGCGATCACCTCGTCCAGCGTGGCCTCGTCGTTGCGCACCACGGTCACGTCCGCCCCCAACTCGCCCAGGTACTGGACGATGTTGTAGGTAAAGCTGTCGTAGTTGTCGATCATCAAGAGCTTCATGCCGCACTCCCCGCGCTGTCGTCCTTGGGTGCCAGGCCGGCGGCGCGCAGGCGCGCCAGCTCCTGGTGTTCGTAGTCGATGTAGCACTCCATCATGGCGCGGTACAGGCGCTCCATCAGGTCGGGGTTGCCGCCCTGCGCCTCGGCCATGGGCCGCACCCGGTCGACGATGGCCTGGATGCGCGCTTCATCGCGCACCAGCCCTTCGTCGTTCTTTACGCGCGCCGCCTGGGTCATGTAGCCGCTGCGCTCCACCAGCAAGGGCACCAGGATGTCGTCCAGCGCATTCACGCCGGCGCGCACCTCGGCCATGCTCTGGCACTGCTTCACATTGTCGATGGCTCGGCTCATTCAAGACCTTCCTCTACCAGTTCCGCCGCACGCAAGACCGCGCGGGCCTTGTGTTCGGTCTCTTTCCATTCCATTTCGGGCACCGAATCGGCGACCACGCCGGCCGCCGCCTGCACGTACAGCGTGCCATCCTTGATGACGCCAGTGCGGATGGCGATGGCCATGTCCATGTGGCCCGCAAAACTCAGATAGCCCACCGCACCGCCGTAGATGCCGCGCTTGGTTGGCTCCAGCGCATCGATCAGCTCCATGGCGTGCACCTTGGGCGCGCCCGACAGCGTGCCGGCCGGGAAGGTGGCCTTGAGCACGTCCATGCTGGTCATGCCGTCCTGGAGGATGCCCTCCACATTGCTGACGATGTGCATGACGTGGCTGTAGCGCTCGACCACGAAGGCCTCGGTCACCTTGACGCTGCCGGTCTTGGCGATGCGGCCGATGTCGTTGCGCGCCAGGTCGATCAGCATCACGTGCTCGGCCCGCTCCTTGGGGTCGGCGATCAGCTCCTGCTCGGTGGCCTTGTCCTTCTCCGGCGTGGCACCGCGCGGGCGCGTGCCGGCCAGGGGGCGGATGGTGATCTTCTCGCCCTCTTCCACCTTCTCCTGGCGCACCAGGATCTCGGGGCTGGCGCCCACGACCTGGAAGTCGCCGAAGTTGTAGAAGTACATGTAGGGGCTGGGGTTCAGCGAGCGCAGCGCGCGGTACAGGCTCAGCGGCGATTCGGTGTAGCGCTTGTGGATGCGTTGGCCCACCTGCACCTGCATGAAGTCGCCCGCCGCAATCAGTTCCTTGGCACGCTCCACGGCGGCCAGGTAGTCGGCCTTGGCAAAGCTGCGCTCGGCCGGGTGGCTGTCGCCGCCCTTGATCTGCGGCACGCTGACCGAGTAGCGCAACTGCTCCTTGAGCTGGCGCATGCGCTTCTTGGCGCGGCTGTAGGCCTCGGTCTCGGCCGGGTTGGCATAGACGATGAAGTACAGCTTGCCCGAGAGGTTGTCGATCACCGCCACCTCTTCGCACAGCAGCAGCAGGATGTCGGGTGTGCCCAGCGTGTCGGGCGGGCAGGACTGCTCCAGCTTCTTCTCGACGTAGCGCACGGCGTCATAGCCGAAGTAGCCGGCCAGACCGCCGCAAAAACGCGGCAGACCCGGCACCAGGGCCACACGGAAGCGCTGCTGGTAGGCGGCGATGAAGTCCAGCGGATTGCCGGCGTGCGTCTCCACCACCGCGCCATCGGTCACGACCTCGGTCTGGGCCGCCGCGCCAAAACCGCTGGAGCGCAAGAAGGTGCGCGCCGGCAGGCCGATGAAGCTGTAGCGGCCAAAGCGCTCGCCACCCACCACGGACTCCAGCAGGAAGCTGTGCTTGCCATCGCCCTGGGCATGGGCCAGCTTCAGGTAGAGCGACAGCGGGGTTTCGAGGTCGGCAAACGCCTCGCTGACCAGGGGGATGCGGTTGTAGCCTTCGCTGGCCAGGCTTTTGAATTCAAGTTCTGTGATCACAGAGCAGGGTTCCCATTCGGGGCAGCACACTGCGCAAGGGTCATGCCGGGCAGGCGCTGCGATTCATTCAAACCGTCCGCGGCGGTGGCGGACAAGGGTGCACCCGTGCAAACAGGCGCGATCAGACGGTCATGGCGGCAGGCTTACGCCAGGGCCAGGCTCCCCGGTCCGCGCAACCTGTGATGAACACGTAGTGAATGAACATAGCGGCCAAGTGTAGCGCATTGCACCACCGCCCCCAAGCGCTGGCCGGCGATGGTGGGCCTCGCCGCTTGCGCGTTAGTCCCGAGGGCGTTTTCCCGCAAACCACCCGGCCGGTAGTTGTGGGGCGCCCGGTGTCCGGCCGACAATGGCTGTCAAAAAGCACGGCCGTGCCAACAACAACCGAACCCGGAGACTCCACCATGCCTGCTGCCCCGCTCCTTCCCCTGCTGTCACCCCTGCGCCGGTGGGCCCTGGCCCTGCTGGTCGTGGCCGGCAACGCCAGCCTGCCCGCCCTGGCCCAGGGCAGCGAGCCGGCGGAACTGGCCGTGCACCCGGCCACGGCGCAGGTAGACGGCCACAACCTGCAGCGCAACGGGGCGGGCATCCGCTACAAGGCCATCTTCAAGGTCTACTCGGCGGCGCTGTACCTGGAAAAGCCGGCGGCCTCGCTGGAGGCCATCGGCCAGCTGACTGGCCCCAAGCGCATCACCGTCAGCATGCTGCGCAGCATCAATGCCGCAGAACTGGGCACGCTGTTCGCCCATGGCATGGAAGACAACATGGACAAGCAGCAGTTCTCCAAGCTGATTCCCGGCGTGGTGCGCATGAGCGAGGTCTTCAACCGCCACAAGGAGCTCAAGGCCGGCGACCGCTTCACCCTGGACTGGCTGCCCGGCAAGGGCATGGTGATCAGCGTCAACGGCAAGCCCGAGCCAGCCGAATTCACCGAGCCCGAGTTCTACCAGGCGATGCTGGGCATCTGGTTGGGCCCCAAGCCCGCGGACCGCGGCCTCAAGCAGGCGCTGCTGGCCGCCGCCCCCTGAGACGGCGCGCCGACCAGCGGCAACTAACGCAATCCGCCGCATTCGACAAGCTTGTTTCTACGCAAAACACATCGCAGCAATCACTGACAAAGTAGCCCCTCACTTTTCCCTGGCCTGCCGATGCAGGTCGGGGCGTGCGCAGACAGAATGATCAAGGGGAGATTCCATGCGACTGCTTCAGCACATCACGGTCACACGCCGCCTGGGCGGACTGGTGGCCATGGCCATACTGACCTTGCTGGCCCTGGGGGCCGGCCTGAGCCTTTCCGAACGCAGCCTGCTCTTGCAGGAGCGCCAGAACGGGGTGCGCCAGACCGTGGAAATTGCCCACGGCCTGATTGCCCACTTCCACCAGCAGGCCGCACAAGGCAAGATCAGCACCGAAGAAGCCCAGGCCCGGGCCCTACAAAGCCTGGCCGCCCTGCGCTACAGCGGCAATGAATACTTCTGGGTCAACGACATGCACCCGCGCATGATCATGCACCCCGTGCGTCCGCAACTGAACGGCCAGGATGTCAGCGGCAACAAGGACCCGACCGGGCGGGCGCTGTTCATCGACTTCGTGAACATCGTCAAGAAGGACGGCGCGGGCTTCCACAGCTACCTGTGGCCCATGCCCGGCAGCGATGAACCGGTGGAAAAGATTTCCTACGTCATGGGCTTCCAGCCCTGGGGCTGGGTCGTGGGCTCGGGCGTGTACATCGACACCGTCAACGCCGCCTTCCTGCAGCGCATGATCGGCGCCGCGGCGATCAGCGCCGCACTGGCGCTGCTGCTGGTGCTGCTGGGCTGGCTGATCTCGCGCAGCATCCTGCGCCAGCTGGGCGACGAGCCGGCCGCGCTGCTGGCCGGCACCGAGCGCATGGCCCAGGGCGACCTCAGCACCCCGATGGCCCACCGAGGCGACGCCCGCAGCGTGGCCCAGGGCCTGGAGCACATGCGCACCCACCTCGCGGACATCGTCCAGGGCGTGCGCCACAGTGCCGAACACGTCACCCTGGCCAGCCAGGAAATCGCCCAGGGCAACCACGACCTGTCCAGCCGCACCGAGGAGCAGGCCAGCGCCCTGGAGCAGACTGCCGCCTCCATGGAACAGGTGGGCAGCACGGTGCGCCAGAACGCCGACAACGCGCGCCAGGCCAACCAGCTGGCGCTCAACGCCAGCCAGGTGGCGCAGCAGGGCGGGCAGGTGGTCACGACCATGCGCGGCATCAACAGCGCCAGCCAGCGCATTGCCGACATCATCGGCGTGATCGACGGCATCGCCTTCCAGACCAATATCCTGGCGCTGAACGCCGCCGTCGAGGCTGCGCGGGCGGGCGAGCAAGGCCGCGGTTTTGCCGTGGTCGCGGCCGAGGTGCGCAGCCTGGCCGGCCGTTCGGCCGAGGCCGCCAAGGAGATCAAGACCCTGATCACGGCCAGCGTCGAGCAGATCGCCCAGGGCTCGGCCCTGGCGGACCGCGCGGGCCACACCATGGCTGACGTGGTGTCCGCCATCCGCCATGTGAATGACATCGTGGGCGAAATCAGCGCGGCCAGCGCCGAGCAGAGCGCGGGCGTGGGCCAGATCGCCGAGGCCATCACCCAGATGGACCACAACACCCAGCAAAACGCCGCCCTGGTGGAGCAAAGTGCGGCCGCCGCGAACGGTCTGAAGATGCAGGCCGAGCAATTGCTGCAGGCCGTCTCCAGGTTCCGCCTGGCCTTGCAGGCCACGCAACAGGACCGCGCTGCGGGCGCCGTGGCCCCAGCGCCCGTGGTGCGCGCGGCCCCCACGCCCCGCCCCGTGCCAGCGCCCCGCCCCGCCCCTGCCCCTGCCGCAGGTGCAGGTGCAGGTGCAGGTGCAGGATCAACGGCAGCGACCGCCAGCCCAGCCCTGCCACGCAGTGCGCCAGCGGCCACGTCCACCACCGACAACGCCGACTGGGAAAGTTTCTAAGCGCCCAGGGGGCGACTCCACACCGTGGGGCCGCCCCCCGCCACAGCGGGCGGCAGGCGCGATTTACGCGGGCGCGACCAGCTGGGCGTAGTAGTTGGGCAGGGCGAACAGGGCGCCATGCACCGCAGGGTTGTAGTACTGCAAATCGCCCACACCGCGCGCCTGCAGGCGTTCGCGCACCTGCGCCACCGTGGGGGCCGTGGCATCCAGCGTGTCAGAACACACGGCCATGCCCCAGTAGGCGCCGTACAGCGGCACATACACGCCATAGCAACGCACCTGCGGGAACACCCCGCGCAGGCTGCGCACCAGGCGCTGCACCTGCTGCGGATGGAACACCGGGCTGCCCAGGTGCAGCACCAGTGCCCCGCCCGGTGCCAGCACCTGCCGCATGCGCTGCAGCGCCGGCGGCGCGTAGAGCGAACCCGCCGGGGTGTCGGGGTCCGTCAGGTCCAGCACCAGCAGGTCAAAGCGCTCGGTCGTCGTTGCGATCAAGGCCATGCCATCACCGATGCGCACCTGCAGGCGCGGGTCGCTCCAGACATGGCGGTGCACGGCCTGCAGCTCAGCCTGGCTGGCGCGGATGACGGCCTCGTCCAGCTCGGCCAGCACCACGCGCTCCAGGGTGTTGTGCTTGAGCAGTTCCTCCGCCAGGCCGCCATCGCCGCCGCCCAGGATCAGCGCCTGCCGTGGCGCCGGGTGGGAGATGGCCGCGGGGTGGGCCATGCACTCGTGGTAGAAAAACTCATCCCGCTCGCTGGTCATGAAGCAGTTGTCCAGGCGCATGACACGACCAAAGTGCGCCGTGTCCATCATCTCCAGCATCTGGTAGGGGGTCTGGCGGCGCTGCACGTTGTCGGCGCGAAAGCCGAAGGCCGCATCGGGGCTCAGCTGCTCCATCACCCAGGGGTACTGGCCCACGCCATCGGTGGCGATATCGCCGCGCCACAGCTGCTGGCGCACGGCGTGCCGTGGGGCATAGGCCGCGACGACGCCATCCATCAGCGCCTGCGCCTTGCCCGAGTTGTCGGCCGAGAAGTTGCACACATAGACGTCGATGGTGACGTTGCCGGTTTCCGGCCAGGTGTGGATGGCCAGGTGCGACTCGGCCAGCAGCACCGTGCCAGTCACACCCCCGGGCTGGCCCTGCCAGGCCGGGAACTGGACCCAGCGGTCATCCACCCGGGTCAGGCCGGCGTCCTCCGTCTGCCTTCGGCACAGGGCGGCGATCGCCTGCGCATCCAGCATCAGCGCGTCGTCGCACGCGCATTGGTACAAATCGGCCGTCAGGTGCAAACCTTGCATGGTGTGGAGTCCTCCCTGTCACACGAAACGCCAGGGCGAAGAGCTCCTCCCTGCAGCGCATTGGGTTATCTGCTTGTCAAGCGGGCAAAGCTTGGCATCGTAACCACAAGCACTGCAAAGGACAAATAACGGCAATTTCCGTTTTTAGACCACACGAAGCTGCGCGATACTGTCAATCAGCGCATCGGCACCCACCGCCTCCACGGATTGCCCGTGGTTGTAGCCATAGGTCACCAGCACCACCGGGCACCCCGCAGCGCGGGCGGCCTGGGCGTCGTTGCTGGAGTCGCCCAGCATCAGGGTGCGCGCCGGCGTCGTGCCCAGGGCCTCGCAGGTCTTGAGCAGGGGCAGCGGATCGGGCTTCTTGGTGGCGAAGGAATCCCCGCCAAACACCTGCTCGAACAGGCCCTGCAGGCCCTTGGCCGCCAACAGCGGCCGGGTGAAGGCCAGGGGCTTGTTGGTCACGCAGGCCAGGCGCAGGCCCCCGGCCCGCAGCGCCTGCAGGCCTTCCAGCACCCCGGCGTACAGCGCCGAGTGCTGGCCGTTGATGGCCAGGTAATGCTGCTCGTAGCGGGCCAGCGCCGTGGGCAACAGGCTGGCCACGGCCGCTGGCAGGGCATCTGCGGAATGGCCGGCCTGCGTCAGCACATGGGCCAGCACGCTGCGCAGCAGGTGCTCCGTGCCCTTGCCCACCATGTGCTCGATCAAGGCGGCGTCCAGCGCCGGCAGCTGCAGGTCGGCCAGCATGCGCGCGATGGCCTCGGCAAAGTCGCCAATCGTGTCCACCATGGTGCCGTCCAGGTCCACGATGGCTGCGTCCACTTCCAGGTGCAGCGCCTGGGCGCCCACAGTCACTTGCACAGACATATCATCCTCTTCACAAATCGATAGCTGTCTGCGCTTGCCAGATGAGCGCAAACTGCCAAAAACACGGAGAAATTAAAAAGGCCTGCAATGGCAGGCCTTGGGGGCGGAAGACCGGCTTATGCGGCCAAGTTGGCGCGCATCTGGTCGATCACGGCCTGGTAGTCAGGCTTGCCGAAGATGGCGCTGCCGGCCACGAAGGTGTCGGCACCGGCATTCGCCACGGCGCGGATGTTGCCTTCCTTGATGCCGCCGTCCACTTCCAGGCGGATGTCCTTGCCGCTGGCATCGATGCGCTTGCGCACGGCTTCGATCTTGCGCAGCGTGCTGTCGATGAAGCTCTGGCCACCGAAGCCGGGGTTGACGCTCATCAGCAGGATCAGGTCCAGGTCCTCGATCACCCAGTCCAGCACGTCCAGGGGCATGGCGGGGTTGAAGGTCAGGCCGGCCTTGGCGCCGTGCGACTTGATGTTCTGGATGCTGCGGTGCACGTGGGCCGAGGCATCGGGGTGGAAGCTGATGTAGTCCGCACCGGCCTTGGCGAAGGCGCTGGCCAGCTCGTCCACGGGCTGCACCATCAGGTGCACGTCGATGGGCACGGGGCGGCCATCGGGCGTCACGGCATGGGGCTTCAAAGCCTCACAGATCATGGGGCCAAACGTGAGGTTGGGCACGTAGTGGTTGTCCATGACGTCGAAGTGGATCCAGTCGGCGCCTGCGGCAATGACATTGCGCACTTCTTCACCCAGACGGGCAAAGTCGGCGGACAGGATGGAAGGGGCGATGCGGTACGTGGGGTTCATGGCCGCCAATTGTCGCAGTTACCATTGCCACATGCCCATGTACGAGTTTCACGTCGAGGCCCAGGCCCAGTACGAGCCGGAGCAGTCCATGCCCCAGCAAGGCCTGTTTCGCTTCGCCTACACCATCACGGTCACCAACACCGGCGAGGGCGCCGCGCAGCTGATTGCGCGCCACTGGCTGATCACCGACGCCCAGGGCGCGCAGCAGGAAGTCCACGGCCTGGGCGTGGTCGGCCGCCAGCCCATGCTGCAGCCCGGGGAGTCGTTCCGCTACAGCAGCAGCTGCGAGTTGCGCACCCCCAGCGGCACCATGCAGGGCCGCTACCTGTGTGTCACCGAAGCCGGGGAAACTTTCGACACCCCGATCGCTCTGTTAGTGCTGGATATCGACCCGTCGGCCACGGGCGCGGATATCCCGTCTCCCCCCTCTCGCACCCTCCACTGAATGCCCCATCCCGCCCACGACCTCCCACGCCTGCTGGCGGAACTTGACCCCCACGCCGAGCTGGCGGAACGCCACCTGTGGCTGATCCATGTGCTGGAGTGGGTCCGGGCCGCCGAACCCTCGGTCGAGGTGGCGCTGGGGCGCGTGGAGTCGCTGGTGGCGGCGATCGAGGCCGATGCCGATCTGCGCCAGCGCCTGCAGGCCTGGTGGCTGGCGTTCATCGACCGCGTGGACATCACCACCTTGCTGGCCGACTTCGGCTTTGCCCCGCGCACGGCCATGATCACCGAGGTGTCGGAGCGCCTGCGCCACAAGCTACTGCCCGGCACGCCGGAGACCATCGATGCCTCCGAGCTGTTTTCCATCGCCCTGCCCAGCGAGTTCGACGCCCGCTGGCTGATCGCCCTGCCCGAGCCGCTGCTGCAGCGCCTGGCCGCGCTGCTGGCCCCGGCCGACAGCCAGGGCGCCAGCTTCTGGCAGCATGCGCTGCTGAATGCCATCACCTACTGCGCGGGCCAGATCCTGGCCAACGGCTTTGCGCCCGAGCTGCGCCTGCGCATGAGCGAGGAGGCGCGCGAGCAGCGCCCCTTCCACGACCTGATCCGCGATGTGGAGAGCCTGCGCATCGAGGTGCTGCACAGCCTGCGCACCACCGACCGGCTGGAAGAGGCCGAGAAGCGCCTGCGCGAACGCCTGGATGCCTGCCGCGCAGCCATCGGCACCGTCTACCAGCACTTCGGCGATGAAGGCATCTCCGTCGGCCTGGTGTTCCGCGTGCGCCAGCTGCGCACGCGCATCGTGCGCATCCGCCAGTTGCTGGACTGCCTGACCAGCGCGCACACCGAGCAGGACGCCATGCGCCTGCTGGCGGGCTTCGTCAGCGTCGGGCGCGAACGGCGCAGCCTGCGCTCGCTGCTGTCCACCAACTCCTCGCTGCTGGCGGCCAAGGTCACCGAGCGCAGCGCGGAAACCGGCGAGCACTACATCACCCGCAACAGCCGGGAATACCTGCAGATGCTGCGCCGCGCCGCCGGCGGCGGCCTGGTCATGTCCGTGACCACCCTGGTCAAGTTCGGTCTGGCCGCGCTGGCGTTTTCCGCCTTCTGGGGCGGGTTCTGGGCCGGCCTCAACTACGCCATCAGCTTCGTGCTGATCCAGCTGCTGCACTTCACGGTGGCCACCAAGCAGCCGGCGATGACGGCACCGGCCATGGCCTCCAAGCTCAAGAACATCAACGAGGACGGGGCCATCGAGACCTTTGTGGACGAGGTGGCCAACCTCACCCGCAGCCAGGTGGCGGCCATTCTGGGCAATGTGCTGGTCGTGTTCCCGGCCGCGCTGGGCCTGGCCTGGCTGTTCAGCCAGGCGCTGGGCCACCCGCCGCTGGACGTGGTGCACGCCACCCAGGTGCTGGACTCGCTGAGCCTGCTGGGCCCCTCGCTGCTGTTTGCGGCCTTCACCGGCGTGCTGCTGTTCGTCAGCAGCCTGATCGCCGGCTGGGCGGAAAACTGGTTCGTGCTGCGCCGCATGGACTCGGCCATGCGCTACAACCCGCGCATCACCCGCCTGCTGGGCGCACCGCGTGCCAAGCGCTGGGGCGATTTCTGGCGCCGCAACATCTCCGGCTTTGCGGCCAACATCTCCCTGGGACTGATGCTGGGCCTGACCCCGGCGATCGCCGGCTTCTTCGGCCTGGGCCTGGAGGTGCGCCACGTCACCCTGTCCTCGGGGCAGCTGGGCGTGGCCGGTGCCACCTTCGGCTGGGAGATCGTGCATGACGACGCTTTCTGGTGGGCCGTGGCGATGTTGCCCTTCAACGGCGCCCTCAATGTGCTGGTAAGTTTCTACCTGGCGTTCCGCATGGCCTTGCGCGCGCAGAACGTCACCGGGGTGGAGCGCTCGCGCATCTACGCGGCCATCCGCCACCGCCTGCGCACCCGCCCCCTGAGTTTTTTCAAGCCCTGAGCCCACCGGCCCAGACCGGGCAGCCCGCCGGGCTCTGCCCCTGACGAGGAGACCACGATAAGGATGAAGGTATGACCCCAGATCCCACCTTTTGGGCCCAGTGGCTCAAGCCCTCTGCAGGCCTCGACACCCTGCAATGGTCGCTGTTGCTGGCCCTGGCCGCGCTGGTCGGCTACGTGTTCCAGCGCCACCTGCAAATGCCCAAGGTGCTGGGCTACGCCGCGGTCGGCACCCTGGCCGGTCTGCTGGGCTTCAGCGCCACCACCTGGCCGCTGCAGGGGCCGGCGCTGTTTGCGCTGGAACTGGGGGTGTCCATCATCCTGTTCGAATGCGGCGGCCGCATCACCCTGCGCTGGTTCCGCCACAACCCCATGGTGCTGGTGCAAAGCCTGCTGGAAGCGGCGCTGACCTACTTCGCCGTGTTCTACGCCCTGGTCTGGCTGCAGCTGCCGCCCGCCACGGCCACGCCGCTGGCGCTGATCGCCATGGCCGCCTCGCCCGTGGTGCTGACGCGCGTGGTCAACGACACCCGCGCGGCCGGTCCGGTGACCGACCGGGCCATCGCCCTGGCCACGCTGTCCACGCTGTATGCGCTGACCCTGGGCAGCGCCAAGGCCGAAATCTTCGCCCGCCCCTCGGCCTCGCTGTGGCAGGACATCACGCCCGTGCTGGTGGTACTGGGCGTGTCGGTGGTGGTCGCCGCCCTGCTGTGCCTGGTGATGCGCCTGGCGCTGCAGCTGATGAGCCCGACCAGCGAGAACACCTCCATCCTGATGCTGGCGCTGATCGCGGCGGCCACCGCGATTGCCGCGCACCTGGGCGGCTCGGCCCCGCTGGCGGCGCTGCTGGGCGGCATGCTGCTCAAGCAGCTGCACCAGCGCCCCTGGGCCTGGCCGCGCCAGCTGGGCACGGCCTCGTCGCTGCTGACCCTGCTGATGTTCGTGCTGGTCTCCACCGTGGCCGCCCAGGCCTCGTGGAGCGGGGCCGTGGCCCTGGCCGTGCTGGCCCTGGTGGTGGCCCGCCTGCTGGCCAAGGCCGTGGGCGTGGGCCTGGGCAACATCAGCAGCGGTGCCAGTTGGCGCCAGGCGGTCTGGGTGTCGTGTGCCATGGCGCCGATGTCGGCCGTGGCGCTGCTGATTACCTCGCAGTTCGCCCAGGCCGCGCCCGAGCAGGCCCAGGCCATCTCGGCCACGGCCCTGCCCGCCATCCTGCTGCTGGAGCTGCTGGGCGCCATCCTGGCCACGCTGGCCCTGCGCCGCGCCGGCGAAACCTCGCTCAAGGCCGCTGCGCCCCAACCTGCCCCCCAAGACGGAGCCTGAACATGCCTTTGGAAGCCTTTCAGCAGTCCGAGCCCCTGACCCTGGGGGTGGAGCTGGAGCTGCAGCTGGTCAACACCCACGACTACGACCTGGCGCCCTACGCCACCGACATGCTGCGCCTGATGGACAAGCACGCCCTGCCCGGCAGCGTGGTGCCCGAGATGACCAGCAGCATGATCGAGGTCTCGACCGGCATCTGCCGCAGCGCGGCCGAGGTGCTGAGCCAGCTCACCCCCATCCGCGACGCGCTGGTCAAGAGCGCCGCCAAGCTCAACATCGCCGTGGTCGGCGGCGGCACCCACCCCTTCCAGCTGTGGCACCAGCAGCGCATCTACGACAAGGCGCGCTTCCACGAGCTGTCGGCGCTGTACGGCTACCTGACCAAGCAGTTCACCATCTTCGGCCAGCACATCCACATCGGCTGCCCCGATGCCGATGCCGCGCTGCTGATGCTGCACCGCATGAGCCGCTACATCCCGCACTTCATCGCGCTGTCGGCCTCCAGCCCCTACGTGCAGGGGCAGGACACGGCGTTTGACTCGGCACGGCTGAACTCGGTGTTCGCCTTCCCGCTGTCCGGGCGCGCGCCCTGCGTGCTGAGCTGGAAGGAGTTCGAGCAGTACTTCGACAAGATGACCGCCACCGGCGTGGTCAAGAGCATGAAGGACTTCTACTGGGACATCCGCCCCAAGCCCGAGTTCGGCACCATCGAGATCCGCGTGTTCGACACGCCGCTGACCATCGAGCGCGCCGCAGCCCTGGCGGGCTACGTGCAATCGCTGGCGGCCTGGTTCCTGGAGACCCAGCCCTTCACCCCGGCCGAAGACGACTACCTGGTCTACACCTACAACCGCTTCCAGGCCTGCCGCTTCGGGCTGGACGCGGTATACGTCGACCCGGCCACGGGCCAGCACATGCCGTTGTCCGAGCACATCCTGCAGACCATCGACCAGATCACCCCCCAGGCGGCACGCCACGGCGCAGCCCCGGCGCTGCAGACATTGCGCAGCGACGTCGCCAACAGCCACAATGACGCACGTTGGCTGCGCGAACGCCAGGCCCGGGAACAGCTGCTGGGTGAGGTGACGCGCCAGGCCTCGCGCCGGTTCCGGGGCGAGGCCATTTAGGGAACACCGGGGGCAACCCCAAAAACATAGCTGCATGCGCTTGTCAAACAATGCTTTCAAACCAAAATGTGTTTGAAACGCTTGAATGACAAGCGCAAACCGCTACTTTTTTATCATGGGCGAATTCGAACTGATCCGCAAATTCTTCCAGCGCCCGGTGCGCCGCTCGCCCCTGGGCGTGGGCGACGACTGCGCGCTGCTGGCGCCTGCGCCCGGCATGCAGCTGGCCGTGTCCAGCGACATGCTGGTCGAAGGGCGCCACTTCTTTGCGGACGTGAATCCCCAGTTGCTGGGCCACAAGGCCCTGGCCGTGAACCTCAGCGACCTGGCCGCCTGCGGCGCCCGGCCCCTGGCCTTCACCCTGGCGCTGTCGCTGCCGCGCGCCGATGCCGCCTGGTGCCAGGCCTTCAGCGACGGCCTGTTCGCCCTGGCCGCGCAGCACGACTGCGAACTCGTCGGCGGCGACACCACGCAGGGCCCGCTGAACCTGTGCATCACCATCTTCGGCGAAGTGCCCACCGGCCAGGCCCTGCTGCGCAGCGGCGCCCAGGTCGGTGACGACATCTGGGTCAGCGGCACCCTGGGCGATGCGCGCCTGGCGCTGGACGCCCTGCTGCGCCAGCACGCCCTGCCCCCCGCCGTGCTGGCCCAGGCGCGCCAGCGGCTGGAGCAGCCCACCCCGCGCGTGGCCCTGGGCCAGGCGCTGCGCGGCATTGCCAGCAGCTGCCTGGACGTGAGCGACGGCCTGCTGGGCGACCTGGGCCACATCCTGGACGCCAGCGGCGTGGGCGCCTGCATCGACGCCAACATCACGCGCGGCCTGCTGCATGCGCGCCGCCACCCGCTGATGGCGGCCCTGGCCACCACCCGCATCGACGCCTGCACCCTGGCCGGCGGCGACGACTACGAGCTGTGCTTCACCGCCCCCGCCAGCGCCCAGACCGCCGTGCGCGAGGCGGCCCAGCAGAGCGCCACACCCGTCACCTGCATCGGCCGCATCGAGGCCCAGCGCGGCGTGCGCGTCATCGCCCCCGGCGGCCAGCAGCTGCCGCTGCGCTTCGCCGCGTTCGACCATTTCGCCTGACGCCGGGCTGGCCGGCGCCCCCTGCGCGACTTCTACAATCGCTCCATGGAACCCATCACCGACGTGCAGCCCAAGCGCTTCACCGCACACCCCGGGGCCGACGCGTCCGCCGCACCGGCCAGCGCGCCCCCACGCCCCAGCGTGCGCTTCCTGCTGCAACACCCGGCCCACCTGATCGCGCTGGGCTTCGGCTCGGGCCTGGGCCGCATCGCCCCCGGCACCGTCGGCACCCTGTGGGCCTGGCTGGCGTTCCTGGTGCTGCAGCTGTGGCTGACGCCCGCGCAGATCGGCTGGCTGATCGCGGTCAGCCTGCCCGTCGGCTGGTGGGCCTGCACCGTCACCGCGCGCCACCTGCGCGTGGCCGACCCCGGCCACATCGTCTGGGACGAGGTTGTCGCCTTCTGGATCGTGCTGTGGCTGACCATGCCCATGGGCTTCTGGGGCCAGCTGAGCGCGTTTGCGCTGTTCCGTTTCTTCGATGCCGCCAAACCCGGCCCCGTGCGCTGGGCCGACCGCCTGTGCAAGGGCTTCGGCCCGCGCGGCGGCTGGGGCATCCTGCTGGACGACCTGGTGGCGGCCTTCTGCACCCTGCTGGTGCTGGCGGTGTGGCGCCACCTGTTCGGCTGAGGCCGCCCATGACGGCCGCGCCCGACCTTGCCCCCACCGTGCGCCAGCTGGCGGCAGCCCTGCAGCAGCGCGGCTGGCTGATGGCCACCGCCGAAAGCTGCACCGGCGGCCAGATCGCCGCAGCCTGCACGGACCTGGCGGGCTCCAGCCAGTGGTTCGACCGCGGCTTCGTGACCTATTCCAACGCCGCCAAGACCGAAATGCTGGGCGTGCCTGCCGCCCTGATCGCCACGCACGGCGCCGTCAGCGAAGCCGTGGTGCGCGCCATGGCCCACGGCGCGGTAGCGCGCTCCCCGGCCCAGGTCAGCGTCGCCGTCAGCGGCGTGGCCGGCCCCAGCGGGGGCAGTGCCGACAAGCCCGTCGGCACGGTCTGGCTGGCCTGGTGCGTGCAGGGCCAGGTGCACAGCCGCGTGCACCACTTCCCCGGTGACCGCGCGGCCGTGCGGGCGCAGACCACGGCCCTGGCACTGCAGCATTTGGTAACAATTCTCCAGCCACCCTGAGCGCAGGGGTCTCCCACCCGTCACTGCGACAACCCCGGCACGCAGTCAGACGGTCGATTCCCCCTAAAATCTCCCGCTTTGTCAGCCAAGCGCTTACAGGCGAAAATGCGCGGGCTTTATCCACTCCCCCTCTTTGTTCCGCAGAGAAAGTGCTTCTATGTCTCTTCCGCCCGTGCTTTCCTGGCTTCGCGCTGCCCCCATGCTCCAGCCAGGACGGTGGATACGACCTGTAACAGCCGCCAGTTTGATGTGTGTTATTGCCGCAGCCGCGCCGCTGGCCCAGGCGGCCGCCGCGCCCGCCGCCGAGGTGCAACAGTTGGTCGACCAAGGCAAGATCAACGATGCCGCACAGCGCGTGCAGACCCTGCTCAAGCAAAGCCCCCAGGATGTGCAGCTGCGCTTTCTGCAGGGCGTGATCGCGGCCGAACAGCAGAAGTACGACCAGGCCATCCAGGTCTTCACGGCCCTGACACGCGACCACCCCCAGCTGCCCGAGCCCTACAACAACCTGGCCGTGCTGCACGCCGCCAAGGGCGAGGACCGCAAGGCCGCCCAGGTGCTGGAACAGGCCATCCGCACCAACCCCAGCTACGCCACCGCCCATGAGAACCTGGGCGATCTGTACGCCCGCATGGCCGGCGACGCCTATGCCAAGGCCTTGCAGCTGGACAACAACCGCAAGCCCGCGCCGCCCAAGCTGTCGCTGATCAAGCAGATCTTCCCGACCTCCGGCACCGGCGCCGCCGTGGTCGCAGCCGCACCGGCGGCGGCGCCCCGCCCCGCCGCGGTCGAGCCCAAGGCACCCGCAGCACCCGCCCCCACACCGGCACCGGCAGCCCCTGCGCAAGCTGCGGCCCCCGCACCGGTGGTGACAC
>NZ_BBJR01000050.1 GCF_000739875.1 Comamonas aquatica NBRC 14918
GTAGCCATCCCCCATTGAATCAGGAGCACCTTATGCGCAAAGCCTCTGTCCTTGTGTTTGCCCTTGCCACTTTGTTCTCTGGCATCACTTGGGCTTCATCCGATCAGTCCTGCACTGCGGTCGCCACGGAGAAAAAGCTTGCCGGCGCGGCAAAGACCGCTTTCCTCAAAAAGTGTGAAAAAGACGCCAAAGCGGCCTGTGAGGTGACTGCCGCCGACAAGAAGCTGGCGGGCGCTGCCAAGTCCAGCTTCACCAAGAAATGCGTCAAAGACGCTGTGGGCAGCTGACTGTCTGCCCCTGAGCCGCTTCGCCTGGCTGGCTGAGGCTCGGCCTTGGGGGGGCACAGCCCGCAGGTGGCGTGCCACTGCAAGATGGACATCAACGCGCAGGGCTTGGGGACGCAACCCAGCCCAGCCTGAATCAACGCTGGCCGCCCGCAGCCCACCATGGTTTGTGGGCGGTCTCCATCAACATCATGTCTTCGGCTGAACTGCAGCCTTGCCAGAGCGCATGGGGGCGGCGGAGAACATGCTGCGATAGTCCCTTGGCGCCAGTCCCAGTCTGGCGCGAAAGTGATGCCGCAGGACCTGCACGCTGCCAAACCCCACCCGGGCGGCGATGTCCTCGACCGGCATTGCGCTGTTCTCGAGCAGGCGCTGGGCCTCTGCGACCCGCTCGGCGATCAGCCATTGCCCCGGCGGGACACCCGTGGCCTCGATGAAGCGACGCAGAAAGGTCCGGGGGCTCATGAGCACGCTCTGGGCCATGCGCTCCACCGTCCAGTCGCTGTGCAGCTCCGTCCGCATGCGCTCCAGCACGTCCGAGAGCCGATGCAGGCGGTCCGGCTGCACCGGCCGCTCGATGAACTGGGCCTGGCCACCGCTGCGATGGGGCGGCATCACCAAGCGCCGGGCCACGCTGTTCGCGGCCTTGACGCCAAAATCCTTGCGCACCAGGTGCAGCATCAGGTCGATGCCGGCAGCGCTGCCGGCGGATGTCAGGATGCGGTCTTCCTCGGCATACAGCACATCGGCATCGACCTGGATCGCCGGATGCCGCTGGCGCAGTGCCTCAGCGTAGCGCCAGTGCGTGGCGGCACGCCGCCCGTCCAGCAGCCCTGTGGCAGCCAGCACGAAGGCCCCGGAGCAGATCGACGCGAGGCGGGCGCCGCGCTCCCAGGCCTGGCGCAGGCGTTGCGCCAGTGCCTCGGGGACCGGTACATGCGCACCTTTCCAGCCGGCCACCACAATCAGATCGGCCTGCTCCAGCAAATCGGCGGGACCATCGGCCATGACGCGCAGGCCACCATGGGCGCGCAGCCAGCCGGGTTCCACCGCGGCACTGGCAAAGCGGTACCAGTGGGGGCCCATTTCCGGTCGCGACAGGCCAAAAATCTCGGCCACGATGGAGAACTCAAAGGTACACAGGCCATCGTAGATCGGCGCCACCACCAGGGGACCGGAGGTGGTGGAAGGGATTGGCGTAATTTGGTCGATGGATGTCATTGGTGCCAATTGTGAGGCTGCGCAAGCACCGACAAGATCAGCGGCATTGCCCACCACACCATCTGAATTGCCATGACTTCCCCTCGCACCCATGTGACCGCGATTCCTGCCGCACCCGCTGCCGACGCCGAGGCGCATTTTGCCGCCGCATTCCGTTTCGAAACGGATTGCTGGGATGTGCATGATGGGCTCTCCAAGGGCCCGGATTTCGTGCTGCTCGACGTGCGCTCGCCGCAGTTGTTCGCTCAGGGCCATGTGCCAGGTGCCATCAACCTGCCACACGGCAAGATCGTTGCCAGCAAGCTGACCGCTTGGCCGGCGGACACGCTGTTTGTGACCTACTGCGCCGGGCCGCATTGCAATGGCGCAGCACGCGGGGCGCTGCGTCTGGCGAGGCTGGGTCGGCCCGTGAAACTGATGGCCGGCGGTGTGACCGGCTGGCTGGATGAGGGCTTTGAGCTGCACAGAACCAGTGTGCAGGCGGCCCATGCCTGCAGTGTGCCTGTGCAAGACGGAAGCGACGGAGCCTAGACGCTGGCCACAGGACCTCATGCCCAGTGCCTTGCAGTCGCCTGCAGCCCATGTGTTGCCGGCGCCAACATCCGCCATAGGCGCTGCCAAACAGCCTTGTCCTTGCCACAGGCAAGCACCAGTGGCGGCTGGGGGCGTGTGCTTGGCTGCACTGCGGTGGTGGCCACCGTGCCAGAAGGCACGGCAGAGCAGTGTCCGGACCACAGGACCGCTACCGGTCAACACCCGGCGAGTGTCACTGCGGCGGCCCAGGAGACCACGGGGCCAGCTCCATCCGGTCGCGACCCTTGCGCTTGGATGCGTAGAGGGCGTCGTCCGCCCGCTTGAGCCAGTGCGACAGTTCCGTGTCGGGCTGGTCGAACATGGTGGCACCAATGCTCAGGGCCACGGGCTCGGGCGTCGTGAACAGCGTGCGTGCTTGCTGCGCGAACGCCTCGCGCAGTGTCTCGCACAGCGCCTGCACAGCGGCGCTGGAGGTGTTGGGCAGCAGGATCACGAATTCGTCCCCGCCCAGCCGCGCGGCCAGCGCGCCGTCGGGCAGGGTGCTGCGCAGGAGGTCGGCGAAGGTCACCAGCAGGCGATCGCCGGCATCGTGGCCGTGCAGGTCGTTGACCTGCTTGAAGTGGTCGATGTCGATCAGCAGCAGGGCGCCGGGGCTGGCCGGCGAGGCCTGCTGCAGTAGCGGCGGTGCGCGCAGATAGAGTGCACGGCGGTTGTCCAGGGCGGTCAGCGGGTCGCGGGCGGCGATCTGCGCGATGCGTTCCTCGCGGCGGTGGCGCTCTGTGCCGGTCATGGACATGGCCAACAGCATGATCGCCATCACGCCTTCGACCAGCGAGACCAGGATCACCGTGCCGCGGAAACTGGCCAGGTTGATGAAGGCGTCCGGCACCAGGGTCGAGCTGGCCTTGGCAAGGTAGAACAGACCATGCACGAGCAGCACGAAGCGCAACTGCGCCGCGCCCACGCTCAAGGTCAAGGCGCCGCCCTGCGGGCGCAGCAGCAGGCCGGCACGCAAGCTGATGACGGCGATCAGCAGCGACTGGATGCCCAGCATTGCCTTGGACCACCAGGGGCCGCCGGGCGGTGCCAGCATGGCCAGCCAGACGGCGACCAGCAGCCACCAGGCGCGCGGCAACCGGGTGCGCGTGAATGCGGCGACACCGGACAGGAACATCCAGTGGGCCACGATCAGCATCCCGTTCGGAAACCAGATGCCGAACAGCACATAGCCACGCGAGCGCAGCAGGGCCAGCACGCAGCCCACGGCAATGATGGCGAAGCCCGTGCTCCACAGCAGCAGCGAGCGTTCGCGCACGCTGCGCCATTCGGCGGCCAGGTACAGCGCAGAGGCTGCGGCCATGGCCGAGGTGAGGACGAGCAGGGTGAAGGGATCGAGGGCCATGGACGATGGATGTATCAGCGCGGGTGGGCCCGGCGGCGCGCGCGCGGCGCGATTGTCGCAGGGTGCAGATGTCCCGGTTGCCGTTGGGGGCCTGTGCCGGGCTTGCGTGCATGCCCCAGGGCACGGGACAGCAAACGCAGCGCTGCAGCACCCCAGCTTCGCGCGAGCGAATCCAGGCAGCGCCGAGATCGTTTGAGATCAAAATGGCCTCTAGCCTTCATGCAGTAAGCGCATCAAGCTACCAAGTTGATAGCGTGTAAGGGTTGCCGTAAGCTCAGCACCATGCATACATGCTCGATAGGTCCTTTTTCCGTCTCAGCCGTAGGGCTGGGGTGCATGAATTTCTGCCATGGCTACGGCAGCGGGGCCACGCCCCAGCAGGCACAGGCCGTACTGCACGCGGCGCTGGAGGCCGGGGTGACGCTGTTTGACACGGCGGCCCTGTATGGCTTCGGGGCCAGCGAATCGCTGGTGGGGCCAATCCTGCAGCCCCACCGTGACCACATCGTGTTGGCCAGCAAGGGGGGGATGGCCGGGGTGTGCGGTGCGGATGGCGTGCTGCGCCGCGTGATCGATGGCAGCCCCCAGGCGCTGCGCCAAAACTGTGAGGACAGCCTGCGCCGCCTGGGCACAGATGTGATCGACCTGTACTACCTGCACCGCTGGGACCCGCGCGTGCCGATCGAGGAGTCGGTGGGGGCGATGGCGCGCCTGGTGCAAGAGGGCAAGGTGCGGGCCCTGGGCCTGTCCGAGGTGGGGGTGGACACCCTGCGCCGCGCCCACCGCGAGCACCCGATTGCGGCCTTGCAAAGCGAGTATTCGCTGTGGACGCGCAATGCCGAATTGGGCACCCTGGCGGCCTGCCGCGAGCTGGGCATTGCCTATGTGGCCTTCAGCCCCCTGGGGCGTGGTTTTCTGCCCGGGCAGCTGCAGGACGTGACGCAGCTGCTGCCCAGCGACATGCGCAGCAGCATGCCGCGCTTTGCGCCCGAGACCTATGCGCGCAATCTGCAGCTGCTGGCCCCCATGCAGGTGCTGGCCGCCCAGGCGGGCTGCAGCCTGGCCGAACTGGCCATCGCCTGGGTGCTGCACCAGGGCGAGCACGTGGTGGCCCTGCCCGGCACCACCCGTGTGGACCATCTGCTGGAAGACGTGCGGGGCGGCAGCATCCAACTCAGCCCCACGGTGCTGGCCGGGCTGGATGCCCTGTTCCAGCCCCAGGCGATTGCCGGTGACCGCTATGGCCTGCAGGCCCAGCGCGAGGTGGACACCGAGAAATACGCCTTCGAGCAGACCGGCCGCTGAGCGGGCTGTGGGCCGCCAAGGTATGCCGTGGGCGCATAGCTGCTAGCACGTCCACCGCCACCAGGGCGGCGCAGGGCGCTGGCACACTGGCTTGCATAACTATCCGAGGAGATCACTATGCAAGGCCGTCGCCCATCGGGCTGGGGGGCACGCTGGACGCGTGCGTGGATGAGTCTGGTGCTGGCGTTGCTGCCCGCCGTGGCGCCGCAGGCCCAGCCTCTGTCGGGCAAGCCGCTGCGCATCGTCGTGCCGTTTGGCGCAGGGGGCGTGGCCGATGTGACCTCGCGCGTGGTGGCGCAGCAGCTGTCCACCCAGCTGGGGCAGGCGGTGACCATTGAGAACAAGCCCAGCGCCGGAGGCATTGTGGCGGCGGACACGGTGGTCAAGTCTGCGCCCGACGGCCACACCCTGTTTCTGCTGTCCAACGGCAGCGCGGTCACGGTGAACCTGTTTCGGCAGCTGCCGTTCGACCTGGTGCAGGACCTGACGCCCATCTCCACCCTGGGTTACTTCGACATCGGTGTGATCACCGATGGTCGGGCCCGTTTCCAGAGCCTGAACGAGGTGGTGGCCTATGCCAAGGCGCACCCGGGGCAGCTCAACATCGGCAGCATCAATGTGGGCAGCACCCAGCACCTGGCGGCCGAGCTGTTCAAGTCGGCGGCCGGCATCGACGCGCAGATCGTGCCCTTCAATGGCACGCCCGCGGTGGTGACGGCGCTGCGCGGCCGGCAGATCGATGTGGCGGTGGAAATCCTGGCGCCCCTGACGGGGCAGATCCAGTCCCAGGCCGTCAAGTTGCTGGCGGTGGCGGGCGCGCAGCGCTCGGCCCTGCTGCCCGCAGTGCCCACGGCGCAGGAGGCCGGGGTGCCGGGCTTTGTCGCTGCCTCCTGGAATGCGCTGGCTGTGCCGTCGCGCACGCCACCTGCCGTGGTCCAGCGCCTGCACCAGGAAATTGCTGCCGCCGTGCGCCACCCGGACGTGGTGCAGAAGCTGCGTGCGCTCCACGTGCAGGCCCAGGACAGCACGCCCGCACAGACGGCGCAGCTGCTGCAGTCCGAAATCCAGCGTTGGGGCGTGGTGATCGAAAAGGCCCATATCCTCAAGCAGTGAGCGCGCAGTTTGCTATGAAAAACGAGGTCGCCTGTCCCCTGGCGTGTCTGGCGGAAGATGGGTGTTGGGCGGCGCTGAGCAGGGGCATGACCCAACCCCCGCAGGGCAGGCGCCGGACCGGGCGTGCAGCCGCAGGTTGTGCCAGGGCAGCTGCCGTGTGACAGCGCGCCAACGCGGCGTATCCGGCGGCGTGGGGGGCGTGTCCGCTGCGCTCAATACAGCTTGCGCTTGCCCGGCTGCAGCAACACCACCAGGGCGCCGGCACCGCCCTCGGCCGGGCGGGCCTGCACAAAGGCCAGCACTTCCTTTTTCTGCACCAGCCAGCGCTGGACCTTGGATTTGAGCACCGGCGTCTTGCCGGGCGAACCCAGGCCCTTGCCGTGCACCACGCGCACGCAGCGCAGGCCGGTGCGGTGGGCCAGGCGGATGAACTGGCCCAGTGCCTCGCGTGCCTCGTCGGAGCGCAGGCCATGCAGGTCCAGCTGGCGCTGGATGCTCCAGTGCCCGGCGCGCAGCTTGTGTGTCACGTCCAGGCCGATGCCGGGGCGGCGAAAGCTGAGCTGGTCGTCCACGTCCAGCAGGGTGCTGACGTCGAACTCGTCGCTCATGGCCTCGTGCAGCACCCGCTCTTCATCCAGCTCATGCTGCAGGCGGCGCGGCGTGGGCGGGGCCTGCTCGAACGCAAAGCGGTCGGTGTGCGGCAGCGGCGTGACGGCCCCCACGAAGTGGGTGAACAGGTTGCGCTCGCGCTCGGCGGCGGCTTCGGCCTGGCGGCGCGCCAGTTCGGCGGCTTCCTGGCGCTCGCGCTGCAGCTTCAGCTCGCGCGAGATGCCGCCCAGCGCGTGCAGGCCGTGGTGGCGGAAGGCCTGGCTCATAGCTGCCCCGCCTCGGCCATGGAGTGATTGGCGCCCTGCGCCACGATGATGTGGTCCAGCACGCGCACATCCAGCAGGCCCAGGGCCTGCTTCAGGGTGGCGGTCAGCGCGTGGTCGGCCGGGCTGGGCAGCACGCTGCCGCTGGGGTGGTTGTGCGTTAGGATCACGCTGGCAGCGTGGTGGTGCAAGGCGCGCAAGGCCACCTCGCGGGGGTAGACCGAAGTCTGGCTCAGCGTGCCCCGGAACATTTCTTCCATGGCAATCAATCGGTTCTGGCTGTCCAGGAACAGCACGGCAAAAATCTCGTGGGGGCGGTGGCCCAGGTGCATTTGCAGGTAGTGCTTCACGGCCCCGGGGTGGTCGAAGACCTCGCGCTCGCGCAATTGCTGGGCCGTGGCGCGTTTGGCCAATTCCATCACTGCCAGCATTTCCGCACGCTTGGCAGGGCCGAGCCCCTTGACGCTGTGCAGCGCCTGGTCGTCGGTGTTGAGCAGCCCGGCCAGCCCGCCGAAGCGGTCCAGCAGGCCCTGGGCCATCTGCAGCACGCTGCAGCCGGCCAGGCCTGTGCGCAGCAGGATGGCCAGCAGCTCGGCGTCGGACAGGGCGCTGGCGCCCCGTGCCAGCAGCTTTTCGCGGGGCAGGGTGTCGGTCGGCAGGTCTTTGAAGGCCATGGTCCTGGGGCTGAAAGTGGGATAAACAGACGCCAAGGGCGCAGGGGCATGCCCGGCTTTCTACAATGGCGGCCAGTTTATCGGGACTTCCATGACCAATTCCGCGCCTTCGACCACGACTTCTGTGCCCACCGTACAAGCGGGCTCCTTCCTGACGCTGCACTACCGTCTGGCCGGCCCGGCCGGTGATGTGATCAACACCTTCCTGGAAAAGCCCGGCACGCTGTCGCTGGGCACGGGCGAGCTGTCGCCGGCCATCGAGGAGCAACTGATCGGTCTGCCCGAAGGCACGCACACCACGTTCGAGCTGCCCGCTGGCGTGGCCTTTGGCGAGCGCAACCCCGACATGCTGCAGTGGGTGGCGCGCAAGCTGCTGAACGAGCTGGGCGATCCGCACGAGCAGTACGCCGCGGGCGACGTGGTGCAGTTCCCCACGCCCGACGGGCTGGGCAGCTACGCCGGCTCGGTGGTGCAGGTGCGCGAGGACGGTGCCGTGCTGTTCGACTTCAGCCACCCGCTGGCGGGCCAGCCCGTGACCTTCGAAGTGCAGATCATCGGGGTGCTCTGAGGTGGTCGACGCCAAGGAAATCCTGCTGGCCGAGCCCCGGGGCTTTTGCGCCGGCGTGGACCGCGCCATCGAGATCGTCGAGCGGGCGCTGCAGAAGTTCGGCCGCCCGATCTATGTGCGCCACGAGATCGTGCACAACACTTTCGTGGTCAACGACCTGAAGGACAAGGGCGCAATCTTCATCGAAGAGCTGTCGGACGTGCCCCCGGGCGCCACCCTGGTGTTCAGTGCCCACGGCGTGAGCAAGGCGGTGCAGGAAGAAGCCCAGGCGCGCGGCTTCAGCATCTTCGATGCGACCTGTCCGCTGGTGACCAAGGTGCACGTCGAGGTCGCCAAGCTGGCCAAGGAGGGCTATGAGTTCCTCATGATCGGCCACAAGGGCCACCCCGAGGTGGAAGGTACCATGGGCCAGCTGTCCGAAGGCATCCACCTGGTGGAAGACGAAGCCGATGTGGCCAAGGTCCAGCCCAGGCAGACCGAGCTGCTGGCCGTGGTGACGCAGACCACGCTGAGCGTGGACGATGCCGCCGGCATCAAGGCCGCCATCAAGGCGCGCTTTCCGCATGTGCGCGAGCCCAAGCAGCAGGACATCTGCTACGCCACGCAGAACCGCCAGGATGCGGTCAAGGTGCTGGCGCCGCAGGTGGACGTGGTGATCGTGGTGGGCAGCCCCACCAGCTCCAACAGCAACCGCCTGCGCGAGCTGGCACAGCGCCTGGGCACGCCCGCCTACATGGTGGACAATGCGGATGAGCTGCAGCAGGCGTGGTTCGAATCGGCCAGCCGCGTGGGCCTGACGGCCGGGGCCTCTGCCCCCGAGGTGCTGGTCAACGGCGTCATCGCCCGCATCAAGGCGCTGGGCGCGGTCTCCGTGCGCAAGATGGACGGCGTGGAGGAAACCATGAAGTTCCCGCTGCCCAAGGGCCTGAAGATGATCGATCCAGCCACGGGCCTTGAGATCGAGGTGCGCAAGGCGCCCGAAACCGGCGCCTGAGGCACCTGGGTTTTACGCACAGGTAACTCCTGTAAAAAGAGCGCCTGGCGCTGGTATTGCAAGCACTTCAGCCTGTTTTGATGCTGAAGACCGCGAACAACCAGCGCCAGGCGCTCTTTTTATCTGCGTTGCGTGCCCGCGGCGCTCAGCCCCACAGGTCCAGCGGTGGATCGCTGGCCACGGCCCGCAGGATGTCGGTGCGGCTGATGAAGCCGCTCAGGTGGCCCAGGTTGTCGGTCACGGGCAGGCCGGGCAGGTCGGTGTCCAGCAGCACATGGGCCACGCGGCGCAGGTCGGTGTCCTCGGCCACGGCGGGCACGGGCGACAGCATGGCCTCGGTGACCGGGCGCTTGGCCAGGGCGATGGCATCGCGCAGTGCGCCGGGCTCGGGCAGCAGCGCCAGCGGTGCCATGTCCGCGCGCAGCAGCAGGCCCACCACGCGCTGCTGGGCATCCAGCACCGGGGCCTGGGCAATCTTCTTGCTGGCCAGCACCTGCCAGGCCTGTTCCACCGTCAGCTCGGGCGTCACGGTGACCGCGCCGCGCGTCATCACGTCGCGCACCAGGTACAGGCGCTTGCGCTCTTCCTTGGGGCCTTGCTCGGTGCCCAGGTAGGCCGACACGGCCCCCTGGGCGCGGACCGTCAGGTGGTGCAGCAGGTCCGGGTTGCGTGCCTGGGCTTCCTGCGACTCGATCCCGCTGCTGCTGGCGCGCAGGCCGCTGGGGCGTTGCACACCGCGCACGGCTGCAATCTGGCTGAGGCGATCGGGCCCTCCCTGGTACATGGAGCCATGGATGCCGAAAACATAAAACATCTGCCAATCTCCTTGGATGTGTGCGTGGGCCTTTCCTCTCTATCGGCACACCAGCCTGCAACTGAACAGCAACTGCCGCACAATGGCGGATGCACTGCGGCGCTGGCGTCCCGATCCGGCCCGCCCCACTAAAATTGCCACCATGCTAGACATTCTTCTTCTCCGTAAAGACCTCGACTCCGCGATTGCGCGCCTGGAAACCCGTAAGAAGCCGCAAGCCTTCCTGAATGTGGAAGCCTTCCAGGCTCTGGAGTCCGAGCGCAAGACCTTGCAAACCCGCACGGAGGAGCTGCAGGCCCAGCGCAACCAGCTGTCCAAGCAGATCGGCATGCTGATGGGCAAGGGCGACAAGGACGGCGCCGAAGCCGCCAAGGCCCAGGTGGCCGCCTCCAAGACCGAGCTGGAGCAATCCGACGCACGCCTGGAACAGATCAAGACCGAGCTGGAAACCATGCTCCAGGCCGTGCCCAACCTGCCGCACGAGAGCGTGCCGGTGGGCGCTGGCGAGGAAGACAACGTGGTCGTGCGCACCTGGGGCACCCCCAAGGCCTTCGACTTCGAGGTCAAGGACCACGTGGACGTGGGCACGCCCCTGGGCCTGGACTTTGACATGGGCGTGAAGCTGTCGGGCTCGCGCTTCACCGTCATGAAGGGCGGCATCGCCCGCCTGCACCGTGCGCTGGCGCAGTTCATGCTGGACGTGCAGACCGGCGAGCACGGCTACACCGAGTGCTACGTGCCCTACGCCGTCAACGCCGATTCGCTGCGTGGCACCGGCCAGTTGCCCAAGTTCGAAGGCGACCTGTTCGCCGCCAAGAAGGGCGGCCAGGAGGGTGAGCCCGTGCCGGACAACCAGGCGCTGTATCTGATCCCCACCTCGGAAGTGCCCCTGACCAACTTCCTGCGCGACGTGGTCGTGCAGGAGGCGGAGCTGCCCATCAAGCTGACGGCGCACACCCCGTGCTTCCGCTCGGAAGCCGGCAGCTACGGCCGTGACACGCGCGGCATGATCCGCCAGCACCAGTTCGACAAGGTCGAGATGGTGCAGATCGTGCACCCCGAAAAGAGCTACGAAGTGCTGGAAGAGATGACCGGCCACGCCGAGGCCATCCTGCAGAAGCTGGGCCTGCCGTACCGCGTGATGAGCCTGTGCACTGGCGACATGGGTTTTGGCGCCACCAAGACCTATGACCTGGAAGTGTGGCTGCCCGGCCAGGGCAAGTACCGTGAGATCAGCTCGATCTCCAACTGCGAGGCCTTCCAGGCCCGCCGCATGCAGGCGCGCTTCAAGAACGCCAAGGGCAAGAACGAGCTGGTGCACACGCTCAATGGCTCCGGCCTGGCCGTGGGACGCTGCCTGGTCGCCGTGCTGGAGAACTACCAGCAGGCCGATGGCTCGGTGGTCATCCCCGAGGTGCTGCGCCCCTACATGGGTGGCCTGGAACGCCTGCAGGCCTAAAAAACTCCGGGTTTGCCGGTAGCGGTCAAAAACGCTGCTACAATAGCAGCTTCGACACGCAGGAGAGGTGGCAGAGTGGTCGAATGTACCTGACTCGAAATCAGGCGTAGCAGCAATGCTACCGTGGGTTCGAATCCCACCCTCTCCGCCAATGCGGCTGTAGCTCAGCTGGATAGAGTACTTGGCTACGAACCAAGGGGTCGTGGGTTCGATTCCTGCCAGCCGCACCAGATTGAAGCCCTAGAACGCAAGTTCTAGGGCTTTTCTCTTTTTATGAAAGCCTTGCTTTTTGATTGAGCAACAGCAAGGTCTGCACCCAAGCAATTGGATGCAGTCAGCAGCTTCGGTTGTTGATGGCTTAGCGGCTGTAGCTCAGCTGGATAGAGTACTTGGCTACGAACCAAGGGGTCGTGGGTTCGATTCCTGCCAGCCGCACCAGATTCAAGCCTCAGAGATGCATATCTCTGAGGCTTTTGTCTTTCTGGGTGTCTCCGGGGTTGATGTGGGGGATGAAAAGATTTTTTCATCGTTTTGAGAATTAAGGGTAATTGCTAGGCTTATAATAGATGGCTTAGCGGCTGTAGCTCAGCTGGATAGAGTACTTGGCTACGAACCAAGGGGTCGTGGGTTCGATTCCTGCCAGCCGCACCAATTGGAAGTCCTGATACCGCAAGGTGTCAGGACTTTTTGGTTTGTGCCCTGCATCCCGCCGGGGCGCCACGGGTTTTGTGTGAAGATGCGGCCCATGAACAAGGCTTTCACCAAGGAAACCGATGGGCAGGACGACGACGATGACCTGCCCAGCCTGCCCGCCATTCCCAAGGGCAGCAAGAACTACATGACGCCCCGTGGCTACCAGACGCTCAAGGCCGAGCTGCTGGAGCTGATCGACAACGAGCGTCCCAAGATCGTGGAGACCGTGCACTGGGCGGCCAGCAATGGCGACCGCTCGGAAAACGGCGACTACCTGTACGGCAAGAAGCGCCTGCGCGAGATCGATCGCCGCATCCGCTTTCTGACCAAGCGGCTGGAAGCGGCCGAGGTGGTCGACCCGTCGGTACACCACGGCAGCGAGCAGGTGTTCTTCGGCGCGCGCGTGACCTATGCCGATGACGAAGGCGTGGAGCGCACCATCACCATCATGGGCATCGATGAGGCCGACAGTGCCCAGGGGCAGGTGAGCTGGATTGCACCGGTGTCACGGGCACTGCTGAAGGCCAAAATCGGCGACGAGGTGCCGCTGCCCACCCCGGCCGGCGTGCGCATGCTGGAGGTGCTGGACGTGGAGTACCCGCCGCCAGCCGCCTGAGCGGGATATGCCGCTCAGGCGGCAGTTTGGCGAGAACGGGCGCCTTGGCAGCTTATTCCTGAACCTGAACCTGCACCTTGTGTGCACGTGTCTGTGCTGGCGCGCGCTGCCTCGGCGGCAGGCGCAGGAAGCAGTGCAGGGGCCTGGTCTGGCGGATTGGGCAAGCTCAGGAAAAAAGGAGCTGTCTACGCGCGTCTACGTTGCATTTCAGGATCAAAACCACCTGAAACGTCCGCATCACCTGCGCGTGCAGCTCTTGTTTTGATCAAGATGCATAAAAAATGCGGCCCCAAGGGCCGCATGCGGTCACCAGCGTGCGCGGCTTTATTCCAGCGGCAGGATGCGGGCGGCGCGCACCACGGTGGGCACGCGGCGCAGGCTGCGCAGCGCGGCCTCCACCTGCTGCTGGTCGTGCACGGAGACGATGAAGCGCAGCTCGGTGGTCTGCATGGCGGCTTCGTCGTCCATCTCCAGGCGGCGGATGTCGACGTTGGCGTTGCTCAGTTCGGTGGCCACGCGGGCCAGCACGCCCTTCTGGTTGTGGATGGTGACGCGGATGCCGCTGTCATACAGCTTTTGCCGGCTTTCTTCGGCCCATTCCACGGGCACGAAGCGTTCGCTGTCGGTGTGCTGCAGGCGCTTGGCATTGACGCACTGGGCGTTGTGCACGTGCAGGCCGTCGCCACGGCCCAGATAGGCCACGACCGGATCGCCGGGCACGGGCCGGCAGCAGCTGGCATAGCGCACGGAGCTGTTGCTGTTGCCGTCCAGTGCCACCGTGCTGTGGCTGCGCAGGCTCTGGCTGCCGAAGCGTTCCTGTGTCAGCAGCAGGGCGTCGGGGCGCTGGCCCTGGCTGGACAGCTCGGCCATGAAGTGGCGTGCCACCCAGCCGGCTGCCTGGCGGCCCATGCCGATGTCGGTGAGCAGGTCTTCGCGGCTGGGGCTGTTGGCCTTGAGCAGCACGGCCGTCCACAGCGCCTTGTTGGCCTCGTCGTCACCGGGCACGGTGGCAATGCCTTCTTCGCGCAGGGCCTGGGCCAGCAGGGTCTCGCCCAGCACCATGGACTCGCTGTGCGCCGCGGTCTTGAGGTAGTTACGGATCTTGGAGCGGGCGCGGCCGGTCTTCACAAAGCCCAGCCACGCCGGGTTGGGGTTGGCGCTGTCGTCGGTGATGATCTGCACCACGTCGCCGCTCTTGAGCTCGGAGCGCAGCGAGGCGGGCTCGCCGTTGATCAGGGCGGAGACGGTGTGGTGGCCGATGTTGCTGTGGATGGCGTAGGCGAAGTCCACCACCGTGGCGCCCCGCGGCATGGCCATGATTTTGCTCTTGGGGGTGAAGACGTAGATGGAGTCCGGGAACAGGTCCACCTTGACGTTGTCCCAGAACTCCGTGGCGTCGTTGGTCTCGGTCTGGATGTCCAGCAGCGACTGCAGCCACTTGGTGTTCAGCACCTCCTGCTTGCCCTGCGACTTGTACAGCCAGTGGGCGGCAATGCCGGCCTCGGCCACGATGTGCATGGGCTCGGTGCGGATCTGGAACTCGATGTTCACGCCCGAGGGGCCGACCAGCATGGTGTGTAGCGACTGGTAGCCATTGGCCTTGGCAATCGCAATGTGGTCCTTGAACTTGCCCGGCACGGGCTTGTACATCTGGTGCAGGATGCCCAGCGCCGTGTAGCAGTCGGTCACCGTGGGCACGATGATGCGAAAGCCGTAGATGTCGGTCACCTGCGCAAAGGTCAGGTGGTGGCGCAGCATCTTCTGGTAGAGCGAGTACAGCGTGCTTTCCCGGCCGGCCAGGCGGGCGGGCAGGTTGACGCGGTCGAACTCGGCGGCAATCTCGTTTTGCACGCGCAGCACCAGGTCGTGGCGGCGGGCGCGCGACTTGGTGATAGCCTTTTCCAGCGTCTCGTAGCGCCAGGGACGCTGGTAGCGGAAGGACAGGTCCTGCAGCTCGCGGTAGGTCTGGTTCAGCCCCAGGCGGTGGGCAATCGGGGCGTAGATCTCCAGGGTCTCGGAGGCGATGCGGTTCCACTTGCTGCGCGGCATGTCGCCCATGGTGCGCATGTTGTGGGTGCGGTCGGCCAGCTTGATCAGGATGACGCGCACGTCCTTGGCCATGGCCAGCAGCATCTTGCGGAAGGACTCGGCCTGGTTCTCTTCGCGCGTGTTGAAGTGCAGCTTGTCCAGCTTGGTCAGGCCGTCCACCAGATCGGCCACCACGGGGCCGAAGCGCTCGTCCAGATCCTGCTTGGTGATGCCGCAGTCTTCCATGGCATCGTGCAGCAGCGCGGCCATCAGCGCCGGGGCATCCAGCTTCCAGTGCGCGCAAATGGTGGCGACGGCAATTGGGTGGGTGATGTAGGGGTCGCCGCTGCTGCGCCACTGGTTGGTGTGGGCCTTGTCGGCGTAGCGCCAGGATTGGCGCACCAGTTCAATGTCAGCGGGCGGCAGATAGGACAGATAGTCCAGCATGCGCTCGAAATGCGCAGCAGAAACGCGGGCCGCAACTTCCAGACGTGCATCAAGTGACACGTCGGGCGAGGTTCGGGGGATGTCGTCTGTTTTGGAATTGAAAGCCGCGTTCATGCCCTAAATGTATCGCGGGAAAGCGGGGATAGACATAGTAAAAAAAAAGCACCGCGATACGGTGCTTTTATTGTCTGCCGATTTGCACAGACTTGAAAACAGCGAACAGGCTTAACCTGGCACTTTTTTCAGCATTTCCAGGCCCACCTTGCCTTCTGCGATTTCACGCAGGGCGGTCACGCCGGGCTTGTTCTGGCATTCCACCTTGGGGGTGTGGCCTTGGCTCAGCATGCGGGCGCGGTAGGTCGCGGCCAGCACAAGCTGGAAGCGGTTGGGGATTTGCTCCAGGCAATCTTCAACGGTGATGCGTGCCATCAGGGTACTCCGGGGGAATTCAGGATAGGTTGAGCGAATCAAACACGTCGCCACGCAGGCGGCGTTGCGACACGTACTTCAGGCGCTGGGCGTGAATGATCGCTTTCAGGTCAAAGAGCGCGCTCTCGAACAACTCGTTGATTATAACGAAGTCGAATTTTCCGACCTGGGCCATCTCTTCTTCCGCATTCTTCATGCGCAGTTCGATGACTTCCGGGGCGTCTTCGCCACGGTTTTCCAGGCGCGAGCGCAGCTCTTCCCAGCTGGGGGGCAGGATGAAGATCAGCACCGCCTGGGGAAAGGACTCGCGCACTTGCAGGGCGCCCTGGTAGTCGATCTCCAGCAGCACGTCCTCGCCATTGGCCAGGCGGTCCTGGATGCCTTTTTTCGAGGTGCCATAGCGCTTGCCATGCACGTTCGCCCATTCGACGAAGGCATTGTTGGCAACCATGGCGTCGAACTCCTGCTCGGAGGCAAAGAAGTACTCGCGGCCATGCTTTTCCTGTCCGCGCGGCGCACGTGTGGTGTGCGACACGGACGGGTAGACGCGCGCATCGAACGAGCGCAATGCCTTGACCAGGCTGGATTTACCGGCTCCGCTGGGAGCTGCGACGACAAAGAGGTTTCCGGGGTGTTCCATAAACAGCGGTGGTGCTTGTGGCGACCTTGCAAAAAGGGCGCTTGCGCGCCCTGAGGTTTTTAACGGTGGTTATTCAATGTTTTGGACTTGCTCGCGCATCTGCTCGATCAGCACCTTCATGTCCACGCTGATGCGTGTCAGGTCCAGGGCGGCCGACTTGGAGCCCAGGGTGTTGGCTTCGCGGTGCATTTCCTGGATCAGGAAGTCCAGGCGCTTGCCGATTTCGCCGCCCTTTTTCAGCAGGCGCTCGACTTCGTCCAGGTGCGAGTCCAGGCGGGTGATCTCTTCGGCCACATCGATGCGGATGGCAAAGGCCGTGGCTTCGGACAGGGCACGCTCGCGTGCGGCTTCGGGGGCCACCTGGCCTTCGGTCAGGCCCATGGCTTCCTGCCAGCGGTCCAGGAAACGCTGGCGTTGCTGCTCGACCAGCTGCGGCACCAGGGGGCCGGCCTGGCTGGCCAGTGTGCGCAGTTGCTGCACGCGGTCCTGCAGCATCTCGGCCAGGCGCTCGCCTTCGCGGGCGCGGGCTTCGACCAGGGCCTGCACGGCGCTGTCGGCCACCTGCGGCACGATGTCCTGCCAGTCCACGCAGACGGCGTTGCCGCTGCCGGCCAGGCGCAGCGCATCGGCCACGGACAGGCCCTTGGCGTCGGGCAGCCAGGCCTGCACCAGGTCCTGCACGCTTTGCATGCGCTGCAGCAGGGCGGGCGTGGGCTGGGGCAGCGAGGCGGAGGTGTCCACATCGATGGCGGCGCGCACTTCCACCTTGCCGCGCTTGAGGCGCTGGGTCAGCAGGGTGCGCAGGGCGGGTTCCTGGCTGCGCAGCTCATCGGGCAGGCGGAAGGTCAGATCCAGAAAGCGGCTGTTGACGGCGCGGATTTCAAGCCCCAGACGCACATTGGGCGCAGAGGTGTTGTCCTCGATGGACGCCGGCGTGTGCTGGACGCTGGCGTATCCGGTCATGCTGTAAACTGCCATTGGACGTTTCTTTTGGTTGCTTGCAATCCCCTGATTATCCGGTTTCCGCTCCGACCTTGAGGTTTACCTGAACAAAATGTCTTCCCGGATCAAGCCAGCGCCCTTGCCACCCGATACCGTGATTGGCGACTACCGCGTGGTGCGCAAGGTGGCCTCGGGGGGCTTCGGGGTGGTCTATCTGGCACAGGACCGGCAGGGGCAGGACGTGGCCATCAAGGAATATTTGCCTGCGGTCCTGGCCATGCGCGCGCCGGGCGAGCTGGTGCCCAAGGTGGCGCAGGACAAGCTGTCGCTGTACCGGCTGGGCCTGAAAAGTTTCTTTGAAGAAGGCCGCGCGCTGACGCAAATCTCCCACGCCTCGGTGGTGAGCGTGCTCAACTTCTTCCGCGAGAACGAAACCGTCTACATGGTCATGAACTTCCTGCGTGGCGCCTCGTTGCAGGAATACATCGTGACGGCGCGGGCCCAGCAGCACGCCAAGGTGCTGCGCGAATCGTCCATCCGCTCGCTGTTTGACGAGGTGCTGCGCGGTCTGCGCATCGTGCACCAGCACAAGATGCTGCACCTGGACATCAAACCGGCCAATATCTTTGTCACCGACGATGACCGCGCGGTGATGATCGACTTCGGCGCGGCCCGCGAGGTACTGAACAAAGAGGGCAACTTCATCCGCCCGATGTACACCCCCGGCTTCGCGGCCCCCGAGATGTACCGGCGCAACGGCAGCATGGGCCCGTGGACGGACATTTACGCCATCGGCGCCTGCATGTTCGCCTGCATGACCGGCCAGCCGCCGGCCGATGTGCCCAGCCGCCGCGAGAAGGACCGCCTGCTGGTGGCCCTGGCGCGCTTGCGCGGTGTGTACTCCGACAACCTGCTGGAGCTGGTGCAGTGGGCCATGGCCCTGGACCCGCTGGACCGGCCGCAGTCGGTATTTGCATTCCACAAGGCCCTGAGCCAAGACACCGAACGCCGTTACACCCCGCTGAGCGTGTCGGAAAAGGTGCGGCTGCAACTGGACTCGCTGATCGGCGAGGGGCGCAAGACACAGTCGCCGGGTGAAACCTCGGTCCGCATCAAGGCACCATGAAATTCTCCGTCTTCCAGCTCAGCCGCCGCGGCGGGCGCGCCGTCAACGAAGACCGCATGGGCTACTGCTACACGCGCGATGCGGCGCTGTTCCTGCTGGCCGACGGCATGGGTGGCCATGCCGAGGGCGAGGTGGCCGCGCAGCTGGCCCTACAGAGCATTGCGGCGCAGTTCCAGCGCGAGGCCACGCCGGCGCTGGCCGATCCCACGGACTTCCTGAACCGTGCCGTCATCACGGCGCACCAGCACATCCAGCGCTATGCCAAGCTCAAGAAGATGGCGGACTCGCCGCGCACCACGGTGGTGGCAGCGGTGGTGCAGGGGGGGCAGGCGACCTGGCTGCACTGCGGTGACTCACGCCTGTACTGGGTGCGCGATGGCAAGCTGCTGGCGCGCACGCGCGACCACTCGTACCTGGAGATGGAGCGCGGCGCGGCCACGCCGCTGCTGCTGGCGCACCGGCTGCTGAATCGCAACGTGCTGTTCACCTGCCTGGGGGCCTCCGGCATGCCCATCTTCGATGTCAGCGGCCCGCACCCGCTGCGCAGCGGCGACCGGCTGCTGCTGTGCTCCGACGGCCTGTGGGGCGTGCTCAAAGAGCCGGCCCTGCTACACGGCCTGTCGATCCTGCCGGTGGACCACGCCATCCCGGCGCTGGTGGATTCGGCCTTGCAGATTGCCGGCAACAAGAGCGACAACGTCACGGCCCTGGCCATGGAGTGGGAAGTGCCCGAGGACGTGCACAGCCAGCACGGGGTGGAGACCGATACCGCCACGACCACGCAGTGGTTCGCCTCCACCATCCAGTCCTCGCACGAGCTGGACACGCTGGACGATCCCCTGGACGAGGACGAGATTGAGCGTAACATCGCCGAGATCAACGCCGCTATCCGCCGCTCGGCCGCGCGCAAGTCCTGAGCCGGCCTGACCACTCCAGTGGCCCACATGGGCTTGCAGTTTGTCGCACACTGGGCGCTGGCCGTCCCTGAGCGGACGCGCCGGCCTTGTCATTAACATCAAAATAGATAGCTATGGGCGCTTACCATGTCTGCGTGAGTGCCTGATTAGACCCATGAAAATTGTTCTCGCCTCCAACAGCCGCGGCAAGCTGGCCGAATTGCAGTCCATGTTCGCCCCGCTGGGCGTGGAGCTGATCTGCCAGGGCGATCTGTTTGAGGGCGAAGCCCCTGAGCCCTTTGGCACCTTTGTGGAAAACGCTCTGAGCAAGGCGCGCTTTGCTGCCGAGCGCACCGGCCTGCCGGCGATTGCCGACGATGCTGGCCTGTGCGTGGACGCCTTCGACGGCCAGCCCGGCGTGGACACGGCCTACTACTGCACGCACTACGGCTACGAGAAAAGCGACGCCAACAATGTCACCTGCCTGCTGGAAAACCTGGCGCCGCACGCCAACCGCCAGGCCGCCATGGTCAGCACCCTGGTGGGCGTGCGCCACCCCAAGGACCCCGAACCGCTTATCGCCGTGGGCCGCGTGCACGTGGAGATTGCCACCGCGCGCCGCGGCAGCAGCGGCTTCGGCTTTGACCCGGTGCTGATCATTCCCGAGATCGGCAAGACCTTTGCCGAGATGGCGCCCGAGTTCAAGAACGACCACAGCCACCGCGGCCGCAGCACGCGCGCCATGATGGAGTTGCTGCGCACCACATGGCTGGCCACGGCCTGAGGCAGAGGCAGCCTCCACCTGCGGGCGTGGGGGCTGTGCCGCCACAGCGGGTGGCCTGCCGCGCAGGCCTGAGTACCGATTGACGTTTGAATGCGATGAATATTCCTATTAATCCGGCAGAGACCGCGACCCTGGGCCAGCCGCCCAAGGACGTGCAGCACTACATGCGCGCCGGCACGCTGGGCCTGCCGGCGCTGCCGCCGCTGTCGCTGTACATCCACCTGCCCTGGTGTTTGAAGAAGTGCCCGTACTGCGACTTCAACTCGCACGAGCAGCGCAGCCAGGCCGACGGTGGTGTGCCGGAGCAGCGCTACATCGACGCCCTGATGGCCGATCTGGAGGCCAGCCTGCCCCTGATCTGGGGGCGCACCGTGCACAGCGTGTTCATCGGGGGCGGCACGCCCAGCCTGTTCAGCCCGGACAGCATCGACCGCCTGATCAGCGGCCTGCGCGCGCGCCTGCGCATGGAGCCGGACTGCGAAATCACCATGGAGGCCAACCCCGGCACCTTCGAGAAGGAACGCTTTCGCGCCTACCGGCATGCCGGGGTGACGCGCCTGTCGATCGGCGTGCAAAGCTTTGACGACCGCTTCCTGCAGGCCCTGGGCCGGGTGCACGACGGCGCCCAGGCGCGTGCGGCGGTGCAGGAGGCGGCCGAGGCTTTCGAGACCTTCAACCTCGACATCATGTACGCCCTGCCGGGGCAGACCGAGGCCGACCTGGTGCGCGACCTGGAGACGGCGCTGGGCTTCCACCCCCCGCACATCTCCATCTACCACTTGACCATCGAGCCCAACACCTACTTCGCCAAGTTCCCGCCCGTGGTGCCCGAGGAGGACACGGCCTACGACATGCTGGATCGCATCACCGCCATGACCGGTGCGGTCGGCATGCAGCGCTACGAGATCTCGGCCTATGCGCGCGAAGGCCACCAGTGCTTCCACAACACCAACTACTGGCAGTTCGGCGACTACCTGGGCATTGGCGCGGGAGCGCACGGCAAGCTCAGCTTTGCGCACCGCGTGGTGCGCCAGGTGAAGCTGCGCGATCCGCAGCGCTACATGGACGCCGCCCTGGCCGGGCGTGCCCTGGCCAGCGATGAGGATGTGCGCCGCAAGGACCTGCCGTTCGAGTACATGCTGAACGCGCTGCGCCTGCGCGGTGGCTTTGCCATCCAGGACTACCTGGACCGCACCGGCCTGCCCATCAGCACCATCAGCGCGGCCCTGGACGAGGCCGAGCGCAAGGGGCTGGTGCTGCGCCAGCACGGGCGCGTGACCCCGACGGAGCGCGGCTTTGATTTCCTCAGCGATCTGCAGGCGCTGTTCCTGGGCGATGCCTGAGCGACTGGGTGCCCGGGGCCTTGCGGTCCGGGTCTGTGCAACTCCCAAAAAGAAAGCACCTCGCGCAGGTGCTTGCTGGTTTTCAGGTCGTTAGGTGCTGAAAGCAGCCGTGCCTGCTGCGTGACCTGCTATCAAAAGCGTCAGCCGCAGCGTGCCGCGACAATGCGACCGGTGGCGTCCACTTCCAGGTTCAGGCGCTCGGCGTTGAACTCCATGGTCACGGCCTGGCCGGGGCGCAGCACGCGCACCATGTAGGCGCCGGCCTTTTTGCGCGCCTCGGACACGTTGTGCTCGGTGTTGGTCTTGCCCACGGCCCATTGCGCCTTGTCCGGGTTGCAGTTCTGCACGGTGCGGGGGGGCTGCTGGGGGTCGGCCCCACCGGCGCGGGGCGGCGTCAGCGTACAGCCAGCGGCCAGGGCGACCACCGCGGTCATGACCAGTGCGTGCAATCCAACGTGCATGGGACGGGCTCCTTCTTGAACATGCTGGGACCATACCAGTCCACGTCGGCCATTTTGCGCTTCATGTGTGACGGTTTGTGTCGATCTGCAAGCCGGTGTGGCGGGCCTGGCCACCATGGCCCCGCCACGGTAAAGCGCGCCTAGCCGCGCGGATGCTGGAACACGGTGGCATTGATGCGCAGCTGCTTTGCCTTGGCGGCGGCCTGCTCGGCCTGCTGGCGCGTGTCGAACGGACCGATGCGCAGGCGCGTGAGATCGCCCTTGCTGCTGCTGACGGTCTGGCGCAGGGCATTCAGCTTGGCGCCCTGCAATTGCTGGACGGCCTTGTCGACATTCGCGGCCTGGGCGTAGACACCGGCGTTCAGGTAGAACTTGCCGGGTACCAGGCGCCCGTTGGTGGCGGCGGGCGCTGGCTTGGGTTCGGGGGCGCTCTTGGGGACCTTGTCGGCTTTTTCGGCCTTGGCGGTCTTGCTGCCCTTGTCGGTTTTTTCGGCTTTGTCGGGCTTGGCCGGTGCGGGGGCCTTGGCGGCTGGCGCGGGCGGTGTCACGGCCTTCTTGGCCGGGGCTGGCGGTGGCGCCGCCGGGGGCGATGCCGCGGCCAGGGCTGGTGCCGGCACAGGCACAGCGGCCGGTGCTGCTGCAGGGGCTGGCGTTGGGGCTGGCGCTGGCGCTGGCGCAATCGCCGGTGCCGGCTCGGCGACCAGGGCAGTTGGGGGGGCGGCTTCGGGCGTGGCGGGCACGGTCTGGGCCAGTGTGACGAGGGACAGCGCGGGCGCGGTGTCGGCGGGAGGGGCGGCCGCGGGTGTGGGGGTGAAGGCCACAGGCTGCGCCGGTGCCAGGCTGGACACCTGGGGAATGACGAGGTCGGGCGGGCCGGACGGGGCCGGCGCCTCGCTCGGTCCACCTTGCTTGACCTGGTGCAGCACCAGGCCGGTCAGGGCGGCCAGCAGCAGGGCTTGGATGGCGGCGATGGTGTGCAGGCGGTCCTTGGTCACGGCCTGCTTCGCCAGCTGCGCGCGCGCCTGTGACAGCGAGCTGGCGCGGGTCAGCGTCTGCAGCGTGTGCTGGCGCACATGCTGGTAGTACAAGGCGTTGCCCAGGGTGCCCGGCACCACACACAGCAGCATGCCGACCAGCAGGCACAGGGCCAGCTCCAGCGGCAGTGGCAGCCGCCCGTGCACGCCGCCCCACCACACCAGCAGCAGCGCGGCCAGCAGGCACAGGTACAGGGCGGCCGGGCGCCACAGCTTGCGCAGCACCAGCCAGGCCAGCGTGCAGAAGGCGGCGCCGTGGTTCCAGGTGGGAATGGCCTTGCCCAGGGCCTCGAAACGGTTGAAGTGCTGCTGGTAGTAGGCTGCGTTGACGGGGCCGACGCTCAGCCGGTACAGGTCGGGCATGATGCCCATGTCCCCGGAGGAGGGGGCAGGTGTGAAGGCGTTGGAGCGGGAAGGCGTCGCAGGCATGCGGGCGATTGTGGCATGGCCGGTGTGCGGCCCTGAATTGTCAAACAATGTTTGTCACACCCGGCCCACACGGCGGGCACAGGTAGTCGCGCCTTGCCTTTTGGGCGCACACCCTTGCGTGGGCTTTTACACTGGCGGCTTTGTTTTCGCGGCGCGGCCCCTGCTTGGGGGCCGTGCCCACCGTGGCGGCTGTACAGGCCGCCGTGCTACCGAGTCAGTGAGTCATGCAACCACAACACGAATGGCAGTTTTTCCGGGCGGGCGGGGTGGACCAGGTCACCATCCGCACCGGTGCAGATATCGCAAACATTGGACAACTGGATCAGAAGCTGTGGGTGGCCCTGGCCTGCCCCACACGCGGCATTGAATTCGACAGCGCCACGCTGGACATGATCGACCTGGATGCCGACGGTCGCATCCGCGCGCCGGAACTGGTGCAGGCCTGCGAATGGGCGGTCTCCATGGTCCAGGACCCGGAGGTGCTGACCACCGGGTCGGACGTGCTGCAGCTGTCGTCGCTGCGCGGGGATTCCGACGAGGCGCGGGCCCTGCTGGATGAAGCCCGGCGCATCCTGGCGCTGCAAGGGCGCAGCGGCACCGACAGCGTCTCGCTGGCCGAGGTGCAGCAGCGGCTGACGACGCTCAACAGCATGCCCTTCAACGGCGACGGCATCCTGAACCCCGTGACCCTGGCTGATCACCCCGCGCTGGCCGCCCTGGTGGAGCGCATCATGGCCGCCTATGGCAGCGCCCAGGGGTGTGACGGCCAGCCGGGCCTGGGCCGCGCGCAGCTGGACAACTTCTTCACCGACGTGCAGGCGATTGCCGACTGGCATGCGCGCGCCCAGTCCAACACCTGTGCCCTGCCCACGCAGGAGCAGGCCATGGCCGCCGCGCAGGCGCTGAATGCCGTGCAGGCCAAGGTCGAGGACTTTTTTGCGCGCACGCGCCTGGCGGCTTTCGACGCCAGCGCCCTGGTGCCGCTGAGCCCGTCCGTCGAAGGCTACGCCGCCCTGGGCAAGCAGCTGCTGAGCCAGGAGGATGCTGCGATTGCCGCCCTGCCCGTGGCCACCGTGGTGGCCGGGGGCGAGCTGCCGCTGACGCAGGGCATCAACCCCGCCTGGGCCGAGGCGATGGCCACCCTGCGCACCACGGCCGTCGAGCCGCTGCTGGGCCCGCTGGACAGCCTGAGCGCCGCGCAGTGGGCGCAGCTCAAGGCGCAGCTGGCGCCGTGCCAGGCCTGGCTGGCGGACTACCCGGCGACCCCGCTGGGTACGGTGGCGCAGGCCGAGGCACTGGCGCTGCTGGACAGCGGCATGCAGCAGCAGTTGCAGGATTTCATCCAGCACGATGAGGACGAAAAGCAGCACAGCGTGCACGCGATCGCGCTGGAGAAGCTGATCCGCTACCAGCGCGACCTGCTGGCGCTGCTGAACAACTTCGTGGCGTTCTCGCAGTTCTACAGCCGCCAGGGCGCGGCCTTTCAGGCCGGCACCCTGTTCCTGGACGGCCGCAGCTGCGACCTGACGGTGGATGTGGCCAACCCCGCTGCGCACGCCACGCTGGCCGGCATGGCCAAGGTATTCCTGGCGTATTGCGAGTGCCAGCGCAATGGCCAGAAGCGCCACATCGTGGCCGCCTTCACGGCCGGGGATGTGGACTTCCTGTTCGTCGGGCGCAACGGCATCTTCTACGACCGTGCCGGCCAGGACTGGGATGCCACCATCACCAAGCTGATCGAGAACCCCACCAGCATCGGCCAGGCCTTCTTCTCGCCCTACAAGAAGTTTGTGCGCATGGTCGAGGAGCAGGTGGCCAAGCGCGCCGCCGCCAAGGATGCCTCGGTCACCGCCAGCCTGGACGCCCAGGCCAGCAAGCTGGTCGACGTGAGCAAGAGCGCAGCCGCCGCACCGGCCCCCGCTGCCGCGGCGGGCAAGAAGACCGACGTCGGCACGGTGGCCGCCATCGGTGTGGCGCTGGGCTCCATCAGCACGGTGCTGGTCGGCATCTTCGGCAAGTTCGTGGAGCTGGGGCCCTGGATCCCCGTGGCCTTGCTGGGCATCATCCTGGCCATCTCCGGCCCCAGCATGCTGATTGCCTGGCTGAAGCTGCGCGAGCGCAGCCTGGGCCCCATCCTGGACGCCAGCGGCTGGGCCATCAATGGCCGCATGAAGATCAACCTGCAGCTGGGCAACTCGCTGTCGCAGGCGGCCAAGGTGCCGCTGAGCGCCAAGCGCATCACCCACGACCCGTTTGCCGACAAGCACACCGCCCGCTGGGTCTGGGGCGTGGTGGCCGTGCTGGTGCTGGCCGCGCTGGCCTGGCGTTGCGGCTGGCTGGACCGCGTGCTGCCCCAGCCCTGGCAGTACGACGCGGTGATGGCCGAGGTGGCACCGCCGTCGGCGGCCACGCCTGCATCCGCTCCTTCGCCTGCGCCTTGAGCGGCGTCCTAAAGCCCCCCACAAGCCAGCAGCCTGCTGGCTTTTTTCATAGCGGCAGGCGCACGATGGATAAGGGCTAGAGGCCGTTTTGGCCTGAAATTGCGGGAGGCCGGCCCGTGCCGGTCTCCGCAACGGTCGATCGTGCCGGCACGGTGCGCCCCGAGCACGCAGTCCCCAAAGGCCTGGGTGCGCCGCGGCAGGCGCTTGCCATGCCAGTGTCGCCAGCGGCCGCAGCGCGGGTTATGGGAGGGGGGCGGCGGGCTTACCAGCCCTTGGCGGCCAGCGCCTTGGCGATTTTGTTGCGCGGCACGGTGGGCTTGGGCACCTTGAAGTCGAACCAGTTGCGCACATCCTCTTCCACGCCGATGCCGTGCATGAAGTTGTAGATGGCTTTCTTCAGCCCCACGCCCAGGGCGTCGTGGTCCACGCCGGTGGGGTCGATGAAGGGGATGTCGTTGCGCGCAAACGTGGCGGGCGGCAGCGCGGGCAGGGTCACGCCGTAGGCTTGCGGGTTCTGGCCCACGGGCGAGTGGATGGTGCAGGCAAAGCGGTGAAAGAATCCGCTCTGGATGCAGCCGTTCTCGAACAGCTGGCGCACATACTCCAGCGCATCCACCGTGTCCTGCACCGTCTGCGTGGGAAAGCCGTACATCAGGTAGGCGTGCACCAGGATGCCGGCGTCGGTCAGCGCCTTGGTCACGCGCGCCACCTGTTCCACGCTGACACCCTTTTTCATCAGGTCCAGCAGGCGGTCCGAGGCCACTTCCAGCCCGCCGGAGACGGCGATGCAGCCGCTGTCGGCCATCAGCTGGGCCAGCTCGGGGTTGAAGGTTTTCTCGAAGCGGATGTTGCCCCACCAGCTGATGTCGGTGCCGCGCGCGATCAGCTCCTGGGACAGGGCCTTGAGCGCCTTGGGCGGCGCGGCCTCGTCCACGAAGTGAAAGCCGGTCTGGCCGGTCTCGGCCACGATGGCGTCGATGCGGTTGGCCAGCTCGGTGGCGCTGGCGCCTTCGTAGCGGCCGATGTAGTCCAGGCCCACGTCGCAGAAGCTGCACTTCTTCCAGTAGCAGCCGTGGGCAATCGTCAGCTTGTTCCAGCGGCCGTCGCTCCACATGCGGTGCATGGGGTTGAGCATGTCCAGCAGCGACAGGTAGTCGTGGATGGGCAGGCCGTCCCAGGTGGGCGTGCCCACCTCGGCAAAGGCGATGTCGGCTTCCATCAGGTTGATGTACTGCACCGCGCCTTCGTCGTTGCGCACGAAGGTGCGCACCAGGCGCGAGCGGCCACGCTCGCCGCGCAGGTGTTCCAGCAGCGCCAGCAGCGGGCGTTCGCCCGCGTCCAGCGTGATGAAGTCGAAGTAGTCGAACACGCGCGGCTCGGCCAGCGTGCGCAACTCGGTGTTCACAAAGCCGCCGCCCAGCACCAACGTGATGTGGGGGAATTCGGCCTTGATGGTCTGGGCGATGCGGAAGGCCGCGTAGACCGAACCCGGGAAGGGCGTGGACAGCAGCACCACCGTGGGCCGGTGGCGCCAGACGGCCTTGCGCGTCAGCTCGGCCAGCGCGTCATCGACCAGGGTGGGGGCGGCGGCCAGGGCCTCGGCCAGCGGATCGAAGGTGGGCTGGTTGCCCGACAGCGACTCGGCATAGCGCACAAATTCAAAGCGCGGGTCGGCCGCGTCGCGGATCACGTCGGCCAGGTCGTTCAGGTACAGCGTGGCGTAGTGCTTGGCACGGTCCTGCTGGCCCAGGGCGCCGAAGGCCCAGCCCACGGGGTCGCCCGAGCCATCGTCCATGTAGTGCTCCAGCGCATCGAAGCGCGGGCCCTCGGGCAGCCAGGCGCGGCTGACGATGCGGTGGCTCAGCGTGCTGTCCTTGCCCTGCAGGAAGGCGATGACGCGGTTCACCGTGGCCAGGTACTGGTCGCGCTGGCCCATGAAGCTTTGCACGGCGGGGCTGAACAGGCGGCCCGGGTCGGCGTCGTACTGCGCCTGCACCAGGTCGATGATCTGCGACAGGCCGTCGCGCGACAGCAGCTTGAGCACCAGGGCCAGGGCCAGGTCTTCCTGCACCGCATCCACCCCGCGCGAACGCAGAAAGCCCGTCAGATAGGGCGCAGAAGGGTAGGGCGTGTTGAGCTGCGTCATCGGCGGGATGAGCGACAGCACGCGGGTGTCAGGAGCAGTCATGAAGGTTTAGCAGGCCGGCGGGGCGGCACGCAGGGCCGCACAACAAAAGCCCGGCTGGGCAGCAGGGCGGGGCGATATTGTCGCTGGCTTGGCGAAAAAGCGCCGGCACCAGGTTTCTGGCGGCCCGGCCCCAGGGCCTGCGCGGGCCCAAAAAAAAGCCACCCGCAGGTGGCTGTCAAGGAAGGAGGCGGGGGTGTGCCTCAGTTGGCAGAGAGCTTGCGCTCTTTCACCACGCGGCCCCACTGCTCATATTCTTTTTTCATGAACGCCGCCAGTTCCTGGCGCGTGGTGGGCTGCGGGGTCAGACCATGGTCGTTCAAGGCCTTTTTCACGCCTTCGTCGTTCAGGGCCTTGACGATTTCCACGTTCCAGCGGTCCAGGATGGCCGTGGGGGTTTTGCTGGGGGCCACGAAGGCGTACCAGTTCAGGGCCTCAAAGCCGGGGTAGCCGGCTTCGGCCACGGTGGGAATGTCCGGCATGTAGGCCGGGCGTGTCAGGCCGGTGGTGGCCAGGGGGATCAGCTTGCCGGCCTGCACGTGTGGCAGGGCGGTGGGGGGCGCGGCGAAGTAGCTGGTCACGCGTTCGCCCAGCAGGTCCTGCAGGGCCGGGGCGCCGCCCTTGTAGGGTACGTGCACCATTTCCACGCCGGCGCGCTGGTTGAACAGCTCACCCGCCAGGTGCGAGGCCGAGCCGGCGCCGGTGGAGGCGTAGTCCACCTTGCCGGGCGACTTCTTGGCCAGCGCCACGAACTCCTGCAGGTTCTTCACCCCTGCGCCCTTGTGCACCACCAGCACGTTCGGGAAGTTGACGCCCCCGGACAGCGGCGCCAGGTCCTTGAACGGGTCGTAGGTCAGCTTCATCAGGTGCGGGGCGATGGTCAGCGGGCCGACCGAGCCGAACAGGATCACCGATCCGTCGGTGGCGGCATTCGCCACCTGGCCGTGGGCGATGTTGCCGCCCGCGCCGCCCTTGTTCTCCACCACCACGGACTGGCCGATGTTCTCGCTCAGCTTCTTGGCGATCAGGCGCGCGGCGGCGTCGGCCGCGCCACCGGCGGCAAAGCCCACCACCATGGTCACGGGTTTCTTGGGCGGGAAATCCTGGGCCAGGGCCGGCAGACCGCCCAGCAAGCCGGCGCTGAGCAGCGCGGCCGAGGATTGGATGAGGGTGCGTCGTTGCATGGGGTATCTCCTGAATGGGGTGTTATCTTTTTGGTGTGGGGGAGTTCAGCGCCGCGGGGCTTGTGGCCCCGCACGCCTCAATCGGCCCCCAGGCCGATGGGGTTGGGTTGGCGTTTTTCGGTGGCATGGCGCAGCAAGGCCGCGGTGCGGAACACGCCATGGGCAAACTTGCCGTAGGGCAGGGTGGCGAACAAGGCCATCACCGCGCCCAGGTGCAGGCACAGCAGCAGGGCCAGGGCGGGGGTGGCCCGGGCCCACCACAGCGCCAGGCCGCTGGTGGCCACCAGGAACAGCAGGGCGATGAAGCCCAGGTCCATGGGTTTTTGCTGGGCATCGCCATGCAGCGGGTGGCGGCGGCGGTTCAGGCGCCACAGGCCGGCCGTGCCCAGGGCCAGCATCACGCCGCCCGTGCTACCCAGCAGCTTGGGCAGGCTGGGCAGGTCGTAGGGCGCGGCCCAGCCCAGCAGGTAGTGGTAGAGCGTGGCCACGCCGGTGGCGGCAAAGCACAGCAGGAAGCCGTAGAAGGTCAGGTGGTGGCAGCGGCGGCGCTGCAGGGTGTAGGCATCGTCCTCGTTGTGGCAGCCATCGCCGTGACCGCCATCCAGGTACTTCAGGCGCAGCACGTCGCCGGTGGCTTCGGCGGCTGCGGGCCGGCTGACGTCGGCGCCGCTGGTGGCGGGTTTGATGTCCTTCCAGAAGCGGCGCACGCCCATGGACAGCGCCAGCACCACGAACAGGAACACCGGCGCGAACAGGCTCACCAGCAGGTTGTGCGGGAACAGGTTGTAGAAATTGGCGCCCAGGTCGGCCCCCCACAGCGCGCCCAGGCCGCCACCTTGCAGCATGGCGCCCAGCACCAGGAACAGGCTCAGCGCGGCCACCAGGGCCAGCGACAGCGTCAGGCCGTTGCGCTGGTACAGCTGGCCCAGCGCCGGGGGCCAGGCGTAGTCGGCATAGGTCTGGCCACGCACCTCGGCCATGGCCTTGGGGATGTTGATGCCGAACTCGTGCGGCGGGGCGTACTGGCAGGCGTGCAGGCAGGCGCCGCAGTTGTGGCACAGGTTGGCCAGGTAGTTCACATCGGCCTTGCCAAACTCCAGGCGGCGTGTCATGGCTGGGAACACGGCGCAAAAGCCCTCGCAGTAGCGGCAGGCGTTGCAGATCTGCATGACGCGGGCTACTTCGTCTTCGGCCGCGCTCAGGGGCAGGATGGGAATGACCTTGCCGCTGTGGCCAGAGGCCAGGGCCTGGGCTTCCTGGCCCAGCGTTTCAAAGGATTGCATGCTCATGGTGGCTTACACCTCGTCTTTCACGGCGCCGTGTTCGGCGCCTTTACCCGCAGCGGCCAGCGCCGCGTTGCGTCCGGCGATGCGGCCAAAGGCCGTGCCGATGGACATGCCCACGCCCGCGGTGTAGCCCTTGCCCAGCACGTTGCCGGCCATCATTTCGCCGGCCACAAACAGGTTGTGGCTGGGCTGGCCCGCAAAGCGCACGGCGGCGGAGTCATCGGTCTCAAGACCCAGGTAGGTGAAGGTCACGCCGGGGCGCAGGGCGTAGCCGTAGAACGGGCCGGTGTCGATGGGGCGGGCCCAGTGCGTCTTGGCGGGGGTCACGCCTTCGGTGTGGCAGTCATCCAGCGCCGTGTGGTCGAACTGGCCCACCTGGCAGGCGCTGTTGTAGGCGTTGAGCGTGCGCATGAAGGTGTCCACGTTCAGGCCCAGCTTTTGCGCCAGCTCGGGCAGGCTGTCAGCCTTGACGCCGGGGAATACGGGCGGCATGAAGCGCCCGATGGCCTTGCTGTCGATGATGGAGTAGGCAATCTGTCCGGGCTGCTGGGCCACCAGGCGACCCCAGATGGCGTAGCGCTTGGGCCAGAAGTCCTCGCCCTCGTCGTAGAAGCGCTCGGCCTCGCGGTTGACCACCACGCCCAGGGACACGCAGTCGATGCGGGTGCAGATGCCGCCGTCGTACAGCGGCGCGCGCGCGTCGATGGCCACCATGTGGGCCTGGGTGGGGTCGCCAATGCCGTCGACCTGGTGGTCCTCCAGCAGGTGCTTGAGCAGCACCCCCTTGTTGAAGGCGGTGCCACGGATGATGAAGTTGTCGGCCGGCCATTCGCCGCGCGCGTTCTGGCCCCAAGCCTCGCGCAGCCATTCGCGGTTCGATTCGAAGCCGCCGGCGGCCAGCACGCAGCTGCGGGCGGTGATGCGCTGGCCGTTCACATAGGCTGCTTTGAAGATGCCGTGGTCGATGTCGATGCGATCCACCGGCGACTCGTAGCGAATCTCCACACCCAGTGCCTCGGCACTGCGGTAGTAGGCGTTGACCAGTGCCTTGCCGCCGCCCATGAAGAAGGCATTGGTGCGGGCCACGTGCAGCGCACCCGACAGTGGGGGTTGAAAGTGCACGCCGTGCTGGCGCATCCAGTGGCGGCAGGTGGAGGAGGCACGGATCACCATGCGCGCCAGGTGCTCGTTGGTGATGCCCCCTGTCACCTTCAGCAGGTCTTGCCAGTATTCCTCTTCGGGGTAGGCCTCGACCAGCACATCCTGCGGCGCATCGTGCATGCAGCGCAGGTTGCGGGTGTGGGCGGAGTTGCCGCCGCGCCAGGCGCGCGGTGCGGACTCCAGCAGCAGCACGCGGGCACCTGCTTCGCGCGCCATTAGCGCGGCGCACAGGGCGGCATTGCCACCACCGATGACCAGAACATCGGTGTCCATGAATCTCTCTCCTTGCAGTCTCACTCGTGGGGAAGATCGACTGTAGGGAGCGCGCCCGGCCCTGGGCAGGGGGTCCAGGGAATGGGGGTATCAGTTTTTGTGATGGCTCAGCGTGGCGCCGGCCCAGGCGCCACTGGTCACCAGGTGCTCGGCGCAATCGCGCAGCACCACGCGGGCGGCCAGTGCGGCGGGCGACAGCTCATCCTCCGACAGACCGCACAGCATGGCCGGGCGGCGCACCTGGCCGTCCACGATCTCCGACCACAGGAATTCGCCCTGCGTGGCGTGGTGCAGCTTGACGGCCGACCAGGGCTGTACCGTGGCGCCCATGCCGGCCATCACGGCCTCCATCAGCAGCGGCAGGCCGTCAATCTCCAGCGCCATGTTCAAGGGCAGGCCCGCATGCGCGAAGGCGGTGACGATGGCATTGCGCAGCCCGTGGCTGCCCGAGGGCAGGATCAGCGGCACGCCGCCCATCTGCGCCATGGTGGTGGTGGCCGTGTGCGGGCACACCGGGCGGCGCTTGGACTGGATCAGGTAGAGTTTCTCCTCCAGCAGCGGCTGCACGCTCCAGCGGCGGGCGCCCTGTGCATCGAACAGGATGGCCAGATCCAGCTGGCGCGCATTCAGCAGGCTGGTCAGGTGGCCCGACAGCGCCGACACCATGTGCAGGCGCACCTCGGGGTAGCGCTGGCGCAGGGCCTGCATCAGCGGCAGGCCCAGCACCGAGGCAATCGTCGGTGACAGCCCGATGCTCACGGCCCCCGACAGCCGCGCCTGTTGCGCCGCGTGGATGGCCTGCTCGGCATGCCGCAGCGTCAGCTGGGCCTCGTGGAAAAAGGCCAGCCCGGCCTCGGTCGGGACCGTGCCCTTGCTGGAGCGCTGCAGCAGGCGGGTGCTGAGTTCGCTCTCCAGGCGGCTGATTTGCTGGCTCAGGGCGGACTGCACCATGTCCAGGTCCATGGCGGCGCGGCTCATGGAGCCCAGTTCCACCACACGCACGAAGTAGCGCAGTTGGCGCAGTTCCATATGTGGCTCACAGTGAAGACAGAAAACGGGGGCGCGATGCCCCCGCACCAGCCGGCATGGTAGCGGCCCCGCAGGGGCGACGCCGTGCACGGCCCGCATGGCGTGGCATTGCACTTGCTTATCTGCGGGCATGTCTGACCTGATCCTGACCCCCGAACCCCTGACGCCTGCGCGCTTTGCCCCTTTTGGCCAAGTGGTGGCCGTGCAGGGGCAATCGCCCGCGCTGCCCGCCTGGCCCATCAACGGTGGCAACGCCGTGCGGCATGAACTGCTGGCCGACCTGCAGCTGACGGCCGAGGGCGGCGTGCCCATGCTGGCGCTGTTCAGCGCCCAGGCGCGGCGGTTTCCGCTGGACGTGACCGAGCTGGAGCGCCATGCCCTGGGCAGCCAGACCTTTGTGCCACTGGGCACGCAGCGCTTTGTGGTCGTGGTGGCCCGCCCCGGGCCGGCCCCCCAGGCGGATGATCTGCAGGCCTTTATCACCGACGGCCGCCAGGGTGTGGTGCTGGCACCGGGGACCTGGCACCACACCCTGCTGGCGGTGGAGGGCGGAGATTTTGTGGTGGTGGAGCGGCGCGCGGCGGCGGTGGATTGCGAGGTCTGCTGCCTGGACCCAGGCGTGCAACTGCGACTCTAGCGCCCCGGCTCCCATGAAAAAGCGCCCGCAGGGGGCGCTGGTGGGGGCGGCGGTGCCTAGGGCTTGAAGTCCAAACCCTGCTGCACGGCATCGCGCATGCGCTGGTCACGCTCGTCGCCGTGCATGGGCTTGCGGTTGCGGTCCTCGATCTGGGCGCCCGACTCACCAAACACCGGCGGGGGCGAGCGCGTGATCTCGCCTTTGGGCAGGTAGGAGGGCTGGGCCAGGAAGTACAGCAGCAACGCGGCGCAGGTGGCGGCGGCGATCCAGCGGTTTTTGCGCTTCCAGCTCAGACCGAAGCCGATGGCGGCGATCAAAAAGGGCAGGAGGTTGAGCAGCAGGATCATTTGGCGATGCTCACCATGGGCACGCTGTCGCCCAGGGTGGTGGTGGGCAGCTGGCCGTTCCACTTCTCGATCCAGGCGCGGTCATTTTCCAGCTTGCGCAACTGCAGCACGCGGGCATCGACGGACTGGGCCAGCACCGATTGCGACATGGCTTCGGTTTCGGCCTTTTCCTTGTCGATGGCGCGCTGCAGCCGGGCTTCCTGCAGTTCACGCTCCAGCTGGGCCTTGGAAATCGTCAACTGGGCCTCTTCCTTCTGGATGGCTTCCCGGCGCTCGGCCGCTGACTCCTGCGCGTCGGTGATGATCTTGGGGTATTTCAGGTTGGTGATGCCGACAAAGCGCACCGAGAACGGCGTCAGCGACTCGATGGCCTTGCCCAGCTGCAGGCGCAGGTCGGCGTTGATCTTTTCATTGCTGGAGGCGATCTCGCTGATCGAGAGCTTGCTCAGGTACTCGCGCACCTCGGCCTGGATGATCTGGCTGGCATAGGTGCGGTACACCTGCTCGTTGGCAATCGTCGAGACATGCTCCGACATCTCGGTGGGGGCGATCGCATTGAACAGCTCCGCCGTCTTCTTGGGGTTGATGCTCAGCGTCGCGCGGATGGTCACTTCCAGGTTTAGCTTGTCTTCGGGGATGAAGATGCTCATGGCCTCCTGGTAGGCCTTGTCGGAGACATCCAGCAGCACCAGGCGGTCGCAGTAGGCCCAGCACTTGCCCAGCGGCCTGTGGGCGCAGCGCACGCCGGTGCCAGCCCATGACGAAACAGCCCATGACGCCACAGCCCCGCGGCCATGGCCTGCGGGGCTGTGGTGCAGGGCGGGGCCTCAGGCTGTGGCGGCCAGCTGCTGCGCCATGGCGATCAGGCTGCGGTCGCTGCCGGCGGGGCCCAGCAGCGACAGGCCCAGTGGCGCCCCCTGGCGCCCGGCCAGGGGCAGCGAGATCTGCGGAAAGCCCGACAGCCCGGCGATGCACAGCATCTGCACGGCCTGGTTGCGGTAGTGCTCCAGCGCGGCCTCGTCGGTGCTGCGCAGCGGGGCGATGTCGGGCATGGAGGGCATGACCAGCACGCCGTCGTGGCCCAGCAACTGGCGCAGGTGGGCGCTGAAGCGGGTGCGGAAGGCCTGGGCCTGTTCGACCTGGGCGTCGGTGACATCCCGGGACCAGGCAAAGCGTTCCTTCACACCGGGGCCCAGCACGGGGGCGTAGCGTTCGATGAAGGCGCCGTCGGTCATCCAGGCTTCGCGGCCCTGGAGGTAGCGGAAGCTCCAGTACATGGCCTCGAAACTGTCCAGCGCCACGCTGGTGGGCGCGGCTTCGCCGTACACGGCCTGGACCTGGGCCCGCGCGCCGTCCCAGGCGGGCCGCACGTCGGCGGCGATCAGGCCCCAGACGTCGGTGGGAGCCAGCAGGCGCGGCCGGGCGGGCAGCGGGGCGGGGTCGGCACCCAGCAGCACGTCGCCGACGCGGGCGAAGGTGGTGGCGTCGCGGGCGAACCAGCCGCAGGTGTCATAGCTGTGGCACAGCGCCAGGGCCGATTGCAGGCTGACGCGGCCGTGCGTGGGGCGGATGCCGTACAGGCCGCAGTGGCTGGCGGGCGCGCGCACCGAGCCACCGGTGTCGGTGCCCAGGGCAAAGTCGCACAGCCGGCTGGACACGGCCGAGGCCGAACCCGAGGACGAGCCGCCGGTGATGCGCTCCGGCGCCGCGCCGTTGAGCGGTGCGCCGAAGTGGGCGTTGTTGCCATTCATGGAAAAGGCCAGTTCGTCGGTGACGGTCTTGCCGGCGAAGGCGGCACCGGCGTCCAGCAGCTTTTGCACGGTGGGCGCGGTGTGGGTCTTGGTGCCCGACAGGGCCAGCACCAGCGGGTTGCCGCCGCCCGTGGGGTAGCCGGCCACGTCGAACAGGTCCTTGACGCCGAAGTACAGGCCGCTGAGCGGGCCGGTGCTGGCGTGGGGCACGGGCACGTCGGGATAGGGCACGAAGGCGTGGGCAGGATCGTTCAAGGGCATGGCAGGCTTTCCAGAGGACAGGGATACAGACAACGAGCGCGTGAAAACAGGAGCGCATGGCGCGCGCCCATTCGGCATTTCTAGGCGAAAAGGCTTGGAAAGTGCCGTTGGATGAGCGCCAGCTGCTCTTTTTTTATGCAGGGGCGCCACGCAGGCGTTCAGGCCGCCAGCGGTTGCGCAGCGGGCCGCGCGGCTTCGTCGGTGCGCACGCAGCGCGCCAGGTGGCCGGGGGCGATCTCCCGCGCGGCGGGCACGGCCTGCAGGCAGGCGTCGGTGGCCCAACGGCAGCGTGGGGCAAAGGCGCAGCCGGGGGGGATGGCGGTCAGGTCGGGTGGCGCACCGGGGATGGTCTGCAGCGGCTGGCCGCGCTCCATGGCGCCGTGCGAGCGGCTTTGCAGCAGGGCCATGGTGTAGGGGTGGCGCGGGTGGCGGATCAGCTGCTCGGCCGTGCCTTCCTCGACGATGCGCCCGGCGTACATCACGGCGATGCGGTCGGCCACCTCCACGGCGGCGCCGATGTCGTGCGTGACGAAGATGATGCCCAGGCCCAGGTCGCGCTGCAGCTCGCGCAGCAGCAGCAGGATCTGGATCTGCACCGTGGCGTCCAGTGCGGTGGTGGGCTCGTCGGCCAGCAGCACCTGCGGGTTGCAGGCCAGGGCCAGGGCGATCATGGCGCGCTGGCGCATGCCGCCCGACATTTCGTGCGGATAGGCCTTGAGGCGCTGCGCCGGGCTGGGGATGCTGACGCGCTCGAACAGCTGCAGCGCGCGCGCTTCGGCCTCGGCCTTGCTGGTCTGGGGTTCGTGGCGGCGGATGGCCTCGACGATCTGCGCGCCCACGGGGTAGACGGGGTCCAGGGCCAGCAGCGGGTCCTGGAAGATCATGGCGCAGGTCTTGCCGCGAAAGCCGGGCAGCTCGCGCTCGCGCAGGGCCAGCACATCGTGGCCGGCGACCTGCACCTGGCCTTGCATGGTGGTCTTGCGCTCGGGGTGCAGGCGCAGCAGGGTGCGCAGGGTGACGCTTTTGCCTGAGCCGGACTCGCCGATCAGCGCCACGGCTTCGCCCGGGCGCACGGACAGGCTCACGCCGCTGACGGCCTGCACCGGTTTCTTGCCGCCGGTGAACTGGATGTTCAGGTCTTCGATCTGTACCAAGGGGGTCATGGTCGTCTCCGGGGGTCAAGCCGCCAGGGCGGGCTGATCGGCCGTGGCCAGGGGGTGGCCACTGCTGAATTCGTGCACCAGGCAGCGCGCGTGGTGGTGCAGCTGCACGTCCGAAATCGTGGGCACGCGCTCGGCGCACACCGCGGCGGCCTGCGGGCAGCGCGGGTGAAAGCGGCAGCCCGTGGGCGGGTTGATGGGGTTGGGCGGGTCGCCCGCCAGCGGCGCGCGCTGGGTGCGGTGGGCGGGGTCCATGGACGGCACGGACGACAGCAGCGCCTTGGTGTAGGGGTGGGCGGGCTGGGCGAACAGGCTGTCCGAAGGCCCGATCTCTGCCACCTGGCCCAGGTACATCACCATCACCCGGTCGCTGATGTAGTGCACCACGCCCAGGTCGTGGCTGATGAAGACATAAGTCAGGCCGAACTCGCGCTTGAGGTCAGACAGCAGGTTCAGCACCTGGGCCTCGACCGACTTGTCCAGGGCAGAGACGGCCTCGTCCAGGATCACCATGCGCGGCTGCAGCGCCAGGGCGCGGGCGATGTTGATGCGCTGGCGCTGGCCGCCGGACAGCTCGTGCGGGTAGCGTTCGGCGAAGCGGCTGGGGGCCAGGCCCACGCGGTCCATCAGGTGGTGGGTGCGGGCGATGGCTTCCTTTTTGGATACGCCGTGCACCTGGGGGCCGAAGGCGATGGAGTCCTCGATGGTCAGGCGCGGGTTCAGCGAGGCATAGCTGTCCTGGAACACCATCTGCACCTGGCGGCGGAATTCCTTGAGCGGCAGGTCGCGCGAACCCACGCTGCGGCCGTCGAAGATCAGCTCGCCTGCCGTGGGGTCCATCAGGTGCATCAGCAGGCGGGCCGTGGTGGATTTGCCGCAGCCGGATTCGCCGACCACGCCCAGGGTTTCGCCCTTGAGCACTTCGAAGTCCACGCCATCGACGGCGCGCACGGTGGCGCCGTTCTTCAGCGGAAAGTGCTTGGTCAGCCCACGGATGGTGAGCAGCGGCTGGGCGGGGCCGCCCACGTCGGGAAGGGTGGTGTGCAAGCGCATGGTTTACCCCTTGTTGTCCATGGCCGAACGCAGGCCGTCCGACAGCAGGTTGAACGAGATCGAGGTGATGAAGATCATCACGCCGGGCAGGGCGGCCACCCAGGGCTGGGTGTAGATGGCGGTGCGCAGGGTGTTGAGCATCAGGCCCCATTCCGGCTCGGGTGGCTTGACGCCCAGGCCCAGGAAGGACAGGCCCGAGGCCAGGATCATGGACACCGCGATCAGGCTGGTGGCGTAGACAAAGATGGGCCCCAGCACATTGCCCAGCACGTGCACGCGCACGATGGTGAAGGCGCTGGCGCCGGTGGCACGCGCCGCTTCCACATAGTCGCGGTTGCGCGCCTGGGCGGTCACGCTTTCGGCCACGCGGGCGATCTGCGGGATGAAGACAATGGTCAGCGACACCAGGGAGTTGACGATGCCCGCGCCCAGGGCGCCCGACAGGGCGATGGCCAGCAGCACCGAGGGGAAGGCGTAGAACACGTCGATGGTGCGCATGATCACGGTGTTGGTGCGCCCGCCGGCGTAGCCGGCCAGGATGCCGATGCCGGTGCCGATCACAAAGGCCATTAGCACGGGCGTGATGCCCATGAACAGCGACAACCGCGCGCCCACCATCAGGCGCGACAGCAGGTCGCGCCCCAGCTCGTCGCTGCCCAGGGGCAGGCTTTCGGTGCCGATGGGTTTGAGGCGCTTGATGATGGACGTGGCATAGGGGTCGGCCGGGGCCAGCCAGGGGGCCAGCAGGGCCATCAGAATCAGCAGGGCCACCACGGCGGCGGCGCCCATGGCCACGGGGTCGCGCGCCAGGCGCTGCAGCACCGAGGCCCAGTAGCCGCGCGAACGGTGCTCCGGCAGCGGCTGGACCGCGGCGGCCGCATCGGGGGAGAGGGACAGGCTGGACATGGAGAGGGGCTCCTTCAAGGGTCAGCGCGCAATGCGGGGGTCAAGCAGGGTCTGCACCACGTCGACCAGCAGGTTGAGCAGCACGAAGAACACCGCCAGCACGAGGATGGAACCCTGCAGCAGGGGCAGGTCGCGCTGGAAGATGGCCTGGTTCAGCAGGAAGCCGGTGCCGGGCCAGGAGAACACGGTCTCGATCAGGATGGAGCCGCCCAGCAGGTAGCCCAGTTGCAGGCCCATCACGGCCAGGGCCGTGGGCGCGGCGTTCTTCAGCACGTGGCGGAAGATGCCCAGGTGGGTCAGGCCCTTGGCCTTGAGGCCGACGATGAACTCCTGGTCCAGCAGCTCGGCCACCAGGGCGCGCACCGTGCGCGCGATGATGCCCATGGGGATGACCGACATGGTGATGGCCGGCAGGATCATGAACTGCACGTGCTCCCAGTCCCAGACCCAGTCGCCCGAGCCACCAGGCCCTGCGCCCGTGGCGGGCAGCCACATCAGCTGGGACGAGAAGATGATGACCATCACCATGCCCAGCCAGTAGTGGGGCACGCTGACGCCCAGCACCGACAGCACGGAGCACAGGCGGTCCATCACGGAGTTGCGGAAGTAGCCCGCCACAAAGCCGAACAGGCTGCCCAGCACAAAGCCGATCAGCGTGGCCACCACGGCCAGGCGCAGGGTGTTGACCACGGCGGTCATCACCTCGGTGGCGACGGGGCGGCTGGTGGCGATGGACTGGCCCAGGTCACCCTGCAGCGCGCGCCAGACCCAGCGCAGGAACTGTTCGGGCAGGGGCTGGTTGAAGCCATACAGCTCGCGCATCTGCGCCTGCAGTTCGGCCGAGGCGTCGGCCGGCAGGATGGACACCAGGGGATCGCCCGGCGCGATGTGGACCAGGGCAAAGCACAGCAGGGCCACGCCCAGCATGATGGGCAGGGTGTAGAGAACGCGTCGCAACAGGTAGTTCAGCATGGGGTGTGGCGTGGTGGGGGTTCAGGAAGGTCCACGTCCGTGCGCAGGGCGCAACGCGGGGCGGACCGGGCCGGACCTGGGGTCCGGCCCGGCGGCGGCTTACTTCAAGGTCATGGTGGCGATGTCGATGAACCAACTTTGCGGCTGGACCACGTTGCCCACCTTGGCCGACATGGCGCGCGGGCCCACGTCGTGCGCCACGAACAGGAAGGGCGACTCATCCACGACCAGGGTGTGCAGCTCGGCCAAGGCCTTGTCACGTTCCTTGGCGTCGAAGGTGGTGCGCGCCTTGTCCACTACGGCATCCACCTTGGGGTTGCTGTAGAAGCCCCAGTTGTTGGACAGCGGCGGGAAGGACTTGGTGCTGACGAAGCGCACCATGGCAAAGAACGGGTCCATGGTGGCGGCCGTCACGTTGGTGGCGCTGGCCTTGTTGGCGCCGGGGTCCTTGGCGCCCAGGCGCCAGCCCGAGAACAGGGTGTTCCACTCGACCACGTCGAACTGCACATCGAAGTGGCATTGCTTGAGGGTTTCCTGGATGAACTCGTTCATCGGCAGCGGCTGCATCTGGCCCGAGCCGGAGGCCGAGGTCTGGATCTTGACCTTCAGCGGCTTGGCGGCCGTGTGCCCGGCCTGCTCCATCAGGGCCTTGCCGGCGGCCACGTCGTACTTGATCTGGAAGCTGGGGTTGCCGCGCCAGGGGTGGCCGGGTTCGAAGATGCCGGTGGCCGGCTCCATCATGCCGCCCAGCAGCTGCTTCATGCTGGCGCGGTCCACGCACAGGTTGGCGGCGTGGCGCACGCGCTTGTCCAGCCAGGGCGAGCCTTCGACGAAGGAGAACTGCCAGGGCCAGATGTGGGGCTGCAGGTTGGAGTAGACCTTGAAACCGCGGCCCTTGAGGGCGTCCAGCGCGTCGGGCGCGGGGGCTTCGATCCAGTCCACCTGGCCGCTCATCAGCGCGGCGGTGCGCGAGTTGGCCTCTGGCAGGGGCAGCAGCACCACGCGGTCGATGGTGGGGGTGCGCTTGGGGTCCCAATAGGCGCTGTTCTTCACCATTTCAAAGCGCTCGCGCGCCACAAAGCGTGCGGCCTTGAACGGGCCGGAGCCGGCCGGGTCGGCGGCAAACGCGGTCCACGCGGCCTTGCTGCGTTCGGCCTTGCCGCTCACCGTGGCGGGCACGGCCGCCAGCTTCTTGGCCCAGTGTGCGGGCGAGGCCATGAACAGGTTGGTCAGGTTGATGGGCAGGAAGGCATCGGGCTCGGAGGTGGTCAGCTCCACCGTCAGGTCGTCGATCTTCTTGGCCGAGCGCAGCGTGGGCATGCGCGAGGCGGTCACCCCCACTTGGGCGGGGTCGTACTGTTCGGCCTCCTTGTCCAGCACCTTGCCCACGTTCCAGACCACGGCGTCGGCGTTGAAGGCGCTGCCGTCGTGGAACTTCACGCCGGGGCGCAGCTTGAACACCCACTTGGTCTTGTCCTTGTCGTTCACCGCCCAGGACAGGGCCAGGCCGGGGATCAGTTCGCTGGGCTTGTCGGCCTTGCTCAGGTCCCAGTGGGTCAGTGCGTCGTACAGCGGAATGCCGGTGAAGCGGTTGCCTTCAAAGCCCTGGTCCGGCTGGCCCGAGGTGCGGGGGATGTCGCCAGCGGTCATGGCGATGCGCAACACCTTGTCCTGCGCCATGGCGCTGCTGGCGCCACCGGCCAGGGTCATGGCCACAGCCAGCGTCAGCCCGTGGAGTGCCGGGCGGGAAACAGAGAAAGCAGAAGACTTGCGCATGGGAGACCTTTCCATCGGAGGGTTGGGGTAAGCCTCGCAATGCAAGCGCCGTGCCATATCGTGAATATCGTTTATCGATACGCGTTACTGCGTGTTCGATGTGAATTGGCATGTTTTGTGCGATTTAAGTGGCTCTCATTCCTTTGTCTCTTGCCGGGAGCCTGCCCATGAACCCCTCCGCCGCGCAGCTGCGCATCGATGACCAACGCCTGTGGCAGTCCCTGATGGACCTGGCCGCCATCGGCGCCACTCCCAAGGGCGGTGTCTGCCGCATTGCCCTGACACCCGAAGACCAGCAGGGCCGCGACCTGGTGGTGCAGTGGTTCCGGCAGGCCGGGCTGAGTGTGCGCGTGGACGAGGTCGGCAATGTCTTTGGCCGCCGTGCGGGGACCGACCCGCAGGCCCGCGCCGTGGCCACGGGCAGCCACATCGACACCCAGCCCACGGGCGGCAAGTTCGATGGCAACTATGGCGTGATGGCCGGCCTGGAGGTGGTGCGCACCTTGAACGCCCACGGCATCCAGACCCGCGCACCGATCGAGGTGGCGTTCTGGACCAACGAGGAGGGCACGCGCTTCACCCCGGTGATGATGGGCTCTGGTGCATTTGCAGGCGTTTTTGGTGCAAAAGACATGCACTTGCAACAAGATGGCGCAGGCATCAGCGTGGGCGAAGCCTTGCAGCGCATTGGCTACCTGGGCGATGTGGCCTGCGGCGCGGTGCCCGGCGGTGCCTTTGCCGCCTACTTCGAGGCCCACATCGAGCAAGGCCCGGTGCTGGAGGCCTATGACAAGCCCATCGGCATTGTCAGCGGCGCCCTGGGCCAGCAGTGGTACGACGTGACCGTGACCGGCATGGACGCCCATGCCGGCCCCACGCCCATGGAGCTGCGCCACGACGCCCTGCTGGCGGCGGCGCGCATGGTGGAGGCGGTCAACCGCATCGCCCTGGACGAGGCCCCGCACGGCCGTGGCACCGTGGGCCATGTGCAGGTGCTGCCCAATTCGCGCAACGTGATCCCGGGGCAGGTCAAGTTCACCGTGGATTTCCGCAACCTGTCGCAAGCCGGGCTGGACCGCATGGACGCAGCCATGCGCCAGGGGTTTGCGGCGCTGGCCGCACAGTGCCAGTGCACGGTGGAGATGGCGCAGGTGGTGAAGTTCGAGCCCTGCGTGTTCGCCCCCGACTGCGTGGCCAGCGTGCGCCAGGCGGCCACGCAGCTGGGCTATGCCCACATGGAGGTGGTCAGCGGGGCCGGGCACGACGCGGTCTACGTCAACCAGGTGGCGCCGACGGCCATGATCTTCGTGCCCTGCAAGGACGGCATCAGCCACAACGAGATCGAGGATGCCCAGCCCGCACACCTGGCCGCCGGCTGCAACGTGCTGTTGCACGCCATGCTGGCGCGGGCCGGCGTGGCGTGAAGCCGCGTTGCCCCCCTGGCACCGGGCTTGCATGCCCGGCCGGCACCTGCCTGGCAGGTGCACCCCCAGGAGTTGACATGCCGGCCACCCACCACGTCCTCATCATCAACCCGAACACCTCGCGCAGCGTGACCGAGCGCCTGCTGTCCCAGCTGTCGCCGGGCCTGCCCGAGGTGCAGCTGCACGGCGCCACGGCCCTGTTCGGGGCGACGTACATCGCCGACGAATACAGCTATTGCGTGGCCGGCCACGCGGTGCTGGATGCCTGGGAGCGCGCCCAGCCGCTGGCGCCGCCAGGCGGCTACCACGCCGTGCTGGTGGGCTGTTTCGGGGACCCGGGCCTGCCGGCCCTGGACGAGGTGGCGGGCATCCCGGTGCTGGGGCTGGCGCAGGCCGCGGTGCAGGCCCTGGCGCGCCAGGGCTGGCAGCGCGTGGCCGTGGTCACCGGCGGCGAGAAATGGCAGCCCATGCTGGAGCGCTGGAGCCGCGCGGCCGGCCATGACGGCCCCGGCGCCGCGCTGCAGATCGTGCAGGTACGCACCCTGGCAGCCACCGGCCTGCAGATGATGCAGTCGCCGGACCGCACGGCCCAGGCACTGGCCCAGGCCAGCGCCGAGAGCCTGCAGGGCACGGACGCGCAGGCCGTGCTGCTGGGCGGCGCCGGCCTGGCGGGCATGGGCGAGCGCGTGCGCGCCATCACCGGCCTGCCGGTGTGGGACTGTGTGGAGGCCGCCCAGCAATCCCTGCAGCACACGCTGGCCACAGCGAACTGGCGCGCGGCCGTGGCCTGATCCGCCTACAGCGGCGCCAGCCGCGAAATGGCGCGTGCGCACTCCACCACCAGCGGGGCCAGCCGGGCCTGGGCGTCGTCCATGCGCCAGCGGCTGGTGGGCGGGGCGACGTGGACGGCGCCCACCACCTGGCCGCGCAGGTTCAGCACCGGGGCGGCGATGCCCATGTCGCCCAGGAACAGCTCTTCGCAGTTGGTGGCATAGCCCGTGTCGCGGCAGCGCTGCAGGCGAGCCAGGATATCGCCCACCTGGGTCAGGGTGGCGCGGGTGCGCGCGGGGCGGGGCATGCGCTCCAGCCAGGGCTGCGCCTGCGCGTCGGGCCATTGGCTCAGGTAGGCGCGGCCGCAGCTGCTGGCGTACATCGGCACCTGGGTGCCCACGGGCGTCAGCACGGGGATGTGCTGGGTGGTCAGCACCTGGGCCAGGTACACCATGTGGTCCCCGTTGGGCTCGGTCAGCGTGGCGGTCTCGCCGCTGTCGCGCGCCAGCTGGGCCAGGTAGCTGTGGGCCGCGGCAATCAGCGGGTGGGCTTCGAGGTAGTTGAAGCCCAGCTCCACCACGCGCGGCAGCAGGCCAAAGCGCTGGGTGCTGGGGTGCTTGCCGATGTAGCCCAGCCGCTGCAGGGTGTGGACCGAGCGCTGGGCCGAGGCCTTGGTCATGCCGGTGCGCGCGGCGATGTCCCCCAGGGTGAGGCTGCGGTGGCCGGCCTGGAAGGCGCACAGCACCTGCAGGCCCTTGGCCAGCGACTGGTTGAACAAGGCATCCGGTGTGGCAGTGGGTTCGGGTGGCAACATGGGCGCACGCAGGGTGGAGTGACCCAGGCACCAGCAAGAAACAAACCAGATCGGCCGCGCCTGTGCTATTTAAAAAAGGAGCGGCCAGCGCTGGTTTTGCAAGAACTTCAAGCTGATTGAAGCCTGAAGTCCTTGTTTCCTCAGCGCCAACCGCTCCTGTTTTGTCAGCGGCTGCTGGGGAAGCTGAACACCGCGCCTTCGCGCACGCCGGCGCTGGGCCAGCGCTGGGTGATGGTCTTGCGCTTGGTGTAAAAGCGCACGGCATCGGGGCCGTAGGCGTGCAGGTCGCCGAACAGGCTGCGCTTCCAGCCGCCGAACGAGTGGTAGGCCACGGGCACGGGCAGGGGCACGTTCACGCCCACCATGCCCACCTGGATGTGGTCGGTGAAGTAGCGCGCGGCCTCGCCGTCGCGCGTGAAGATGCAGGTGCCGTTGCCGTACTCGTGGTCGTTGATCAGCTGCATGGCTTCCTGCAGCGTCTTCACGCGCACCACGCCCAGCACGGGGCCAAAGATTTCTTCCTGGTAGATCTTCATGCCGGGCTTCACGTGGTCGAACAGGCAGGCGCCCAGGAAGTAGCCTTCCTCGTGACCTTCCACCTTCACGCCGCGGCCGTCCACCACCAGCGTGGCGCCTTCGGCCACGCCGCTGTCCACATAGGCCTTGACCTTCTCGAAGTGCGGCTGGGTCACCAGTGGGCCCATGTCGTTGCCGTTGTCCGTGCCGGGGCCGACCTTCATCTTGGCGATCTCGGTCTTCAGCCCGGCAATCACCGCGTCACCCACGGCGTCGCCCACGGCCACCAGCAGCGGGATGGCCATGCAGCGCTCGCCGCACGAGCCGTACGCCGCGCCCATCAGCGCGCTGACGGCGTTGTCTACATCGGCGTCGGGCATCAGCACGGCGTGGTTCTTGGCGCCGCCCAGGGCCTGCACGCGCTTGCCATGCTTGCAGCCTTCGGCGTAGATGTATTCCGCAATCGGCGTGGAGCCGACAAAGCTCACGGCCTTGACGCGTGCGTCGCGCAGCAGCGTGTCCACGGCGGTCTTGTCGCCGTTGACCACGTTGAGCACACCGGGGGGCAGGCCGGCTTCCAGCGCCAGCTGGGCGATGAACAGGGTGGACGAGGGATCGCGCTCCGAGGGCTTGAGCACAAAGGTGTTGCCACAGGCCACGGCCATGGGCCACATCCACAGCGGCACCATGGCCGGGAAGTTGAACGGCGTGATGCCGGCGGTGACCCCCAGGGCCTGGAATTCGCTCCAGCTGTCGATGCCGGGACCCACGTTGCGGCTGTGCTCGCCCTTGAGCAGCTCGGGCGCGTAGCTGGCGTATTCCACGTTCTCGATGCCGCGCTGCAGCTCGCCGTGGGCATCGGCCAGCACCTTGCCGTGCTCGGCGGTGATCATCGCGGCGATCTTGTCGGCGTGCTCTTCGAGCAGCTGCTTGAACCTGGACATCACGCGCGCGCGCTTGAGCGGTGGCGTGGCGCGCCAGGCGGGGAAGGCCGCCTCGGCCGAGGCGATGGCAGCCTCGACCGTGGCTTGGGATGCCAGGGCCACGCTGGTGGTCGATTGGCCGGTGGCGGGGTTGAACACCGGCTGCGTGCGCTCGGTGTCGGCCACGATCTGGCCGTCGATCAGGTGGCCGATGGTCGAGGTGATGGAGGAATCCTTGTGCATGGGGTGGTGCTCCAAAAAGGCTGCAGCGCAGATGGATGGTGCGCCAGCAGCTATGGTTTCAGGGGAGTGGGCCAGTATCCGCAGCGCGCCGGCTGCAGGCCAGCGCCTGCGGGACAGTGGCGTGGGCCCCAGCCTGCGGGTTTACGCGGTGGCGTTCAGCGTCTCGCCCAGGGCGTTGACCAGGCTGTCGATTTCCGCGGGTGTGCTGATGAAGGGCGGTGCCAGTTGGATGGTGTCGGCGCCGTAGCGCACGTAAAAGCCCTTGTCCCACATCGCCATGGCGATCTCGTAGGGGCGCTTGGCGGGCTCGCCCGGCAGCGCGGCGATGCTGAAGCCAGCGGCCAGACCGAAGTTGCGGATGTCGGCCACGTGCTGGCAGCCGCGCAGGCTGTGCACGGCCTGCTCGAAATGCGGGGCCAGGGCGCGCACGCGGCCCGGCGCGTCCTCGCGCTCCAGCAGGTCCAGCGCGGCCAGGCCAGCGGCGCAGGCCACGGGGTGGGCCGAGTAGGTGTAGCCGTGGGCAAACTCCAGCATGTACTCGGGGCCGCCAGCGGCCATGAAGGTGTCGTAGATCTCCTTGCGCACCACGCAGCCGCCCAGGGGCTGGGCGCCGTTGGTGACCTGCTTGGCGAAGTTCAGGATGTCGGGCGTGACGCCAAAGACCTCCGAGCCCGTCCAGCCGCCGCAGCGGCCAAAGCCGGTGATGACCTCGTCAAAGATCAGCAGGATGTGGTGCTGGGTGCAGATCTCGCGCAGGCGCTGCAGATAGCCGGCCGGCGGAATCACCACGCCGGCCGAGCCGGAAAACGGCTCGACGATCACGGCGGCAATGGTGCTGGCGTCGTGCAGGGCAATCACGTCCAGTAGGCGGTCGGCCAGCGCGCGGCCGTCGAGGTCGGGCATGCCCCGGCAGAACGAGCCGGCCGGGGGCTGGGTGTGGGGCAGGTGGTCGGCTTCAATCCCCTGGCCGAACAGCTTGCGGTTGCCGGCCAGACCACCGACCGAGATACCGCCGTAGTTCACGCCGTGGTAGCCCTTTTCGCGGCCGATCAGGCGGGTCTTGCCGGCCTGGCCCTTGGTGCGCCAGTAGGCGCGGGCCATCTTCAGCGAGGTGTCGGCGGCCTCGGAGCCCGAGCCGGTGAAGAACACGTGGTCCAGGCCGGCCGGCGTCAGCTCCACCAGCTTGTTGGCCAGGGCGAACGAGGCCGGGTGGCCAAACTGGAAGGCGGGCGCATAGTCCAGCTGCAGGGCGGCCTGGCCCACGGCCTGGGCGATCTCCTGGCGGCCATGGCCCAGGCCCGTACACCACAGGCCCGACAGGCCATCAAAAATCTTGCGGCCGGCGCTGTCGTGCAGGTAGGCGCCCTGGGCGCCGACGATCATGCGCGGCTGGGCCTTGAAGTTGCGGTTGCCGGTGAAGGGCATCCAGTGCGCTTCCAGCCAGGCGGCGTCCTGGCGGGTGGCGGTCGTGGCAGATGGGGCGGTGTCGGTGAAGTCCATGGCAATTTCCTCGGGCAAACGCTGTGCTGGAGGCCATTGTTGGAGGTGGCGACGTTTTCTTGAATAGTCGTACATCCATGTTTACTTGCGAAATATTGCAAGTAATGCGTGCATGTGTACTGTGACGGCCGTGCTCTGCGGCAACCCACCTCAACATCGGGTGCGCAGGGCGGCGGCCCCCCCGCACCGGAGGTGCAGGCCCCGCGCGGCGGTACGCGGTCGCCGCCGCGCCTAGCGGCGCTGCTCCAGGGCCAGGCGCACGGCCAGACCGGCCAGCACCGTGCCCATCACCCATTTCTGGGCCCGCAGCCAGTGCGGGTTGCCCTGGAACCAGCGGGCGATGTGCGCGGCGAACAGCGTGATCAGCAGGTTGACGCTGAAGCTGGTGGTGATCTGGACCATGCCCAGCGTCATGCTCTGCCAGAACACCGAGCCGTGCGCGGCGCTGACGAACTGCGGAAAGATGGACAGGTAGAACATCGCCACCTTGGGGTTGAGGATGCTGGTGAGCAGGCCCATGGCAAACAGCCTGCGCGGCGATTCGGCCGGCAGGGGCAGGGTTGGGTCGAAAGGCGAGGCTCCACCGGGCCGGACGGCTTGCCAGGCCATCCACAGCAGGTAGGCGGCGCCGGCCCATTTCAGCACTTCAAACGCCAGCGGCACGGCCATGAACAGCGCGGTGATGCCCAGGCTGGCGGCCAGCATGTGCACAAAAAAGCCCAGCACCACGCCGGCCAGCGAAATGACGCCGGCGGCGCGCCCCTGGCAGAGGGAGCGTGAGATCAGGTACAGCATGTTGGGCCCCGGGGTCAGGACCAGCAGCAGGGAGGCGCCGGCGAACACCAGCAGATCGTGGACGGGCATCATGGTGGGCCGCAACGCGCAAGACAGGGCGTTCGATTACACCAGGGGGCCGGGCCGCCTGGCAAGCCACCGTGCGACCAGCCGTGGTCCGCTGGGGTGCAGCCATGGCGACCTGCGGCCCACCGCTAGGCAGCTGGTGCAAAACTTGCTCTAATCCCAGCCATGACGCCACGGCCTGCTCCCATTTCTGCATCGGACCTCCAACCCGCCAGTGCTTCGGCGGACGGAGGCATTCCGGCGCCGCTGGGCCGCTCGCGGGCGGTGCTGGGCCAGCTCAGCGACATGGACCTGCGCCTGCTGCGCATCTTCAAGAGCGTGGTGGAGTGTGGCGGTATGTCGGCCGCCGAGCTGGAGCTGAACATCAGCGCCTCCACGCTGAGTCGCCACATGAAGGACCTGGAAGAGCGCCTGGGCCTGGTGCTGTGCCGCCGTGGGCGCGCCGGCTTCGCCCTCACGCCCGAGGGCGCTCAGGTCTACGAGGCCACCTTGCAGCTGCTGGGCGGGGTGGGCCTGTTTCGCAGCCGTATCCATGCCATCCATGACCGCATGGGAGGCAGCCTGGAAATCGCGGTGTTCGACAAGACCGTGACCAACCCGCAGGCGCACATCGATCGGGCCCTCCAGGCCTTTCACCAGCAGGCGCCGGACGTGGAGATCCAGCTGCATGTGACCCACATGCACGAGATCGAGCGGGGCCTGATGGACGGACGCTTCCAGGTGGGCGTGATCCCTGCACACCGCAGCTCGGGCAGTCTGGTGTACCGCGACCTGTTTGCCGAGCACATGCTGCTGTACTGCGGCCCCGGCCACCCCCTGTACGGCGCGGACCACAGCCAGCTGGACTGGCCGCACCTGCAGGCACATGCGTTCGCGGGGTTGGGCTACCACTCGCCCAACATGGAACTGGCCCACCGCGTGGGCCTGCGCCGCAGGGCCACCGGCTTTGACCAGGAGGCGATTGCCACCCTGGTGCAGACCGGCTGCTACCTGGGCTTCCTGCCCGACCACTACGGGCGTCTGCTGCAGACCACCGGCCGGTTGCAGGCGATTGCGCCCGAGCGCTTTCACTACGACTGCCAGTTCGTCGCGATGTGGCGCCTGTCGCCGGCCCCCAGCCGTGCGGCGCAGGTCTTCATCGATTGCCTGGCGCAGGCGCACGCAGGCTAGGCACCGGGTGTTGCCGGCATGGCCGGGGCACCGTTCACGATCAGCACCGGCAGTGTGGCGCGGCGCAAGACCTGGTCGGCCACGGAGCCCAGCAGCACCGATTCGGCCGCCGTCAGCCCGTGCGAGCCGACGGCAATGCCCAGGCTGCCCAGCCTGTGCGCCAGGCCCACGATCTCGTCAGCGGCCTCTCCCATGAGGACATGCAGGTTCCACGGGATGGACGCCATCTCCAGCAGGCGGCGCGCGGGGGCCGTGGTGGCCCAGCCGCCGCGTGCCAGTTCGGTTTCTGCGGCTTCCTTGCTCAGCCAGGACTGCACGTGCACCAGATCGATGCCGCTCCCCTGGCCCAGGGCCACCAGATGGGCCGCCGCCTGCACGGCATGCAAGGCACAGGCCGAGCCATCGACCGCCACCAGCCAGCGCGCACTGCCGGCCTGCTGGCCTTCTGCCGTGCCCAGCCATGCCACGGCGTCGATCCGGCCCAGGTCATCACGCTGGATCTGGTCGGGAGTGGGGATGCGGTCGTGATCGTGGGCCGTGGACGGGGTCATAGCGCACTCCGGGTTTTACGGTGGGAGAGGTGCATGCTCAGCAGCACCGAGGTCAGAACGATGGACCCGACGATCACCAGCGACCACTGCACCGGCATGTGGAACCAGGGCATGGCCAGCATCTTGCCGCCGATATAGATCAGCACCAGGGCCAGGCCGTACTTGAGCAGGTGGAAGCGCTCGGCCATGTCGGCCAGCAGGAAGTACAGCGCCCGCAGACCCATGATGGCAAAAATGTTGGACGTGAACACGATGAAGGGGTCGGTGGTCACGGCGAAGATGGCCGGGATGCTGTCAACGGCAAACACCAAGTCGCTGGCTTCGATCATCATCAGCACCAGGAACATCGGCGTTGCGTAGCGCAGGCCGTCGATGCGCACGAAGAAGGCCTGCCCATGAAAACCGGGCGTGATGCGCATGTGGCCACGCAGCCAGCGCAGCAAGGGGTTCTTTTCCAGGTCCGGTTTCTGGTCGGCCATGACCAGCATCTTGACCCCGGTGACCACCAGCAGCAGGCCGAACACGTAGAGCACCCAGGCAAACTGCGACACCAGCCAGATACCGCCCAGGATCATGACCGCCCGCATCGCGATGGCGCCTAGCACGCCATACAGCAGCACGCGGCGCTGCAGCTCGGGCGGCACGGCGAAGTAGTTGAAGATCATCACGAAGACAAACATGTTGTCGACCGACAGGGCCTGCTCGATGAGGTAGCCGGTGAAGAACTCCAGCGCCTTGCGGTTGGCGATCTCGCGGCCGGCCGTGCCATCCAGGTACCACCACCACAGGGCGCCGAAGGTGATGGCCAGGGCCATCCAGGTGGCGGTCCAGCAGGCCGCTTCCCGCGCCGAGACGCGGTGCGCCTTGTTGCCACCCAGCACGAACAGGTCCAGCAGCAGCATGGCCAGCACGAAGGCGATGAATCCGGCCCACATCGGGCCGGTGGCCAGGGATTCGATGTTGCTCATGGGCAGGCTCCCGACAGGGTGTTGGACGTTGGCAGCACCGGCATGGCGCGGCGGGTGTCAGCCGCCGCGGTGGATGGGCTCAGTTCGCGGCCATCCACAAGGCCAGTAGGCCCGCCCCCGTACCGACACCGGCCGGAATGCCCACGCGCTCCAGCCGCGAGGCCGCTTCGCCTGCGATCACCTCCACGGGCACGCTGGTGCGCTCCAGCACCTGGTTGGTGACTGAGTTCTCGACCAGCCGGACCAGGGAACTCTTGCGCGCTGTACCCATGACGATGGCATCGCACTGCAGCCGGCGTGCGGTCTCGACAATGCAGTCGACCCTGTCGCCCACTTCGCAATGCACGGTGTAGGCAATCTCGGCGCTGTCCAGCAACTGCCGCGCCGGCGCCAGTGCCTGCCGGGCCTGTTCCTGGTGGAACTCCATCCGGCCTTCATCGCTGCTGTGGTCGCTGATGAATTTCGAGAAGGGAGGCTGCACGTTGAGCAGATGGATGTCGAGTTCGCGGTGCTTGCTGCATTCGCTGATGACGTGGCGTACCGCGCATTGCGAACTGGCGGAACCATCCGATGGGACCAGGACTTTCAACATGGCGCGTCTCCTTGAAATGGGGCGGTCTGTCAGGAACATCGCGTGCAGGTCCGGTGGTGGTCCAAGGGCTGTGCCGTGGGAAGGTCACCGGTCTTGCACAGAATGCAGCCCCACGATAGCGGGGCACCGGATTTGTAAAAGCAGATAATTGGGAAACCTCAGTTCTGGAAAACCGAACCATGGGCACAGGCTTCAGTTACCGGCATCTGTACTATTTCTGGGTGGTCGCCAAGGAGGGAGGCATGGCCCGCGCCGCAGCCCGCCTGGGCATGGCCGTGCAGACCGTGAGCACCCAGGTGCGTGAGCTGGAGCGTTCGCTGGGCTATGCCTTGTTCAAGCCCGCCGGGCGGGGCGTGGCGCTGACGGAGGCCGGCATCGCCGCCATGCGCCAGGCCGAGCAGATTTTCCAGTTGGGGGAACAGCTGCCCGACGTCGTGCGTGACGCCGTGGGTTCGCCCTCGGTGCGGCTGGTGATCGGCATTTCCGATGAGCTGCCCAAGCTGGCGGTCCGCAGCCTGATACAGCCGGTGCTGCGCGAGCCCCACCTGCGGCTGCTGTGCCTCGTCGACGAGTTCGAGGACTTGCTGGGCGATCTGGCGCTGCACCGGCTGGACATCGTGCTGGCCGACCGTGCCGCGCCGCCCAATCCCAGCCTGAAGGTGTACAGCCACGCGCTGGGGGCCTCGGCCCTGGCCTGGTACGCGCCCGCCTCGCTGTATGCGACGGCGCGCCGGGGCTTTCCGGATTCTCTGGCGCGCGTGCCCGTGCTGCTGCCCACCACCCACGCGGCCGTGCGCGCCCGGCTGGACCAGTGGTTCGAGCGCCTGGGGATCAAGCCGCACGTGGTGGGTGAATTCGAGGACAGCGCCTTGCTCAAGACGTTTGGTGCCGCCGGCATGGGGGTCTTTCCGATGGCCGGCCTGGTGCACGACGAACTGGTGTCGCGCTACGGGGTGAAGCGCGTGGGCGCCTGCGAAGGCGTCGAGGAGTACTTCTTCGCGATCGGCGCCAACAAGAAGGTGCTGCACCCGTTGGTGCAAAGGCTGCTGCCCAACCAACGCTAGGAACACCTGGCACGGTGTGGGTGTGTTGCGAGACCGGCAGGGCAGTGCAGCGGGTGAGGGCTGGGTGCCCCAAAGAAAAAGCGCCGTAAAGGCGCTGGTTGATTGGCTATCTGGCGGAGGCTGTGAGATTCGGCGTCAGATGATAAAAGTTCTTAAAAATCAATAACTTATGACTTTTTAAAAACTGCGTGTGTACCACTCAAATGGACTTCTTAGTGTACCAGTACGAAGCACATTATTGATGCCGTTTGCCGTGTAGTTGTCGGCTTTGCAGTGCGATAGCCGTCTGAAGATTACGCAACATAAACACCTGCTTTTTTCCAAGTAGTCACTCACTAAAGATCTGTAGCAGGATGGCCTGTCTCCCGTAGAGTTCGAGAGACGTCATTGTGTGAGGCTGGCAACTATCTAGGAAAGCTTGGTCGATTCATGTAGGCAGTTGGGGCGGGCTATCTGGAAACGCTGGAGCGGCTACCACCGAAGGTCTTTGGTGGAGACCAAGATGAATTGCTTCAAGCGCCTGGGCGAGAAGGTGATGGCCAGGACGTTTGAACGCCAGGTGGCCGAGCTCAATATTCGAGCGTCAATCCTCAATCAATTTACCGCTCTGGGCACACCCCAGACGGTCGCTGCTGCGTAAATCCGTCTGAGGTTTGGGGTAGCTCGGCCTCAGGGTGATTTATGCAACAACGCCTGTCAGATATGACGGAGGCTGAGCTTGCGAGTGACTTGATGGGGAATGTTTGATAAACACTGAAAGGGGCTTTATGCCCCTTTTTTGTTTTTCGTTTGTTGAAACTAGGGGAGTAAGAGGACTTTTGCAAGGCACTGACTTCAAGTTTGTTCTGCCCTTATCTTTATTTTTATTGCGTCAAAATATTGACGCAATTTTTAAATCACGTCAAAATCCGCGTCATGAATAGCGTCAAACCACAGCAAGAGCTCGACTTGTTGATCAATGTCATTGAGCGTCACCCAGAAGGGGTGAACGCTGAAGAAGTGCTGCATGAGTCTGGGCTGGCCTTGCAACGCCGTAGCCTTCAGCGCAGACTGGCTGTACTGGTTGAACAAGGGCGCATTAGGGTGCAGGGGCAAGCGCGGGCCGTGCGCTACTTTCCTGTTCTGGAAGATGAAAGCCCAAGTGGCGTAGCTTCTGCAGGCACAGAGGCTGCGATCGAGCCATATGTTCCTGTCAGCGCTGAAGGCGAAGCCATCAAAGCGTATGTGCGTCAGCCTCGGCATTTACGCAAGCCTGTGGTCTATCGCACTGAGTTTTTGGAGCAATACCACCCCAACCACACCGCGTACCTGCCTTTGAAGCTGCGTGAACAGCTACATGCCCTGGGGCGCTCACCTGCCGAGCAAACACCTGCAGGCACCTTTGCGAGGGACATTCTCAATCGCTTGCTGATCGACCTTTCTTGGGCTTCTTCGCAACTCGAAGGCAACACCTACAGCCGTTTGGATACAGCACGGCTGATTGAGTTTGGCCAGGTGGCAGAGGGTAAGGATGCGTTTGAAACGCAGATGATCCTGAACCACAAGCAAGCGATTGAATTCTTGGTGCACTCACCTGAGCAGGCCGTGGTTTCGCAAGACACCATCGTGGCCTTGCATGCTTTGCTTTCCGATGGCTTGATGGCTGACCCTGCGATGTGTGGCCGCATTCGCAGCCGTGCAGTTGAAATTGGCGGCAGCGTGTACCTGCCGGTGGCTTTGCCGCAGCGCCTGGAAGAGCTGTTCGGCATCGTGGTGGGCATGGCCGCTGAAATCGAAGATCCCTTCGAGCAGGCATTCTTTTTGATGGTGCACTTGCCTTACTTGCAGCCTTTCGAGGATGTGAACAAGCGGGTGTCGCGCCTGGCTGCCAACATTCCGTTCATTCGCCACAACCTGTGCCCGCTGTCATTCATTGATGTGCCGCAGCAAGCGTACGTGGATGCCATGATCGGCGTGTACGAACTCAACCAGGTTGACTTGCTGCGGGATGTCTTTGTGTGGGCCTATGAGCGTTCCTGCCAGCAGTACGTGGCTGTGCAGCAAAGCCTGGTGCCACCCGACATCTTGCGCCTGCGCTACCGGCAAGTGCTTGGTGAAGTGATTGCAGCTGTTGTTCGCGGCGGCCTGCCCGTGAATGAGGCCAGCGTCCAAGCCATGCTGCCTGGAAGTGTGCAGCCTGAAGACCGCGAGCACTTCACACAACTCGTACTCAAGGAACTAGCTGGCTTGCATGCAGGGAACGCCGTTCGGTTTGGACTACGGCCGCTTGAAATGATCGATTGGAAGCAAGGACAAACTCGGTCTTAACAAGGTGTTTTTGAAACCGGAGGTAGCCCATCCATAGGCAGCCATGATCGACATGAGGGTGGACACGTCTATGTGTCTAGTGCGCCTTGACAACGTTTCTGTCTAGCACATACTTTGCAAAGATCTGCAAGAACTCCCAATCGTTTGTATAGATGAAGGAGCATGGAGAAGGTGCGATGAAAGCCTGGAGTGCTCCCCGTATTTGATGCTCGCTAATCGAACACTGTATGGACTCGCCGCGAAAGGGTAGATCCGCGCGTTCAAAGTGGGTGGTGTATGGCGATTTCGGAGAGGTGAGATTGATCAGTGGATTGCCGATCAGATGCAAGTCAGCACAAAGAAGAAGGAGGTGATGCGCAAATGTGAAAAGCAGAAATCAGCCGATCAGGTCTTGTCGCAACTGCGCGATGTTCGTCGCAGCAGGCTAACGAAATGACCGAATCTTCTCTATGTGGAGGTGTGATATGGATATTGACTTCAAGAAGTTGGCACCCTGGAACTGGTTCAAAAAGGAGCAGGAGGAGCAGCAAACAGCCTCTTCCGCTCTGCCCGTGCAGCGCAATGATCGGCTGGTGACAGCTGGTGCGGTCAGTCCGATTTTGCAGTTGCATCGCGAAATTGACCGTCTGTTCGACAATGCATTTCGGGGCGGCGGATTTCCTGCACTAGCAGTGCAGCGCTTACCAGCCGACTGGTCGGGCATGCTAATGCCGGCTCTGGACATCCAGGAAGCCGATAAACAGTACAAGATCGCTTTGGAACTTCCCGGTGTTGAGGAGAAGGATATCCAGATCACCCTCGACAACGACGTACTGGTAGTGCGTGGTGAGAAGCGTCAGGAGCAGGAAAAGAAAGAGAGTGGCTTTCACCGCATCGAACGCTCCTATGGCAGTTTCCAGCGCGCCCTGAATCTGCCAGATGATGCCAACCAGGATTCGATCAAAGCCAATTTTAAGAACGGAGTGCTCACGATCACCATGGACAAGCGTGAGGTCAGTGCACCAAAACAGGGGCGTTCAATCCCGGTCAATAACTGACGCCCTCAACCAACTCTTTCACATCGAAACTGATCAAACGACCGGCGCGGCACTGTGCCATACGGTGCCTCGCTGCCTATCTAAGTTAAGGAGTGTCAGCATGGCCAGAAAACAATGCCAAGTCTGCGGTCAGCCCGCCACGGTGCGGGTGGAAGCCAATCTCAATGGTCGCCACAGCACCATGCTGCTCTGTGACGATCATTACCGTCAACTCGTGCGCCAGCAGAAGCGCACCGTTTCTCCGCTGGAAGCCTTGTTTGGCGCGCGCAGCGGTCTGTTTGAGGACTTTCTGGGTAGCGACTTTTTCCGTATTGGTGACGAGTCGGCGACTGTTGCTGCCGATGCCGATGATGTGGTCGATGCCTCCTTTGGCGAACCGGCTTCGGCGGGTTCAGGTGCACCGCGCCGTCGAGGCAGCGGACTCGCTAGCCGCATCAGCGAGCAATCAGAGGAGTTGCTTCAGGAAGCCGCCAAGTATGCGGCCGAGTTCGGTCGTCCGGAAGTGGATACTGAGCACCTGCTTTTGGCACTGAACCACAGCGACGTAATCAAGACCATCCTCGGTCAGTTCAAGATCAAGGTCGATGATCTCACGCGACAGATCGAATCCGAAGCCAAACGCGGTGACAAGCCGTTCGAGGGCGAAATTGGCGTGTCGCCGCGCGTCAAGGATGCACTGAGTCGTGCTTTCGTGGCATCCAACGAACTGGGTCACTCGTATGTCGGCCCGGAACACTTCCTGATCGGCTTGGCAGAGGAAGGCGAAGGTTTGGCCGCCAACCTGCTGCGCCGATATGGCCTCACGCCGCAGGCGCTGCGTCAACAGGTGAGCAAGGTGGTCGGCAAGGGGGCCGAGGACGGTCGCGCTGAGACGCCGACCAACACACCTGAGCTCGACAAGTACTCGCGAGACCTCACCAAAATGGCGCGCGACGGCAAGCTCGATCCGGTCATCGGCCGCGCACAGGAGATTGAGACCACCATCGAGGTGCTGGCCCGGCGCAAGAAGAACAATCCGGTACTGATCGGCGAGCCGGGGGTGGGCAAGACAGCCATCGTCGAGGGACTGGCGCAGCGCATGGTAGCTGGCGAAGTACCCGAGACATTACGCGACAAGCGCTTGGTGGAGCTGAATATTAACGCGATGGTCGCGGGGGCCAAGTACCGGGGTGAGTTCGAGGAGCGTGTACAGAAGGTGCTCAAGGAAGTGACCGAGCACCAGGGCGAGCTCATCTTGTTTATCGACGAGGTGCACACCATCGTTGGTGCTGGCCAGGGTGGTGGCGAAGGCGGGCTCGACGTGGCCAACGTCTTCAAGCCGATGATGGCGCGCGGCGAACTCAACCTGATCGGTGCCACCACGCTCAACGAGTACCAAAAGTACATTGAAAAGGATGCCGCGCTGGAGCGTCGCTTCCAGCCGGTGATGGTGCCCGAGCCGACGGTAGCACAGACCATGATGATCCTTCGTGGTCTGCGCGACACCTTTGAAGCGCACCACAAGGTCAGCATTACGGAGGACGCGATCATTGCTGCGGCTGAGCTCTCTGACCGGTATATCACAGCACGCTTTCTCCCCGACAAAGCCATCGACTTGTTGGATCAGGCCGCCGCGCGCGTGAAGCTGTCGGCCACGGCGCGCCCGGTGGCGGTGCAGGAGCTTGAATCCGAACTGCACCAATTACGCCGCGAGCAAGACTATCTGGCATCGCGCAAGCAGTATGACAAGGCTGCTGAACTTGGCAAGCGCATCGAGGTCAAGGAAGCCGAACTCAAGAAACTCGTCAAAGACTGGGAGCGTGAGCGTGCTTCGGGCAGTGCCGAGGTCAAGGCCCAGCACGTAGCGCAGATCGTGTCGCGTCTAACTGGCATCCCGGTCAACGAACTGACGGTGGAGGAGCGCGAAAAGCTGCTGCACCTGGAGCAACGGCTACACGAGCGTTTGGTGGGGCAAGACGAGGCCGTGCGGGCGGTGGCCGACGCGGTACGACTGTCACGGGCGGGGCTGCGCGAAGGCAGCAAGCCGGTGGCTACGTTCCTGTTCCTCGGCCCGACCGGCGTGGGTAAGACCGAACTCGCCAAGGCTTTGGCTGAAGCCATCTACGGCGATGAGGGGGCGCTCTTGCGCATCGACATGTCTGAGTACGGCGAACGCCATACCGTCGCACGTTTGGTAGGCGCACCTCCGGGCTATGTCGGTTATGACGAAGGCGGACAACTCACGGAAAAAGTACGTCGCAAACCGTACAGTGTGTTGCTGCTTGATGAGATCGAGAAAGCACATCCCGATGTCTACAACATTCTGTTGCAGGTCTTCGACGATGGGCGCCTTACCGATGGCAAGGGACGGGTGGTGGACTTCACCAACACCATCATCATCGCCACGTCCAACCTCGGCTCGGACATCATCCAGCGGCGCTTGAAGGCTCGCGGTGCCGCAGATGAGGAGTACGAAAAGACCAAGGCCGAAGTGATGGACGTGTTGCGCGGGCACTTCCGCCCCGAGTTTCTCAATCGCATCGATGAGATCATCGTATTCCACTCCCTGGGCAAGGAGGAGATTCGCCATATCGTCAGCCTGCAGCTCGAGCGCGTGGCGCGTAACGCGGCCAGCCAAGGGGTCACACTGACTTACGACCAGACGCTCATCGACCACTTTGCCCAAGAAGGTTACAAACCCGAGTTTGGGGCGCGTGAGCTCAAGCGATTGATTCGCAGCGAGTTGGAAACCGCGCTGGCGAGGGAAATGCTCGGTGGCGGCATCGGCAAGGACGATCATGCCAATGCACGCTGGGACGAGAAAGCTGAGCGCCTGAGCTTCGAGCGCAAGGAGCAGCCGGAGGCCGAGGCCGAGGTCGGAACGGAGAAACCTAACGAAGCCAAGACCGCCGAGGAGCCGCAAAGCGATACGGGCAAGACGGGGCGCAAGAAGAAACCGTCGAGCGGGCAAATATGATGTAGAAGTTGCGATCTGATCTGACAGTTGTTCCCGTTTCGATCGGGTCAGTTGTCAGATTAGTTCAGTGCTTGTACCTTCGTCGCACACCTCTTTTGCTTCGATCAGCGTTTGCATAGGCGGCCTGCCGCAGCACATTTTGCCCTGATGTGTGCGCTGGCCGCTGTAGTAGTCGATCCAGTCATCTAGATCCACCTGCAATTTGTCGATGGATCGGTAGATCTTGCGCCGCAATGCCACTTGGTAGAACTCCTGCAAGATGGTCTTGTGGAATCGTTTGCAGATGCTATTGGTCTGGGGGGCTTTGGTCTTGGTGTGTTTAATGTCATTAACGGCCAGGTATAGCTGGTAGTCATGCGTCTCGGCCTTGCCGCAATACTCCGCACCGCACCAATAAGGAGCGTCACCTTTGAATGAGAATCCTCAAATCTCAGCCCGATACTGTGGCCAGATTAACGAGAATGCCCATTTGGGCAGTTGGCGTCTCGATCTTGGCTCGCAACTCCTCACTTGCTCCGATGAAGCCTGCCGCGTGCTCGGCCTGGATGTTGGTGCGCCAATAGCCTTCGAGCGATTCCTGCAGTGCATTCACCCTGAAGACCGCCCCCTCTTCGATAGGGCATGGGATGCTGCCATGTGCGGAAAGTCCCTTGATCTGCGGTATCGCATCGTCAGCGGAGGGCAGGTTCGCTGGATACACCTGCGGGCAACATTCAAGGGCGACGCCTCTGGTCGGCCCAGAGCGGCAGACGGGACGGTAGAGGACATCACCGATCTCAAGAGGGTCGAGCAGGCGCTGAACTCTATGCGCCGACAGCGAGAAGAGTTGGCCAGCCACGTTCCCGGTATGCTTTACCAATACCGTCTTCGTCCGGAGGGCAGCTCGCACTTCCCTTATGCCAGCACGAGAATACAGGAAATATACGGGGTTGCACCGGAGGATGTTGTTGAAGATGCCACTCCTGCGTTCGCTGCGCTCCATCCTGAAGACCGCGACCGTGTGCATGAAACCATACAGGCGTCGGGGCAGTCACTCGCGCTTTGGCATGACGAGTACCGAGTGCAGTTTCCAGACGGTCGGGTGATCTGGGTCGAAGGCGAGGCGTCGCCTGAAGCCATGCCTGATGGGAGCATCCTCTGGCACGGCTATATCCATGATGTCACCTCACGCAGAAGATCCGCGGAAGAACTTCGCCTTGCGGCTAAAGTTTTTGAGCACGCAGGAGAGGGCATCCTCGTTACGGACGCTCAAGGCCACATTGTCAACGTCAATCGGGCGTTTTCCGTGATCACTGGTTATGCGCGGGAGGAAGTAATGGGGCAGACACCTCGTCTGCTCGAGTCCGATCGCTATGACGATGAGTTCTATCAGACCGTTTGGCAGGCTCTGCGTGAGCACGACTATTGGCACGGAGAGCTCTGGTGCCGACGCAAGAACGGCAGTCAGTTTGCCGCGCTGCTGACGATCAGTGCAGTCCCGGATATGCGGGGCAATATCGAGCATTACGCAGCCATGTTTTCCGACATCACAGCGCTGAAGGAGAACCAGCAACAGCTTGAACGCGTTGCTCATTACGACCTGCTCACCGGCTTGCCCAATCGACTATTGCTTGGAGACCGCCTTAAGCAGGCCATTCGTCAGACACGTCGGCGTGGCATGCACCTGGCGGTTGTCTTCATCGATCTGGATGGATTCAAGAAGGTCAACGACCAGCACGGCCACGCAGTCGGCGACAAATTGCTTTCCGTCCTGTCCAGGCGTATGACGCAGGTGTTGCGCGAAGACGATACCTTGGCCCGTCTTGGTGGTGATGAGTTTGTCGCTATTCTGGTCGACCTGCCGGATATTTCAGTCAGCGTACCGATTCTCGATCGCCTGATCGAGGTGGCTGTACAGCCCGTACCGATTGGTGACGCACTGTGCGAGGTGAGCGCGAGTATCGGTGTGAGCTACTACCCACAAGGCGAAGATATCGACGCCGACCAACTGCTGCGTCAGGCAGATCAGGCTATGTATCGTGCCAAGCAAGCCGGCAAGAATCGATATCACGTTTTCGATACGGAGAAGGATCGTACGCTGCGCACCCGTCACGAAGGATTTGACAGCATAGAGAATGCACTTGCCAATGGGCAGTTTCTGCTTTATTTCCAACCTAAGGTCAACATGCGCACCGGTGAGGTGCTGGGCGCCGAAGCCTTGATCCGCTGGCAACATCCGACGCGTGGCTTGTTATCTCCTGCCTCCTTCATACCCATCATTGAGAACCATCCGCTCGGGATTGACGTGGGGAAATGGACCATCGAGGCTGCGCTGACCCAGATCGAAGTTTGGCGCAAGGCCGGCCTTCATGTCCCGATCAGCGTGAATATCGGTGCGCGGCACTTGCTGCAACCGGACTTCATCATGCATCTCCGGGGTATGTTGTCACGACATCCCGGCGCCCAGCCGCAAGACCTTGAACTGGAAATCCTCGAAACCAGCGCCGTGGAGGACTTCGTTCAAGTGTCTCAGTTGATGACGCTGTGCGAGCGGATGGGATTGCGTTTTGCCCTCGACGATTTCGGCAGCGGCTATTCATCGCTGACCTATCTGAAGCGCCTGCCCGCGCACCTGCTCAAGATCGACCAAGGTTTTATACGCGACATGCTCGAGGATCCGGACGATATCGCCATCCTGGATGCGCTACTGGCACTGGCAAGGTCGTTTGGCAGGAACTGCATAGCGGAGGGAGTCGAATCCATTCAGCATGGTGAAATGCTGCTGCGTATGGGATGCGAGTGGGGCCAGGGTTATGCCATCGGGCATCCGATGCCGGCGCATGAATTCGAGCAATGGCTACACACCTGGCAGGTACCCTTATCCTGGAAGGGATTCAAACCTGACAGTCGCTCCGCGCTGCCCGTGCCGTTCACATACGTCGACCACCGGGTCTGGATTTCCCAGATGATCGACTATCTGTCAGGTAAGACCCAAGTGCCGCCTCAACCCGAAGCACTCCAATACTGGCGGGATCAAAGTGGCCGCCCTACGTTCTTCGGCAAGGATCCTGAT
>NZ_BBJR01000049.1 GCF_000739875.1 Comamonas aquatica NBRC 14918
CAAACCTTAGCCGGGGCGCAAAAAGAAAACCCGCCTCGCGGCGGGTTGCATGTAATGCTGATTCAGCTGAGCAGCGATCCCTGGCGGATGCTGGTGGCCGGCTCCTGGCTGGCCATCCGTGGGTGATCGGGGGGCGCGCCCTTCTTCTTCAGGGCCTTGATCTCGGCCTGCAGGGACTCAATCAGCCCGTTCTGCTCCTGGCGCTGGCGCATCAGCCGCAGCTGCACCTCGTGGGTCAAAAAGCCCACGTCGTGCTGCATCTGCAAGTTGGCGGCCGTCTGCGCGTCCCCCTGCAGCCGCTTGGCCAGCATGCGCACCTCCACGGGCGACAGGGTCAGCACCAGGTCCCCGATTTCCACGATCATCATCCCGTCGGGCAGATCCGTCACCGTGATGGCCCGGGGCTCTGCAAACGGCATGATGGGCTCAAACACCCCATCGATCACGCGGCGCAGCGTGCCCTCGCGCTCGATCAGGTTGGTAATGTGCCCGTCCACGATGTGGTACGTCAGGCCCGACAGCTCAATGACGCGCTGGCGTGTGATCTGCTGCCCGTTGCGGTGCAGCTCCATGATCGTGGTCCAGACGCGGGAGCGGTTGGTTTTTTCTTGGATGCCTTCGGTCATCATCAATCCTTGTGCACTTCGTTGGTCCAGACAGGCAAGTTCTTGGGCCACTTGCCTGACTTCAAAATCATTTGGCGGGTGGCCTCGGCCATCGCCCGCCCCAGCTCGACGTGGGCAGCACGGCCGCCGTCCACCAGGCTGTACTGGTCGAATGCCGTGTGGCAGCCATGCCGGCCCATGTCGTCCACGCACAGAGGCATGGCGCGCCGGTCATCCAGCTTCAGGCCCTTGCCCTTGCCTTCGTTCTCATGGGCATGGTTGCTGCGCCCCTCGCGGCCACACCACATGCACGGCAGGCTGGCCACCAGGCGGCGGTAACCTTCGTGGTGGATGGCGTGGTCTTTCTCAATGGCCGGGCATGCGGGTTCATCGCTGCTCACCAGCGCCTGGCGGGCGGCCATGGTCATGCCCTGGGTCTCGCGTGCGCTGGCCAGCTGGCGGGCAGCGCGGGCCGCGTGCCGGTCGTCCGACTGCTGCACAAAACGCTCGTCGCCGTCGATGATGTGGGCCTCAACCTCAGCGCCACCCTTGCACGCAAAACCCCGGCCCCTGGTCGAAAACCCGGTGCGCGCCAGCCCCTTGGTGCCGCGGCCCATGGGTTTCTTGCGAGTCAGCCCCTTGTATTCACTGGCCACGGGCAGCTCCCCGGAATGGCCAGGCCACCATGGCCGCATCGCGCTCATGCTGGTTGGAGCGGCGGCCCCACCCCGTGCGCACCTCAAACTGGTCGGCGTCCAGCTTGGCACCCTTCACCGCAGGGCTGATGCCATGGGCAGGGATACCCAGTTCTTCGCAGATGCTCACGATCTGCCGGCAGATTTGGTCCACGTGTCCCAGGCTGCGCCCCACCGCGGCCACCGCAGCCCTGGATTTTTGCCGCTGGGCATTCCAGGTGTGTGACTGCAGGCGCGAGTCCTCAAAAATCACCCGGGCAGGCTTGCGCTCCAGCAGCAGCTCGCGGATTGCGTGGGGCTCGATGGTCTCCAGGGCCTTCAGCTGGCCGCCCGAGTAGGTTGCCAGCCCGGTGCTCACCCCAGGGTCCATGCCGATGATCGCGCCCGGGGCCTGCGCCACCGGTGGTGCTGCCTTGCGGCGGTTGGGCTTGGGCGCCGTGGTCTTTGGTGCTGGCGCGGCTGCGGCTTTGGGGCTGGCTTGGCGCACGCCCACCAAGCGTGTCCAGGCCGATCGATCCAGGGATTTAGAACTCATCTGCGCCCCCCTCACGACATGCTTTTTCGCAAGCCCATGGCCATCTCGGCAGAGCATCGGGCATAGCGACTGATCGACTTGTCGCCCCGCTCCACCCGGGCCAGGATGCGCCGGGCCCAGTCCTTGCCGTCATCACGGCGGGGCAAGTTGACCTGCACCGGCTGCACCTGGGGCGCAGGCAATGCCGTCCAGCCCTGCTGCTGGGCATAGGTCTGTGCTGGCTGAGCAGCCTCGCACTCGCGCTCAAACATCGGCAGCGTGGGGGCAAACTCCGGGCTGGCGCGCTTGATCCGGTCCACGGCCAGCTCCACCACCTCATCGCTGTAGCGGGCCAAAGCCGAATCCCAGACCAGCATGGCCATGCGCACACCCTTGTCCTGCCGGTCATCCCCGAGCTGGCCCGTGTGGAACTTCGACAGGAAAGAGCTGCCATAGGCGCCATGCAGCAGCACAAACAGCTTGCGGGTCCGGGCGCTGGCCTCACGCGCCGGCTTGCCTGCGGGCTGGTCCGTCGACCCCACGTGTGCAAGCCCCTGCTCGGCATAAAAGGCGGCATGGCTCATAGCACCACCCCGTCGTAAATCGCAGCTGCAGCGCCGGCAAACTTGCCCGCCCCTTGTTGCGCGCTGCCGGCACTGCCCGAGGCTCTGCGCCGGTCCACGCGGCGGACCCAGTTGCGCCAGGTCGCCTCCCAGTCCACCTTGCGCGCATCAGCCCCCGCCTTGCTGTGCCAGTGGTCGGCAAAGCACTCGGCCTCGCTGCGCACATCCTCGGCAGTCAGGTCCTGGCGCTCCTGCAGCGCCCAGTCGCCCCAGCGCTTGGGCAGCACCCACCCCAGCGGCAGCCGCGTGCCCTTGGCCTTGTCTGCGCTGGGTGGTGGCCTCTGGGGCTCGGGGTCAGGCGAAGCCGAAGGCGCAGCAACGTCTGGCGTGACACCAGCCGCATTTCGACCAACAGAATCTAGTTCTACCTCTGTCCTTTCTACTTTGGTATCTGTATCTATATCTGTATCTGTACGCGTGACATCCGTACCAGTCACGCGTGACGCATCCGTGTCGGGTACGGAATCACCCGTGACATCGTTGCTGGGCGCGGCTTTGGCGGCCTTTTCTCGTGCGCGCTGACGCTTCTTGCGCTCGGCGGCAGTGGTGTCGTTATCGCTGCGCATCTGCAGGCCATCCCACTTCACTGGCTGCAGCGTGGCCTGGTCCACCAGCCCCACCTCGGCCAGCCGGCGCGCCACCTCCTCCAGGGAGCGAACGTCCAGGCCCAGCTTGACCGCCACCTTGCGCATCAACAGGCCGGGGGCATCCCCCTTGTCCAGCAGCCCCTCACCCTTCAGGCACAGCAGCGCCACAAAGTGCCAGCGGTCTTCAAAGGCCAGCAGCTTCAGCTTGTCGTCATCGACCATGCGTGTGTACACGCGGAACCAAGGCAGTTGCTTGCTCATCGGGCACCCCCTGTTGATTCGGGGCCCCCAAATGGGCCTATGAGCTTCATCAGCGCTTCCGTACGCTTGGCGTCATGGTTCACTTTCTCCAGCACCATCTGCCGATACGTCTTGCCATGCACCAGTGCATAGATGCAGTCGCGCAGCTCCGCGCTGGTGTCCGTGCCACGCAGCGCGCAGTGCTGCAGGAACAGCTCATGGGTGTGGGCGTCGATCTTGGTCTTGGCCGGGGTGTCCAGCTTGCCCAGTGGTCCTGCAATGCCACGGGCAAACAAGGGCACGTCGCTGCCCTCCTCTTCCAGCTGGCCCTGGACGTGCTCGAAAAGCCGGTGCACCTGCTCTGGCGCCAAGCCTGCAATCGCAGCCACTACCTTCTTGAGGGCTGCAGATTCCGTGGGGGTCACAACGGTGTGAGGTGTTTGCATAGCACCTACTCCTTAAATGGTGCCCGCCGCACCCTGGGCTACGATGGAAGCTCCTACACCGCCATCGAAGACCCAGAAGAGGACGAGCATGAAAGATGTGGCTTGCATCAGCTACGCCGAATACGAGCAAATAGCCAAAGGCCTGGAAGAACAGTCAAAACTCCAACTGCAGCTACAAGCACAGTTGCAGGCACTCGGTGCGCTTTGCAGCGTCCTGGCAATGACACACCCGGACCCTTCAGCCCTCTGCGAGAAGTACATGGAAGCGATGGATCGTTTTGCGGACCTTGCAACCCCAGAGCTGGCTGCAGCGTTTCAGCCTGCGATGCAGGACCAACTGAGCGGCTTAATCCATATCCGGAACGTGAAAGCACGCTGAACACGACTTGCCCCTGCCTTATCTGCTCCAACACAGCAGAGACTTCGTTGCGGCTTTCACCCATGGCTCACCTCTTGGGTGCTGGGTTGATCGGAGGGCTGTGCAAGTTCTGGCCAGATCACATGCCAGTCGTCAGGAAAGAGATCGCGGCGCGTTACCGTCGTCAGCTTTTCGAGTCGAGCAGCGCAAGCCGACGGAATCGGACGACGCCCGCTGATCCACTGGGAAATTTCGGATGGTGACTTGTTGAGTGCCTGTGCAAGTGCCGTTGGCCCTCCTGCATCGGCACTTGCTCGCTTAGCTAATGCTGCGTGTTTCATGCAACAAATTTAGCACAGCTAAAGATATGCATCAAGCCATGCTAAATCAAATGCTTATTAGCATCGCTAACATGAAAGAATGGACAACAGAGGAAGAAGCCGCCAACCTGCGTCGGCTGCTGGCTTCCGTCAAAAACAAAGCACAGTTCGCCAAGGACTTTGGCGTGCCTGGTGGTGCGTCTATGCTTTCACAGCACCAAAGCGGCCATCGCCCCATCAGCCTTGAGGCGGCCAAGGCCTATGCAAGAGGATTGGGAATAAGCATTGGGGAGATCGCCCCGCGCTTTGCCAAGCTGGTCTCCGATGTGTCTGAGTTGACACAGCCTGCGGCTGCTGGCCATGAAGAGCCAAGCGGAGAGCGGCTGGCGCGCGTCATTGGCAACCCATCCATACCTGCCTACCACGCCCCCGACGCGGTACTTGTGCCGGTTCTGGCCAACTCTGCCAGCATGGGCGGTGGCGAAGCTTTGCTTGAGTCCGATGTGATTGTGGGCGACCTGGCACTGTCACCGCACTGGATCAATCAGCACATCCGTCCACAGAACCCACGAGAGTTGCGCTTCATCCACGCCTACGGTGACAGCATGGCACCAACCTTCACGGATGGCGATGTGTTGCTGGTGGATACAGGGATTGGCGCGCGTGACCCGACTAGCCGCGAAGGCGTATACGTGCTCCAGGCTGGTGACAAGAACTACGTCAAGCGTGTTACGCCGACCTTCGATGGGAAGTTGCAAGTCACCAGCGACAACCCCAGCTCAAAGACTGTCCAGGTCTTGAATGGAGATCATCAGGTGCAAGTCCTCGGACGAGTGGTGTGGGCTTGGAATGGTAAGAGGCTATGAGCAGGATGCCAACTGAACTAGAAGTATTAGAAGTTGTGGGCAAGTCTGAGCAAGGCATTCAAGAGCCCTTTAAATGCATAGCAAGTGACGGGCACCTGTACTTCACCAAGGGTCGGCAAACCGACCGCGCAAGTCTTTGCAATGAATGGATCTGCGCGCATTTGGCGCAAGCTTTAGGCTTGCCATTGCCACCATTCAGCATCTTGAATGTGTCACAAGAGCTGGTGGATGAACTACCAGGGGGCTGGAAAAGCATCGGCGAAGGCCCAGCCTTTGGTTCGCGCCAGCATGCTGGGTGTACATGGCTGGACCTAGCTCAGGTTCAGCACATCCCCCAAACGCTCCAAGCAGAAATTTTTGCCTTCGACTGGTGGATTCAGAACATTGATCGAACCGATGGCAATCCCAACCTGTTGTGGGATACCAACCAAAGCGCTCTAGTGATGATTGACCACAACCTTGCCTTTGATCGTTCGCTAGATCCTGTGCTTTTTATTGAAAATCATATATTTAGACAGAGCTGGCAGCATGCAGACCTCGTCACAAGAAACTTGTTACAAGACAGGTTTTGCAGCGTTATCGAGACTGCTTTCGACTATGCCTGCGAGAATATTCCTCAATCGTGGCACTGGAACAATCCAGAATGTGACATTCCTTCGAATGTTGACCTTAATGCCATCCGTACGACACTAGTACGCTGCCAGTCGCCTGATTTTTGGAGGTTCGCATGAAGCCTCTTGCCTGTCGCTTTTCGATCATTCAATTTGTTCCGTACACCGAAACCGGCGAGTTCGCCAACATCGGTGTCGTGCTGACATGCCCACAGACTGGGTACTTCAATTTTCTGTTGCAGAACAGAAAGTCCAAGCGCGTCACAGATTTCTTCGATGCACTCGACCGTGGCTTTTATATGAGCGCGGTTCGCACAGTCGAGGAGCAGCTTATGCGCTTACGCGCAACGGCCTACCAAGTCAGCAGCACCAACAAGGCAGAGACGTTGCGGACTCTGTTTGCCACGCTCGTACAACCGCGTGAAGCGATTGTGCGTTTCAGCGAAACAAAGGTTCTGCTCACGAACGATCCTGCACAAACTTTGAAAGAGAAGTTTGACCACTATGTTGGTCACTCCTTCGCAACACCTGAGTACGTCGAACAAACGATGAATGCAAGGCTGCGGGACTTGCTGCAAGGGCTCAATTTGGTAGCGCCATTCAAGCCAGCACGCGTGGGTAACGATGCCGTCAGTGCTAAGTTCGACTTTGTACAAACCGTCGACAGCAAGCATTTGAAGATCATCAAAGCACTCAACTTGAGTCAAGCCGATGCAAACGACATAGCCGCACATGGCGATGTGTGGCGAGGAAAATTTGCTCGCCTTATGAAGATGAATGAGTTGCCTGATGACATCCTCATCAATGTCACACTGGCCTCTCCAAGCAAGACAGCACACTACGATCTAGGCCAAGAAATCGTGCAGGAGCTATCCAAGCAGATGACTGTGATTGAGGGCTCGGGCCAAGCAGCCATGCGCGAAATACAAAAATTTGCCGAACGCTGATAGAGAGATATCCCATCAATACAACCCGCAGCATGCTGCGGGTTTTTTTTCGTCTACGAAGAGCTCAGCCAGGAAGATCTTTAGCAAAAATTTAGCAAAGCTATTGCATCAATAATTTAGCAATGCTACATTTCAACCCATCGCAGCACCAACCGCGAAACACCCAAGGCCCAGCGATCAGAGGCCGAAGCCGACAGGAAGCAAAGGCGGGGTTAGCTCCAGAAGGAGCGCAGCAGGAGGTGCACCAGCGCGATGGGTGCCAAGTGATCGAGCCCGGCGCTCTAGGTCTTTAAAAGATCCTCCGCCGATGTTGCTCCCCAGCCTGTTTGGGGTTCGTCCGGCTCCATAGCGTCACCCGGCACGGCGGGTGCTCCGCGCAGTGTCCCGCTGTATCCAGTCGCCAAAGTGCGTACACGGTCAAAGGGTGAGGCAAACAGGGTTGCCAAGATCAGCAAATCCCACCGCGCAAGCGGCGCTGCCCTCTGAGCGACATCAGAGGGGAAACCAGAGCCTTGTGACAGAGGGCTGCGGTTTGCTTTCCATGCAGATTGAGGCTGCTACAAAATTCTGTTTCAGTTTGATACAAAATCCGCCGATAACAACCCAAGTACACAAAAAGCTAAGGAGACAACTATGAAGCGATGCATCATCAAGGTCGCAGGTGCGTGTTACACGGCCTTGTTCCCTAGCACCTGTGCAGCACTGGAGGATGCATTGAAGCGATTCCCCGGCGCAACAGCAATCAGCGTGAAGGCGGCATAAGCACTCCTGCCGCACATTCCCCAGAAACAGACCCGCCCAGAGCGGGTTTTTTTACGCCCATTCGCGCACCACTTTAGGCCCCAGACCACCCGCGATAGGCGCGCGGCCCGACAGGGGTAAGTGTCGGGAATTCCAAGGTACAGCTGCCCACGCCGACAGCAAACGGTGTCAGATATTGATCTGACTAGGCCAAACCAGAATGGCAATTTATGAGACAGAAGAGCATCGTGTGTGCAACAGCGCCACCTGCAGCGATATGCAGGGCGATTAGGCGGCCCTACTGACTGAGGCAAGACTCACGTTCCACGCGAGACATTCAGCAGCGGGACCACCCAATCGTTTTTACAGCCGGGCCTGGGAGCCTCCTCCCTCCCTCTCTTCTATTCCCCAGGCGTGCCGAAAGGCACCGGCTATTTTTCTTTGCGGTCAGCAACTGCTGACTTTTGCCCGCCTCGCTTCACCGTGGGGCGGGCTTTTTCATTTGGAGAACGCAATGAACTTCCGACGCCATCGCGGCCATGCCGGCGCCGCTGCATACGCACCTCGCACCTGGGCTGAGCAACGCGAAGAAATGGAGCTGATTCGTCAATGCGAGGAACAGCGCCTGGCGCGCCGCGCCGCCGCGGCCTCGCCCGAGCAGATCCGCCAAACCCTCAGCCAGCCCAGCAACGCAGTGGGCAGCGCTGACGCCTTCTGAGGGTCTGCCATGGAAACCGCCCTCGCCCTCATGGCGGCCTTCTGCATTGCCATCGGGCTCAGCGCCCTGGCTGCAGCCGAGAGCTGGCCCGACCCCATCACCGAAAGCGAACCATGCACGACAAGTACATGACCCTGTCTGAGCTGAACGAGCAGTTGCACTTCTGCTGGGTGGATGCCGAGAAGCTGGCCAGCATGGGCTTTCTGCCCGTGGTGCTGACCAAGGTGGAACGGGATGCCCTGGACGAAGCCACCCACCGCAAGTGGCGCAACGCCAAGCTCTACCCCATCAGCAAGTTGCAGGACATCCGCGCTACCATCGGTGCCTCAATGCGTGATGCCTGCTGCGAGATGCGCCTGCTGGGCCGCGAACTGGCCAATGCCGAGACCGAGCTGCCAAACGGGCGTTCGATCATCGTGGAGGTAGAGCCAGGTCAAACCACCGTGTCCCTGGACGATGGGGAGGTGAAGCTCACCATCACCGCGCCAGACCGCCCCCTGCACGCTGCGGTGCGCTACGCCATCCAGTGCGCCCTGGCCGAAGCCGCCACGGCCGAGCGCAGCAGCGCGCAGCCACATCAAAAACAATAGCTATAAGCGCTTACCCAACAGGCGCAAGCACCGAATTTATGCAACAACAAGAAAAGACCATCCCCATGGCCAGCAGCACCGCGCCGGCCAAGCCCGGCTGCCAGGGTTGCGGCCAGTGCAAGTGCAGCGCCCCAGCCCCTGCATCCCAGCCCGTCACCTGGGAGCGCAAGAACCCCGACGACACCGAAGGCGGCGGAACCAATTAACCACCACCTGAGAGCACCTCAATGAGCTACCACAAAAGACGACTGGCGCGGCTCGATGAGCAAGAACACAGCGCAGATGCGGATCAACTTGGCAAAAGATCAACCCCAGAAGTTGCAGCGGGTAACGTGGAGATCTATGATCTCCCACAAATGAAAACTACTGTTCGTCCCGCCCCCGCTTTGTCTGTATACAAAACTGCCTCCCGCACTGCGCAGTGGCTTTCATCCAAGCCCAGAGACGGCTCTGCCGTTCTGTTCCATGGCAGCTGTGAGGGTCTACTGAGCGCATTGCCTGACGCATCCATTGATTTAGTTGTCACCTCACCGCCTTATTGCATGGGGAAAGCTTACGAAAAGCGTGGAGACGGGATTGACGACTTTGTCGCCAATCACAAATTGATATTGCCGGAAGTTTGCCGAATTCTTAAACCTGGAGGCAGCCTGTGCTGGCAAGTGGGCCTTCATGTACAAGAAGGCGTATCAACCCCGCTGGACTATCTTGTTTACGACATTATGCGAAACATAGATGGCATGAAATTGCGCAACCGCATTGCTTGGACTTTTGGCCATGGCCTTCATTGCCGCACGCGCTTCAGCGGTCGTCACGAAACTGTGCTCTGGTTTACTAAGGGAGATGACTACACATTCGATCTTGATGCTATCCGAATTCCTCAAAAATACCCTGGAAAGCAGCACACAAGTGGCCCCAAGAAGGGGCAGCCAAGTGGAAATCCGGCAGGGAAGAATCCAGGTGATGTCTGGGATATCCCTAACGTAAATTCAAATCATGTCGAGAAAACAGAGCATCCATGCCAATTTCCCGTTGGGTTGGTACAACGACTGGTACGAGCTTTAACAAAGCCCGGAGACATAGTTCTGGATCCCTTCTGCGGCGTCGCATCTAGCGGCGTCGCCACAGTAGTTGAGGGACGATCCTTTATTGGAGCAGAGCTCGATAACGCCTACATCCAGATTGGCAAAAATCGCCTGAAAGATGCACAGAATGGCAAAGCAAGATTCCGACCTGCTGATCGTGCGATACACCAACCAAGTCCAACTTCGATAGTTGGTCGGCGGCCCGAGAACTTCGCGTCTGCAGCATCCGACTTACGTTATCCGTTCGCCTTATAGGCTGCTTCTTTTAACAACACGGGGCTTAGATTTCGGCTCCAATTCAGGAGACTGTATAGAGAGCGTTGCCATCAAATCAGTTGCAAGCCTCGCCCATGCGCTACTTGAGTAATTCTTGAAAGGGAAATTATCTATATCTTCAAACAATTTTTTATAGTCAATACTGGCTGGAGTCATTTTATTTTTAACCAATCGATCCATAAGCAAAAGAAAGCCGCCAACTACGGTGGTTGAAAGAATGCCACCACTCGGCACAGACTTCCATTTATGCTTTAAATGTGAAGCAGCCCCTTGAAGTAGTCGCTTAAGTTGATCTACACTGTAATTTACAAACTCTTCTCTATCTATTTCATTACGCAAATCACGACTGCCCGTATTATCCCAAGTTTGGTAGAATGCACTTCTTGGTTTAGTGAGAGACTCAACTACATATGGACCAAGTGATGCCGATGCAATTTTATCTGGTGGATCAAACTGAGACATTGACATTTTCCCAGCAAGCGGGCCTTCTTTCGACAATCTAATTACAATAAGGCGTGCAATCGCAGTACTACTCTCTGGATTGATAATTGTTTCCAGATCTTGTCGCAATTGTGGGTTAACAGGACTTTGGTTGTTGTTAATCCCAAGAAATATTTCTGCCTCAAACTTCGCGCGCATCTCAGCTGAATACGATGGCGGGAAAATAATTCCTGTTACCAGCAGATTTTGACGTACTCTCAGACGGTCGATAGCCGCCTCTGTCGCACCTGAACCTTCGTAATAAGACAAGATTCGATGTTGCCCATCTACAATACCTACGGTCCCGAGTTCTAGTGGTAGCTGCAATTGCACTAAAGTCTTGTTAGACAAGGCCTCTGGAGCAACCGGCAGCATCGATTTACTGTCCATAAGCTGTGCCGTAGACGGTAATGTCACCACGAGATTGTTTATAAAAACCTTACCATTGTCAGCCAAGTACTCGCGCATTGCCACAAGCTTTTCCGCTTTAACGAAACGTTGGTAAGACAAGTCGGGGTCCTCCCATCCGTCACGACGCAAGACATAAGATCGTGAAATCAATGCTTGTGGATCCGCATAAAACGAAACCACAGCGAATCCAGGCGGATAACTAGTGTGGGCTGCCGGCAGGGCAAAAGCAGGAAAGCTGTTTAATGAGACACTACTGCCTGATATTCGCGCTTGCCCTGTTTGATGAAGCGCAATTCCAAGATATTTTAATAACTCAAACTTTGCAGAGCGTTCGATAGTTTCGACTAGGGATGTAAAGTACTTGGCTTGTGCCCTAGTGAGTATCAAGAATGGTTCAGTCGAACCCATATCAATATCTGCCATTTCAGAAAAATAGATATGGCGCACCTCTAAATCATGCTGACCATAAGAGGTACCAATCGCGTCTAATAGCGATTTACTTCTTGAATTAAAAACGGTAAAAAAACTATCGAAATCAGCGGCAATTCTGCCATGAAAAACGATTTTGTTTGTGCAATGTTTAGTTGGGTGTGCTTCAGTAGTTTCCTCACAAAGGAGGACAACATTCTCCCAAACAAATATATGATCAATCTCGCCCGCTCTACCTCCAACCTGGAAATGCAAATTATCCGATTCGACGTGCTTAAAGCCAGCACCCTCGAAAATTCTTCGGAGAATAGATTTCGAGGATGAAAACCCTGTGGCAGAGGAATTATCTTTCGGAGCTAACTTCCGACTCTTTGCTTGGATCGGTGCTTGCGTTTTCTTTATTGCTTTCAATGGCGGCTTTGCCACCGCTTTTTTTTGTGCTCGCACACTAACCCTTTCACATCATTCGTATCGGATTGATCTCAACCAGAAGAGTGCTGTCTTTTGCAACAGCCCAGCTGAGCATTTTGACTCATTTTGAAACAAAAGACTCAATAGACCAAGCGCCCTCCGCAAACACCAAGATACAGATGGACTTCAACTGAATGAGCAACTATCTATACACCTAGTGAAGGAAGCGAGCGAACTACGCCTAGTTGGCTGCGCCGCAGTGCATGCCCGCACGACAACCCAGGCCCGCCCACCGCAGGCCTCCCCAATGGCTACATCCCAACATCCCGCCACTGTGCGGGCTTCTCTCATTCTGGAGACCCAGCATGCGATTCATCGTCAAGTTCGGCAAACAGACCATCCCCCACGTGCATTTCCCAGACAACCGCACCGCGCGCGCCTGGGCCAATGCGTGTTTCCCAGACCGCCCCGCCGCCTGCAGCGTTGTGGGCGTCAAAGCCTGATCACCACCACCGGCCCGCCCTGCGCGGGCTTTTTTGTGCAACGAGTCAGCCGCACATCGAATTGAGGACCCCATGAGCGAGACATCCACCCCACACCCAGCACACCTTGCCATCAACCTGCAGCGTGAATGCGTCCAGATGAAGGTGCGCCGCGAAACCCTGCGCGCCGAGGCCAGCGAACTGCGCAAGCAAGCCAAGACCGCCGTGTTGAAAGCAGACGCCTTCGCCATGCGCGCCAAAGCCAAGCCCTTGAGCGACGAGGCCCAGACCATCAAGGTCCAGATGGGCAAGACCAGCAAGGCGTTTTTGGAGCAGGCCCAGCATGCGCACGCCCTGCTGACCAAGCGCATGCCCGACGGCTGGTGCCAGTGGGGTGTCGTAAAAACCCGCGCCTACGCCACCTGCCTGGACATCGTGGCCACCCAGCTGCAGCGCGTGCACCCAGCCCCTGCCGTGGTTGCCCTGGCCCTGCAGCACGTCCTGTCGCACGAAAGCTGGACCGACCACACCATGGCCCAACTGGCCACCACCAAGGCCAACGCCAAGGAAATCCCACTGAACTGACACAAGCCATGCCACCCAAAGCCCACGACCCCTTCAACACCGCCAAGCCGCACACCAAGGGCGTGCGCCGCTCCCCCATCCACATCGAAGACCTGGAGGTGGCCGACGATCCCCCGCCACAAAAGCGCAGCCTGGGCCCAGGCCGCTACGACGAGCTGTTCGCGTCCATGAAGCCCGGACAGTGCATCAAGTGCGAGCCCGAGCACACCGGCGCGATCGGTAACGCACTGCGCCACTGGATCAAGCGCAAGCGCAAAAAGAACCTGGCCGTCAAAGCGGCCAGCCACTACCCGGGGTGCAAAGAAAACTTGGGGCGCGTTTGGCTGCTCAGCACCCAGGCCCCCAGCTGACCATCAGGCACTAAGCGGCACGCGCGTGCCGTCCTTTGAGATCATGGCGTCCCCTTCAGCGGACAGCACCACCGGCACGCCCAGGAACTCTTGCTCCCAGTCGGGGTACTTCTTGAAGTTCATGGTGTCGTTGACCAGCTTGCGCGCAGCCACCAGCGCTTCCAGCGTGACCTGGGTCAGCTCAAACCGCTGGGGGTATGCGTTGTCGTTCGCCTTCCAGTGCTCACGCAGGGCACTGACCATGGAGTCGTAGATGTTGGCCATGGGCGAAGTCTACGCTCAGCAACCCCACCAGATCAGATGAACCAGGGCTCTAGCACCCGTAAACTCATTTCGGTGCGGTTCGCAAAATTGCGGCCCCTGGAACTGAACAAACGAGCAAGGAGGGGGAGTGACAATGACATTGGAGAAAGGGCCGACTGGCCGGATTAAAGGTCTTCGCAAACTGCTTGAGGGCATCACCAAAGAGGATGTCCTCCAAGCTATTGCAAGCTTTAACGTTGACGAAGCAGCGGATCATGGCTTTGCGGAGTCCACGGATTTCGACCTCGTGCATGACGGGCGCCGTTTCCCGCCCAAAGCCATATTCGGGTTGGCTGCAGCCAGAACAATCGGCAGACCGCTCACGTCGTCCGAGTTCTCTGGGGGTGATAGCTCTCCATGCTTTGCCGTTCTTCGTGCACTCGGCTTCACTGTTGAAAGAAAGCGAACCTCGGAGGTGATGCCATCTGCTGGCTCCTCACTGCTACGGCTACAGGCCTATAACCGCGAAGAGATTGCTCGGGTCTTTGAACCTGACGCGAAATTCACCCCAGGGGCGGGACGCTGGGGCATGCCGGGCATCGTTGAGTCACCACGGGACAGTGGCAATTTCGTCTTCATGGTGACGCTGGGTAAGCCAGACGCTAGCAACCCATATCAAGACGCGCTTACGCTGGATGGCCGACTCATCTGGGAATCGCAGACCCAACAGGGCTTTGATTCGCCAACGATTCGCAAGCTGCTGGTCCATGACCCTATCGTGAACAACGTTCACTTGTTCTTGCGCGCTCAAAAGGGTGACAAGTACACGTACTTTGGCCTGCTCAGCTACTTCTCCCACGATCCGAACAAGCAAAACCCTGTCCATTTCATTTGGACTGTTCAGAACTGGGACATTGATCAGGACCAGTTGAAGCGCTTGGGCATCCCTGCCCTGCCACCACTGGACCCAGCGTTTTCACTGTCACCACCCATGCCTGTGACTGCGTCGCTCTCACGGACTGAACCGCCTGCGATCAAAGCGAAACCAAGCACAGGCCCTCGGTCTAAGAAGAAGTCATCGGGTGGAGAAGTGGATTGGGCTGCCCGCGACCTTAGAAATAGGCAACTGGGCCTGCAGGGCGAAAAGCTGGTTGTGCAGTACGAGATCAGCAGGCTGAAGGCTGCAGGACGATCGGACCTGGCGAATAAAGTCCAACACGTGGCCCTCACAGACAGCGCTGCCGGCTACGACATTGCTTCGTTTCACTTAGATGGGAGACCAAAACGCATCGAGGTGAAGGCCACTCAGGGACCAGCATCTACGCCCTTCTACATTTCGATGAATGAGGTCTTGGCTTCGCGGGATGACGTGAGCTGCTTCTCGATTTACCGCGTTTTTGGTCTTAAACCAGATAACGAAGAAGTCCAGTTCTTTGAGCTCGAAGGCGACGTTGAAGACCACTGCGGCCTTGACCCGGTGAGCTTCAGGGCTACGCCTGGAGCCAACCAAACAGACCTTTGATCGATCAGCGCTAGCAAAGCATTAACACCATCCCCACCAGCCCGCCCGGTAGACGCCGCGCGGGCTTTCTTCTTTCGGAATGCCAATGAAACACATCGTCTGCTACTCAGGCGGGCACAGCTCTGCACTGGTTGCACTTGAAGTGGCTCACCGCTTTGGCACCAAGCACCTGGTGCTGCTGAACCACGACATGCATTTCAGCGTGGAGCACGCGGACATCAAGCGCTTTAAGCGCGACGTGGCCGAGCACTTGGGGGTGCCGCTGACGTTCGCCAGCCGCCGCAACGCGACACAGGACCAGTTTGATGTGTGCGTCGAATCCGATGCTTTCAAGGTCAACAACGGCCAGGAGATATGCACAGCACGCTTGAAGACTGAGCCATTTATGGAGTGGCTGGCCTCCAATGCATCACAGGATGACAGCACCATTTACTACGGCTTCGATGCCACAGAGCCAAGTCGTATCCAGCGGCGCATAGGGATCATGGGCACGCTGGGCTGGAAGACCGACTACCCGCGAATCTGGGAAGAACGCAAATACGAGAACACCGAGGCCCTAGGCATACCGCGCCCATGCACTTACAGCGTTTTCAAGCACGGCAACTGCATCGGGTGCCTCAAGGCAGGCTGGCAACACTGGTACATCGTCTACTGCACCCGTCCCGACATTTGGCTCAAGGCGATGTGGGCAGAGGATGAAATCGGCCATGCCATCCACTGGGACGGCGACAAGCCGGTCTACCTGGAGGACATGGAGCCGCGCTTTGCTGCCATGAAAGCGGCAGGCATCCCAGCAACCGAGCGCATACCGCATCAGCGGTTCTGGGCCCAGGCCAGGCGAATCATCCCGATCTCGGACATGCAAATAAGGATCAGCCTTCCTTGTGATTGCCACGAGCCTTCGTGATCCCCCACCCAACACCCCAGCCCGCTTCAGCGGGCTTTCCTTTTTGGAGCAACCATGAGCACACCACCCATCCAAGGCCAGCAGCCCACACCCATCAAGCGCTGCGGCAGCTGCGGCGCACCTGTCCACCAAGAGCCCGACGAGGGCGAAGGCCTGCCTTGCGGGCATTGAAGGAGAAAACATGAGCAATACCGATCAAAAGGAATGCTGGTCAATTGACGGCGAGGAATTCAACTACGGCAGCCTGGGCAATCTGCTGAACGCACGGGGCGATGAAGTTCGCCCAGGACACAAGGTATGGCGCGGCACAGCCAAACGCCCAGCCATGGCCGACTTTGTGGATGCCGACAGCGTGATTGAAGACATTGCCGCGCAGGCCAACGACTTTGGAGGCGAATACGCGGATGGCTACCCGGAAGTGTCCCCAGAGCACAAGGCAAAACTGCAGGCCCTGCTGGAGCAGTGGCTTGCCGAATGCCCATCGCCACGCTTCTACCAAGTCACCAATGCCGTGCCTTATGTGCTGACTGATAGCGATTTCACCCAAGAGCAGCTGGCCGAAATCACAGCGCAAGAAGAAGACGACACCACCGGCAAACCAGCCTGAGCACGGGAAAACCAAGCCATGAGCCGCCGTAAACGCACCCGGCGCGACCGCCGCGCCCCCATCCCGGACTTTGATGAACCCCAGCCCCGCCAAGTCGGGGCTTTCTTTTTGGAGGCGCCATGAAACACCACGACCCAGCAGCCAAGCATGCCGCCGCACCTGAAGTGCGCATCACGATAGAGCCTGAATGGGTTCTGGCCTCGAAGTACGAAGAACTCACGGGCACCACTCCCAACGCCGTCCACCAGCGCCGCAAAGAAGGTGTCTGGCTTGATGGAACGCACTGTGCAGTGATTGCACGGCGCCTTTATGTCAACGTGAAGGAAGCAGACAAATGGATAAGAAGCCAAGTCTCTCAACGCCAACGGGCATATTAATTCGCCAGATGGCATCAGGCCCACGCATTCAAGTGGCCTTTACCTGGGAGGGCAAGCAGTGCCGAGAGCTGCTTCCGCCCTGCCCGATCAACAAGGGTTCGTTGCAGTACGCCGCCAACCTGCGCGGCGAGATCCTGCGACGGATTGCAGATGGGAAATTCGTCTACAAAGAGTATTTCCCTGAGAGCACCAGAGCCAGGAAGCGCGCCATCAACTCCAGCCTGATGGAGGAGCTGCTTTACAAGCAGCTGCAGCTCTATCAAAAGCAGGTTGAGAACGGGAAGATGTCACCCGCAACCTTCGCAGGGTACAAAAAGAGCCTCACCGGAGAACGTATGCAGCGCTGGCACGGCATGGAGCTGCACGAGGTGACACCAGTCCTGCTGCGAGACTGGATCAGCAGCATGGACTGCACCGCCAAGGCCATTCGCAACATGCTGACGCCGCTGCGCTCAGTGTTTGAAGATGCCCTCAATGACGGGCTTGTCGTGAGCAACCCGTTTGACCAAATCGCCTTGGCCAAGCTGATTCGGCAAAACAGCAAGTCCAGCGACTACGTGATTGAGCCCTTCAGCCAAGCAGAGCGCGAAGCGATTTTGGCGGCCTGCCGGGACGATGAACGCCCCACCTTCCAGTTCTGGTTCAACACCGGTCTGCGCCCTGGTGAGCTGCAGGCGCTCGAGTGGCACCACATTGACTTGGCGAAAGCAACCGCCCGCATCGAGCTCAACCAGGTTGTAGGGGTAATCAAGAGCCCCAAAACAGCGGCCGGGGTTCGTGTCGTAGACCTCAATGCCGATGCAATCGCGGCCCTTGAAGCGCAAAAACCGATCAGCATGCAGCGCGGTCAGCGGGTTTTTCTCAATCCACGGACCCTGGCGCCCTGGTCTACAGACGCGCAAGTGCGAAAAACAGCCTGGCTGCCGATCATGGAGCGTTCGGGGATCAAGTACCGGAACCCGTACCAAATCCGGCACACCTACGCCTCAACCATGCTGACTGCAGGCGCCAATCCTTGGTACGTGGCCAGCCAGTTGGGGCACGAAGACGTAGAGATGGTCTTCCGCACCTATGGAAAGTTCATCCGGGAAGACTTCCAAAAACCCAAGCCAGCACCGCAACTCGCCAAGTGATCGGTGCGAAACCGGTGCGATTTCCGTGCGAATCCCGGTGTGAATCTGGTGTGAAATCGGTGTGAATTCAGCACCACGAAGCACAAGAAAACGGGCAAAAACAAAGGCCACACGGTGATTTCTCACTGTGTGGCCTTGTGGTGGATGGTGGAGCTGGCGGGAATTGAACCCGCGTCCGCAAGCCTTCGTCAGGCAGATCTACATGTTTAGTGTTCTGATTTTTAATCTCGCCCTGTATGCCGCGCAGACACACGCTTCAAACAAGGCCAGCACCCTTGAATCTTGCCCAATACCAAGGTGCCCGGTACCAAGCCAGCTGATGTGAATTCCCTTGCAGCCGAGAGGTATTGCTACCCCTTTGCCCAGCCCATCAGCGTGCTGTTGCAAGGCTCACCGGATTTAAGCGGCGAGTGCGAAACGTTCGTCGTTTGCAGTTAGTTTTTTGAATGGAGATTTACGAGCATCACTCAAGCTCGACATGCACCACACTGATCCCGAACCCACGTCGAAACCAGGACAGCCCCATGAACGTTATTCTAATTCAATCCTAGAAAGCGTGTTAGCTCCAAGGGCGAGTCAATCACAGCATCCGGTGCCCAGGCTGCAACGGAGTCCACACCACCCAGGTAACCATATGAGGCCGCTACAGCCTTCATCCCAGCGGCACGGGCCGCGACCATATCGCGTTCATCATCACCCACATAGATGCATCGACCAGGATCAACGCCCAAGCGTTGAGCAGCTTCCAGCAAAGGGGCAGGATGCGGCTTTGAATAGGCCGTGGTATCGCCACAGATCACCGCACCAGAACTTGCCAGAACTGAGATAGAACGCGCGATGGGCAAAGCAAAGCGCTCTGCTTTATTGGTCACAATCCCCCAGGGCAATGCATTCGCCGTCAAATCCTGTAGCAGAGATTCGACCCCAGAGAATAGTTGGGAATGATGCCCCATACAGCGTTCGTAAGCCCTAAAGAACTCTTCCCTCAGCACATTGAAATCATCGGCTTCCGGCGTGATGCCCAAGGCAATCCGCAACATCCCGCGCGCACCGGTACCTACGAAAGGACGATAGTGCGAATGTTCCAAAGGATGCAGGCCACGATCAATGCGCAGCTGATTGGCTGCGAAGCCAAGATCGGGGGCACTATCGAGCAACGTACCGTCTAGATCAAACAGTACCGCATCGACTTGATGCAACTTCGGACTCATACGTGGGAGCGGCGCGTGGCCAGCATGTAGTTCACACTGCAATCCTCGTTAAGCCAGTAGCGCCCCGTCAACGGGTTGTGCTGCAGACCTCTGGAATGCGTCACAGCAAGCCCGGCCCGACGGCAGAAACCAGCCATTTCACTGGGCTTCAAGAATTTCTCAAATTCATGCGTGCCCTTGGGCAACATATTCAGTACATATTCCGCTGCCACAATCGCCAAGCCATAGGATTTGAGATTGCGATTGATGGTGGAGAAAAACACCCAGCCACCCGGCTTGACCAGTTGAGCGCAGGCCTGCACCACCGATGCAGGATCTGGCACATGCTCCAGCATTTCCATACAGGTCACCACGTCGAAGCTGGCGGGACGCTCTGCCGCCAGAGCTTCAACGGGCACCTCACGGTACTGGATATTGGGAGTTCCCGTCTCCAAGGCATGGAGCTGCGCGACACGCAAGGACTTGGTCGCCAGATCAATCCCCGTCACATGGGCGCCTTTGCGCGCCATGGAATCCGCCAGAATACCGCCACCGCAGCCCACATCCAGCACCTGCTTGCCCTGGAGCGAGGCCAACTCGTCAATCCATCCCAAGCGTAATGGATTGATCATGTGCAGCGGCTTGAACTCGCTTTCCATGTCCCACCAGTGGTGGGCGAGGCTCGAGAATTTTTCCAGCTCAGCTGGATCCACATTGATCGAATCGGTCATGGAAGTGATTGTGCTACGAGTTCAAGACAGAAATAAAAAAGCCCCGTGACCGGGGCTTTTTGACGCAATCTGCGAAAGATTACTTGCGGGTACCGACCACTTCGATTTCCACGCGACGGTTCTTGGCGCGGCCATCCTTGGTCTTGTTGTCGGCCACGGGCTGCTTTTCGCCCTTGCCTTCGGTGTACACGCGGCTCTTGTCGATGCCCTTGGACTCCAGGTAAGCCTTCACAGCTTGAGCACGGCGCTCGGACAGCTTCTGGTTGTAAGCATCGGAACCCACGGAGTCGGTGTGACCGACAGCCACGATCACTTCCAGGTTGATGCCTTGCACCTTGGACACCAGATCGTCCAACTTAGCCTTGCCTTCGGGCTTCAGCACAGCCTTGTCGAAGTCAAAGAAAGCGTCAGCAGCAAAAGTCACCTTCGAAGCCACAGCAGGAGCTGGAGCAGCAGCGGCAGCTGGAGCAGCAGCGGCTGGAGCAGGAGCGGCAGCCTTCACCAGAGCACCGTCGCAGCCTTCAGCGGCTGTAGCAGGTGTCCAGTTGGCATCGCGCCAGCACAGTTCGTTGGTGCCGTTCTTCCACACCAGTTCGCCGGTGCCGTTTTGCCAGTTGTCGATGGCCTTGCCGCCGTCGGCAGCCTTCACTTGAGCGCCAGCTGCAGTTGCCAGAGCGGCGGAAGCAAAAAGGATCGCTACTTTGTTCAGTTTCTTCATGGTTCTCCTCTTGGGGATTAAGCCGCAGCCGAGCTGCGAAATTCATGCACGTCATCAGTGACTATCACCAAGAACGCTGGAAATCATTGTGCCATACGGAATATTCGATTGGCTCGCTAGCCCTGGTGCTTGAGGTAGGACAAAAGCCTAATGCCGGTGAGATGTTGCCCATCAGCAACAATACATTCCTTCTAAAATGGCCTACTTCGTCGTCATTGCACAACCCTGCACCACTACATGACCCAGTTTGCCAAAGAAACCTTGCCTATCAGCCTAGAAGAGGAGATGCGCCGCAGCTACCTTGATTACGCCATGAGCGTGATTGTGGGGCGCGCCCTCCCCGATGCGCGCGATGGCTTGAAGCCTGTGCATCGACGCGTGCTGTATGCAATGCACGAACTGAACAACGATTGGAACCGCCCGTACAAGAAGTCGGCGCGTATCGTCGGGGACGTGATCGGTAAGTACCACCCGCACGGCGACAGTGCGGTGTACGACACTATCGTGCGCATGGCGCAGGATTTCTCGCTGCGCCACATGCTGGTCGACGGCCAGGGCAACTTCGGCTCGGTCGACGGCGACAGTGCGGCGGCGATGCGTTACACGGAAATCCGCCTGTCCAAGATCGCCCACGAAATGCTGGGTGACATCGACAAGGAAACCGTCGACTTCGGCCCCAACTACGACGGCTCCGAAAGTGAGCCGCTGACGCTGCCCGCGCGCCTGCCCAATCTGCTGGTCAACGGCTCGGCCGGTATTGCCGTGGGCATGGCCACCAACATCCCGCCCCACAACCTGAATGAGGTGGTGGACGCCTGCCTGCACCTGCTGCGCAACCCCGACGCCAGCGTGGACGACCTGATGGAAATCGTGCCCGCGCCCGACTTCCCCACGGCCGGCGTCATCTACGGCATCAACGGTGTCAAGGAAGGCTACCGCACGGGCCGTGGCCGCATCGTGATGCGCGCCAAGGTGCACTTCGAGGACATCGACCGCGGTCAGCGCCAGGCGATCATCGTCGACGAGCTGCCCTACCAGGTGAACAAAAAGACCCTGCAGGAGCGCATGGCCGAGCTGGTGCACGAAAAGCGCATCGAAGGCATCAGCCACATCCAGGACGAGTCGGACAAGTCCGGCATGCGCCTGGTGATCGAGCTCAAGCGCGGCGAAGTGCCCGAGGTGGTGCTGAACAACCTCTACAAGCAGACGCAGTTGCAGGACACCTTCGGCGTCAACATGGTCGCACTGGTTGACGGCCAGCCCAAGCTGTGCAACCTCAAGGACCTGATCCAGGTGTTCCTGCAGCACCGCCGCGAGGTGGTGACCCGCCGCACCGTGTTCGAGCTGCGCAAGGCGCGCGACCGCGGCCACGTGCTAGAAGGCCTGGCCGTGGCGCTGGCCAACATCGATGACTTCATCGCCATCATCCGCAACGCCCCCACCCCCCCCGTGGCCAAGGCCGAGCTGATGACCCGCAGCTGGGACAGCAAGCTGGTGCGCGAGATGCTGACCCGCACCCGCGAAGACGGCGGCGTGGTGAATGCCGACGACTACCGCCCGGAATCGCTGGAGCGCGAATTTGGCCTGGGCCAGGATGGCCTGTACCGACTGTCAGACACGCAGGCCCAGGAAATCCTGCAGATGCGCCTGCAGCGCCTGACCGGCCTGGAGCAGGACAAGATCGTCGCCGAGTACCGCGAGATCATGTCCACCATCGAAGACCTACTGGACATCCTGGCCAAGCCCGAGCGCGTGTCCGTCATCATCGGTGACGAGCTGACCACCCTGAAGGCCGAATTCGGCCAATCCAAGCTGGGCGCACGCCGCTCCACCATCGAGTACAGCGCGCAGGATCTGTCCACCGAAGACCTGATCACGCCCACCGACATGGTGGTCACGCTCAGCCACACGGGCTACATCAAGAGCCAGCCGCTGTCCGAATACCGTGCGCAAAAGCGTGGCGGTCGCGGCAAGCAGGCCACAGCCACCAAGGAAGACGACTGGATCGACCAGCTGTTCATCGCCAACACGCACGACTACCTGCTGTGCTTCTCCAACCGCGGCCGCATGTACTGGCTCAAGGTCTGGGAAGTGCCCTCGGGCTCGCGCAACTCGCGCGGTCGCCCCATCGTCAACATGTTCCCGCTGCAGGACGGCGAGAAGATCAACGTGGTGCTGCCGCTGACCGGCGACAACCGCAGCTTCCCTGAAGACCACTACGTCTTCATGGCGACCAGCATGGGCACCGTCAAGAAGACGGCGCTGACCGAGTTCAGCAACCCGCGCAAGGCCGGCATCATCGCCGTGGGCCTGGATGAAGGCGACTACCTGATCGGTGCGGCGCTGACCGACGGCAAGCACGACGTGATGCTGTTCAGCGACGGCGGCAAGGCCGTGCGCTTTGACGAAAACGATGTGCGCCCCATGGGCCGCAATGCCCGCGGCGTGCGCGGCATGAACATCGACGACGGCCAGAGCGTGATCGCCATGCTGGTGGCCGAAGCCGACGACGGCTCGGGCAACGTCGAGCCCGGCGCGCAAAGCGTGCTGACCGCGACCGAAAACGGCTACGGCAAACGCACTCACATCAGCGAGTACACCCGCCACGGCCGCGGCACCAAGGGCATGATCGCAATCCAGCAGTCCGAGCGCAACGGCAAGGTCGTGGCCGCCACCCTGGTTGGTGCCGAGGACGAGATCATGCTGATCACCGACAAGGGCGTGCTGGTGCGCACCCGGGTCGCCGAGATCCGCGAGATGGGTCGCGCCACGCAGGGCGTGACGCTGATGGCCCTGGACGAAGGCGCCAAGCTGATTGGCCTGCAGCGCATCGCCGAGAACGATGCCACCGGCACCGACGGCGATGGCGACGGAGAGACGGACAACGGCGAGGCACCGCAGGCGCCCGCCGAGTCCTGAACCACGACACCCCACTGCGCAAGCTGTGGGGTGTTTTTTCGCCTAAGATCGTTTTTTTGATAGCTGCCAGCGCTCCCCTTTCGGCCGTTGGCGCGTGATTTGATTGCCCACCATGAAGCGCCCATTCAATTTCTCTGCCGGTCCCGCCGCCATCCCTGAAGAAGTCCTGCAGCAAGCTGCCGACGAGATGCTCAACTGGGGCGGCTCGGGCATGGGCGTGATGGAGATGAGCCACCGCGGCAAGGAATTCATCAGCATCTACGAGCGCGCCGAGGCCGACCTGCGCACGCTGCTGGCCGTGCCCGCCCACTTCCACATCCTGTTCATGCAGGGCGGCGGCCTGGCCGAGAACGCCATCGTGCCGCTGAACCTGTCCAAGGGCGGCACAGTGGACTTCGTGGTCACCGGCAGCTGGAGCCAGAAGTCCTTCAAGGAAGCCGGCAAGTACGCCCGCCAGCACCTGGCCGCCAGCGGCGAGGCCAGCGGCTTCACCAGCGTGCCCGACGCGGCCAGCTGGCAGCTGTCCCAAGACGCCGCCTACGTGCACCTGTGCAGCAACGAGACCATCCACGGCGTGGAGTTTCAGCAGCTGCCCGACCTGCAGGCCCTGGGCTGCGATGCACCGCTGGTGATCGATTTTTCGTCCAACGTCGCCTCGCGCCCGCTGGACTGGAGCCGCGTCGGCCTGGCCTTCGGCGGTGCGCAGAAGAACATCGGCCCCGCCGGACTGACCATCGTCATCGTGCGCGATGACCTGCTGGGCCAGGCGCTGGACATCTGCCCCTCGGCCTTCAACTACAAGACCGTGGCCGACAACCAGTCCATGTTCAACACGCCCCCGACCTGGGGCATCTACATGGCGGGCCTCACCTTCCAGTGGCTGCTGCGCCAGACCGAGGGCGACCTGCACGGCGTGGACGCCATGGAAGCGCGCAACCGCGCCAAGGCCGAACTGTTCTACCAGTACCTGGACAACTCGCAGCTGTACCTGAACAAGGTGGATGCCGCCTACCGCTCGCGCATGAACATCCCCTTCTTCCTGCGCGACGAAAGCCGCAACGACGCCTTCCTGGCCGGCGCCAAGGCCGCCGGCCTGCTGCAGCTCAAGGGCCACAAGTCCGTGGGCGGCATGCGTGCCAGCCTGTACAACGCCATGCCGCTGGCGGGCGTGCAGGCCCTAGTGGCCTACATGCAGGAATTCGAGCGCACCAGCGCCTGAGCCTGCCCCGGCGCCCCTCGCACGGGACATACATAAAAATGAGCTGTCAGCGCTTGATGGTTCAAGGTTTCAGAGACTTTTCCACCTGAACCGCTTGAAACACGTGCGCAGACAGCTCTGAATTTTGAGGATGCCATGAGCACAGAACCGCAAGCCAGCCCCGAGCTGCTGAAGCTGCGCAACGAAATCGACAGCCTGGACCGCCAGCTGCTGAGCCTGGTGAACCAGCGCGCCCATGTGGCCGAGCAGGTCGGCGAGCTGAAGAAGCAGGAAGGCACGGCCTTCTTCCGCCCCGACCGCGTGGCCCAGGTCATCGAGAAGATCAAAAGCAACAACCCCGGCCCGCTCAAGGGTGCGCACGTGGCCGCCATCTGGCGCGAGATCATGTCCGCCTGCCTGGCGCTCGAATCGCCCCAGCGCGTGGCCGTGCTCGGCCCGGAAGGCACCTTCACCGAGGAAGCCGCCGTGCAGTACTTCGGCGGTGCCGCCGACTTCCTGTACTGCAACACCTTTGAGGAAGTCTTCCACGCCACGGCCGCCGGCAGCGCCCAGTACGGCGTGGTCGGCGTCGAGAACTCCACCGAGGGCGTGGTCAACCGCACGCTGGACATGTTCCGCAACACGCCCTGCCACATCGTGGGCGAGGTCAGCCTGCTGATCCGCCACCACCTGCTGCGCAGCACGAATGCGCTGGAAGGCATCGAGGTCGTGGCCGCCCACCCCCAGGCCCTGGCGCAATGCCACGCCTGGCTGTCCAAGCACCTGCCGCACGCCGAGCGCCGCCCGGTCGAGAGCAACGCCGAGGGCGCGCGCCTGGCGGCCCTGCACCCCACCTGGGCCGGCATCAGCAGCGAGCGCGCCGCCCAGCAGTTCGGCCTGCACATCGTCAGCCACGCCATCCAGGACGATGCCTACAACCGCACGCGCTTTGCCATCATCTGCCTGCCGCACACCCTGGCCACACCGGCGCCCACGGGCAAGGACTGCACCAGCCTGGTCATCTCCGTGCCCAACCGCCCCGGTGCCGTGCACGACCTGCTAGTGCCGCTGAAGAAGCACGGCGTGTCCATGACGCGCTTTGAGTCGCGCCCGGCCCGCACCGGCCAGTGGGAGTATTACTTCTACATCGACCTGGAGGGCCACCCCGCCCAGCCCCACGTGGCCCAGGCCCTGCAAGAGCTGCAAGCGCTGTCCGCCTTCTACAAGGTACTGGGGACCTACCCCGTGCCGGCGTGAGGAGGCTGCATGTTTGAACAGTTAGGCCTGATCGGCTGCGGCCTGATGGGCGGCTCCTTCGCCCTGGCGCTGAAGAAAGCCGGCCTGGTCCAGCGCGTGGTGGGCTACAGCAAGTCCCCCACCACCACGGCCCGCGCCCTGCAGATGGGCGTGATCGATGTCGAGGCGCCCTCCGCCCTGCTGGCCGCCGCCGGCGCCGACCTGGTGCTGCTGGCCGTACCCGTGGGGGCGACCGAGGCCACGCTCAAGTCCATCAAGCACCTGGTCACGCCCGAGATGCTGATCATGGACGTCGGCTCCACCAAAGCCGACGTGGTGCAGGCCGCGCGCAACGCGCTGGGCAGCCAGATTGCCAGCTTTGTGCCCGCCCACCCCAACACCGGCAAGGAAGTGGCCGGCGTGGAGCACGCCGACGCCGAGCTATACCGCGGCGCCAAGGTCATCCTGACCCCCACCGAGCGCACACTGACCAGCCACCTGCACAAGGCCGAAGCCCTGTGGCAGGCCCTGGGCTGCGACGTGCGCAGCATGTCGCCCGAGACGCACGACGCCGCCTTCGCCACCGTCAGCCACCTGCCCCACATGCTGGCCTTTGCAATGATGCACAGCGTCATCGGCCAGCCCCAGGCCGATGCCTTCCTGAGCGTCGCCGGCCCCGGTTTTCGCGACTTCACGCGCATCGCCGCCGGCGATCCGGCCATGTGGCGCGACATCCTGCTGGCAAACAAGGACGAGGTGCTGGCTCAGGCCCAGCATTTCCAGCGCGCCCTGCAGGCCTTCGAGCAGGCGCTGCACACGGGCGACGCCCAGGCCCTGGAGGCCATGATCACCCTGGCCAGCACCGCGCGGGCGCAATGCCGTTTCCTTCCGCCTGCTGCCACCACGCCCACGGCCTGAACCTTTGAATTTCACGCATGTACCAGACCGCCTTTCTTGACCTGCCCCACCTGGCCACCGCCAGCGGCAGCGTGCAACTGCCCGGCTCCAAAAGCATTTCCAACCGCGTGCTGCTGCTGGCCGCCCTGAGTTCCGGCACCACCACCATCCACGACCTGCTGGACTCGGACGACACCCGCGTCATGCTGGCCGCGCTGCGCGAGCTGGGCTGCCAGGTCACGCCCGCCCAGGTCACCCCGGGCCAGCCGGTGCAGATCACCGGCATCGACGGCGCCCTGCCCAACAATGCGCGCGCGCAGCTGTTCCTGGGCAATGCCGGCACCGCCATGCGCCCGCTGACGGCGGCCCTGGCCGTGCTGGGTGGCCACTTCGAGATGACCGGCGTGCCGCGCATGTACGAGCGCCCCATCGGCGATCTGGTCGACGCCCTGCGCCAGTTGGGCTGCCACATCGACTACCTGGGCAACCCCGGCTATCCGCCCCTGCGCATCGGCCAGCCCAACTTCAGCCAGCTGGGCGATGCCCCCATCGCCGTGCGTGGCGATGTCTCCAGCCAGTTCCTGACCGCGCTGCTGATGGCCCTGCCCCTGCTGGCCAGCGACAGCGACATCTGCATCGAGGTGGTGGGCGAACTGATCTCCAAGCCCTACATCCACATCACGCTGGAGCTGCTGGCGCGCTTTGGTATCACCGTGCGCAACGAGGGCTGGCAGCGCTTCGTGATTCCAGCCGGCAGCCGCTACCAGTCGCCCGGCGACATCCACGTCGAGGCCGACGCCTCCTCCGCCAGCTATTTCATAGCACTCGGCGCCATCGCCACGGGCGCTGGCGGCCAAAATGGCATCCAAGTGCTGGGCGTGGGCCAGGACTCCATCCAGGGCGACATCCGCTTTGTCGAAGCCGCCCAGGCCATGGGCGCCCAGGTGACCAGCGGCCCCAACTGGCTGCACATCACGCGCGGCGCCTGGCCCCTGAAGGCCATCGACCTGGACTGCAACCACATCCCCGACGCGGCCATGACCCTGGCCAGCATGGCCCTGTACGCCGACAGCACCACCACGCTGCGCAACATCGCCAGCTGGCGCGTGAAGGAGACCGACCGCATCGCCGCCATGGCCACCGAGCTGCGCAAGCTGGGCGCCACGGTGGAGGAAGGCGCGAACTTCCTCCGCATCACCCCCCCTGCCACGGCGGCCGACTGGCGTGCCGCCAGCATCCACACCTACGACGACCACCGCGTGGCCATGTGCTTCTCGCTGGCGGCCTTCAACCCCGCCGGCCTGCCGGTGCGCATCGAAGACCCCAAGTGCGTGGCCAAGACCTTCCCGGACTATTTCGAGGCCTTCTTCGGCGTGGCCCAGGCCTCGCGCCCCACCCCTGTGATCTGTATCGACGGCCCCACGGCCTCGGGCAAGGGCACCATCGCCGGCCTGGTGGCCGAACGCCTGGGCTTTGCGCTGCTGGACTCGGGCGCCCTCTACCGCATCACCGGCCTGGCCGCCTCGCGCGCCGGCATCGCGCTGACCGAAGACAACGCCCCGGCGATCGCCGACCTGATCCGCCGCTCCCACATCGGCTTCACGCCCGATCAGCGCGTGCTGCTGGACGGCGAGGACATCTCACTGGCCATCCGCACCGAGGACGCCAGCATGAACGCCTCGCGCGTGGCCGTCTTCCCCGCCGTGCGCGAGGCCCTGCTGCAGGTGCAGCGCGATTTCCGGCGGCTGCCCGGCCTGGTCGGCGATGGCCGCGACATGGGCACCGTGATCTTCCCTGACGCCCCGCTGAAGGTCTACCTGACGGCCACCGCCGAGTGCCGTGCCGAACGCCGCTACAAGCAATTGATTTCCAAAGGGCTTTCTGCTAACATGGCAGACCTTTTGGCGGACCTTCAGGCCCGCGATGCCCGCGACATGAATCGCGCTGCAGCGCCCTTGAAACCCGCAGAAGACGCCCTTCACCTGGACAACTCCGAAGGCACGATTGAGCAAGCCGTGCAGCAGATCTTGACCTGGTGGGAGCAGCGCCAGCCTTTTGCGCCCCGCGCTTGAGACTGGCACCCGGCCCGCACACCACATTCGCGCCGTTGACGCACTGGTGATGCGGTTTGCAACCCTTTAACCCCGCAGGTTTTGCCTGCACCTCCGCCTACAGCCTTAAAAACGCGCAGCAATGGTGCTGCCGGAAATCTGTAAGCGGGTAAGGATCTACATGTCTGAATCTTTTGCCGCCCTTTTCGAAGAATCGTTGCAACGCACTGAAATGCGTCCCGGCGAAGTCATTACCGCTGAAGTCGTGCGCGTTGAGCACAACTTCGTGGTGGTGAACGCTGGCCTGAAGTCGGAAGCCTATGTGCCAATCGACGAGTTCAAGAACGACCAGGGCGAAATCGAAGTCCAAGTGGGTGACTTCGTGTCCGTGGCCATCGGCTCGATCGAAAACGGCTATGGTGACACCATCCTGTCGCGCGACACCGCCAAGCGTCTGGCCTCCTGGCTGTCGCTGGAAAAGGCGCTGGAATCCGGCGAATTCGTGACCGGCACCACCTCCGGCAAGGTCAAGGGCGGCCTGACCGTTCTGGTCAACGGCATCCGCGCATTCCTGCCCGGTTCGCTGATCGACACACGTCCCGTCAAGGATCTGACTCCTTACGAGAACAAGACCATGGAATTCAAGGTCATCAAGCTGGACCGCAAGCGCAACAACGTTGTGCTCTCGCGTCGCGCTGTGGTGGAAGCCTCCATGGGCGAAGAGCGCGCCAAGCTGATGGAAACTCTGAAGGAAGGCGCCATCGTGCAAGGCGTGGTCAAGAACATCACCGAATACGGTGCGTTCGTGGACCTGGGCGGCATCGACGGCCTGCTGCACATCACCGACATGGCATGGCGCCGCGTGCGTCACCCTTCCGAAGTGGTGACCGCTGGCCAGGAAATCACTGCCAAGATCCTGAAGTTCGACACCGAGAAGAACCGCGTGTCCTTGGGTCTGAAGCAAATGGGCGACGACCCATGGATGGGTGTGGCTCGCCGCTATCCTTCCAACACCCGCCTGTTCGGCAAGGTCACGAACATTGCCGACTACGGCGCATTCGTGGAACTGGAACCCGGCATCGAAGGCCTGGTGCACGTTTCCGAAATGGACTGGACCAACAAGAACATCGCTCCTTCCAAGCTGGTTTCGCTGGGTGACGAAGTGGAAGTGATGGTTCTGGAAATCGACGAAGACAAGCGTCGCATCTCCCTGGGCATGAAGCAATGCAAGGCCAACCCTTGGCAAGAATTTGCTCAGAACACCAAGCGCGGCGACCGCGTGAAGGGCCCCATCAAGTCCATCACCGACTTCGGCGTGTTCGTGGGTCTGGCGGCCGGTATCGACGGCCTGGTGCACCTGTCTGACCTGTCTTGGAACGAAACCGGCGAAGCCGCCGTGCGTAACTACAAGAAGGGCCAGGAAGTCGAAGCCATCGTGTTGGGCGTGGACGTCGAGCGCGAGCGCATCTCCCTGGGCATCAAGCAGCTGGACAGCGACCCCTTCACCACGTTCGCTACCGTGAACGACAAGGGCCAGATCGTGACCGGCAAGGTCAAGACCGTGGACCAGCGTGGCGCTGAAATCGATCTGGGCGACGACATCGTGGGTTACCTGCGCGTGTCCGAACTGTCCCGCGATCGCGTGGAAGATGCCCGTTCCGTGCTGAAGGAAGGCGACGAAGTGACCGCCGTGGTGATCAACGTGGATCGCAAGACCCGCAACATCCAGCTGTCCATCAAGCAAAAGGACATGGCTGAGCAGCAAGAAGCCATGGCTTCCCTGTCGGCCCAGTCCTCCAAGGAAAATGCCGGCACCACCAGCCTGGGCGCCCTGCTGCGCGCCAAGCTGGACGCTGACAAGTAAAGTCTGCACCTGATTCACAGGTAGCAAGACCCCGGCGGGCGCTGTCACGGCGCCCGCCGTCTTTTCCAGGTACTGCTTGGGATAATTGCTTCATGACCCGATCTGACTTAGTTGAAGAGCTGGCCGCACGTTTTGCCCAACTCACACAGCGCGATGCCGAGCACGCCGTCAAAACCATCCAAGATGCCGTGAGCGATGCCCTGGTGCATGGCCAACGCATCGAGATCCGTGGCTTTGGCAGCTTCTCCGTGTCTCGCCGCCCTGCGCGCATTGGCCGCAATCCCCGCAGCGGTGAATCGGTCCACATCCCCGAAAAGCGGGTGCCGCATTTCAAACCCGGCAAGGCCTTGCGCGAAGCCGTGGACTTCCAGGGCACACCTGCCACCACCCCGACCGCAGACTGACGTCCTGCGCGCGACATCCCCACCAATTGCCCGCCTGCCGCCCTGTGCGCCTAAAATCCAGGGCAACAAGGAAGGGCTCGCATGAAATACCTGCTGTGGCTGCTCAAGGCGGCCATTTTTTTCACCCTGTTCGCCTTCGCGCTCAACAACCAGCAAACCGCCACCGTGCACTTTTTCTTTGGCACGCAGTGGCAGGCACCGCTGGTACTGGTGGTGCTGGCGGCCTTTGTCGGCGGATTGATCGCCGGCGTGTTGGTGATGGTGCCGCGTTGGTGGAAACAGCGCAGCACGGCCGCCAAGCTCAGCCAGACCGCGACCGAACCCGAAACGCAGGCCGCAGCGCCCGCCCCCGCCGAACCACTCCCCCCGACGATCCATGGAATTTGACCTCAGCTGGATTCTGCTTGGCCTGCCCGTGGCTTTCGCCCTCGGCTGGCTGGCCTCGCGCATGGATTTGCGCCAGGTGCGCCAGGACAACCGCCAGGCGCCGAAGGCTTATTTCAAAGGCCTGAACTTCCTGCTCAACGAGCAGCAGGACAAGGCCATCGACGCCTTCATCGAAGCCGTGCAGAACGACCCCGAGACCGCGGACCTGCACTTCGCCCTGGGCAATCTGTTCCGTCGCCGCGGTGAATACCACCGCGCCGTGCGCGTGCACGAACACCTGCTGTCGCGCGCCGACCTGGGCAAGGACGACCGCGAACGCGCCCAGCACGGCCTGGCCCAGGACTTTCTGAAGGCGGGCCTGCTGGACCGCGCCGAAGAAGCGCTGCGCCGCCTGGAAGGCACGGCCTACGAGGCCGAAGCCCGCCTGGCCCTGCTGGCCATCTACGAACGCTCGCGCGACTGGGTGCAGGCGGCCGAGATCGCGCGCCGCATGCAGGCCGCCAACCAGGGCGACTTCAGCGGCCGCCTGGCGCACTACCTGTGCGAACAGGCGACCGAGCAGGCCAGCCACGCCCAGCTGGACACCGCCAGCCAGCTGCTGCACGAGGCCGTGCGCACGGCCCCGCAGACCCCACGCCCACGCATCGAGTTGGCACGCATCCAGCACCGCCTGAGCCAGTCGCACGACGCCTGGAAGACGCTGGAGGAACTGGCCCAGACCACGCCCCAGGGCCTGCCGCTGGCCGTGCCGTTGATGCTGGAGGTGGCGGCCGCCACGGGCCAGCAGGCCGCGGCGGCGCAACTGCTGCGCGCGCGCTACGCCCAATCGCCCTCGCTGGATCTGCTGGATGCCCTGGTGGCGCTGAACACCACGCCCACCGAAGGCCAGGGCGATCGCCGCGATTGGTACGTGCACCACCTGGGCCTGGAGCCCTCGCTGGTCGCAGCCACCAAATGGCTGGCCGGTGAACCCCTGACGCACGAAGAGCACCACCCCGCCGTGCAAAAGGCGCTGGAGCACGCCAGCAAGCCCCTGAGCCGCTACCGCTGCGCCGCCTGCGGCTTCGAGGCACGCCAGCACTTCTGGCACTGCCCGGGCTGCCAGAGCTGGGACAGCTACCCCGCCCGCCGCGTCGAAGAGCTGTAAGCCGTACCATCCTCCGGCAAGAAAAAGAGAGCTGTCCGCGCTGTTATCACGAGCATTTCAGATGCATAAGCATATGAAACCGTGAATTGACCAGTGCAGACAGCTCTCTTTTTTTCAGCCTCCACACGCAGTGATTGTGCGTATGCTGCTGCCATGGAACGCACCCCCACCCTGCTCATCGTCTACCACACGCACACCGGCGGCACCCGCCAGATGGCCGAAGCCGTGCGCCAGGGCGCGCAACAGGCACAGCCCGAAGTCGATGTGCGCCTGCTGCACGCCCGCGACGCCGGTCCGCAGGATGTGCTGCAGGCCGACGGCTATGTCTTCGCCACCCCGGAGAACCTGGCGGCCATCAGTGGCCTGCTGAAGGATTTCTTCGACCGCAGCTATTACGCAGTCCTGGACCGCATTAATGGCCGTCCCTACGCCACCCTGGTCTGTGCGGGCAGCGACGGCAGCAACGCCGCCCGCCAGATCGCCCGCATTGCCACGGGCTGGCGCCTCAAGCCCGTGGCCGAGCCCCTGATCGTCTGCACCCACGCCCAGACACCCGAGGCGATTGCTACCCCCAAACAACTCAGTGCGGCCGCGCTGGAACCCTGCCAGGCCCTGGGCGCAGCCCTGGCCAGCGGCCTGTACCTGGGCATTTTCTAGCCCATCTCCACCCCATCCCCAGGCCATCGACCGCACGATGGCCCACAGCGCCAGCCACTGGGCGCCACGCCCGCCGCGCTGGTGCATAGTCACACCCCATGCAATCGAACACCTTTTTTGCACCCCACCTGCGGCTGGTCGGCATGGCCGTGTGTGGGGCGCTTCCTGGCCTGCGGGGCGCATCATCGCCCAATCCATGCCCCCTCTGGCGGGCGCCTGCCTGCGTTTCGCACTGGCTGCGCTGGTGCTGATTCCCTGGATGTACTGGGCCGGCGGCTTTGCCCAGCTGCGGCACTGGAGCCCCCAGCGCTGGCTGGGCATGCTGGCAGCCGGTGCCACCGGCGTCTTTGGCTACGCGGCGTTCTTCCTGTCGGGCCTGCAGCACCTGCCGGCTGGCAAGGCGGCCCTGGTGATCACCCTGAATCCAGTCATGACCTTGCTGATGGCCGCCTGGCTGTTCAAGGAACGCCTGAACCCCACGATTGCCATCGGCATGCTGCTGGCCGTGGTGGGCGCGGTGGTCGTGATCTCGCACGGGCAACCGCTGGGCATTCTGCAAGGCAGCATCGGCCTGGGTGAGCTGCTGATTCTGGGCTGCGTGGTGTGCTGGGTGCTGTACACCCTCATCGGCCGCTGGATGCTGACCGGCGTGGACGCCCTGTCCACCACCGCCGTCACCAGCACCATCGGCGCCGCCATGCTGCTGGCGGCCAGCCTGATCGTCGAAGGCCCTGGCAGCCTGGGCCTGGTCTGGCACAGCGATGGCACCGCCTGGGGCGCCCTGCTGTTCCTGGCCTTTGGCGCCACCGCGCTGGCCTATGCCTGGTACTTCGACGGCGTCAAGGCCCTGGGTGCGGGCGCGGCCTCGGGCTACATCACCCTGGTGCCACTGTTCGGCGTACTGATCTCGGCACTGCTGCTGGGCGAAACCATCGATACACCCATGCTGGTGGGCGGCGCCATGGCGATTGCCGGCACCGCGGTCATGACCTGGGGACGCCGCTAACCGCTGAGGCCTTGCACAGCGCCAGCCCGGGCGCTGCGCACGCACATCCAAGTCGTGCACACCAGACGCAAGGCAGCAAAAACGAAAGGGCTAGATCTTGCGATCTAGCCCTTCAATTTTGGTCGGAGCGGCGGGATTCGAACTCGCGACCCTCTGCTCCCAAAGCAGATGCGCTACCAGACTGCGCTACGCTCCGACAAGCTAAAAGTATAACTGATTTTTTCGGCACCAAAAAAACTGCGCCGCACTTTGGCACCCCTCATCGATGGGCGCACCGCGATGCCTTGCGGCTTGGCTGCATGCTGGTCTGTACCTGCCCGTGATTAAGGAGCGGCTCCACCGTCGCCCGGACATGCCCGCGCCTGCCGGGATCACCCAACCAAGGTGCCGCAGGCCTGTACTTCCGGCCCCACCCCATCGATTGCCCGCGCACCTGCCCAGTCACAGTGGTTAGGATGGCAGTTTTGCCTCTAGAAGGTCTGAGCCTGTGTCTGAAACTTACCTCGGGAGCTGCTTTTGCGCAAAGGTCCGCTACGCCTTGCACTCAGCCCCCCAAGCGGTCACCCACTGCCATTGCAGCCAGTGCCAGAAAAGCCATGGCGCAGCCTTTGCGACCTACGGCGCCGTTCCGCGCCACGACTTGCACATCACCGCCGGTGACACCGACCTGCGCGCCTATGCGTCGTCGGCCACGGTGTGGCGCCAGTTCTGCGGGCATTGCGGGTCCCCGCTGTTCTGGTCCCGCACCCATGGCGACTGGAGTGACTGGATCTGCATCGCCCTGGGCACGCTGGACTCAGCGTTCACACCCCAGCGGCAAAAGCACGCGCACTTGGCCTCCAAGCCCACCTGGTCCAACTTTGGCGCAGCGTGTGCGCACGGGGAGTGACGCCATGACCGGTTTCCCAACACCATCCCGCCGCCAGCTCCTGCAGTGCACCGCAATGTGGATGGCGGCGTGCAGCGGCTTCAGCGGCCAGGCCGTTAGGGCCCAAGACCTCGCCAGCCCTGTCGGTACCTACCAGCTCCAGGGGGTGAGAGAAATGGTTTCTGCCATCCAGCTGCGCGCCGATGGCTCCTACAAGTTTGTCCTCATCTATGGATCGGCGGACGAAACCGATATAGGAACCTGGGAAAAACGGGGCCAGCAGATTGTGCTGAACTCCACAGCGCCCTCCACGGATCCGCAGTTCGAACTCGTCCGCTCCAGCCAGGCCAGCCACCCCGGTGCACGCGTCGTATTCCAGGAGGAAGGCACGCCCGTGGCGTCCTACATCACCAGCGTTCACTTTGAGTCGGACGGGCAGGCGTTCACGGCCGACCACCTCACCCAGGATTCCCTGGAGGCCGGGGACGTTGCGCTCCCGATCGACAGCATCCACCTGAGCCTGCACGGAGTGTTCAGGCATTACCCAGAGACCATCTTGGTCCCGGCTCACCCCACCCACAACCACTTCACGGTGCGGGCCCGCCTCGGCAATTACGGCGCAGTGCGCTTTGACCAGGCGGCGCTTCAGCTGACGGGTCATGCGCTGACCTTGACGCTGCCCCACGCCACGCAAGAGTTCACCTACGTGCGACGACAGAAAGCCCCCTAGACAACCCGCAGATCCTGGCCAGGCCATGGTGGCCTAGCCAGGCGATGCCGTTCAGGCCACCTGTTTGGCGTTGCGGTCGGGCGCCACCACCACACAGTTGCGCCCCCGTCCCTTGGCGTCATACATGGCCAAATCGCTGCGCCGCATCAGGGAGGACAGGGTTTCATTGCCATCGGGCGCAATCGCGATGCCGATGCTGACGGTCGGCGCCACCACGTCATCGTCCAGCGGGCAGCGCACCTTGGCCACGGCCATGCGCAAGCGTTCCGCCGCCGCCATCGCCGCGTCCAGCGCTGTCTGCGGCATCAGCACGGCGAACTCCTCACCGCCCAGGCGCGCCAGACAATCGCTGGTGCGTACCATGTCCACAAACACGCTGGACACGGCCTTGAGCACCTCGTCACCGGCCAGATGGCCGTAGGTGTCGTTGATCTGCTTGAAATGGTCAATATCCACCATCAGCAGCGCAACCGGCTGCTGGTAGCGTGCATGGCGCTCCAGCTCATTGCGCGCCGTGGTGATGAAGTGGTCACGGTTCTTCAAGCCGGTCAGCCCGTCGGTCTTGAGCTGCTGCTCCAGTTCGCGGATCAGTTCGCTGTTGCGCTCGCGCAGCACCAGGGTTTCCGTCGAACTGGCATGAATTTTCAAACCGACCATGAGCATCAAGGCGATGTAGAAGATGCCCAGCAGCGCCAGGCCGGCGCTGAAGAGCGTGCCATCCAGCACAGGTGGCGCCACCAGGGCCACCGTCGGCGCCACCAGATCGGACATCAGCAGCCGGCGGTGCGGGTTGCTCATCACCACCGTCAAAGAGATCAGGCCCACATGCACCAGCATCACAAACATCAGGCTGGTCAGATTGCCGGGCACATAGGCCCACACCACGATGGACGACCACATGACCATGTGAACGCCGTGCGCCCAGGAGATGCGGCGCACCCACACGGTCTCATCGAGTGGCTTCGCAGTACGGCGAAACTGCAGGTAGACACAGGTGTACACCGCAATCGCCACCAGCTCCAGCCCCGCCCACAGCACCGCCTGCCAGACCGGCACCCACAGCGTCAGCAACGCCGCGACCACCAGCGTCAACGGTGGCGCCAGGTAGCGATCGTGCAAATGGTTATCGATGTAAAGGCTGAGCTGGTGCCATCGCACACGGGCCTGCTGGGCGTCTTTCATAGCTCTCCCGAAGGTGCCCGCACCACCGCCGGTGAGAGCTGTATACAAAAATCAACCCACGATGCTAGCGCATCGACGCTTTCCAGCCTGCACCGCCAATCGCATGGCCAGGTGTACGTGGAACCTCTATCACACAGTCCCCGTCACCGCCCACCGGCTACGCCTAGACCTGCGGTGTTGTCATGGCCCACCAGCGAATTTCTTTTTTGATAGCTGCTAGCGCAGACTAGATGAGCGCTAGATGCCAATTTCTCTCCAATCTTTGGACCTCCTCCTGGAATCCCGTTGCAATTCCAGTGCAGCACTTTGGACTATCCGCCGGGCCTTGGTGCACCAGCACGCTAAATTGCTCCGCATAAATTCCCGCCCTCCTTGGACGGCGTGCGCGACGCAGTGCTCGCCGAGCACACATAAGGCATCGTCTTGATGCCCGTCGCACACGCAGGGGCGCAGCATGCAGCACTGCGCCAGCAAGGACCGTGCCGGCACAGCGCCTCCCACGCATGGACTGGCGCTCGGCGTGGGGTGGAATGCGCCCTGCACCGACAGGCACAACGCAGGGGGGCTTGGAAGATGGGCCGAGGCTGAAGACCCGCTGCGGTATCCACCGTGCACTTCACCGCAGCCACTGGGAGCAACGTCATGCTCGACGACAACGCAGATTTCAAGACCATCAACCACGCCCACCCGCACATCGGGAAGCAGCTGCTGGCTTTATGGGGGCAGCCGGGGTTCCTGCCCTACATGCAATCGCTCACACGTGATGACCGCCCGAGCGTGCGGCAGGGCTTTGCCGATAACGTGTTCCTGGCCTTGCACAGGCTGTCGGAACAACACCGGCGCGCCTACCCTGACTACCGGCTGGAGAGCAAATACGACCCCTGGGCGACCTCGGTCGGCACGTCCCACACCCACTGAACGCACCGCACTCAGTGGCCCAGGCAAAAGCCTCCGGCACAAATGGAAATCATGGACGGCATCGGCGGCATTGGCCGGTCTTCTTCCAGCTGCGTGGTGGCGGGTGGTGGAGTGCTGGGCGATGTGACCGCACTCTCCAGAGGGTGCGCCCTCGGACGGACCTCGGCTGGCGGCTCGGCCGGATGCCCCTCGCTGGCGAGCAGGTCGTTGCCATCACCCGGCTCCATCGGCGCAGCCTGCACTGGCACAGCCCGCGAAGCTGGCGCCACACGGCGCGGCGGCTGGCGCTGCGTCGGACGCACCCGCTCCTCCCAGGCCGAGTTTTTGCGCAGAACTGCGCCATCGTAGACGCAGGGTTTGTCAGTGAAGATCGGACCCTCAGGTCCTGGACATCGCCACACCTGGGCAGATGCAGCGCCATGCCACGCCAGCAACGCACAGCAGGCCAAGCGCGATAACCAGCGCATACCAATTCCTCCTGCGCAAATTGTAAGAAAAAACTTACAAAATGACGCAGCAAAAGATGGGGACGACCTTGACGCAAGGCATGCACAGCCTGCTGCTACCAGGGCGAACGCCCCGGCATGGATGCCTGACCGGGCCACAGCGTCAATGCCGCGCCCAGCCATAAAGGCGGAAAACCCACGAGCACGGCCAAGACCATCGCCATACCGGAAGCCCCAACCGCCCAGCGAAGCAGCAACAGCACCACCAGCGGTACCATCCCCACCACCACCAGCCAGCGGATGACGTTCTGTCGCGCACGCCCACTCAATTTCTGGGCCAACCAGCGCACCAGCCCCCGGCCCAACACCGAAGCCAGAATAACCACCTGGGCCACACCAAACAGAAAGACGAGTGCGAAAAAGGCTGGTCCGTCGCCACCACCAGGGTTGGCCTCCAGGTCCTGCAACGCCAGGACCGCCAAGACGACCAGCAGCACAGCGACCACGGCCAGCGCAGCGCCAAATTGACGCCGACCGGGAAGCAATGCCGGCAGCGAACACCCCAGCAGCAACAGCACAATGACAACCGCTGGCATGGATTCAGGCACCACCTTGGTCAGCATGGCCTGACGTACCGTCGCGATCCGCAAGCCAGCGCATGAAATCCACGCCACTCATGGCCTTGGCAAAAAGCCAGCCCTGCGCTTCTTTGAAGCCCAAATTGGCCAACCACTGGCGCTGATCCTCCTCTTCCACCCCTTCGGCAATCAGCTCCAGACCCAGGGCATCCGCCATCGCCGCAATCGCGCGAACAATCGCCTGGTCCGACGGTGTAGTCACCACATCGTGCACAAAGGCGCGGTCCACCTTGAGCCGGTTCAAGGGCAGCAGCTTGAGCATGGACAGCGAGGAATAGCCCGTCCCGAAGTCGTCGAGGGCAATCTGAATGCCCAGGTCAGCAATGCGGGTCAGGCGCTGCTCCACCTGTGGCACACGCTGCAGGGCGGTCTCGGTGACTTCGATCTCCAGATCCTGCGGTTGGAGGCCTGCCTCCTTGAGTTCACGCGCCAGCACATCGATGAATGTGTCGTCCTGCAACTGCAAGGCCGACACGTTGATGGCCAGCCGCCCTTGCACCAGCCCCGCACGGCACCATTCGGCCCAAGTGGCCAGCGATTGGCGCAACACCCAGGTTCCCAGGGGGCGGATGATTCCACTCTCTTCGGCCACGGGGATGAAGCGGTCTGGCCCCACCTGCCCCAGCTGCACCGAAGTCCAGCGCAGCAGCGCTTCCAACCAACGCTTCGTGGCTTGGCCAATCACGTTTGTTTATCACTGATACGACGAAAAGCTTGTTGCAGACAGAGACCCAACCACACAGTCAACGCATGTCACGAAAGCGCAAAGCCTCAAAGAGCAAACCATGCGCAACACGCTTCAACAAGGTAGAGCATAACTCATAGCTACAGCGACGTTTGAGACATCTACGCGAAGTGCTTGCGTCGCCACCACATCTAACGTAATACCACCCTTGGGATCAGTGGCACGCCAACGGCTTTTGCCACATCTATGTTCAACCTTTCAACAACGAATGCAGCACACCGTACCGGTATCCCACTCTGTCTCATTCCTCTGAAAATTTGTGATGTGCTCCCTGCTCACCATCAACCACCAAGGCATCCAATAGCAGCCCTGCCACCACAGCGTCATCACACACTGCCCTTGTGGGCATACGCACGACACCAGTAACACTTTGTCGTTGTCACGCGGTTTTCACACACGTAGTCAACCATTTGCGGACAGAAAACGTTGGATAGAAACGCAGCCCCACCCTAACGACTTGAAAGGAAAAGTCATGACTTTCTTCCACTCCGTTATCGAGCTCCAGTCCGCGCAGTACGAGGTCGCTCCTCAACCAGCGCCGCGCGCGCCCGAAGAGGTGATCCATCTGCTCACCCAGGAAGCGCCTCTGGGTGAATACAGCGTTGATGCGATTTGATATCCATGCCGCCCACTGCCAACCGCCCGCTGAGGCGGTTTTTTATTGCCCGAACACCCCGGCCTCGCTTGTGACGGGTCACTTGGATTGCCTCAGGCCTTCATCGGCCGGGCCAGGCCCAGGGCACGAGCGCCTTGACTGGATGGGCACACGGACAGGGTGCTGTTACAAATATTTGTTTCAGTTTGATACAAAATGGTCGACAAATGGTAAGTACCCGCCGAGATCAAGGAGACACCCATGAAGCGATGCATCATCAAAGTGGCAGGGGCCTACTACACCGCCCTATTCCCCAGTACGTTTGCAGCGCTGGAAGATGCCATGAAGCGCTTCCCCAAAGCCGTTGCCATCAGCGTGCGTGCTGCCAAGTCCTGCGCAGACGCCCGATAAACGATTCAACAGCTGCGGTTGCTACGGCACTTGTTGCTGGCCGCACCACGTGACCAAGCCCGCCTTGTGCGGGCTTTTTCATCCACGACAACGGCAACCCGGCTGCTGAATACCAGTCTTCGCATCCAGCGAAGCTTGGTATCGGATTGGCCGGCAATCCCAGCACCAGAACGCGTGGCCAGCTGCCCCCCAAGGCTGCCGACTCGTTGACACCGCATGCCTCGCTTCACGCCCTGCAAGCCCCCCCTGCTCGCCAACAACCGTGTGAGAAAGCCCGCGACTGGTTCATGGCCAAAGATGGCATCATGGATGCACTGTCGCCACTAACTATGAAAAAAATAGCAATCTGCGTTTGCGAACAGATGAAATCTAATCAAATTCACCTTAAAAGCATTGCAAGATCAGCGTCTGATGCTCACAAAATTATCAAAATGCACAGAACAAACTCTGTGCTACTGATACAGCGATGATTGACCTCAGCAACAAGAATTCCACCAGTTATGCCCAGTGTGCTGAATGATCACAGACCGACGTAGCGGAACAGTCCTTTGAACAACAAGCACTGCGAGAAGCCTTAGAGTGCCAACGCCGCCAGGGTTGCATCAGGCGCAGCTCCTGCAGCCAGCCAACGATTTTTGCCGTCCATCAAAGCAGCACCGAACGCATTCCACAGCCCGCGAATGTCAGCCCAACAGGCGATGAAGCTGCCCAGGCACTCGCATCGTTGAACCAAAGCTGCACTCGGAACAACGCCATCACAAACATGACAGCCTTGGAGACAAGCAAGGTGGTCCGAAGCAACTGCGGTGGCCGCAGGACAGTAACTGCGCATGCTCAGGATTGGAGGTCCTCGGGTGCCGGAGGCTCTTGCTCAACCAGGCAATGCACAGGCCGCTGATGACTGAGATGACGATAGGGTCATCGTCGACCACCGTGTCAAGCGCCAACCCCAAAGACGGACAGTGCTCAGGCAAATCAAGTACTCCAAAGGCAACAGGACAACGGAGCGACGCAGGTTCACACTGATGCTTGGGGACGCAAGCAGCGAATGGCTTTTCGCAATTGCAAGCATCACAGACAGAACACGGCTGCAAGACATCCGGTCTTAGCTCACCTTCCTAGGGCTATCGCCTTATGAGAGAAGCGCACAAACAGCCCTGCACACACCCAGAAAAGTGCGTGACCAAGCTCAGACTGGCTGGTATTCAAGGCCTTGACCATTTGCTGCAACTTGCGAAGCAAGCAGGCTTTCAAGCAGGATCACAAACACCACACGCAAGGGTGTATGCCACATGCCGAGGGTTTCTGGGGGGGGAGATACTGGCTCTGCACTGCATACACATGCCATGTGCAGACAAAAGACGCAGGATGTGGCGAGCCTGCAATTAGTTGCCATCTAAGGAATGCTCGTCACTGCTGCTGTGCACGCAGACAGACAAAAGGGGTTAGCCCGTATGAGCTAACCCCTTGATACAATGGTCGGAGCGGCGGGATTCGAACTCGCGACCCTCTGCTCCCAAAGCAGATGCGCTACCAGACTGCGCTACGCTCCGACAAGCCTCAGATTATAAGCCCTATTTTTGATGACTTTGACAAAAAATCAGGCTTCGGCGAATCAACGCGATGTGGTCGGCGCAGGCCCACGGTTGGGCAAGTGGCGGAAGGTGATGCGGCCCTTGGTCAGATCGTAGGGCGACATTTCCAGCGAAACCTTGTCGCCCGCAAGAATACGGATGTGGTGCTTGCGCATCTTGCCGCCGGTGTACGCAATCAACTGGTGACCGTTGTCCAGCGTCACGCGAAAACGCGAGTCTGGCAACACTTCGGTCACAGAGCCTTGCATCTCAATCAATTCTTCTTTTGCCATGTTCAATCACTGTGTATCAATAGGAGTCTGTTTGCCGCGCCTTTGTTTCAAACCTGCGTTGACTGGGGCACCCAGTCAACACTGCTGAATGAAAGCTTGCGCACGGCGCAAACTGAACAGAGGGCCAACGGAACCAAAAGCAGCAGGTACGCCGCAAAAAATAGCGCCCAATTGTAGCTGCTGCGGCCTATTTCCACTGCAAACCCTGGTTCTTGTACTTCGGGTCGTACTGCGCGTCAGGCCGGCTGCGTGGTGGACACGCTGATGGCGGCACTCAAGGCCCGGATCAAATCGGTCTGGGTCACGATGCCAACCAGTTTGCGTTGCGCGCTCACCACCGGCAAATGGTGGCAGCCGCCTGCAGAGAACATGGGCACCAAGTCCACCAGCAGGCAATCCTCCTGCACCACGGGCGTGTCCGCATCCATCAGGTCTTCCACGCGGGATTTGCTGGAGCTGCGCCCGGTCACCAGGTGCCGCAGTCGCTGCCCGATGCTCTCCGGTGCATCCAGGGTGGCTTGGCGCACGAAGTCGCTCATGCTCACCATGCCCACCACCACCCCCTCCGGATTGACCACGGGCAGGGCCTTGACGTGCTCCTGGCGCATCAGCGCCCAGGCTTCCTTGTGCGAGACGCCAGGCTCCACCGCGAACACGGGGTGGGACATGATGTCCGCGCAGCGCAAATTGCCGAAGCTGCGATTGAAGGCGGCCCGCCCAGCCATGTGCAGCAAGCCTTCCAGATCCGCGCGGCTGATATCCAGGACCTGGTTGTAGTGCTGCAGCGCGGCATCCAGGTCCTCCGCCGCAAACAGGCCCTGCCCTTCGCTGGCAAAGCCAGGTCGCAAACTGTGCTGGGGATGCGGATAGCGCCGTCCCGTGATGGCGTTGTAGATGACCGCACACACCAGCAGCACCGCGACATTGAACAGGATGGGAAAGAGGACCAGGGTCACGCCATTGATGTGCTCCAGCACCACATAGGCCGCAAACCCCGCGCCCGGCGGATGCATGCAGCGCAAGGGCACCATCAGCATCACCGACAGCCCCACAGCCACGGCACAGGCCACCGCAGTGTCGGGAATCAAGGCCTGGCATGCCGCCCCCACCAGTGCTGACAGCACTGTCCCCCCGACCACCGGCCAAGGCTGGGCCAGCGGGCTGGCGGGCATGCCGAACAGCAGCACGGCACTCGCCCCCAGGGAGGAAACCATCCACATTGTGGCCGGCACATCGGCCCACCAGCGCGACAGGATGCCGGTGATCAAGATGCCCAGCGCCACCCCCACCGACATGCGCAAGGCTTCGGCATAGCCGATCCGCACCGAGGCCGGCAGAAAGTTGCGCAGCCACAAGCTCCAGCGGCTCAGCGGGGTGCGGCTGGCTTCCAGGGTGGTGGGGGGGGAGTTTTTCAGGGAATCAGGCATGGCACATTGGCACGGCCGGCAACAGCCGCCCACACAGAACGCCTCGCCATTGTGCCGGCAGCCGGCGGCACTTGGTGTCACCCCCCATCATTACCGCAGCACAGGCCGATAGAATCCCCCACTTTCCCCTCTTTATGGCTGCCTGTGTCTGATCGCCTCTCGGTTCTCCCCCAATACCTTCTGCCCAAACAGGCACTCACGCAATTGATGGGGCGCCTCGCCAACCTGCAAGGCGGGGCGACCACCACATCCGTGATCCGCTGGTTCATCAAGCGCTACAACGTCGACATGTCCGAGGCGCTGGATCCCAACCCGGCCGCCTACCTCAGCTTCAATGCTTTCTTCACACGGGCGCTCAAGCCAGATGCCCGCCCCTTGGCGGCTGCAGACTGGATCTGCCCGGTGGATGGCGCCATCAGCCAACTGGGCCAGATTGCCGGTGACCAGATCTTTCAGGCCAAGGGTCACCACTATTCGACGCAGGCCCTGGTTGGCGGCGATGCACAGCTGGCAGCGCAATTCCAGGACGGCCACTTCGCCACCATCTACCTGAGTCCCAAGGACTACCACCGCATCCACATGCCGTGTGCCGGCCGGTTGCTGCGGATGATCCACGTCCCGGGCGATTTGTTTTCCGTGAACCCCACCACGGCGCGCGGTGTTCCGGGACTGTTTGCCCGCAACGAACGCGTGGTCTGCGTGTTTGACGGAGCCTTCGGCCCCTTCGTCATGGTGCTGGTGGGTGCCACCATCGTCGGCAGCATGGCCACCACCTGGCATGGCGTGGTCAACCCTCCGCGCCCAGGAAAGATACGTGAGTGGCGCTATGAGGACCAGGACATCCAACTGGCGCAGGGCGCGGAGATGGGCCGCTTCCTGCTGGGGTCCACGATTGTGCTGCTGACCCCGAAAAGCACCTTGGAGTTCAACCCTGCATGGCAGGCTGCGACCCCTGTGCGCCTGGGGCAGTCCATGGCCACACAGGCGACATAAAAAAAGCTCCCTGAGGGAGCTTTTTTATGCCTGCCGTTTACAGATACCAGCTGAGGGTTTCAGGTCGGCGCGTCGTGGTGAACCACGTCGGCGTCAGGCTCAAGCGCTCGGGCTTCACGGGTTCTTCGTGCCCGATCAGGTAGACCATCATTTCACGGCGCCGCAGCACCACGTGACTCACGGTTTCCTCGCGCCCCGCCCGCAGCACGCGCGTTCCGGGCTTGAACACAGGCATCTGAAAGGTGCAGGAGCGGGCTTCGGGTTGCGCATGGGCAGAACCTGCAGAACTGGGGCTTACTAGCAACATAGACCATGCCTTTAAAAATACGAACAAGTTTCTCTTCGGCAGCTGCCGAAGAAAGTTGAGCAATTTTTTCCAAGCTCACACGCTTTTGTACTTTTACCCCAGGAAAGCTCGGTGGCCTCGGCGCCCTGACACGCTGCACCCGTTCGCGCCAGCCAATCCATCATCCACCAATGCAGCACGCGGTGAAAACGGACCTGCTCACTTCCTGGAGGGGCGATCGTGAAAGCCTTCACCACAGGCAGGAGCCCTCCAAGCAACCCACCAATCTAACCGCCACCAAGACAGCCGCCCAACCTTTGATCCATCAGGCACCGATTAGCCAGAATTTCATCCCTCCCCACTTCATCCAACCGCTGCAGTCTCTTAGCATGGGCATGCACTTTGTGCACATATTTCATCTCTAACTGTTGAGGGAGACACCCCATGCTTAAAAAGTTGCTCACCTTCTTTCTGGCAGCCTACACAGCACTGGCGTTTGCAGCCGTCGATGCCAACAAGGCCACATCGGCCGAGCTGACGGAGGTCAAGGGCATAGGCCCCGCCACAGCCACCCGCATCATCGACGCCCGCAAGCAAGGGCCGTTCAAGAACTGGGACGACCTGATCGCACGTGTCAAAGGGATAGCACCCACTTCGGCCGGCAAGCTTTCTGAAGGCGGGCTCACCGTCAACGGGCAGACCTTCAAGCCATCGGCCAATCAAAGCGCCACCAAAGCTAAAGCCACCACCCCGGATCCTGCCCCAGCAAAGCCCGCACAAACTACAGGCAAAAAACCAGAAAAGATGTGAATTTCTCATTTATGCTTAAAAAACGCCCGCCAATGGCGGGCTTTTTTGTTGCTGTACGCTATCAGGCATTGGCCTTTCAAGCTCAGATTTCCATAGCACCCGAGACCATCGAACCCCACAACAAGAATTCATGCCCCTGATCTCGCTCATCCTTCTGCCCTTCATTGGAAGCCTGCTCGCCGCCGTGCTGCCTGCAAATGCGCGCAACACGGAGTCCACGCTGGCCGGCATCATTGCCTTGGCGTGCGCCATCCAGGCCGCCTTGTTCTTTCCGGAGATTGCAGATGGCGGCGTGATACGCCAGGAACTGACCTGGTTGCCTGCGCTGGGTTTGAATTTCGTGGTGCGCATGGACGGGTTTGCCTGGATCTTCAGCATGCTGGTCCTGGGGATTGGCTCGCTGGTGGTGCTGTATGCGCGCTACTACATGTCGCCGGCGGACCCGGTGCCGCGCTTTTTCTCCTTCCTGCTGGCCTTCATGGGCGCCATGTCGGGCGTCGTGCTCTCGGGCAACATCATCCAGCTGGTCTTCTTCTGGGAGCTGACCAGCCTGTTTTCCTTCCTGCTGATCGGCTACTGGCACCACCGCCAGGATGCGCGCCGTGGCGCCCGCATGGCGCTGACGGTCACCGGCACCGGCGGTCTGTGCATGTTTGCCGGCATGCTGATCCTGGGGCACATCGTCGGCAGCTATGACCTGGAGAACATCCTGGCCGCGGGCGCGCAGGTGCGCGCCCACGATCTGTACACGCCCATGCTGCTGCTGATCCTGCTGGGCACGCTGACCAAGAGCGCACAGTTCCCCTTCCATTTCTGGCTGCCGCATGCCATGGCCGCGCCCACGCCCGTATCGTCCTACCTGCATTCGGCCACGATGGTGAAGGCGGGTGTCTTTCTGATGGCGCGGCTGTGGCCCGTGCTGTCCGGCACTGACCAGTGGTTCTGGCTGGTGGGGGGCGCCGGTGTCACCACCTTGCTGATTGGCGGCTTCCTGGCCATGTTCCAGCGCGACCTCAAGGGGCTGCTGGCCTATTCCACCATCTCGCACCTGGGCCTGATCACCTTGCTGCTGGGCCTGAACAGCCCGCTGGCGGCCGTGGCGGCCGTGTTCCACATCATGAACCACGCCACCTTCAAGGCGTCCCTGTTCATGGCGGCCGGCATCGTCGACCATGAAAGCGGCAGCCGGGACATGGACCGCCTGTCGGGCTTGCGCAAGATGATGCCCGTGACTGCCACCCTGGCCTGCGTGGCCAGCGCGGCGATGGCCGGTGTGCCGCTGCTTAACGGCTTCCTGTCCAAGGAGATGTTCTTTGCGGAGACCGTGTTCGTCGATGCGGACCACTGGGTCAGCATCGCCTTGCCGCTGGCCGCGACGATCGCCGGCATGTTCAGCGTGGCCTATTCCCTGTGCTTCACCGCCGATGTGTTCTTCGGCCCCAAGGCCCAGGACCTGCCGCGCAAACCGCACGAGCCGCCACACTGGATGCGCGTGCCCGTCGAGCTGCTGGTGCTGATCTGCCTGCTAGTGGGCATCTTCCCAGCCTGGATCGTCGGTGACTTCCTGAATGCCGCTGCGCTGCCCGTGGTCGGAGGCACCCTGCCGGCATTCAGCCTGGCGGTCTGGCACGGCATCAACACCCCGCTGGTGATGAGCATCGTGGCCCTGATCGGTGGCATCGCGCTGTACGCCAGCCTGCGCTGGCTGCGCCTGCAGGGTGCGCTCCAGTACGACGCACCGCTGCTGCAGCAACTCAATGGCAAGCGCATGTTCGAAAACGTCATCGCCCGCCTGACCCTGCTGGCGCGCAACACACGGCGCCTGCTCAGCACGCACCACCTGCAGTGGCAAATGCTGTGGCTGGTGCTGGTGGCCCTGGCCACCGGTGTGCTGCCGCTGTGGATCCGCGGCCTGGAGCTGGGCCACCGCGCCAACCTGCCACTGTCCCCAGCCTTTGTCGTGCTGTGGCTGATTGGCGGCCTGTGCGCCTTGGGCGCAGCCTGGAAGGCCAAGTACCACCGGATGGCAGCACTGATCATGCTGGGCGGTGCGGGGCTGTGCACCTGCATCACCTTCCTGTGGTTCTCCGCACCTGACCTGGCACTGACACAGCTGGTGGTCGAAGTGGTCACCACGGTGCTGATCCTGCTGGGCCTGCGCTGGCTGCCCAAGCGCGACAAGAACCTGCGCATTCCCGCGCTGTCGACCGAACTGCGCGCCCGCGCACGCCGCCTCCGCGATCTGGTGATTGCGCTGGCGGCCGGCGGTGGCGTGGGCTGGCTGGCCTTCACCATGATGAGCCGTCCCTTCCCCGAGAGCACCTCGACCTTCTTCCTGGAACGCGCGCTCACCGAGGGCGGCGGCACCAACGTGGTGAACGTGATGCTGGTCGACTTCCGGGGCTTCGACACCTTCGGCGAGATCGTGGTGCTGGGCATCGTGGCCCTGACGGTCTATGCCCTGCTGCGCCGCTTCCGTCCGGCCCGTGAAACCATGGACATTCCCGAGCAGCAGCGCTACCTGCCCGGTGACCTGCAGACCGACCTGATCAACCCGCGCCATGCGGGGGACACGGCCGTCGGCTACCTGATGGTGCCCGCGGTGCTGGTGCGCCTGCTGCTGCCGTTTGCCACCATGGTCTCGGTCTACCTGTTCATCCGGGGCCACAACGAGCCTGGCGGCGGTTTTGTCGCCGGCCTGGTGTTCTCGGTGGCCCTGCTGCTGCAGTACATCATCTCCGGCACACACTGGGTGGAGGCGCACATGCCGCTGTACCCACGCCGCTGGATCGGCTTCGGGCTGCTGTTCGCCATCCTGACCGGCCTGGGCTCCATCGCGGCAGGCTACCCCTTCATGACCAGCCACACCTTCCATTTCAGTTTGCCCTGGTTGGGTCAGATCCACCTGGCCAGCGCCACCTTCTTCGACATAGGAGTTTTCACCTTGGTTGTGGGTTCCACCCTGCTCATCTTGACGGCCATTGCCCACCAATCGGTACGCGGCCACCGCTACCACGACCGCATGCAACAAGAAGCGCAAGCCGCGCAGGAAGGAGGCCGCTGATGGAAACCGTCTTGGCCATTGCCATCGGCGTGCTCGCCGGCTCGGGCGTGTGGCTGCTGCTGCGGCCCCGTACCTTCCAGGTCATCGTGGGCCTGTCCCTGCTGTCCTACGCCGTCAACCTGTTCATCTTCAGCATGGGCCGCCAAGGGCTGGCGATCGACAAGGAGCCCGTGCTGCGCCCCGGCCTGCCTGAAACCCTGGCCCACTACGCCGACCCCATGCCCCAGGCCCTGGTGCTCACGGCCATCGTGATCGGCTTTGCCATGACCGCGCTGTTCCTGGTGGTGCTACTGGCCTCGCGCGGCATGACCGGCACCGATCATGTGGATGGCGTCCGCTCGCGCGATGTGCAGGAGATGCCATGAGTACGGTTCTGGAATGGATGGCATCGCTGATGCCGCACCTCATGCTGGCCCCCATCATGCTGCCGATGTTGGTGGCTGCGCTCATGCTGCTCCTGAAGGAAGAGCATCAGAGCATCAAGGTAGTGCTCAACATCGGCGCCACGGCCCTGGGCCTGCTGGTGGCCATCGCCCTGCTGGTGTGGGCCGACCAGGCCGGCTCCAGCACCACCCTGGGGGTCTACCTGCCGGGCAACTGGCAGGCCCCGTTTGGCATCGTCCTGGCACTGGACCGTCTGACCGCCCTGATGCTGGTGCTGACCAGCAGTATTGCCCTGGCATCCAGCGTGTTTGCCGCCGCCCGCTGGCACAAGGCCGGCGTGCACTTCCACCCGCTGTTCCAGCTGCAGCTGATGGGCCTGTCGGGCGCCTTCCTGACGGCCGACCTGTTCAACCTGTTCGTGTTCTTCGAGATCATGCTGGCCGCCTCGTACGGCCTGCTGCTGCATGGTTCGGGGCGCCTGCGCGTGCAGGCCGGCCTGCACTACATCGCCATCAATCTGGCGGCGTCCTCGCTGTTCCTGATCGGCGTGTCGATGCTGTATGGCATCACCGGCACGCTGAACATGGCCGATCTGGCCCAGGCCATCCCGAATGTCTCCAGTGCCGACCGCGGACTGCTGCACACCGCCGCCGGCATCCTGGCCACGGCCTTCCTGATCAAGGCCGCGCTGTGGCCGCTGAACTTCTGGCTGGTGCCGGCCTACAGCGCCGCCACCGCCCCGGTCGGCGCACTGTTCGCACTGATGACCAAGGTGGGCATCTACACCATCCTGCGCCTGTGGACGCTGATGTTCTCCAGCGAGGCCGGTGAATCGGCCGCGTTTGGCTCGATGTGGCTGATTGCCGGTGGCATGCTCACCATGGCGTTTGGCGGCATTGGCACCCTGGCGGCCACGCGGCTCACGCACCTCGCTGGCTATGCCGCCATCCTGTCCTCGGGCACGCTGCTGGCGGCCATCGGCTTTGGCCAGAACATGCTGACCGCCGGACTGCTGTACTACCTGCCCAGCTCCACGCTGGCCGTGGCCATCCTGTTCATGCTGGCCGACATCATGGACCGCTGGCGCAACGATGGCTCGCTGACCGACTTCGAAGACGAGGAAGCCCCCTTCCTGAGCGCCGAGCTGGTGCCAACCCAGGGCCTGAACCTGGACGAAAACGAGCGGGTGCTGATCGGCCGCGCCATCCCGGCTTCGGCCGCCTTCCTGGGCCTGGCCTTCATCATGTGCACCCTGGTGGTCGCCGGCCTGCCCCCGCTGTCAGGCTTCATCGGCAAGTTCGCCATGCTGACCAACCTGATCAACCCCATGGGCCTGGGTCAGTCCGCTGGCTACCAGGCAGGCCAATGGGGCTGGGTGCTGCTGACGCTGATGATCAGCACTGGGCTGTTCGCCCTGATCGCGCTGACGCGTGCCGGCATCCGCCACTTCTGGGCCACCCATGAACGCGGCACGCCCGAGCTGCGCGTGGCCGAAGGCCTGCCGATCGCCGCACTGATGGCCTTGTGCATCGTGCTGACCGTCAAGGCCAACCATGTGATGCACTACACCCAGAACGCCGCGAATGCCCTGCATGCGCCAGGCACCTACATCCAGGCCGTGATGGCCACCAAGCCGATTCCCAATCCCGGCCAGATCGTGCCCAACACCAGCCTGCGGGAGTCACAGCCATGATGAAGCTCCTGTTTCCTGCACCCCTGCTGTCGGTGGCCCTGTTCCTGCTGTGGCTGCTGCTGAACCACTCGGTCAGCGCCGGCCACCTGGTGCTCGGCGCCATCCTGGGCCTGCTGATCCCCGTGGTGACACGCGGCCTGCGCCCCCTGCCGGTGCGGGTGCGCAGCCCCTGGGCCATCCTCAAGCTGGCCGCCAATGCCGTGGTGGACACCTCGATCTCCAACTTCAACGTGGTGCGCTTTCTGGCCTTTCCCTCGATGCGCAAGCACCCGGCCGCCTTTGTGCACATTCCGCTGGAGTTGCGCGACCCGAATGGCCTGGCGGTGCTGGCCATGATCACCTGCATGACACCGGGCACCTCCTGGGCCGAGATCTCGCGCGACCGCTCGGTGATGCTGTTGCACGTGCTGGAGGTCGGTGATCCGCAAGAGATCATCGACCACGTCAAGACCAAGTACGAGCGCCCGTTGATGGAGATTTTCGAATGAGCCAATGGTTGGTATGGGTTCTGTCCCTGGCCCTGTTCCTGCTGGTGCTGGCCATGGCCTGCACGCTGGCGCGCCTGCTCAAGGGCCCGTCGGCACAAGACCGCGTGCTGGCACTGGACTGCATGTACCTCAACGGCATGCTGGCCATGCTGGTGCTGGGGATTCTGTACAGCTCGTCCATGTACTTCGAGGCGGCGCTGCTGATCGCCCTGTTCGGCTGCGTCAGCTCGACCGCCATGGCCAAGTTCCTGCTGCGCGGGGAGGTGATTGAATGAACGAAGTCCCGCTGCCCCTGTGGGCCGAGATGCTGATCGCCGCCCTGGTGCTGGGCGGTGCCACGATTGCCCTGCTGGGCTCGCTGGGCCTGCTGCGCCTGAAAAGCTACTTCGAGCGGGTCCACGCCCCCTCCATCATTGCCACCATGGGCTGCTGGCTCATCATGTGGGCCACCTTCGTCTTCTTCACCGCTACGGGCCAGGGCCTGGCCTTGCACGCCCTGCTGATTGCGGTGTTCATCGCCGTGACTGTGCCCATCACCACCATCTTCCTGATGCGTGCCGCCCTGTTCCGTGCCCGCCGCGCCGGCCGCGACGTGCCGCCCAGCGTCAGCCGCATCGTGCCCAACGAGCCCCAGCAGGCAGAGACCGAAGAAGCCCCAAAAAACTGAGCATACAGCGCTTGACCAGCAAGGGCTGTATGCCGATTTCACACCTCAACACGCCATGCTCCATGTGATTGCCATCTGCACCGGCGCCTGCCTGGGGGCCTTGCTGCGCTGGCGCCTGGGCCTGTGGCTCAGTGCCCCCGGCGGCCTGCCCTGGGGCACCTTGCTGGCGAATGCCATCGGGGGCTACGGCATCGGGCTGGCCGTCGGCTGGCTGGACGCCCTGCCCCAGCTGGATCCGGTCTGGCGCCTGGCCATCGTCACCGGTTTCCTGGGCGCGCTCACCACCTTCTCCAGCTTCTCGGCCGAGGTCGTGGGCATGCTCCAGGCCCAGCGCTGGGGCCTGGCCCTGGCCTGGACCGTGTCGCACCTGACCGCCTCACTGGCGCTGACCATCGCCGGCCTGGCCACGGTGCAGGCCCTGCGCTGACGCAGGACCACCCTGCCCGTCCCATCCGCCCAAGGCGTGGGCCCTGCTGCGCCCGTGTCCAGGCGACCGGCTGGGCAACAGCAACACGGACAGATCCTCCAAACCGGGTGCTGCCACTGTAAATCCACAAAGCCAGCATTCATCTTGGTCTCTGGAGGGTATGCAATCTGCGAAGATCAGGCCTTGTTCCCGTGACAGTGCAATTGGAGATTTATGGACGCGATGACTTCCCTGCATGAGCGCTCGCTGGCCGAAGAGCTGGCACCGCTGGATGCGCCCGCCGCCGTGCGCGACAGCGTGGTGGCCGACCCCATGTTGCCCGACGCCTACCGCCTGGCCTTTGCCGACCCCGAGTTCATGGCGCGCCGCGAGGCACGTGGCATCCGCTTCCAGCTGGAACTGCTCAAACCCGACCTGGGCCACCAGGCCCACGGCATTGAACACACGGTCGTCGTCTACGGCAGCGCCCGCTTTGTGGATGCGGCCACGGCGCAAGAACGCCTGGCCCTGGCACAGGCCAGCGGCGATGCCGCCCAGATCCGCACCGCCGAGCGCGACGTGCGCAATGCCCAGCGCTACGAAAGCGCACGTGCCTTCGCCCACCTGGTGGCCGAACACAGCCAGCGTCAGCCCAAGGAACAACGCATCTACATCTGCACCGGCGGGGGCCCGGGCATCATGGAAGCCGCCAACCGCGGCGCGTACGAAGCCGGCGCCGCCAACGTGGGGCTGAACATCCTGCTGCCGCACGAGCAGCAGGGCAACCGCTACATCACGCCGGAGCTGTGCTTCAAGTTCCACTACTTCGCGCTGCGCAAGATGCATTTCATGATGCGTGCCAAGGCGCTGGTGGCCTTCCCCGGCGGCTTCGGCACCATGGACGAGCTGTTCGAGGTGCTGACCCTGGTGCAGACCACCAAGGTCAAGCCCGTGCCCATCATCCTGTTTGACCGCGCGTTCTGGCAGAAACTGTTCAACTTCGACCTGCTGATCGAGGAAGGCATGATCTCCCCGCAGGACGTCGACCTGTTCCACTTCGTGGACACGCCCGAAGCGGCCTGGGCCATCATCAAGGACTTCTACAGCCTGCCGGACTGAGTCCGCGCCGCCTACCTGGCGCTGGGCAGTCGCCCCTTACACCAGCAAAAAGCGACCCTGTAGGGTCGCTTTTTTGATGCCGGCGTCCCGTGTCAGTCGCAGTGGCGCTCGGGCTGCGGCGGCAGGTGCTCGGGCTTCAGGTCGTGCTGCCCCATCAGCCAGGGCAGGCGCGCGGCGCTGCCCACAATGGCCCCCACGGCCCAGAACAGGGCCGACACCCCGACCACAGTGCCAATCGAGCCAAACAGCACCGGCATCACCACGCTGGAGCCATTGATGGCCATCATGCGCAGGCCCAAGGCCTCGCCCTGGCGGTGCGCCGGGGTGATCTGGTGGATCATGCTCATCACCATGGGCTGTACCGAACCCAGCACCAGGCCCAGCACAACGGAGCAGCCCATCATGGACCAGGCCCCCGGCATGAAGGGGTAGGCAATGAAGAGCACGCAGGCACAGACCATGGCGCCCAGCACCACCTTCCATTCACTCAGGTGCTCGGACAGCAGCGGGATCAGCACGCGGATGGCAGCCGCCGCAATCGCAAACGCGCCCAGGATGGTGCCGATCACCGAGGCCGACAGGCCGCGCTCGTGCCCCAGGATGGGCACGACAAAGGTGTGCACGTCCCAGCACGACGACAGGGCCCAGTTCATCAGCAGCAGGCGGCGAAAGCCATGGTGCTGCAGCATGTCCCAGGCCGTGCCGGAACGCGGCGAGCTGGGAGTTGGCTCGCTGGCGTGCTCCGCCACCGTGCGCACCCACAGCCAGGCACTCAGCGGCAGCAGCGCCATCAGCAGGAAGGCCGCGCGAAAGCCGGTGGTACTGGCCGCCTCGCCGCCCGCATAGTCGATCAGCAGGCCGGCCATGAACGGCCCCAGGAAGTTGGAGACCGCCGGGCCAATCGCCAGCCAGCTGAAGACCTTGCGCAGCGTGACCTTGTCGTGCGCCTCGCGCCCCACATGGCGCTGCAGGGCGATGATGGCGGCACCCGAGGCCCCGCCGCTGAGCAGTGCCGCCAGGCACAGCACCGGGTACATGGGGAAGATCACCGCCAGCCCGGCGCCCAGGCTGGCCGCCACCACGCTGATGGCCAGCGGGCGCTTGAGCCCATGGCGGTCCGCATAGCGGCCGGCGGGCAGCGACAAAAATACCTGGGTCAGCGCAAACAGCGCCAGCAGCACGCCGACCGCCGCCGGGCTGTAGCCCTCGCGCAGGGCCAGCAGCGGGGTCGCCATGCGCATGCCCGTCATGCAGGCATGGATGGAGATTTGCGCCAGGATCAGGCGCAGCAAGGATCCATTCACAAGATTCATTCGTCCTCAGAATCCGCCACGCCCCCCAGGGATGGTGACGGTGCACGGCCTTGCGGCAGTGCGGCAGGCGATGCGGCCGCCAGTGCTGCCGCATCGGGCAACTCCTGCACGTCGCGCAGCTTGCGCTGGATGGCGCGGGTGCGCACGTCGACCTGCTCGAACTTCTTGGCCGCCGCATCGATGGATTTGCGCGTCGCCTCGACCACCTCGCCAAACTTGGCGAACTCGGTCTTGACCTGGCCCAGCACCCCCCAGACTTCGGAGGAACGCTGCTCGATCGCCAGCGTCTTGAAGCCCATCTGCAGGCTGTTGAGCATGGCGGCCAGATTGGCCGGCCCGGTGATGACCACGCGGCACTCATTTTGCACCGCTTCCAGCAGGCCGGGGCGGCGCATCACCTCGGCAAACAGGCCTTCGGTGGGCAGGTACATGATCGCGAAATCCGTGGTGTGCGGCGGCGCCACGTACTTGGCGGCAATCTTGCGCGCTTCGCCGCGGATGGAGCTTTCCAGTGCCTGGCCCGCCGCGGCCATGCCGGCCTTGTCGGCCTCGTCCATGGCGTTCTGCAGACGCTGGTAGTGCTCCACCGGGTACTTGGCGTCGATGGGCAGCCACACCGGCTGCGCACCGTCGCGCCCGGGCAGGCGGATGGCGAATTCCACCAGCTCGTTGCTGTCCGGCACGGTCTTGACGTTCTTGGCGTACTGGTCGGGCGTCAGCACGTTGTCGATGATGGCGCCCAGCTGTACCTCGCCCCAGGTGCCACGCGTCTTCACATTCGTCATCACGCGCTTGAGGTCGCCCACGCTACTGGCCAGGGACTGCATCTCGCCCAGGCCCTTGTGCACCTGCTCCAGCCGGTCGCTGACCAGCTTGAAGGATTCGCCCAGGCGCTGCTCCAGCGTAGCGTGCAGCTTCTCGTCCACGGTGCGCCGCATTTCCTCCAGCTTGGCCGCGTTGTCGGCCTGGATGGTCGCCAGCCGCTCGTTGAGCGTGCCGCGCAGTTGCTCGGCCGACTGGTGGCTGTCCTGGTTCAGGCGCTGCAACTGCTGGCCCAGGGCCTGCTGCAGCTGCGTGAAGTGCTGCTGCAGCTCCTGCCGGCTGTGGCGCGCCTCCTGCAACTGGCGCTGCATGTGGGCGTCCACCAACTGGCGCAGGCTGTCGGCTGCCGTGGTCTGGTTCTGGCCCAGGCTGTGCACCAGGCCCTGCACCTGCTGGCCCAGGCCGGTCAGTGCGCCCTCGCTTTTGGCCACGGCCATCTGCGCCAGCTGCTGGGCACGCTCCAGGTGTTCCAGGCGCTCCAGCAGGTCCAGGTCGGCCGGCTGGGGCCGCGGTTGGAACCAGTGCAGCAATTGCAGCAGCACCACCGCCAGCAGCAGCGCCAGCAACACCCAGGGCATCCAGTCCACGTGCATTCCTTTATAAAAACAGAGCTGGCAGCGCAAGCGAACACTTGCATTCAGGCACTTTCATACCTGAAAAGCAGGATGGACGCGCGCCACCAGCTCCTATTTTTTCACACTGCCCAGCGCACAGCACGCGCGGCGGCATCCGGCGTATTCACCGGGGTCAACGGCGCCTGGCCGCCCAGCACGGCCACCAGGTTGTCGGCCGCCAACCGACCCATGGCGCGGCGCGTGGCCACGGTGGCGCTGGCGATGTGCGGGGTCAGCACCACATTCGGCACCGTCAGCAGCGCGGGGTGGACCGAGGGCTCGCCCTCGAACACGTCCAGGCCGGCGGCAGCAATCTGGCCGGCCTTCAGGGCCTGGGCCAGGGCAGCGTCGTCCACAATCCCACCGCGCGCGATGTTGATCAGCGTGGCCGTGGGCTGCATCTGCGCCAGTTCGGCCGCACCGATGGTGTGGTGGTTTTCGGCCGTGTACGGCAGCACCAGCACCACGTGATCGGCCGTGCGCAGCAGTTCGTCCTTGCTCACATACCGCGCCTTGCATTCGGCCTCCAGCGCGGGCGACAGGCGCGAGCGGTTGTGATAGACCACGTTCATGCCAAAGCCGTGCGCGCCGCGCTTGGCAATGCCCTGGCCGATGCGCCCCATGCCGATGATGCCCAGCGTGCTGCCGTGCACCTCGGCCCCGGCGAACATGTCGTAGCTCCATTTGGTCCACCGGCCGGCGCGCAGGTAGTGCTCGCTCTCCGTCACGCGCCGGGCGGTGGCCATCAGCAGGGCAAAGCCGAAGTCGGCCGTGGTCTCGGTCAGCACATCGGGTGCGTTCGTGCCTTGCACCCCGGCCTGGGCCATGGCGGCCACGTCGAAGTTGTTGAAGCCCACGGCCATGTTGGCCACCACCTTGAGCTGCGGGCAGGCGGCCAGCAGGGCCGCATCGATGCGCTCGGAGCCGGTGGTCAGCACGCCGTCCTGGCCCTGCAGCTGGGCAGCCAGCTGCGCGGGCGACCAAACGGTGTCCGCCGCGTTGGTCGTGACGTCAAAGTGCTGCTGCAAAAAGGCCACGACCTGGGGGTCGATGGCGCGGGCGATGAAGATTTTGCGACGCGACATGGCTTAGAGGAACCAGATGTAAGTCATCACCACAAACAGTGGGATCAGGATGGCCGTGGACCACAGCATGTAGCCGAAGAAGCTCGGCATGCGCACGCCGCGGTCTTCGGCAATCGCCTTGACCATGAGGTTGGGCGCATTGCCGATGTAGGAGTTGGCCCCCATGAACACGGCCCCCGCCGAGATGGCCACCAGCGTCGGCGCCAGGGCCGTCATCAGCGCAGCCGGATCGCCGCCCGCGGTGTTGAAGAACACCAGGTAGGTCGGCGCGTTGTCCAGGAAGGACGACAGCGCCCCCGTGGCCCAGAAGTACATGGCGGTGTTGGGCGTGCCGTCGGGGTTGGTCACCGCACGCACGATGGCACCGAACGGACCGTCCACACCCGCCTTGAGCATGGCGATGACGGGGATGATGGTCAGGAAGATGCCGGCGAACAGCTTGGCCACCTCCTGCATGGGGCCCCAGCCGAACTGGTTGTCGTCATGCACCTGCTTGGGCGTCAGCGCCAGCGACAGCAGTGCCACCCCGATCAGGCCGATATCGCGCACCAAGCCGGGCAGGCCGACTTCGGTGCCCAGGATGTCGAAGGCCACCGCGCTTTTCCACATGCCGCTCAGCAGCACCAGGCCGACCACCGCGCCCAGCAGGGCAAAGTTCAGCTTGCCGTCAAAGCCCAGGGGCTCGCGCGTCGCCTGCGCAGGCTGCGCCACGGCGCCGTCGCCACGTGCCATCCAGCAGTCCAGCACAAAGAACACCGCCAGCAGCACGCCGATCAGGAACAGGGCCTGGGGCCAGATATGCAGCAGGGTCCAGCTGAAGTCCACGCCCTTCAGAAAGCCCAGGAACAGCGGCGGATCGCCCAGGGGCGTCAGTGAGCCGCCCGCATTCGAGACAATGAAGATGAAGAACACCACGATGTGCACCACCTTGCTGCGGTGGGCATTGGCGCGGATCAGCGGGCGAATTAGCAGCATGGAGGCGCCCGTCGTGCCCATGAAACTGGCCAGCACCGCGCCCAGCGCCAGGATGGCCGTGTTCAGCAGCGGCGTGCCCGTCAGGCTGCCGCGGATGTAGATGCCACCGGCCACCACGTACAGCGCCGTCAGCAGGATGACGAAGGGCAGGTACTCCGCCAGCAGCGCATGCACAAAGCTGACCGCCGCCGCGCCCGCCCCGTGCATGAGCACCAGGGGCACCAGGAACGCCAGGGCCCACGCGGTGGTGATCTTGCCGAAATGGTGGTGCCAGATGCTGGGCAGCAGCAAGGGCATCAGGGCAATCGACAGCAGCAGGCCGGCAAAGGGCACGGCCCACCACAGGGCCAGGCTGGCGCCGTCCAGTTCGGCCGCCTGGGCCAGGGCGGGCAAGGCCGCCATACAGCCTGCCACGAGGGCAGCGCGCGCATATTTCATTCTTTGGTCTCCTCGGGAATCTCGAACACCTGGCGCAGATAGGCCAGGTATTTCTTGTCTTCGCACATGCTCTTGCCCGGCGTGTCGGACAGCTTGGCCACCGGCTGGCCGTTGCAGCGCGTCATCTTGATGACCACCTGCAGCGGCGCGTAGCCCAGGTCGTTGGTCAGGTTGGTGCCGATGCCGAAGGCCAGCTGGCAGCGGCCATGGAAGCGCTGGTACAGCTCGATGGTGCGCGGCACGGTCAGCGCATCGCTGAAGATCAGCGTCTTGTTCAGCGGATCGACGCGGTGGTTGCGGTAGTGCTGCAGCAAGCGTTCGCCCCAGGCGAACGGGTCGCCGCTGTCGTGGCGCGCGCCGTCGAACAGCTTGCAGAAATACAGGTCAAAGTCGCGCAGGAAGGCACTCATGCCATACACGTCGGACAGGGCGATGCCCAGATCGCCCCGGTACTCCTTGGCCCAGGACTCGAAGCCGAAGACCTGGCTGTCCCGCAGGCGCGGGCCCAGGGCCTGGCAGGCCTGCAAGAACTCGTGCGCCATGGTGCCCAGCGGGGTGATGCCCAGGCGCATGGCATACAGCACGTTGCTGGTGCCCGCAAACTGCCCGGGACCATGGCCCGGGGCCGGACGCTGGTTGCCTGTGCCCAGCTTGCCGCACAGCACGCGCAGCACCTCTTCGTGCCAGGCGCGGCTGAAGCGCCGGCGCGTGCCGTAGTCGGCAATCTTCAAGCCCTCCAGGCCGTCACCCCGCAGCAGGCGGATCTTTTCATCGAGGCGGCGGCGCCCCTCCAGAAAGTCGGGCACGGGCTGGGTGTTGCGGAAGTACACCTCGTTGACGATGGCCAGCACCGGGATCTCGAACGGAATCACGTGCAGCCACGGGCCGCGGATGGCGATGTCGATCTCGCCATTGCTTTGCGGGGTGATGGTGATGTACTTCTCGTTCAGCTTGAACAGGCTGAGGAAGTCGACAAAGTCGCTCTTGATGAAGCGCAGCGAGCGCAGGTAGGCCAGCTCGGCATCCTGGAAGCGTAGCTGGCACAGGGCCCGGATTTCGTCCCGGATTTCCTGCACATAGGGCACCAGCTGCACCCCGGGGTTGCGGCACTTGAACTTGTACTCCACCTGAGCCCCGGGAAACTGGTGCAGCACCGCCTGCATCATGGTGAACTTATACAGGTCGGTATCAAGCAGACTGGTAATGATCATGGCGTGCGGCGCAAGGGCGAAAGCCACAGTGTAGGCCAATCCCTGGCCTGGCTGCGGCAGAACATCTGCACCAAAACCCACGTTTGCGCTTGATGCACAGGCGCAGACTGCTATCGAATTCAAGGATGCTGGCAACGCTTAGGCGGCCAACGGCTCCAGGGCGGCGCGCAAGACGGCAGGCAAGGCGCAAGGCCGCCGCGAGGCCTTGTCCACATACACATGCACGAAATGCCCCACGGCCGCGGCCATCTCCTCCCCCTGGGCGAACAGACCGATTTCATAGCGCACGCTGCTGTTGCCCAGCTGGCTGACACGCAGCCCGGCTTGCACAGTCTGCGGAAAAGCCAGCGGGGCAAAGTAGTTGCACTGGGTCTCAATCACCAAGCCGATTGTGCTGCCGTGGTGGATGTCCAGCGCCCCCTGCTCGATGAGGTAGGCGTTCACGGCGGTATCGAACCAGCTGTAATACACCACGTTGTTGACATGGCCGTACACGTCGTTGTCCGACCACCGGGTGGGGATGTCGCGAAAGACCCGGAACGCCGTGCGGGGCAAGGGCGCGGGCCGAGGGAGTTGGGGCTTGCTGGTCATAGACCGTGATTGTGCAAACGCCCGGCCCCGGCAGCCGCCCTGGAGGTGACAGACTCGGGTAAACACCCAGAAAAACAGCCAGTTACAGGAAAGGTGGCCGTTCATACATTTTTTTGCTGCATTGCACAAAAAAGTGCTTGCACCAATGTGAAGCTTGCTTAAAAATACATCCATGCTGCGCTGCAACATAGAGTTTGAAGCTTCAGGTGCAGCTGCACTCCCCCTTTTCATCAGTAAGGAGATCACCATGGCACTCACACCTGAGCAACTCATCGCTACCCACAAGGCCAACCTGGAAACCCTGTTCGGCCTGACCACCAAAGCCTTCGAAGGCGTGGAAAAGATTGTGGAACTGAACGTGGCCGCTTCGCGCGCCGCCCTGACCGAAGCCGCCAACCACACCCAGGCCCTGCTGAACGTCAAGGACGCACAAGAGCTGCTGGCGCTGCAAAGCAGCCTGTTCCAGCCTCTGGCCGAAAAGACCGCGGCCTACAACCGCCACCTGTACAACATCGCCACCAGCACCAGCACCGAACTGAGCAAGACGCTGGAAGCCAAGGCTGGCGAGTTCCAGCAAGGCTTCAACAACCTGGTGGAATCGACCGCCAAGAACGCCCCTGCCGGTTCCGAAACCGCCGTGGCCGTGATGAAGAGCGCCGTGTCTGCCGCCAACAACGCCTTCGAAAGCGTGCAAAAAGCGGTCAAGCAAGCCTCCGATCTGGCCGAAGCCAACCTGAAGGCCGTGTCCGCCACCGCCGCTTCGGCCACGCAGGCCGCCGCGACCAGCAGCCGTAAAAGCTGATTTGCAAAGACTTTGATCCATCATCTAGACAAAGTCTAGGGTTTACCCTAGAATATATACATTGACCTGTTCTTCAGGTCCCCAGTTGTCTCCTTGGATCCTCTCGAAACCCCCGTTTCTTGGATCCCTTCAAGCCCGGTTTTTGACCGGGCTTTTTTTTACCCCTGCATTTGCGCATCGCGACCGATGTCCCTCCACGCACCTTGGGTGCTGGTATTTCGCTGTCACCGCTCTCATAATTGACGTTTACGTCAACGAAATATAAGGAGCACACATGGACATCCAAGGCAAGGTCTTCATCGTCACGGGGGGCGCGTCCGGCTTGGGCGAAGGCACAGCACGCATGCTGGCCACCCATGGCGCCAAGGTGGTGGTGGCCGATATGCAGGCCGACAAGGGCCAGGCCGTCGCGGCAGAGATCAACGGCCGCTTCGTGCGCTGCGACGTCAGCAGCGAGGCCGATGGCCTGGCGGTGGTACAGCAAGCGACCGCACTGGGCAAGCTGATGGGTCTGGTGAACTGTGCAGGGATTGCTCCCGCCGAAAAGACTGTGGGCAAGCACGGCGCTCACAGCCTGGCGCTGTACCAGAAGGTGATCACGGTGAATCTGGTGGGTAGCTTCAACATGATCCGCCTGGCTGCAGAGGCCATGAGCCAGAATGAACCCGAAGCCACGGGCGAGCGCGGCGTGCTGATCTCGACCGCCAGCGTGGCCGCCTATGACGGACAGATCGGCCAAGCGGCGTACGCGGCTTCCAAAGGCGGTGTGGTCGGCATGACCCTGCCGATTGCACGCGATCTGGCACGCAGCGGCATCCGCAACATGACGATTGCCCCGGGCATTTTTGGCACCCCCATGCTGTTCGGCATGCCCCAGGAAGTCCAGGATGCCCTGGCTGCAGGCGTCCCCTTCCCCAGCCGCCTAGGCACCCCGCAAGACTACGCCAAGTTGGTGAAACACATCATTGAAAACGACATGCTCAATGGCGAAGTGATTCGCCTGGACGGCGCGATTCGCCTGGCTCCACGCTAATCGGCGCAAAGCGACAACCCCAAAGCCTCTTGAATGAGGTTTGGGTTGCACAAAAATCGGCATCTCAGCTACAAAGCAAAAAGCCGCATTTATCGAAATAAATGCGGCTTTGGTATTTATATGGCGGAGTGGACGGGACTCGAACCCGCGACCCCCGGCGTGACAGGCCGGTATTCTAACCAACTGAACTACCACTCCTGGCAGGAAGCTTTGCGACTGCTTTTTAGCAACATCAAGTGCTTCAAACTTGGCGACCCTACGGGGATTCGAACCCCGGTACTCACCGTGAAAGGGTGATGTCCTAGGCCTCTAGACGATAGGGTCAAAACCTGGAATCGTTACCGATTAAAAAAGCGCCTTTAGTAAAAAGGCGCTTTTTTAATCAAGCGACTGACTGCAAC